>MESI01000132.1 GCA_001770935.1 Burkholderiales bacterium RIFCSPLOWO2_12_FULL_61_40 | reverse complement strand
CGCTTTCAACAACAACTTGGAACGATCATCAAGCATCGACACATTTTAGTGATGTAATTTAAGAATGAAGTCCAAATTTCGCCAGGTTGCCCTCATCGGCAAGTACCAGACCACCGCTGCGGGAGCGTCGGGGGCGTCATCGCGCCAAGCCCTTGAGCAGATTGCCCATTTTGTGATGGACCAAGGGTGCGATGTGGTGATTGAGAACGACACCGCCAGCAACATGGGATTGAACCGCTACACCACCATGGGTGTGGCGGCGATTGGCGCCAGTTGCGATCTGTGTCTGGTGGTCGGGGGCGACGGCACCATGCTGGGCATTGGCCGGCAATTGGCGCAGTATGGCGTGCCGCTGATCGGCATCAACCAGGGCCGCCTGGGGTTCATCACTGACATTCCGTTTGGCGAATTCCGTACCACCCTGCAGCCGATGCTGGCGGGTGAATACGACGAGGATCTGCGCAGCCTGATGCAGGGGCGGGTCATCCGTGACGGGCATTGTGTGTTTTCCGCGCTGGCCATGAATGACGTGGTGGTGAACCGGGGCGCTACTGCCGGCATGGTGGAACTGCGGGTGGAGGTGGACGGACATTTTGTGGCCAACCAGCGGGCCGACGGACTGATCATCGCCTCGCCCACGGGCTCCACGGCCTACTCCTTGTCGGCGGGCGGACCGCTGTTGCACCCGTCCATTCCGGGCTGGGTGCTGGTGCCGATTGCCCCGCATACCTTATCCAATCGGCCTATCGTCCTTGCCAATGCTGCGGAGGTTGCTATAGAAGTAGTAGCGGGACGCGATGCCAGCGCCAACTTCGATATGCAATCCCTGGCCTCCTTGATGCACGGCGACCGCATTGTGGTGACGCAGTCGAAGCACCATGTGCGCTTCCTGCACCCCAAAGGCTGGAGCTATTTCGACACCTTGCGTGAAAAACTACATTGGAATGAGGGAGTGGCGTAAATGAATGCTGCGCAGACCCGCTTCAAACAACCGAAGAGGCACTAACCATGGGCCTCAAACGCATTGCTCTTCGCGATTTCGTCATCGTCAGCGAACTGGAACTGGACCTGGACAGCGGCTTCTCGGTGCTGACCGGCGAAACCGGTGCCGGCAAGTCCATTTTGATTGACGCGCTGCAGCTGGTGACTGGTGCGCGGGCCGACACCGGTGTGATCCGCGAAGGCGCCACACGCACCGATGTGAGTGCCGAGTTCGATACCCCTGCGCAAGTGTTTCCGCTGTTACAGGATGCCGGTTTCGATGCCGAAGATGTGTTGCTGTTGCGCCGCACCGTAGACCTGCAAGGCAAAAGCCGCGCCTGGGTCAATGGCAGCCCCGCCACCGCCCAGCAACTGCGCAGCATTGGCGAACAGTTGCTCGACATCCACGGCCAGCACGCCTGGCAGAGCCTGACCCGCCCCGACGCCGTGCGGGGCCTGCTGGACGCCTACGCCAAGGTTTCCACCACCACGCTCAACGCCCTGTGGCAGACCTGGCGCCAGAGCCAAACCGCCCTGTCCGATGCCATAGCCAAGCAGGACTCCCTGCAGCGCGAACGCGAACGGCTGGCCTGGCAAATTGGCGAGGTCGAAAAACTCAACCCCCAGCCCCAGGAATGGGAAGAGCTCAACACCAGCCACAGCCGTTTGTCCAACGGCCAGGCCCTGCTGGATGCCGCCCAGGGCGCGCTGCAACTGCTGGAAGACGAGGACCACAATGCCCTGCAGCAGTTGCATGCCGCCTTGCAGCACTTGCAAAGCCAATCGCATTTGGAAGCCGATTTCAAAGGCCCCATCGAAGTGCTGATCTCCAGCGTGGCCCAGGTGGAAGACACGGTGCACTCCCTGCGTGCCTATGCAAGACGCACCGAATTGGACCCCGAACGCCTGGCCGAACTGGACGAGCGCCTGTCCCTGTGGGTGTCGCTGGCCAGGCGCTACAAACGCAGCCCCGAGGAGTTGCCCAGCTTGCTGGCATCCTGGAAAACAGAATTGCTGCAGTTGGACGCTGCCTCTGATCTGGAAAGCCTGCAAAGCCGAGAGAAAAAAGCCCACACCGCCTACCTGGCCGAAGCCAAAAGCATCTCCAAGGCCCGCGCCAAAGCAGCGCCTCTGCTGGCCCAGTCCATCACCCAGGCCATGCAGGGCCTGGGCATGCAGGGCGGGCAATTTCAAGTGGCGCTGGAGGCCAGCGCCCAGCCGATGCAAAGTGGCCTGGAAGAGGTGGGCTTTCTGGTGGCGGGCCACGCCGGCAGCACGCCGCGCCCTGTCTCCAAAGTGGCCTCAGGCGGTGAGCTGTCCCGCATGGCGCTGGCCATCGCGGTGACCACCAGCCAACTGGGTACCGCACCTACCCTGATTTTTGACGAGGTGGACTCCGGCGTCGGTGGCGCTGTGGCGCAAACCGTGGGGCGCCTGATGCGCCAGTTGGGCATAGACCGCCAGGTGCTGGCGGTCACCCACTTGCCGCAGGTGGCGGCCTGTGCCGACCACCACCTGGTCGTGGCTAAAAAGATGACGGACGCGCAAACCCAGAGCACGGTGGCAGCGGTGCGGGGGGAACAGCGGGTGGCGGAAATCGCCCGCATGCTGGGCGGGGAAAAACTCTCCGACACCACGCTGGCCCATGCCAAAGAAATGTTGCAGACGGGGGCCTGATGGAAATTATCCTCATCACCGGCATGTCCGGCTCCGGCAAGTCGGTGGCCTTGCACGCCTTGGAAGACGCGGGCTTTTACTGCGTGGACAACCTTCCGCCGGAACTGCTTTTGCCGTTTGTCGAGCTAGAAAAGAAACAAAATGCCCGCCATCTGGCCATCGCCATGGACGTGCGCAGCGCCACCTCCTTGCCGCTGGTGCCCCAGCAACTGGACATTTTGCGCAGCCAGGGCGTTGTGGTCAAACTGCTGTTTTTGGACTCTTCCACCGGCACCCTGGTCCGCCGTTATTCCGAAACCCGCCGCAAGCATCCGCTGTCGCAACTGGACACCGTAGATGCCCAAGGCGACGAGCGCCGCATACTGGTGGACGCCATTGAGCTGGAGCGAGAACTGCTGGCTGCGCTGCGGGAGCAGGCCCATGTGATCGACTCCAGCATCATCCGGGCTTCCCAGCTGCAAAGCTACGTCAAAACCATGGTGTCCACACCGGGTGGCCAACTGACACTGGTGTTTGAATCATTTGCCTTCAAACGGGGCGTCCCCACCGACGCCGACTATGTCTTTGATGTCCGCATGCTGCCCAACCCCCATTACGACCCCGAGTTGAAGCACCTGACGGGACGCGACCAGGCCGTGGCCGATTTTTTGCAAGTGCAAGAGGATGTGGGGCAAATGCAGCAGCACATTACGCAGTTTTTGGAGTACTGGCTGGAAGTGCTGGCCCGAGACCACCGCAGCTACGTGACCGTGGCCATCGGCTGCACCGGCGGCCAGCACCGCTCGGTGTACCTGGTCGAACGGCTGGCGGAGCACTTTACCCCCCAGTGGGTCACGCTCAAACGCCACCGGGAAATCGACGCGGTGTAGTGGCAGGCGGGGCTACCCCCGCTGCAGCAGCTTGCGTATCGGCGCAGGCAGGCCCAGTCCGGGCCACTCCTGCGCACCTACCCAGCGCCCCTGCGCCCAGCCCAACGACGCATCGGACAAGGTCAAACGCCAGGGGTGCAAATGCAGGTCCTTATGGGTCAGCACATGGGTGAACACCGCATCCGGCTGCAACTGTGCACGCAAGGGTTTTGGTACGGCTTGGCGCAGCGCGTCTTCACTGTCAAACAGCGCAAAACACTGCAGCCCAGCCCACACGCCAGGCGTGGGGCGCGGCGCCAACCACACCGCCCCCTGCGCCGTTTGGGCCCAGAGCAGCCAGATCGACTGGCTGGAGCGTTTGAGCTTACGCGTGCGCACGGGGTAGCGCTGCGGATCACCTCCTTGGCGGGCCGCACACGCAACATGCACCGGACAGGCTTCACACCGGGGCTTTTTCGGCAGGCACACCGTCGCCCCCAAGTCCATCATGCCTTGGGTGTACCGGGGCATGGACGACTGTGCATCTGGAGACGATGGCAATAAGTCTGTAGCGGCGTCCCACAAGGCGCGCTCGTTGCTGGCAAGGGCCAGGTCGGCTTCAAAACCCAACACCCGGGTCACCACGCGTTTGACGTTGGCGTCCAGGATCGCCACGCGCTCGCCAAAACACAGCGAGGCTATGGCCGCCGCAGTGGAGCGGCCGATGCCCGGCAGTGTGACCAGAACCTGGGACACCGAGGGAAAAACGCCGCCATGCAGAGCCACCACTTGCTGCGCACAGCGGTGCAGATTGCGCGCCCGGCTGTAGTAGCCCAGTCCACTCCACAAACCCAGGACCTCGTCCAGACTGGCTTGCGCCAGTGCCCTCACATGGGGAAAGCGTTCGACAAATTTCGCAAAATAAGCACGCACCGTGACGACTTGCGTCTGCTGCAGCATGATTTCGGACAACCACACGCGGTAGGGGTCCCGTGTGTTTTGCCATGGCAAATCGTTGCGACCATGCCGCATTTGCCACTCCACCACCTGTGTGGCGAAGTGCCCTGGTGTTGGCAGCACGTTTAAACGAGCTCCACGTCCACAAAGGTATGGATGGGTTTGACCGTGTCCTGGGCAGAAATCAGGTAGTTGGTGAGCTCCACCAGTTTGGTGTCCAACTGGTTCAGCACCGTACCTTGCTGCTCGATTTCCTGAATGCGGTCTTCCAGTCCGCCAGCGGCTTGCTGGATGCGGTCTATGGCTTCGATCCGGCGCGTGAAATTGCGGCGGCGCTCGCGCATCTGTGCGTCCAGTTGGGACGCCGCCGACTTGCTCCACAGCTCAATTTCGCCCAAGGCCGCTTCATGGATGCCACGCAGGCGGCTGGACAAGGCGCGCACCAGACGGTCGGCAAATTCCGGCTGGGCCAGCTTGAAAGCGTTGCCAATGCCCAGGTACTGGATGTGGCTGCGCTCCACCATGTCCAGATCCGCCAAAAAACGCGCCATTTGCGGTTCAGCGGGCGCCTGCAAGGAAAAACCATACTCTCCGTTGAGCTGGCGGAACGTCGCATTCAGCATGGCCAAAATCTCAGCACTCAAGGACTGCACCTTGTTCAGGTTGCTGCGCAAGCGCTCAAAAGTGTCACCGTAGGCCTTTTTAACGCCCAGTTTGAGCCCTTTTTGCATCAAGGCATCGGTGAGTTGCGCCATTTCGCTTTTCAGGCCTTTGGAACCCAAAATCGCAAAAACTTCACGCAAAAGCTTCAGATGTACCGAGCGCACCGCATGGATTTTTGCGCCCCCCAGATCAAACTCGGCCTGCTCCTGGGAGATGCGTGAACGCATGTTCTTGATCACCACCACGTTCTTGCCCTGCAGGCTCTTGAGCTCCATCATCTGCTCGGTCAGGTCACGTTTGCGGATGTTGATCACGCGCCCGGTCTCGGCACGCAGGTCTGTGATGCTGGAGGCCATCGCCCTGGTCAGGATTTTCTGCCGCTCACCCATCATGCCGCGGCCCAGCACGTCTTCCAACACCGGCAAACAGCTTTGTTTCAACAACGCAGCGTCCTTGGTGACCTTGGCGACCAGGCCCTTTTGTGCGGACACGGCGATCACCTGGGCGGCGGAAATGCCCAAAATATCTGCGGTCGTCGCTTTTTGGCGCTCAATCTGCGCCTGGGTTTGCTCTGGCGTGCTCAACGCATCCCACAGCGTGTCAATTTTGTTGAGCACCACCACACGGGATTCCGTGTCCCCCGAATCGGTCACCAGGTGCTCGCGCCAGATCGACAGGTCCGACTTGGTCACCCCGGTGTCGGCACCCAAAATGAACACCACCGCATGGGCCTGCGGAATCAGGCTCACCGTCAGTTCCGGCTCGGCCCCGATGGCGTTCAAACCCGGTGTATCCAAAATAACCAATCCCTGCTTGAGCAGCGGATGGGCAATATTGATCAGCGCGTGCCGCCATTTGGGCACTTCAACCATGCCCTGCGCATCCAGCATCGGGTTGTCCTCGGGCGCCTGGTTGTGCCAGAAGCCCAAAGCCCGGGCCTCATCCTGGGTCACTTTGCGGGTTTCGGCGACCTTCTCGAACGACGATGCGAGTTGTTGTGGATTGTTCACATCCAGGTCAATACGGGTCCATTTTTCGGGCGCCATGCGCCACTCCATGAGCGCCTGGGGCTGCAAGCGGGTCTCAATCGGCAGCAGGCGCAGGCAGGGCGGCACGTCCGCGTCGTAGCCCATTTCGGTGGGGCACATGGTGGTGCGCCCGGCACTGGCTGGCATGATGCGGCGGCCATAACCCGCAAAGAAAATGGCATTGATCATTTCCGATTTGCCACGCGAAAACTCGGCAACAAACGCCACCATCACCTTGTCGGACCGCACCTGGGTTTCCAGGCGGCGCAGGCGCTCTTCCACGGCGGCGTCCAGCAGTTCATGGTCCTTCATCCACTCCGCCAGCAGCTTCAGCCGCAGCGCGAACTCCCGACGCCATGTGCCGAGTTGGTCAAATTGTTCGTTAAATGATGTAGCCAAGAGTCCCCCGTGGAATCGTTCAATATAGCACCGCGCCCCCCATTTTCTGTCAGGGTTTCTGGCAAGTCGGGCAGAAAAACGTGGACCGCTGCCCCTGTCGAATCAGCCGAACCGTGGATTCACACACTTTACAGGCTTGTCCAGCGCGGCCATAAACCATGGCCTCCAACTGAAAATGCCCCATGTCTCCGTTGGCATTGGAAAAATCACGCAAGGTGCTGCCTCCCTTGGCCACGGCCCGTGCCAGCACGTCCCGAATGGCCTGGTGCAGCCGGGCCGCACGGGGGCGGCTCAAGCGGGAAGCACGGGTGGTGGGCCGAATGCCTGCCAGAAACAGCGCCTCTGAGGCATAGATATTCCCCACCCCGACGACCAGGTCGCCAGCCAGCAGCACCTGTTTGATAGGCGCCTGGCGCCGTGCCAGTCCGGCTTGAAAAAGCTGCAAATCAAAGCCCTCGCCCAGCGGCTCCATGCCCAGCTTATCTAGTAGTTTTTGCGCAACAGCATCTTGCTCTGCAGTGGCATACACCACAGCGCCAAAGCGCCTGGGGTCATTCAGGCGCAAGCTGCCCTGGTTGGTGCGCAGTTCAAAGTGGTCATGCACTCCTGCTGCAGGCAGGTGCAGGCCATAAGACAGGCTGCCAGACATGCCCAGGTGCAGCAGCAACAGGCCTCGCTCCAAATCAAGCAAAAGATATTTACCGCGCCGCCGCACCCCCAGCACGCGCAACCCCTGCAGGTCTTCAGGCTGACAGTTCAGGGGCCAGCGCAGCGGCTTCCCGATGCAAACCGACTCAATCTGGGCGCCCGCAATGCGATCGGCAAAACTCAGGCGTGTCACTTCAACTTCAGGTAATTCAGGCATGGTGGGATGGGCTCCTCGGCTTGGATTATTATGGTCGGATGACCCGATCCTTTCGACGTATCACTTTGACCCTACTCCTGGCCGGCGCCTGCGGCGGCACGTTCAGTGCGCCGGTAAAGGCGCAAAGCCCCCATAACTCTAATTTGGACGGCCCCCTCTTTTATCAGTTACTGGTGAGTGAACTGAGCGCCCAAAATGGCGACGGCGCTGCTGCTTACGCGCTGATGCTGGATGCAGCGCGTAAGGCCAATTCCCCCCGTTTGTACGAACGCACGGTAGAGTTGGCCTTGGCGGCGCGCAACGGCGAGTCTGCGCTGCAGGCGGCACAAGCCTGGTCGCAGGCTTTTCCGGTGTCCCGCGACGCCAACCGCTACCTGCTGCAAATTCTGATCGGCATGAACAAACTGGCCGACGCGCTGCCCCCCCTCAAACGCGACCTTGCTGGCCTGCCCCAAAAAGAACGCGCTGTCGCGATTGCGCTGCTGCCCCGCTACTTTGCCCGCACCGCCGACAAGGCCATGGCAGCCAGTCTGGTGGAACAAGCCTTGGCCGCCGACCTGAATACCACGGGCACCGGCCCCACTGCGTGGTCTACCGTGGGACGGCTGCGGCTCATGGCAGGGGATGCACAGGGTGCGCTGGAGGCCGTGCGCCAGGGTGTGGCTTTGGGCGCCAAATCTGAAGACCCCATCGCGCTGGCCCTCAATCTGACCGGCCCCCAATGGTCTGCAGCAGAAAGTCTGGTTCGGAAATACTTGTCTTCTGCCATGCCCGCGCCAGAAATTCGCATGGCCTACGCACGCAAGCTGCTGGATGCGCTGCGTTTTGCAGAGGCCTATGCGCAAATGCAATTGCTGAACACCGAAAAGCCGGACTACACGGATGCCTGGCTGGTGCGTGGCTCCCTGGAGTTGCAGGACAAGAAGCTGGCGGCAGCCGAGGCGTCCTTGAAAACCTATATCGCACTCAACACTGCCCCCCCCGGCACGGAGCCCCGCGCCGAAATGGGCCGCGGTCTGGTGCAGGCCTATTTGCTGTTGTCCCAAATTGCTGAACACAACCAGCAACTGGACGAAGCCCAAGCCTATCTGCAACGCATCGACAGCCCGCCAGATACATTGCGCGTGCAGAGTCGGCGGGCCATGATTCTGGCGCGCCAGGGAAAAATGGCCGAAGCCCGCGCCTTGATTCACAGCATCCCCGAAATACAGCCCGAGGACGCCCGCACCAAAGTCTCCGCAGAAGTGCAGTTGTTGCGCGATTACAAACAGTACCCCGCCGCCTACCAGGTACTGGTGGATGCCATCGCACGCAACCCGCAAGATGTGGAGCTGGTATACGACCAGGCCATGCTGGCGGAAAAAATGGGCAAGTTGAACGAGATGGAGCAACTGCTGCGCCAGGTGATTGCTGCCAAGCCGGACTACCACCATGCCTACAACGCCTTGGGGTACTCCCTGGCAGATCGCAACATCCGTTTGCCGGAAGCGCGCCAACTGGTTCAAAAGGCGCTAGAGTTCGCACCTGAAGACCCCTTCATCATTGACAGCCTGGCCTGGGTGGAGTACCGCAGCGGCAACACGACCGAAGCCGTGCGCTTGCTGCGAGGCGCTTACCAGACACGCCCCGACGCCGAAATCGCGGCCCACCTGGGCGAAATTCTGTGGTCAATGGGCCAGCAAAGCGACGCCGCCGACATCTGGAAGCAAGGCATCGCACTGAACCCCGAAAACGACACCCTGATTGAGACCATCAAACGCCTCAACCCCAAACCGTGAAAACAGGGGTCCGGTGCGGACTGCGCTTCGCGCTTGCTTTTGCTATTTTTTTGATAGCTGGCTGCGCAAGCAACATGCGGGCTACAGCCTCAAATGATGCCAATACTCCCCATTGGCAAGGGCGGTTGGCACTGAAGATTCAAAGCACACCCGCACAGGCTTTTTCCGCCGATTTCGACCTCCACGGCAGCGCCCAAGCGGGTGGTTTGGCCTTTTTCACCCCCTTGGGCAGCACCATCGCGCGCCTGCAGTGGAATGCCGACGCCGCCGTACTGCAAACCAACGGGGAGCCACAGCACTTCGAATCCCTGGTCGCCTTGACCCGGTACACCACCGGCACCGACCTGCCCATCGCCAGCCTGTTCTCCTGGCTGCAGGGGACCGATCTGCCCACCCCCGGCTGGGAGGCCGATTTAAGTTCGCTACCATCGGGTCGACTGAGTGCCCGGCGCTTGGGACCGGATGCCCCCGCAGAGTTGAAAATCATTCTGGAACGCTAAAGTGCGTCCACCCGTCCGCTGATAATTCCGCCATGCAGTCGCTCTACGACATTCCCGCCCCCGCCAAGCTCAACCTGTTTCTGCACATCACCGGGCGACGCCCCGATGGCTATCACCTTCTGCAATCGGCCTTTGTACTGATTGACTGGTGCGACACCCTGCATTTTGAGTTGCGCCACGACGGCCAGATCAGCCGGGAGGACCTCACCTGGGCCCTGCCTGCGGATGACCTGGTGGTGCGTGCGGCCCGCGCCCTGCAACACGCCACCCAATGCCCCATGGGCGTGCATATTGGCATCGCCAAATCCGTCCCCGCCCAAGCGGGCATGGGCGGCGGCTCCTCAGACGCTGCGTCCACCCTGTTGGCGCTGAACCGGCTATGGAAGCTGAATTTATCGCAAGAAGCGCTGTCCACCCTGGGCCTGGCCTTGGGCGCGGACGTGCCCTTCTTCCTGGGTGGGCACCATGCCTGGGTGGAAGGTATTGGCGAAAAAATCACCCCGTTGGCGCTGCCATCGGCCCGCTTCGCCGTGGTCAAACCCGATGCCGGATTGGAAACTCGTTTAATTTTTTCAGATCCGGTGCTAAAACGTGATTCAAAGCCTGCTACAATCACAGGCTTCGCTGCAGACGCATTCGGAAAAACTTTTAGTTACGGCCGAAACGACTTGCAAGCCGTTGCCCAGCAGCT
>MESI01000131.1 GCA_001770935.1 Burkholderiales bacterium RIFCSPLOWO2_12_FULL_61_40 | reverse complement strand
AGAAAGGGGCCGATCGGCCCCTTTGCTTTCGTGCGTCACCAGTTTCAAACTCCGCCAGATTTACGCGCATTTACACAGCCGCTAACAAAGGGATAGCCCTTGGCTGATACGGCCCATTTTTGGCACGTTAAACCAATAGTTTGGCCTGCACGGCTGGTGACGAATTACGCTAGACAGAAGACACTGACTCTGAAATTGATCGTGTAAATACAAAGGGGAAATAATGAAATTGGTTGTAGGTCTAGTGGCGTCGGTATTGTTTGCTGTTTCAGCGCCCAGCGGGGCAATGGAACCGCTGTCGCCAAAGTTGATGGATGCGCCCCGCACCTACAAAATCGAAGTCCTTCAGGTGACCGATATCGCGCAGTACCAAGAGTCCCTGAATGGTTTCCTCAAGACGCTGCAGGATGCCGGCTTCGTGCAGGGTGATAACCTGGTGGTCCATCGGGTCAAGATTGATTTCGATTTGGCCAACGGCGGGTTCTGGGACCGTTTGGCACTGTTGCGCCGCATCAAGGACGAAGCCCAGCGCATAGCCGCCAGCCGCCCCGATCTTGCTTTGACCATCGGCACCCCCGCAACCAAATATGCGCGCAGCGCCTTTGAGCTGGCGGGTATTCCCGCGGTGTTTACTGCGGTGGCGAATCCGATGGACGCGGGGGCTACCTCGCTCACCGATGGCGGCGCGGGCATGACCGGCGCCACCTTGCACGTCGAGATGGCCGACTCCATGAAAATGGTCCGCGACATATTTCCTGCGGTGAGCCGTATCGGAATGGTGCACACCGACGATGAAAACGGCATCTCCCATGTCGAGGCTGTACGCGCCAATGGGGAGAAATTCGGTATTGCGGTGACGTCCAGGCAGGTGAACAAGCAAGACAGCATTGTTGCCCCGCTGAAAGAGATGTACAACGAGGGCAAAGGCGTGCAGATGTTTGGTGTTCCCTTGGACACCTACTATGGCATGCGCAAATACGAGCCCACCAACGATTTGAGCGACTTTGCCATGGAGCGAAAAATCCCTGTCACGGCATTCGCTTTGGTGCCGGTCCCTGGCGCGTTGCTGTACGTTGGGGCTGACTTTGGCCTGGTGGGCAGCCTGGCTGGTACGCAGGCCGTCAAAATTCTCCGGCTCCACAAGAAGGCTGATGTGCTGCCCGTTTTGCGGCAGGAAACCCCGACCGTGCTGATCGATCCGAAGCGTGCGGCTGAACTCAAAATTGACATCCCCGCATCGATTCTGGAGCGCAAAACACAGCGCCCCGATGGCTACTGGGAGATTGCTGCGGGTGGCAGGTAAATCTTTGACAACAAGGGTATGGATATGGGTGACGCATCTTTTGCTTGACAAACGACAACGTCAGGCATTGACGCCTGGTTTGCAATAGGCAGTGCATTTGCCTTGGCTTTCGTCACTGGATGAAAAGGAGGCAAGATGGGGAGGGCACTCCAGAAAGGAAGGAAACAATGCATGGGCCATTTGATGCTCTCCTTCTTGCGCGTGTCCAGTTCGCCTTCACGGTGAGCTTTCATTTTCTGTTCCCCGCAATCACCATCGGGCTGGCGAGCTATCTGGCGGTACTGGAGGGGCTCTGGCTGAAGACGGGGCAGGCGCAGTACCTGGACCTTTTTCGTTATTGGGCCAAGATATTTGCCCTGGTCTTTGGCATGGGCGTGGTCTCCGGCATCGTGATGTCGTACCAGTTCGGCACCAACTGGGCGGTGTTTTCTGACCGGGCCGGGCCAATCATCGGTCCGCTGATGGCCTATGAGGTACTCACCGCCTTCTTTCTGGAGGCCGGTTTCCTGGGTGTCGTGCTGTTCGGCATGGAGCGGGTCGGCCGGGGCCTGCACTTCACCGCCACGCTGATGGTGGCGGTGGGTACGGTGATCTCGGCCTTCTGGATCCTGTCGGTCAACAGCTGGATGCACACACCTGCAGGCTATGCCTTGAACGCCGCCGGCCAGTTTGTCCCGCGGGGAAGCTGGCTGGCCATCATCTTCACCCCCAGCTTTCCCTACCGCCTGGCGCACACCGTTTCGGCAGCCTATCTGACGACCGCCCTCCTGGTCGGGGGTGTGGGGGCCTGGCACCTGCTGAGGGACCAGGACAACCTGCGCTCGCGCACCATGTTCTCCATGGCGATGTGGATGGCGATGTTCGTGGCCCCCCTGCAAATTGTGCTCGGCGACCTGCACGGACTGAACACGCTGGTGCACCAGCCGGTGAAGATCATGGCCATGGAAGGCCATTACCAGAGTCACCCCAACGGGGCGCCGCTCATTTTGTTCGGCATCCCCAACAGCGCAGAAAAACGGATGGACTATGCCCTCCAGATACCCCAAGTGTCTTCGCTGATCTTGAAGCATGACCTGAACGCTCCGCTGGCCGGGCTCGACACGGTGCCCCAAGCAGACCAGCCGCCCGTGGGTATCGTTTTCTGGTCCTTCCGCGTCATGGTGGGTCTGGGCTTTCTGATGGCGGGGCTGGGCCTGTTCAGCCTGGTTGCCCGAGCGCGCGGCACGCTCTACACATCGTCTGCATTGCTTCGTTTCGCCCTGGTGATGGCGCCCTCCGGGCTGATTGCCGTGCTGGCGGGCTGGGTCACCACCGAAGTGGGGCGCCAGCCTTGGACGATCACCGGACTCATGCGCACTGCGGAGTCGGCCTCGCCGCTGCTGGCCGCACCCGCCGTGGCGGCTTCGCTGGCGGCTTTTGTGGTGGTTTATTTTGCTGTCTTCGGTGCCGGGGTGGTCTATATCCTGAAGCTGATGGCCAAGCCACCCGCAGTGCATGAGTTGGCACCGCCGCATATCCCCGTGCGCACTGCCGGTATCACCCCGGCGCAGGCCATCCAGCCTGACCGCACTCCATCCCCCTAGACGGGAGGCCGCATGTATTCCGACCTCACCCTCATCTGGGCTTTCATCATCGTCTTTGCCGTCTTCGTTTATGTGGTGATGGACGGGTTTGATCTGGGCATCGGTATTCTCTTTCCCAGCTTCAAGGTGGGGCCAGACCGCGACACGGCGATGAACAGCATCGCCCCGGTATGGGATGGCAATGAGACTTGGCTGGTGCTGGGCGGCGGTGGCCTGCTCGCCGCGTTTCCACTGGCCTACGGGGTCATCCTGTCAGCACTCTATGCACCGATCATCACCATGCTGCTGGCGCTGATTTTTCGGGGCGTGGCCTTCGAGTTCCGCTGGCGTGACCCGGCCCACCGCCCCTTTTGGGATGCCGCTTTTACCGGCGGATCTCTCCTGGCGGCACTGTCGCAGGGCATTGTGCTGGGCGCACTGCTGGAAGGCATCCAGGTGAGCGGGCGCGCCTACGCGGGCGGCTGGTGGGACTGGTTGACCCCTTTTTCGCTCGTCACCGGTCTGGGGCTCGTGGTGGCCTATGCCCTGTTGGGGGCCACCTGGCTCATCCTGAAGACGGAGGGCGATCTGCAGCGGCAAGCAGCTCGCCATGCATGGCGGTTCGGTGGCGCCACGCTGGTCGCCATCGTCACCGTCAGTGCCATGACCCCTTTTCTCGAAGGCGCATATTTCAACCGCTGGCTGACCTACCCCAACATTCTGTGGGTGGCGCCCGTGCCACTTCTGGTGGCCATGGCCAGCCTGGCTTTTGTGCGCAGCCTGAAGGGCGGCCATGAACTGGCGCCTTTTTTACTCACCTTGCTCATCTTTCTGCTGTGTTTCTTCGGCTTGGGAATCAGTGTTTTTCCGTATGTCATCCCAGGTGCGATCACTATCTGGGACGCCGCCACCGACCGCAGCAGCCAGATTTTTATGCTGATCGGAACCGGCCTCATCCTGCCGCTGATTCTGGGTTACACCGGCTGGGCCTATTGGGTCTTTCGCGGCAAGGTGCAAGCCGGGAGCTACCACGTATGACAGTAAAACCCGCAGTCTTTAGGAGCGAACCGTATGCCCCTCGTCAACACGGATATTGCCGCTGTATTCTCCGAAATCGCCGACCTGCTGGAGATGGAAGACGCCAACCCTTTTCGCGTGCGTGCCTACCGCAACGCTGTGCGCACGCTCGGTGAGATGGGACACAGCGTGAAGGAGATGGTCGCCCGGCATGAAAACCTGGACGCACTGCCCGGAATCGGCCCGAAACTGGCTGCAATGATCACCGAGGTGGTGGACACCGGGACCTGCGCCCAATTGGAGCGCCTGCGCCAGGAAGTTGCCCCGGCGCTGGCGGAGTTGCTGAGGCTTCCCGGCCTGGGGCCGAAGCGCGTGCGGGCCCTGCACCAGGAACTGGGCATTGAAACGCTGGACCAATTGCGCCGCGCCGCTGAACAGGGGCGCATTCAAACCGTCCATGGGTTTGTCATCAAACGCATCGCGCAGGGCGATGTGGGCATCTTCATTCCGAACCCGGTTTACCACGAGTTCGTGGCCAGGCACCGTGAGGTCGATGCGCACGCTGTAGGGGCGACCCTGGTGCTGGTGCTTTTGCTCAAGTTCGATCACGATATGGCAGGCCATCAAATCGGAGGCGAAGGACTCCAGTTTGTGCGCGTGTTCACGCGCCCTGGCCTCAAGTGCATCTGATGGCGCCATGCCCCGAAATTGAATTTGGTTATGGTGGTTGCTTTGCATTGGCCTTCTGCTGGATCGCCTGACATCGCTCCATCAAAGCTTCGAATGGCTCGGCGTCATCGAGGAACAAGCCGTCATCGACCATGTGTTGGTAGTCGGTAGCCAATTTGGCCAACGCGCCGTCGTCAGGTACAAGCTGGAGTCCACCTGCGACCGCTGCGTAATAGTCGATGGTCTTGCCATGCGCGTTCTTTTCTGCAAAGAACGCGCTCTTGTGGTCAGCGACGGCGCGGGCGAGGGCTTTGTCCGCGATGGCGGCGTCAGTGAAGCCACCAGCATCCAGCCTCGTTGGTCGTGCCAGTGGCGCGCGAAGCGGTCGCCACCGCGAAACTCGCCCTGCGCGCAAAAAACATGAATCGCCGTAGCCTTCTCCCAGAAGGTGCGCTCTGCGCGCATCACCTGTGACGTCGCGCTGGGAAAATCCACCCCCGGCAAGTAGGCGGCCGCGCCGGATGACGCCATAGGCCTTCGATAAGGATGTGCCGCCCTTGAATACCAAGTGGTCAGCGTAAGGGCCGACAAAGAGGTGCCGCAATGACCAGACCACCCAGATGTCTTTTTCCAGCAGATGGGGCAGCAGGCCCGATGTGTTGGCCGCCAAATCAAGCGCCTCCAGCCGTTCGGCGGTGGAGAGCTTGAAGAAATCAACCATGGGTCAGGCTGCCCCCACGCTTGTCGCTGCGCGTACTGCGCTGCCCCCCAAGGGGGCTGTTTCGCCTTGGGGCGGCCCGGCGGTGAAACGTTGCCCCCACGCTCCGCCGCTTCGCGGGTCGCTGCCCCCCAAGGGGGCTGTTTCGCCTTGGGGCGGCCCGGCGGCGACCAGGGTGCTGATCTCTTGGGCCATCCAGGTCGGCAGGCGTGACCGCGCTGACGCGACTTCTTTCAGTTCGGATGCTGGCAATTTGGTGCGCAGTTTTTTGATCGCTGCACCGGCTTTTTCCGGGCCTAGCCAAGCCAGTGCCCGCACCACTTCTCCCGCAGCCCGCCCCGGAAAGATCAGTTGCCAGATTGGTGCGTGTCGGAACTCGACCATCTGAGCGCCCAATTTCAATTGGCGGCTGGGGCCGGAGGTGAGATAGACCGCTCGCATTGGGACCTGTGTGGTCAGGCCTAGCGCGTTGGCGGCGGCGGCACCGTGCGCCACGATGGTTTCCCCACGCTGGTTTGCCAAGCCTTCGACCATCTTGACGGCCGACGGCGCACGGGTGCCGAAGCGGCTCTCGACGGGCAAGACATAGATGCCGCGCCCGGCACGCAACAGAGCACCGCGCTGCACCAGACGGGACAACACTTGATCCACTGCGGCGCGACTTCCCAAATGCAACAGTTCTTTGGCGACCAAAGGCGTGCCCTCCGGCGCGCCGGTGGCGTGTTTCAAGACTTGTTTGGCGAGGGTCTGCATAGCGATATCTCCTGACTGCAAGAAGTGTGATGTTATTTCTGACACTTTTCAAGTGCTCAAGCCTGGGAGGTAAAGTCGAATAAAGGAATGCTCAATGACCGCCAGTGTTCAGGAGACCGAAGCCGAACTCATCCAGCTACGTGCCGAGAATGACGCGCTAAAGGCCCTGCTTGCACAGCACGGCATCACGGCACCGCAACCATCAAGTCCCGACATTGGCGATTCGGTGCCCCAACCCAATGCCAACGCGTTGTCACCCCATGCGAAGGTCATTCTCTTCCGACGACTCTTTCGCGGGCGGGAGGATATCTATCCAGTTCGCTGGACAAGCACAACGACGGGGAAGTCTGGGTATTCACCCCACTGCACCAACAAATGGCAACCCGGTATTTGCAAATTGCCAACCATCAAATGCAGCGAGTGCAGTCATAACCTCTATGCGCCCGTCACCGACTACACCATTCGCCAGCATCTCAGAGGCAAGATCACCGCTGGCGTGTATCCACTCCTGGTCGACCACCGCTGCTATTTTCTCGCCATCGATTTTGTACAAATTCAGCGAGAACACCTGCGCGCAAGCACGCCCAGTGGGTGTGGCGGCATCGTTCGTTCGAAAACAGTGCAAAACAGCTTGCCGGGTCGGCGCAACTGAGCCCAGTTTGGCAATCAGCCCTTGCAATGGGGGTTGGGGTCATCGCCGCACACGGTCTTTGCAGTGCTGGGGTCCGTCGTAGCCGGTGGGACAGTTGGAGATATTTTCAGAGCAATGTCACTTCGGAGCCGGGCTTGTCCAACAACCGGTTCAGATCGTGGCTCGCTTCGCGATCACGATCTAACCTTATTCGTTCAAGCGGATGGCTGGCGCGCAGCCAAGAAACCGGACCTGGCGTGTGTGGCCAGAAGCTTCATCGTTCAATTCCTGTTGCTGTGGCGCGCCATTGTGGGGGGCACCCAGGCCAGCGACCTGAAATTTGGCAACGCCAGCCAGTAGGGTTTATACCGGTGAAGCGCCGGTGCACAAGCGGATTGGCAGGGCTATAGTGTGGGCGTGTACTGCCTGTTGGGTAGTCCTTGACGCAGGAGAGTGCAGGTATGGCGCCAAGCCGTGGTTTGATATCGTCGATCTTCATTCGGCTCATGGCCGTGGCCCGCTACCGGTTCATCGTCGAGCTCACGGTGATTTTTGCTGCGGTGTGGGTCGGATGCGCCTTGCTGGTTTATTTTCTGGAAGTGGGCATCAATCCGCGCATCCACGGCCCGATCGAATCCATTTATTTTTTGCTGGTGTCCATGATGACCTCGGGTGACACCGCCGTGGTGCCGCTGACCACCGGCGGGCGCATGGTGATGAGCGTGGTGGTCATCTTGTCCAAACTGCTGACCGCCTTGCTGTGTGCCCTGGCGGCAGCGGTGCTGATCGAACGTAAATTGAAAGAGGAAATGGGGCTCAAAATGCACACACTTCAGAAGCACATTGTGTTGGTGGGATGGAACCTCAAGGGCGGTCAGATCATCACGACACTACGCCATGAAGCACAACACCATTCGACGCCGATTCTGGTGATGGCCGATCTTGAACAGAAACCGGTCGATGACCCGTTTGTGCTTTTTACGCGCGCGGGTCATCCGATCCGTGGCGAGTCGTTGGCACGCGCCTCTTTGTCGAGCGCTGCTTTGGTTGTGCTGCTGGCCAACTACAACGAACGCCAGCATGCCGATGCGCTGACCACCGTCAACTGCCTGATGGCCAGAAAGGCCAACCCCGGCGCCCGTATCGTCGCGGAATTGCTGGACCCCAGCCAGCGGCTTTATCTGGAAGCGGCGGGTGCCGACGCCATCATCAGCATCGGCGATGTCGGTGGTTTTTTATTGGCGGAAGCCGCCGTAGGCAACCGCCAAGCCCAGCAGTTGCTCGACTCTGTCGCGCGGCGGCCGGTCGAAGACGCTGACAAATGAGTTGGGCCCACTGGCTCCTATGTCTTTACCCCCATCCGTTTTGCAAGCGTGGCGCCACACGTCCACCAACACCGACAGCACGGTCGTGCTGCCCGATGGCTGCCGTGATCTGATCTTGCATGCAGCGCCGGGTCAGCGCCCCCAATGGTTGCTGACCGCATTGGCCGATACGGCTTATGACGTGGCGGGTACGGTAGGGGAGCATTTCTGGGGCTTTCGCTTGCAGCCCGGCGCGCAGTTGGATGAGGCCGGGCTTTTGCGCGCTGTGCAGGCCCGCCCGCTGCATGAAGCGCAAGACGCCTTGCCTTTGCTGGATGCCTGCGTGCGCCTGGACCCCCGCGTGGTCGATGCGCTGCACAGCCTGTCGGTCAGCGCCACCGTGGCTGTGGCGGCGCGGCAGTTGGGCGTGTCCGAGCGGACTTTGCAGCGCCTGGTGCAAGGCGCCACGGGGCGCCAGCCCGCGTACTGGAAGTGCCTGGCCCGCATTCGCCGTGCCACCGTCGGGCTGCCCCTGGCCCCGTCTTTGGCGGCCTGCGCCGCTGATCACGGCTTTTCCGATCAAGCCCATATGACGCGCGAGTTCCAGCGCTGGCTGGGGCGCACACCCAGCGCCGTGCTGGCCTCGTCCGGGGTGCTGGCGGTGGCGGCTGCCTCGGGCTATCCGTAACGAGCCCTTATGGTGTGGCGCTGGCCTGCAGTGCCAGGACCAGGTATTCGCGGACGTGTTTGGCGGAAATGTCCTGGAGCGACGCCAGTTTGATGTGGCGGCGCAACTTGCCCGAACCCTCCAGCACCTGGTGCGGGTCGGGCAGGGACGCGCCCGCACCGAACTCCAGGGAGGCGTGCTGGGCGTAGGCGAACACGCCACAAAAGGGCGCAGTTGCGCCAAATAACAGGCCGCCGTACTTCACTTCCTCCGACACGCGGACATCCAATCCGAGGATCAGTTTTCTGAGTGCTTGCACCAGTTCGAATCGGCCTTCATCGAGATGGCGGATGTCTTCCAGCAGTTGGGTGACGCGGGCGGATGGTGCGCTGGGGGACATGGTGGTTTCCTTGTTGAGGCTGAATGGGGTGACAGGCGTCAGGGGCTGCAAGGATAGGGTAGCCGCGCGCCGGAGTCTTGTATAAATCCGACACGCTGGTGTGCGCCGGGCAAGGAAAACCGCTTCAATCGCAGCGGCTGCACAGATCCAGTTCTGTGGCGGCTGAGGTATTCGCGGACGCCCTAGCGCGTCTTCATATAAGCCGCGTACAGCCCAGGATGCAGGGCGCGCAGGTGCTTGCGATGGGCCACAACATCATGGTGGCGGCCTTGGCGCTCCAACCCCAGGAGCTCGGCCATCAGGCGCATGGCCTGTTCTGGCGCACTGTGCTGACCCGGCTGCGCCAGCGCCAGATGGCCCACCCAGTCTGGCCGTGCGCAGAGCACCCAGGCCGGAAACCATGCCAGATCGGCTGTTGGGTCTGGCATGGCACCGTCGGCCCCCAAGGCGGCATCGAACCCGGCATCAAACTGGTCCTTGAGCCGTTGCAATAGCGGGTCGGGCGCGCGCTGCAGCAGCGCGTCCAGGCGCTTGGGAGAAAGCCATGCCAGTTCGGCCAGCAGGCCCCAGCTGGACTGCAGACCCAGCAGACGCAGTTTGGCCAGGGTCATCCAGGCCAAGGGCGCCGGAATGCGTCGCCATGAGGCAATGCGCGCGATGGCCTCCACTGCACCCTGCCAGTCTTCCAGGTGCAAGAGCAGGGGTGCTGCGTGGTCCTCCTCGCAATCGGGGCGAAACGGCAAGCGCGCAGCACCTTGCACCAAGTCTTGCCAAAACGGACGCAGCCACGCTGGCGCAGCCTTTGCGCTGAACAATTGCTGTGCAGCGGGTTGGATGCTGTCTTGCAAGGCAAGTCGCGCCCGACGCAGGCTGTCGTGGTCTTCCAACACCGGCTTGGCCGTGGCTTGCGGCACGCGCGTTTCAAGCGCCTGCAAAAGCGTGAACATGCTGGGCAGGAGTGCATCCTGCGCATACTCCTGGCGCAGCGTCTCCCACGCGGTGCGCGCCGCCACCGCCCGGTGGGCGCCGAGCGCGGCCAGCACATCGTTGCGCAACATGACGTCGCGGCTGTCTTCAAAGATGTCGAGTTGCATCAGAGTTGCTATTGTTTTGGTAGCTGTCTGCGCATATTCTACGGGGGATGTGGGTCGTTTTAATCATTTTTCCATGTCGCCGATCAACGTCGGCTGACCAGCAACACCCCCGCAAGCACCAGAGCTGCCCCCGCCATCTGCGCCAGCGACAGCGGCTCGTCGAGCAGCCACCAGCCGAAAAAGATGGTCAGTACCGGACCCAGGGTGCCGATCAGCACCGATTGGGCCGAGCCGATGCGACGGATCGCCGCTGAATTCATGAACACCGGCAGCACCGTGGAAAACAGCGCCATGGCCGCGCCATAGACATAGACGGGCAAGGGCTGTATCAGTGCGCTGGTTGGTTGCGTCACAAAAAAATGCAACAAGGTCGCCAAGGTCGACACCAGCATGGCCAGTGCGGTAAAGCGGGCGGCGCCGATCCGCCGGATCACCGGCTCACTGCCCGCCTGGTAAAAGGCATAGGACACCGATGAACCGAGCACAAAGGCCACCCCCAGCAGCACGGTGGTGGTTTCGGCTGCCAGGTGCAGGTCGTGGGCAAAGGCCAGGCCGATGCCGGCGTAGGTCAGGGCCAGGGCGCCGATCTCGCGCCGCGAGGCCGTTTTGCCCATGCACAGCACGCCAATCAGGATGGTGAGCGTCGGGTAGGTGAACAGAATCAGGCGTTCCAGACCGGCGGTGATATAGCGCAGACCGATGAAGTCGAGAATGCTGGCGCCGTAGTAGCCCAGCAGCCCCAGCGCCGTGAGCCCCAGCCAGTCGCGCCGGGTCAGCGGCGCGGCGCCCCGGCTGGACTGGAAACCCACCCAGGCAAATACCGGCAGCGCAAAACACATGCGCAGGGCGAGCAGGGTGACGGCATCGACCGGCACCGCCTGCGGCACGGCGTAGGCCAGTTTGACGAAGATCGCCTTGAACGAAAAGCCGAGCGCGGCGAGGATGGCGAGTGTTATCCCGAGGCGTTCGGAGGACCAGTGTTTCCAGGGCATATAGGGGTAAGTGGAAGAATTGTGCGTTGAATACGAATGCTGTCTTTGTTTACCATGGAGACAATTCAGAAGATCCCAATAATGACGCCACAAAATAGTCTGCACAATTGCTATTGTTGCAAGCATGCATTCGTCTACTACGAACGGAAGTGGAAAACCTGTGAGTTATGACCTGATCGATCTGCGGCTCTTCATTGCCATCGCGGAAGAGTGCAACCTGACGCGGGGTGCGGCCCGTGTCCATCTGGCACCGTCCTCGGCCAGCCACCGTCTGCGCCAGCTGGAGGAAGCCTTGAGCGCTGCGCTGTTTGAGCGGCAGGCCCGTGGTTTGGCGCTGACGCGGGCCGGCGAGGCGCTGTTGCGCAATGCGCGGCAGGTATTTGCCCGCATCGAACAGATGCACGCCGACCTTTCGCCCTATGCCGCTGGCATTCGCGGCCACGTCAGCCTGTGGGCCAACACGCACGCGACACACTCTTTTTTGCCCGACGATCTGGCGGATTTCCTGAAGCAGCATCCGCAGGTCAGCGTCAGCCTGGAGGAGCGCACCAGTACGGAAATTGCGCTTGCCGTGGCAAGCGGAGAAGTCGAGATCGGTGTTTTGGCCGATGCCGACAGCGGTGCCGGTATCACGCTGACGCCCTACCGGCGGGACCGCCTGGTGTTGATTGTTCCCAGTGGCCACACACTGGCTGCGCGGACACGGGTCAGTTTTACCGAAGTGCTGGACTACGCCTTCGTCATGCTGCATGCAGGGTCGGCCATTCACACCTTCACGATGAACGCCGCCGCCGCGCTGGGGCGCCACCTGGACGTGCGCATTCAGGTGCGCAGCTTTGAAGCCGTGTGTCGCATGGTCGGTGCCGGTGTGGGCATCGGGCTGGTGCCACGCAGCGCGGTGTCTGGCGCCGGATTGCGTGAGCCGCCGGTGGTGGTGGAAATGGACGAGGCATGGGCTCAGCGCGACCTGCAGATTTGTGTGCGCAAAGGGGTCGAACTTTCGGGTTTTGCCGCCGCGCTGGTCGAAAACCTGCGCGAAAGCGGGCTGCATGCCAGACCTGAAGGCGCACATGCCCGATGAGGGGGGCATCCCCGTCTGCGCCGAAGCACTGGTTGGTGCGTGAAGCGCTAGCGGTGGCCAAGCTTTAGTTACCACCCCCCGGAGCGATCACGTTGCCGCCTCCCGGAGCGATCACATTGCCGCCTCCCGAAGCGATCACGTTGCCACCCCCCGGAGCGATCACGTTGCCACCCCCCGGAGCGATCACGTTGCCGCCGCCCGAAGCGATCACGTTGCCGCCTCCCGAAGCGATCACGTTGCCGCCGCCCGGAGCGATCACGTTGCCGCCTCCCGAAGCGATCACGTTGCCGCCTCCCGAAGCGATCACGTTGCCGCCTCCCGAGGCAATGACCCCTGCAATCACGTTGCCGATCCGGTCTGGGGTGAGGTTCGCGCCGCCGGATGCAATGATGCCGGCAATGGCTGCATCGAGGTGCGCAGTGGTGAAGTTGCTGCCAGCTTGGCCGATGAGGTTGGCGCCGCCCGGAGCAATCACATTACCCCCACCGGAAGCGATGACGTTTGCACCGCCGGAAGCGATGATGTTGGCGGCGCCAGAGGCGATCACTCCAGCCATCACATTGGCCATTTGCTGGCCATTAAGTTTGCCGCCACCGGCTTTCGCTACCCCCACACCATCCGTGCCGCGAGATCCGGCGTGAATGCCTTGCCACCGGTTGTCATCAACTCCTGGAGTTGCCCGACCGTCATCTTGCTGCCACCGGCGGCGATGACTTTCTGAAGCAACACAGAATCCAGTTGGGCTCCGCCGTCCGCCAGCAACTGGCTGAGGGTGCCGAGCTGCAAATCCTTATTGCCCTTGGCAATGAGCGAGGCCAGGTCAGCTTCGCCAAACTTGCCGCTGCGCGCAGTGGTGATCTCGCCGACATCGGTGATGGTGCCCTTGAAAATCACCTGTCCGGTGGATTGCACTTTGATCTGTTGGCCGCGCTGCACGAAGCTGGCCGCGCCGTTGAACATGCCGCCAAACAAGTTGCTGGCGCCCCCCAAAGTCTGGCCTACCAGCCCACCCACCCAGGCAGCCGTGCCGGAAACGGACTTGCCCATGTCGTTGAGCGCCTTTCCGCTGGAGTCCATGGCCCATTTCAGCCAATCCTGGTTTGCGGCCTTGGTACTGGAGGGCTTCTTGGGTGCCACTTCCTTGCCCTCCGCGCTGAGGATGCTGTATTTCCCCGATCCCTTCTTGGGGGGCTGGAAATCCAGCGCTGCCAGCTGGGCTTTGAAAACAGCCTGCTCGCGCTGTGCGGCCAGCGCCTTGGTCTTTTGCTGTTCCTGGACTTGCTCCAGTCGAGTTTCCAGACCGTCCAGATCGCCCAACAATTGTTCTGTGCGTTGGTCTGCCTCCCGCAGGCTGCGCAACTCCTCAACACGCCGCAGTCCCGTATCGCTGCGGATGCCGCTGCCCTGGAGTTCGACGGCAAGCAGATTGCCAGCGGCGTCGCGTTTCTCGACCACCGCCAGATTGCGCGTATCGAAGACCGGCGGGTTGTCGCGCGCAGACTGGATTGATGCTTTCAAAGTGCGGGACTGATTGACCAAGGCGGCGAGTTGCGTTTGCGAGTCCTGAATGGGGGCGGTATTGGCATGGGCGCTGGAATCCAGGTTGCCGATGCGCAGCTGCAGCTGGGCGATCTGCTGCGCGACAGTGTCGGCCTGTTTACGCAGCTCCGCCGCCGATGGTGAACGGGTGTTGCCAGTCGTGGGGGTGCCGGGAGTGGGAGTCGGAGTCGGAGTGGGAGTCGGAGTCGGAGTGGGAGTTGGTGTGGGTGTGGGTGTGGGTGTGGGTGTGGGTGTCCCACCTCCGTCCAGGGTGAGTTGGCCGCCGGAAACCGTGCCATTGACCGCATTTTGCCGAGTTGCCAAGTTATTGGCTGCCCCGGCATTGCCCTGCGCCGTATAGCTTGCTGCTACGTTGGGTGCCGTGGTGCCGAATAGCTGCCAATCGATCCGGCCTGCAATGGCTGCCGCCACCATAGTGCCGCCGTCAGCAGTGGCGCTGCGTACAGCATGCGCGACTCCGCTGTTGCCGCCATCGGCCGAAAAATCGTATGCGAGATCTGGAATCAACGCCCCCTGTGGCGTTATTGTCTGTCCTCGTGCCCATTCACCTGTTGGGCTCTGGCCCCATGGCGTTGACCAGTGAATCAGTGAGCTTCCATCCAGCCGGGGGGTCACCTGAAAAGGGTTGGCATAGGATGATGCAAAATTGGTGGCAACTGGCATGGCCTGAACAATCGGCGTGCCTTGAGCGTCATACTGGCGGGCCACGAATGATCCCGTTGCATTGTCGACCCAGGTCAGCAGGCTGCCCCCATTAGCCAAGGGAGACAAATTGGCCGAACCGTATGCAATCCAGCCGACGTAGGAAGAACCGTAGTCAAGCGTCTTGGAGAGCAAGAAGTTTCCACTGACATCGTAGAGCGAGTATTCGTTGGAACCGCTGCGGGAATAGAGAAGGCCCGCCGGATGCGAAAGGAAGCGCGGGGCCGACCAGGCATTGCCGGGTATGGCAAAGGTGCCGACCTGTGCTCCGTCCGCACCGTGAATGAGGACGTTGCCGTTTCCTGCCGAGGCGAAATAAACTGCGAAATTTCCGTTGGGAAGGGCTACTATCCCCTCGTCGCCTTGTGCCTGTGGGAAGTTCAGGGTATTGCCCAGATTCATCTGGCTGTCGTAGGTTCTGACCATGAGCCCGGTCCCGACGTTGGACTTGACTGCAAAGCCGCCATTCTTTAATGCGATGACCTGGGTGGGGTCCTCGCTGTAGCCTGTTGTATTAAAGTCAACCTGAACCTTGGTTCCGATCAGCGTGCCGTCCGCCGCAATATGCTGAATGAAAATCCTCGCCCAAGTGGCACCCCACCAGCTTCGGTTATCAATCTCGCGCCAGGCGATGATGAAGGAACCATCCGCCAAAGTGGCAACCGACGGCGTCATCACGTTTATGATTCCATTCCACTCGGTAGGGGGATTGGCGGCGATGGTTCCCGATGCGGATGGGACGATGGCGCGCTGGTCGAGAGGAACAAAATCCACGACGCCGTAGGCCGCACCGTCGGCTTTGGGGCTCGCATGCACGTTCCCTAGCCCGTTGGCAATGGGAGAAACCACCAAATCCGCTGCCGACAGCGTGATGCTGCCCCCATCCCCGCCCGTCGCCCCGCCATCCGCATTCACATCCGCCAGCCGCTGCACCTCCAGTTGCCGATGCGCCGCAAGGTCAATAGTGCCGCCGTTGGCGTTACCGCTGCCGCCCGAGACGTCGATTGCCGCGTTGTCCTGGATCTGGATATCCTGCGCCGCGCGCATCACCACCTGGCCCTGTTGTGCCGAGATGGTTCCGCTCTGGGCAATGGTGTCGGCGAACAGGCCGACTGCGCCGCGCTCGGCGACGATGCCGCCGAAGACCTGGATGGCGTTGGGGTCGCTGGCCGTGCCGGTGTCGGCGGTGTCGCTGCCGATGGTGTCCACGGCAAAGGTCATCGCGCCAAGGGCTGTTTCTCCTACCTGCACGCGCTGGCCGCCGACCAGGATGGTCTGGCCGCCCGGCGTCTCGATGGCGCCGCCGGCCTCCACGCCGACACTTTTGCCGATCAGCCACACCTGGCCGCCGTTGCTGCGGTCGGCGGTGGTGATGACGGCGCCGTTACGCACCAGCACGGCGTTGTTGTTGCTGCCTTCGAAGAGGTAGTTGCCGCTCAGGAAGTTGGTGTTGGAGATGTCGCGGGTGGAGGCGATCAAACCGGCCACATCCACGCTGGCCCCATTGCCAAACACGATGCCGTTGGGATTAATGAGGAAAACCCGGCCATTGGAAGACAAGGAACCCAGAATTTCCGAAGCCGTCGCACCGCTGACCCGGTTGAGTACCGCACTGGCAGCGCTTTGCTGGGTGAAGTGGGTGCGCTCGCCTGCGGCGATGGAGAACGCCCCCCAGTTGATGATGGCGCCGGGGGTGTTGGTGATTTCCAGCTTGGCGCTGCCCAGGCCGGTCATGTTGACGGTGCCGTTGGCAACGGTCGGCCCCGTGGGGTTGCTCAGGGTCGGTTGGCAGACGAGTCCAATGGCCAGGGCAATGGCATGCCGTGTGAATGCTTGTCGCATGGTGTTCCTTCAGAAAGAGGCGCTAAGTTGGAAGTGCAGCCGGTCTTCGCCGGTGGCGGTGCTGGATGCGCCTTTAGTGACATGGGCGGCGTCGAGGTGGGCTGTCAGATGCTGGCCGAGCCGCCAGCGCCAGCCCAGTCCGACACTGGCTATGGTGGCTTGCGCGGGCTCGCCTGCCTGCGGGTTGGCGCGGCGCATGGCACCCACATCCGCAAAGGCCAGAAAGCGGCTGCTTTGCTGGAGCAGGAGCGGTGTATAGATTTCCATGCTGACGCGTAGGCCATCGTCACCCGGAACCGCACGCTCGTCAAAACCGCGCACCCCCTGGTTTCCGCCCAGGCCGAATTGTTCACCCGAAATCAGCGCCCGGCCTGCGTGTTGGCCATCCATCCTGGCTTGCAATTGCCAGTCGGCCGGCAGCGTGACCGTGGCGTCGCCCGCCACTCGCCACACGCTCCAATCGGCACTGGCGCCCGCGCGGGAAGCGTTGTAGGTGGCATCGTCATTGCGTGGACCGGTGACCAGGTTGTGCAGGTAGCTCACACTGCTTGACCATGCAAACGGCGCCTCGCGTCGTGAGGCCTGCAAGCTCAGGCTTAAGGGGCGGGCGTCAACGTCTACGCCCAGGTTGGTGCCGAAGAAGTCCACCGTGTTGCGGTTGCTTTTCTCGTCATAGCCAAAGTCCAGCGTTTGCTGGGAGGTGGCGTCGCGGTGCAGGAAATGGGTGTAATGCGCACCCCAGCTGTAGCCTTGGCCGGAGATGTTGAAGACGTTGGCCACGGTGCCGGAATTGGCGTTGGAGTAGCTGGCGATGAGTTTGAGTTGTCCGCCCGCGCTGGGCAGTGGCGCCTGGTAGGCGGCATGGGCCTGGACCAGCCGATCCGGTCCCAGGTCGGAGGTGCTCAGGCCCGCCACCAGGCTGTGGCCGCGCCCCCACAGGTTGTGGTGCTGAAGGCTGGCGCCCATGCGGCTGCGCCCGGAATCCGGGGTGCCCGTGTTGTCCAGCGTGAGGCCCATGCGAAAAGGATCACTTTCCTGCACTTGCACCTTGGCCAGAATGCCCGACTGTTCGTCGGCGCTGAAATCGACGCTGAGTTGGCGCACCGGGTTGTCATTGGCCAGGGCCAGCTCGGACGCCAGCGTCTTGAAATTGAGCGCCTGGTTTTCCCGCAGGCTGGGCAGTGCGGCACGGATATCGGCTTGCCCGGACGTTTTGTGCCCCGAAACCTGCACGCCCGCAAGCTGCTGCTCATGCAAGGTGATCACGACAAGCCCGTCGGCTTCAATGCGTGTTGGCAGGCCAATGGCCACCATACGCCAGCCGCGCGCTTCGTACACCTCTGCGATGGCTTTTTTGAGGGCCAGCAAGTCGCTGAGGTGGCGTGCATTGCCCAGTGAGAAGGCCGCCGCTTGCTGAAGGGGCGGCTCGTCAACCAATTGGTTGCCTTCAAACCGAAAGGCGGTGATGGGGAAGGCCGGGCCAGCCTGGGCCACAGCCGATACCTCCGAGGTAGGCGTGCTTTGTGCATAAGCCACGCATGCCTGCAACATCGCTGTCGCCACAACGGTGGTGATGCGCGGGCACGCGAGGCTTCGTGATGAAGCGTGCTTCATTTTCATGGATCGGTCCTTTTATTTTTGGGGGCGACGACCAACTGGAGGAAGGGCGGGACCGTCGAAAAGTGCCGCGATCTTAGTGAGCATTGCGCTCACTGGTAATGGTGCAAATGCACTATGCGTGGATGGGTGCAGGCGTTCGTCGCCCCGTGCTTGGGAGGCACCCGGGGTATTGCCGTTGTGTCTGCTACTGCGAGCAACCCACTCGCAAGCGGGTGCCGCAGGTGGTGGGCAGGCGGATTGCTACAAGCCCTGAATCTGGGCGGCAAGTTGTGCCTTGTCGCTGATCTGCAGTTTGGTATAGATGGTCTGGAGGTGGTTGCGCACCGTCGCGGGTGAAATGCCCAGGGTCTGCGCCACTTCCTTGTGGGTCTTGCCTCGCGTGAACTGCTGGGCCACCTGCTGCTCTCGCTGGGTCAATCCATCGGCCGCCGTCGTGGCTCGAATGCTCAGCAAAAACATGTCCTTCACAGGCGCCACTTTGACCACGATATGGGCGCCCGCCCATTTGTGGGGTTTGGACCGCAGCGACGCAATGGCGCTTGGCAACTCGGGGCCGCACCAATGCGCCCATTCCCGGCGCAGCATCTCCAGAAAACCGCCGTCCGCCTGGTACAGCAGTCCATGTCCGTCCATCACGGCATAGCGCTCGTGGCCTGCCGGTGAGGCCGCAGTACGCAACTGGCGCATGCGGGAGACGTTGATGGACTGGGCCAGGTGGGGCGCAAGAATGCCCATGATGCGCTGTTCTCGTTCGCTGAAGCCCGTTTCCTGTGCTGATTGGTAGACCGATATGAAGTGGTACAGGCCCAACTGCGCGTCAAGCAAAAACACGCACAGCACATGGCCGATGTCATGCTGTGCGCAATGGGCGCGGACGCCCGGAGACTGGTCCCACACGGCATCGCTCAAGGTGCTGCGCAGCGGGCGCCCGTTGCCTTGCAGCGCGGCGCCAACCAGGATGTCTTCCGACTTGATCTTCTCCCAACTGGCCATGAAGTCGGGTGGTCGGCGATGCAGGTGGATATGGTGCGGCTGGGGCAAACCCTGGACCATGGTGCCCATACCCCAGATGCCTGCGTTGAAGGACATCAGATCCTTGAGTTGTTCAAAGACAGTTTCCTGAAAATCGGGAAATTCCACGTTTTCCATGGCCGCGTAAATGGCCAGGAGGGTGCGCCCGATCTGCGCTTCATCGTTCATTTTGCCAGGGTCCTGAAAGTGAATTGACTGATGCAATTGCACTATTTTCGTTTAAATGGCTGTTAGAACGCTCCTGAACCTGCGCGAGCGGATGGTTTGGAACTGCTGCGATGCACGCAGGGCTCTTAGAATGGCCCCCCGCTTCCACCTCACCACCCGCCTTGCCATGAACATTACCGTCAACGAAGACCTGCTTGCCTACATCGATCCCCTGACACCCGACGAACACGACGCGCTGGAGCGCAGCCTGCTGGCGGAGGGCTGCCGCGACTCGCTGGTGCTGTGGGGTGACGTGCTGGTGGATGGTCATAACCGCTATGGCATTTGCAGCAAACATGGCATCCCTTTCAATACGATACAAAACACGCAGTTCAAAACCCTGGATGATGTCCACCTGTGGATGATCGACCAGCACCTGGGACGGCGCAGCGTGTCGGACTTTCAGCGCGGTGTGTTGGCATTGCGAAAAAAGGACCTTTTGGCTTCGCGCGTGCGGCCATTGCCCAGCGAGGCGCCAAGTGCAGGCCCCAGCGTGGACATGTCCGGTGCAGCGTCGTCGGAACCTGCGCCAGTGCCTACCGCGTCCGAGCCGGTTTTTACGCGTGAAGCGGTTGCCAAGGCGGCCCGTATCAGCAGCGCGGCCATTGGGAAGATTGAAAAAATCCAGAAATCGGCGGCCCCTGAACTGGTGGCGGCAGTCAAGTCCGGCACCATTTCCATCAATGCAGCAGCCACTGTGGCTTCGCTTCCCGTGGAAGTCCAGGTAGCGGCCGTGGCGGGAGGCAAGAAAGAGTTGCAGCAGGCTGCGCGCCAAGTGCGCGAGGCCAAGGCGGTGGCCCGCACCGAACCGGAATCGCCCGAAGGTGTGATCGCGCGACTCAAACAAACCATTTCTGAACTCACGGCCGAAAATGCAGCACTCAAAGCGCAATTGCTTGCGGCGCAGCATCCCGGCCAGTGACCTTGCCCATACCGCTTATTCGCGCATACAACGATTGACCTGCGCCGTCGGGAATCGGATACTTGGGTCCATGCACGGCGTGTACATGGCGTGCAGCTGATCGACGCCCGTTGCGCTGGTACAACGCACCAAGCTTGCATTCGACAAACTCAAGGCCGAAGGGCAGGTCAGACGCATCATGGATGCGTGCCCTGTAGGAATTTCGGTGTGGGCAATGCTATTCTTGGCACACCACGCGCAATCATCCGGCATACGTTCTTGTCCATGAGCCTCCCCAGAATCCCAGACGCCATTTGGCAGCGGCTTTCCGCCCTGTTGTCGGGTGAGTTGAGGCGGACTGAACTTGGTTTGCTGGTGTCACCCCACTTGCATATGTCGCTGCTGGCCCGGCGCCGCGCGACCATGATCGTCAACCGGGTACGGCTGTTCGCATTCCTGTTTGCGGTGCTCACGCCGCTGTGGAGTGTGGTGGATCTGGTCGTTTTCCCCTTTCCGCTGTGGATCAACCTGGCCCTGCTGCGGCTCATGGCGGGCGCGGCTTTTGCCACCCTGGTGCTGCACTACCGCCCCAGCGGAGAACTGTTCGATGCCTATCGCGCGATGGCTTTGCTGTTTGCCATACCCACGGTTTTCTACGTTGTGTCGTTCTCCTTGCTGGGCAACTACCAGTTGACCGGGCTGCCCGCCGCGATCGGCGCAGGGTATGCCTACCTGCCGTTTGTGCTGCTGGCCGGACTTTCGATTTTTCCGTTGACGCTGGTCGAAAGCCTGGTGATCGCCAGTCCCATTCTGTTTGCGCAGGGTGTGGGGGGGGCCATGCGTTGGCCCGCGCTGGACTGGCCGTCGTTCGCGGGGGCGTTCTGGCTGCTGGTGTTAATCACTGGCGTGTCCATGCTGGCGGGCATGAGCCTGCTGGCGTTCATGATTGCACTGGTGCGCCAGGCCATTCGTGACCCTTTGACCGGGGTTTTTTCGCGACGCAGTGGCGTAGAGGTGCTGGAGCTGCAGTTCACCATCGCCAGCCGCAGCGATGCGTCTTTGTCGATTGCCTTCATCGATCTGGACCATTTCAAAAGCATCAACGACCAATTCGGCCACGAAGCGGGCGACAAGGTTTTGGTTGACATGGCAAGTATCGTCAGCAGCAATTTGCGCCAGGGCGACATGCTGGCACGCTGGGGTGGGGAAGAGTTCTTGCTGATCATGCCCAACACCGACATAGCCCAGGCGCAGGCTGCGCTGCTGCGTATGCGTGCCGTTGGTTTTGGCAAGCGTCCCGACGGCACGGCGCTGACTGCCAGCATTGGCGTTGCGCAGCGTAGCGCCGAAGCCACGCCCCACTGGAAAGCGTTGGTTGACTTGGCAGACCAGCGCATGTACCAGGCCAAACAGGATGGGCGAGATCGCTTGGTGGGTCAATAAGGTTCAGGCTGATTTTTTCGGCAGGATGTTTTTGCTATTTTATTTATAGCTGCTTGCGCACATTCTGCGCGGGCTACAGCCCGTTTTTATACTGAAAACTGCGTGGTGGCTGGCCCATGGCGGACTTGAACATGGCCGAGAAAGCGCTGTCACTGGTGTAACCGCTGGCCAGGGCCACCTGGCTGACCGGTGCGCCACGGGCCAGCATGGGCAGGGCATGGGCCAGAATGGCTTGCTGGCGCCATTGCTGGAAGCTGGTGGCCAGTTCGGTGCGAAACAGGCGTGCCACGGTGCGCTCGCTGGCGCCTACGTCAATAGCCCATTCGGCCAGCGTGGCGCGTTCGCCTGGTGCCCGGACCACCGCTTCGCACAGGGCGCGCAAGCGTTTGTCTTGCGGCATGGGAACGCCCAGTGCCTGGGTTGCGGCATGGGTGATTTCGTCCAGGGTCAGTGCCATCAGTGCATTGTCGCGAGGGCCGGGCTGGGAGCCTTCCAGGGCGTGGATCAACTCCCGCAACAGTTTGGAGACGACCAGAACCCGGCACGCGTTCCAGCCTTCGGGGGAAGCGCTGGCATGCAGGTCCACCGTGCGCAACTCTGCTGCCTCCAGCACCGTGACGGTGTGCTGCACTCCGGGTGGAATCCACACCGCGCGTGATGGCGGCACGATGAAGGTGGTTTGCAGGCCGTGGTGCGCCACGGTTACTTGCATCAGGCCGCTGGCGCAGTACGTGAGTTGTGTCCATACATGTTGGTGGGGGGCAACGTGGGTGTCCATCGCCAGCGCGCGGGCGCGGCTGCACACCGGCCGTACGACCGTGGGGGCACGGGAGGCCGCATCGTCAAAGCGCACAGGTGTGAGGGTGATCTTTCGCTTCATCCTTGCTTTCGGCGTGTTGGCTGAAATTCGACAATTATTGTCTAACTGTCGCGTTTCTGCTTTGTCTGGCGACCGTACCATTCCTCCATGCACACCACCACGTTCCATCCGCCTGTCCCGGTTCCCCTGCAACAGGACGCTGTCGTCATCGGTCTGGTGGGGCTGGCCCATGCCAGTTCGCACTTTGGGCACTTGCTGTTGCCGCTGCTGTTTCCCGTTTTCATGGCCGAGTTCGGTTTGAACTACTCCCAGCTGGGGCTGCTCATGAGTGTGTTTTTTGTGGTCTCCGGGATCGGGCAGGCCTGTGCCGGTTTTGTGGTGGACCGCCTGGGCGCGCGGCCGCTGCTGTTTGCTGCACTGGGCATTTTTGCGGCGGCTTGTGTTGCCGCGTCCCTGGTGACGGGCTATACCGGTCTGCTGTATGTGGCTGCCCTGGCGGGTCTGGGCAATGCCACTTTTCATCCAGTGGATTTCACCATTTTGAACCAGCGGGTGTCCGCGCCGCGTCTGGGCCATGCTTTCAGTGCGCACGGTTTAACCGGCAACCTGGGCTGGGCCGCCGCGCCGGTGTTTTTTGCAGGCCTGGGCAGTGCCTTGGGCTGGCGCAATGCCTATGTGGCCGCTGCGCTGTTGTACCTGGCTGTTTTGCTGCTGTTGCTGTGGAATCGGGAGCATTTGAGCACCCAGGTGGCGCAGCGTGACCCGCAAGTGCATACCGAGCACGACATGGCTTTCATGAAACTGCCGGTGGTGTGGTGGTGCTTTGGTTTCTTTTTGTTGTCCACCATGACGCTGGCGGTGGTGCAGAGTTTTTCCGTGTCCATTCTCAAAGCCATGCATGGCGTGGGTTTTGAAGCTGCGACCCTGACGCTCACCGCCTACATGCTGTGCGGCGCATTGGGCATGTTTGTAGGCGGATTTATCGCGGCCCGCGCCGCCAACAGTGACCGGGTGGTGGCACTGGCCATGACCGCAGGGGCGGTGTTGCTGGCCTTGTGCGGCACCGGTTGGTTGGGCGCTTCGGCCACCATGGCTGTACTGGCCGCAACAGGTTTTGCGGTGGGCATTGGCGGCCCTTCGCGTGACATGATGATCAAGAAGGCTACCCCCAAGGGGGCGACCGGGCGGGTGTACGGTTTGGTGTACTCGGGGCTGGATACCGGTTTTGCCATTTCGCCTCTGGTCTTTGGCGTGTTCATGGACCGGGGCTGGTACGGTGCCACCTTGTTGGGCGCCGCACTGGTGCTGCTTTTGAGCGTGGTGGCGGCTTTGGGGGTGGGGCTGCGGACCAGGAAGTGAAGACCTAAACGGCGCAATCAGGCGGCGTACTGTTGCTCCAAATAGTCAATGATCTGGCTGGATTCGTACATTTTGGTGTTGGTATTGGGGTCTTCCAGATAAGGAACCTGAATGCGGCCCAGCTGCGCCAGCAGCTTTTCGCGCCGACCCCCAGGGCGCGGTTTGTAGGGGCCAGGCTTGACACGCATGACGGCAGGGCCCATATCGGCAAATTGTTCTTTGCCAATGTTGTGCAGCACATAGGGCAATTCCAGCTCGGTCAGTCTCTCGCGCACCAGGCGCGAGTAAGGGCTGGACTCGAAGCTCCACAGTTCGAGTAGCTGCTTGGGGTGCTTGGCCGGGCGCCCTTTGATGCCGCGCAAACCCCGCACCGCAGACCCCATGCCGCCCAACAAGGGGCGCAAAGCGCCCGGACGGTAGGCGCGCGGTGTGGGCTGGCCGCCATAGGTGCGAAAGAGGTAGTCAATGATGTCTGCCGATTCGTACATCGTGGTGCGGGTGTTGGGGTCCATCAACAAGGGAAATTGCCGCTTGCCGCCCAGGCGTTTGGCCTCGGGGCGAAAGCGTTTTCCGCCCTGGGGGCAAGGGTAAATCTCGGCGTCCAGACCCAGCGCCGTCAGCGCTTCGCGCACGCTGCGGCAGTAGGGGCTGCCCTCCATATCGTAGAGTTTGAGCCGCAGCGGCGGTTGGCTCGCAGCCTTGACCACGCTGGTGCCGCGCCAGGCGGTCAGCGTGGAAGTGGCGACTGATCCGAGGACACTGACCTGGTGCAGGATGCTTTGGGGCATGGTGAAACTCCTATGGATGGAATACGCGCTGGGATGGGCGTGAACGGTGAACTCATTGCTGGTACAAAACGCTGCTGCGCAAATGCTGCGCAATGCGGTTCATGACGGGTTTGCGGGCCGCATAGTCCTGCGCGCTGCAAACATGGTGCGTATGCGAAACGGTGAGTTCGCGCCAGCCTTGGATGGTGTTGCCTTCACGGCGGTACTGTGCCTCAAAAGTGATGCCGTCCGGGTGCGTTTCTTTCAGGTTGGTGGGCAGCCGCAGCAACTGGAAGGCAGGGTCAAATCGCAGTTCAAACTCTTCGCGCACGTAAATGGGCCAGCAGGCATAGGCGTAATCGCGCTTGGCAGCCGAGTAGTTTCCCATTTGCTTGCCGATGTACATGGGCAAGTTCAAGGCCGGATGGGGGTTGACCGAGCCGCCATGAGGGTCGTTTAGCAGGTTGTCGATTTCCAGGTCGGTGATTTTCAGCGCCTGCAGCTGGTGCTCCCGCTGCACGGGGGCGAAGCGGGTGAAGCCCCGGCCACGCAGGCCGTTGCTCTCCAGAATTTTTTGCACCGCAAGCCCCCCCATGCCGCTGGGAATCTGGGAAAGGTGGTCTTGCAGCGTGGTAGCTGCAAGGCCTTGCGTGTCCAGTTCGATCCAGCCTGCGGCCTTACCGGCGCTGGAGATGCCGAGCTTGGTTTTGATCGTCATCCGGTTGCTTTGGGCGCTGATCGCTGGTGTGCGCATCATTTGCGCTGCGTCGGCCAGTGCCACCGCAACGGGTTTGTCCGAGTCATCCCAGGGCAGCGCTCCAAGCGGGAAGCGGCTGTCTGTCGGGTCGGCAAAGAGGTTCAGGCTGGGGATGTAAACCATGCTGTGGTTAAAGCCCACAGGCAGTTCGGGTAGCGCATATTCATCGTAGGTATTGATGAGGGCCGCAACGGCTTCAATGTCCACGGCCTTTAACAGTGTTTGTAGAAGCAAGGCATGGTCTTTGCAGTCACCGTAGCGTTGGGCCAAGATCCAGTCCACGTCGTGGGGTGTCCAGCCCCCCGCACCCAGGTACACCGCCACGTAACGGATATTTTTGCGCACCCAGTCGTGGATGGCGCTGGCCTTGTCCAGGGGCGAGGTTTTTCCTGTGGTGATTTTTTCGGCCAATGCCCGCACCTCGGCGCTCACAATGGCCTTCGCGTTGGCCTGACTGGCGTAGGCTTGCACCAGTTCGGTGTGGTTTTTGAAGGTCGATGCAAGCAGCCGTGGGTAACTGGTGCTGGCATTGGCGGCGTTGTTGTCAATCAATTTTGCGATGTTGCTGGCGTCGATTTGCCACACCTGGTCCAGACCTGACTGCGACGTACGCATGTGCATTCCGCTGGCAAACACCTGCAAGTCCAGGCTTTGCGGGGCTTCGATCCTGGCGCTGAACTTGTCCACGTCCAAAGAGGGAGTGAGGTATTCCCGCAGGCTGGCCCATCCGGGTAAAACGGGCGTGTGGGTGGTGAGCCGGATTTTCCACCTCGTGCTATCGCCTTTTTGCACGTTGGGGAAGGTGATCTGGACGATTTCTGCATCCGGCCAGCTCGCACCGACATCGCCTGAGGCAACGCCTCTTTGGGTCTGAATACCTTCTTTTTCGACCGCTATTCTTCGTCCATCGGCCTTGAGTGTGTAGGCCTCGACCACCTCCAGACGCTGCAAAGCCTTGTTGTACATCTGTGCAAACTTGGTCGTACTTTGGGCGCCTTGCTCTGAGAGCGCCTCTCGCTCCACCGTTTGCTCATAGACGTGTGTTGCGTCGGCATTGACACGCCACAGCACCTCGACCAGGGTGATTTTGAGATGCGCCGCTGCCGTGTTGAGCGACTGGGCTTGTGCCGTGGTGAGAAAGGTGAGCAGTAAAAAGGTCCACCAAGAAAAACGCCTTGCAAGCTTGCCCATAAAACTCCCTGTGGTTGATTGCCCAAGGCTGGTGCCATTTGATTTTTTGCCTGGGTGCAGTATGGAATTATGCGCAATTTGAATCTGCGTTCGCCGCTATGCGCCCCAGTTGGGCTGGCAGAATAGGTGCTATGAGTCCAATCCAAGCTGACAAACCGCAACCCGAACCACGTAGCGCCTACCGGGTGTTTCGCACCATCAGCACCCGCTGGATGGACAACGATGCCTACGGGCATGTGAACAACGTGGTCTATTACAGTTGGTTCGATACGGCGGTCAACGCCTATTTGATAGAGCAGGGTGCACTCGATATCCACCACGGCGCAACGATCGGGCTGGTGATTGAAACCCAGTGCAATTATTTTTCGTCGCTTACCTTTCCACAAACTGTGGAGGCTGGCATTCGGGTAGCAAAATTGGGCACCAGCAGCGTGCGTTACGAAGTGGGTCTGTTTGCCCAGGGTGAACCACTGACCGCAGCCAAGGGCCACTTTGTGCATGTGTATGTGGACAAAGAGACCCGTCGCCCCACGCCTTTGCCGCTGAATCTGAAAACTGTTCTGGAGACCCTTGTATGAGCCACACCCCGGTGGATGCCGCCATCACCTCGCGCATGTCGGCCCGCGCCTTCACCCCACAGCCTGTGCCCCGGCAAACGATTGCCGACCTGCTGCAAGTGGCCAGCCGCGCGCCTTCCGGGACCAACACCCAGCCCTGGAAGGTGTATGTGTTGCAGGGCACGAGCCGCGACACTTTGTGCGACAAGGTCTGCGCGGCCCACGACGCCATTCGTGCCAATCCCGTGCTGGCTGCCGAATACCGCGAGGAATACGACTACTACCCCGAAAAATGGGTCAGCCCCTACATCGACCGCCGCCGTGAAAACGGCTGGGGCCTGTATGGTTTGCTGGGCATTGGCAAGGGCGACAAAGACAAGATGCATGCCCAGCACCAGCGCAATTACCGTTTTTTCGACGCGCCGGTGGGTCTGATGTTCACGCTGGACCGGGTTATGGGGCGCGGCTCCTTGCTGGACTACGGCATGTTTTTGCAAAACATCATGGTGGCCGCGCGCGGGCACGGTTTGCACACCTGCCCGCAGGCGGCCTGGAATGGTTTTGCCAACATCATCCTGCCGCACATTGGCGCCGGGGCCAACGAAATGCTGGTGTGTGGCATGGCCCTGGGCTATGCCGACGAAGCTGACCTGGTCAATACCTTCCATACCCCGCGGGTGCCCGTGGAGGAGTTCACCCATTGGGTCGAAGTGAAGGGCGAGTGATGGCCATTTCCACCAAACCCGCCATTCTGGTGGTTAGGGCCATCTTCCCGGAGGTGCTCGCCAAGCTGGCGCAGCATTTTGATGTGGAATCCAACCAGGCGGATGCGCTGTGGACCCCGGAACAACTGCAGGCCAAACTCCAGGGCAAGCAAGGCGTGTTCACCATGGGGGCCGAGCGTATCGACGCCGCCGTGCTGGCGGCGTGCCCGTCGTTGAAGATCTGCGCCAACATGACGGTGGGCTACAACAATTTTGACCTGGCTGCCATGACCGCGGCCGGTGTGCTGGGAACCAATGCGCCCGATGTGTTGACCGAAACCACGGCGGATTTTGGTTTTGCGCTGCTCATGGCCACGGCGCGGCGTATCGCCGAAGCAGAGCATTTTTTGCGGGGCGGCCACTGGACGCGTTGGAGCTACGACATGTTTGCCGGTTCGGAGATTCATGGCTCCACGCTGGCTATTTTGGGCATGGGGCGCATCGGGCAGGGCATTGCAAGGCGCGGTGCACTGGGCTTTGGCATGAAGGTGATTTACCACAATCGCTCCCGGCTGGACGCCGCCACCGAGGCGGATTGCAAGGCCGCTTTTGTGGGCAAAGACGAGTTGCTGCAAACGGCGGACCACTTGGTGCTGGTCCTGCCGTATTCCGCACAGACCCACCATACGATCAGCGCCGCCGAGCTGGCGCAGATGAAGCCAACGGCCACCCTGATCAACATTGCACGCGGTGGCATCGTGGATGACGCTGCATTGGCCGCAGCCCTGCGCAACAAAACGATTGCCGCCGCAGGGTTGGATGTGTTTGAAGGGGAACCCCACGTGCATCCCGATTTGATGACGGTGCCTAATGTGGTGCTTACCCCCCATATTGCCAGTGCTACCTTGGGAACACGGTTGGCAATGGCCCATTTGGCAGCCGATAATCTGATTGGCTATCTGATTCATGGTCAGGCGCTGACCGCGTTGAACCCACTGTCGGTCAGTCAAGACTGAGTTCGAGGGCATTTGTCGGTGGAGGGCCTGGTTTGACGGCCGCCCGATGCAGGAGCTGCAATGCGAAGCTGGAAAACATTTTTCCCATTGATTCCAGACCAGTCTGGTGCAATTACCGATTCCGACCGGGACGGTGTGCTGGCGGTTGCCCGGGGGTTTAACGCCAGCATATTTTTGGCATGTGGCGTGGCGCTGGCGATTGCGGCGGGTTTTGGCCTGTTTTCTGATCTTGAAAACCTGATCACCACGGGCGTTGCGCTCGGGTGTATGGCCGCCTTGCAGGTGTTTTTGATTCGCGGCTGGGTGCGCAGCACCTCCATGGCAGTGCTTTTTCTCCTGTTTGCAGGCATCTTTTTGTCGATGCTCCGATTTGGATCGATCAGTATTGCACAGGCATCCCTGGCGGGCATTCCGCTGATTTATTGCGTGCTGGTGCTGGGTGAAACCGCCGGGACTGTGTTGTTGGTGGCCTCGGTGGCGGCCAGCGGATGGATTACCTGGGCCCAGATCAGCGGCCGTTTTGTAAGTGCATCGCCCACGGTTCCCTCTGCGCAATGGGTGGTGCTGACGGCTGGTTTCATCGTGGCCTACCGTATGGCCATCTTGTTCAAGAGAAACTTGCTGGATGTCAACCGCCGCATCAATGTGACCCAAAAATTGCTCCTGGAAGAGCGGGAGCAGAGTACCGCGCAGGTGAGCATGGCACTGGCCGAATTGAAACGGCAAAAATATGTGATTGACCAGCATGCCATCGTCATGACGACGGACCTGAGCGGGTCTATCCTGTATGGCAACGATAAATTCGTGGAGGTCAGTGGCTACACGGCGGCTGAATTTATCGGCAAAAACCCCCGCTTGTTGGACTCTGGTTACCACCCCGCCGCGTTCTTTAAAGGAATGTTTGAGGCCATTACCCGCGGGGAGATATGGCGTGGGGAGGTGTGCAACCGGGCCAAGGACGGCCATTTGTTCTGGTTGGCATCCACCATTGCAGCGCTGATGAACGAGGACGGCACGCCGCGCGAGTACGTGGCGGTGTGCACCGACATCACCGAACGCCGTGCGGCGCAAGAAGCGGCCAACGCCGCCAGCATCGCCAAGTCGGAGTTTTTGGCCAATATGAGCCATGAAATCCGCACGCCCATGAACGGCGTCATTGGCATGGTGGATGTGCTCAAGCAAACACCGCTCGATGAGGCTCAGCAACGGATGATTAACACCATTCAGGATTCGTCACTGGCTTTGTTGCAAATTCTCAACGACATACTGGATTATTCCAAAGTGGAGGCGGGCAAGCTGGCGGTAGAAAGCCTCCCCACCCAGTTGAGCGACGTGGCGCGTGGTGTGGTGCAATTGATGCTGACGACGGCACATGCCAAGTCGATTGACCTGGTGGTGGAAGTGTCCCCCGAACTTCCGAGCTGGATTTATTCGGACCCCCTGCGGTTGCGCCAAGTGTTGCTCAACCTGATTGGCAATGCGGTGAAATTCACCTCTTCGGGCGGCAGCCGTCGTGGCCGTGTGGTGTTGTACATAGAGCCCAGTGTGCTTGCGAATGGCCAGCCTGCAGTCAAGCTGCGTGTGGTTGACAACGGTGTGGGCATGGAAGAAGAGGTGATTTCCAAGCTGTTCAGCCCATTCACCCAGGGGGACGAAAGCACCGCACGCCGCTTTGGTGGAACGGGTCTGGGTTTGAGCATCAGTCAGCGGCTGGTGGTGCTGATGGGCGGTACCATCCACGCGCGCAGCGTGCCAGGGCAAGGGTCGGAATTTACGGTTGAGTTGCCGGCGCGTGCCGCCCCCCCCGGTGAGATGCCCGCCTCCCGCCAATTGGACGAACCCGTCACGTTGCGGCTCCCACCGGTTGCGGCTACCCCTTACGTGGCACCGGTCGGAGAAGTAGAGCGTCTGATTTTGCTGGCGGAAGACAATGAAACCAACAGGGAGGTGATGCTGGAGCAACTGGGCATGTTGGGCTACGCTGCCGAAGTCGCCCACGATGGCGTGATGGCGCTGGAACTGTGGCGCAGTGGTCGCTTTGCCCTCCTGCTGACCGATTGCCACATGCCCCATATGGATGGTTTTGAGCTGACCAAAGCCATTCGGCGCGAAGAAATCCAGGGTGCGCACCTTCCGATCATTGCGGTCACCGCCAGCGCCATGCAAGGCGAAGCGCAGCGCTGCCGGGATGGCGGTATGGACGACTACCTGTCCAAACCTCTGCGGCTGACAGAACTGGCGAAATTGCTGGCAAGGTGGTTGCCGCCATTGGAGCAGGTAAGCGCCCAAGCCTGGGTGGGCGTTGCTTGTGATGCTGCGCAGGCCGCAACTCCCGAGACCTTGCCGGTGTGGGATGCGACGGCGATTTCCGAAATGGTGGGCGACCAGCCCGCCACACAGCGCCGTCTGTTGCTCAAATACCTGACCAATGCGGCCCGGCAGCTAGGCGCCATTGAAGCGTCTCTGTCGGCCCGGGAAACGGCTGCGCTTGCCGAATTGGCGCATAAACTGAAATCAGGCTCCCTGACCGTGGGCGCGCTGTGGCTGGGGGCTCTGTGCTCGGACCTGGAAAAAGCGGGCCGCGCGGGCGACGAGCAGGCCTGTGGTGCCATGGTTGCGCGCTTAAGGGTGGCTTTTTCCGAAGTGGACACCCAAATCAAGGCGCACTTGGGATTGGACAATGTTTTGGAGTGAGTAGTGCCTAAACTCACCCGTTTGGGGGATAGGCGCCATCGGGTTGGCGTGGAACAATCGGCCACCCATTCGGATGGGGGCAAAGCAATTCAGGGGGACTTCATGCACAACACAGTGCCAGCAGACGGGCTACTACAGGGTGTATCGCATTCCGTAGTGGTGGTGGACGACGATGAGTTCAGCCAAGAAATTTTGACGGAGATGCTGGGGCAGCTTGGCGTCCATGACGTGCAGGTGGCGGGTGGCGGACGTGAGGGATTGCAGATCCTGGGTCAATTGCAGGGCCCGCCGGACTATCTGATTTGCGATGTGTACATGCCCGACATGGACGGTATTGAGTTTCTTGAGCAGCTGGCCAAGCGGCGCTATGCCGGTGCGGTCATCCTGGTGAGTGGCGCACATGCTGAAATGCTGAACATTGTGCAAGATGTGGCACGGGCGGACGGTATCAAAATACTGGGCGCCCTGACCAAACCCTTGCGCCTTCACGCCCTGTCGCAAATGATGGCGAATTTCCCCAAAGCTGTTGCTATCAATTAAGTAGCTGTTTGCGCAGGTTTGGCGGGGGCTTGCGGCATATTTCGTTCTTAAATCAGGGCCGGTGGCTTTTTGCACAACAATAGGGTCTTTGGGACTCTGGTTTGAATAATATGGTTGTGTGGTTGGTCTTGGCCCTGTGTGTTGTCAATGTGGCGGGGCTGGCGTGCTTGCTGTTGCGCCGCTCAGATCCAGCCGCTGCGCAAGCAGCGGAAAAAAGTGGTGCGGCACTGGTGGCGGCCTTCCAGGCAGGGGCGCGAAGCCATGCAGAACGCCTGGAACGGCTGGAGCGTGAACTGCGCCGCGAGATCAACGAGTCTTCACGCAGCGGGCGCCAGGAGCAGACGCAAACCCTGGCCACTTTTCAGCAGTCTTTGGTGCAGCAGGGGGCGCAAGCCACACGCACCCAAAATACCCAGATGGACGCCTTTGGCCAGCAGCTCTCTCTTTTGCAAAAGACGCTGTCCGACACCCTTCACTCCCAACTCTCCGGTTTGAGCGAATCCAATGCGCGGCGCATGGCGGAAGTGCGGGAAACGCTGGAAAAACAACTCGCCCAATTACAAGCCACCAATGCCACCAAGCTGGACGAAATGCGCGCCACGGTGGATGAAAAATTGCAGTCCACCTTGCAAACCCGTTTGGGTGAAAGCTTCAAACAGGTGGCCGACCGTTTGGAACAGGTGCACAAAGGCCTGGGCGAAATGCAGACCCTGGCCCAGGGCGTGGGTGACCTCAAGCACTTGCTGACCAACGTGAAGACCCGCGGCATCTTTGGTGAAGCGCAGCTGGCTTCGCTGCTGGAGCAGGTGCTGGTTCCCGACCAGTATGCGATGCAGGTGGCCACGCGGCCCGGCAGTAAAAACGTGGTCGATTTTGCGGTCAAGCTGCCCGGAAAATCCGAACACGGCAAACCGCTGTGGCTGCCGATTGACGCCAAGTTTCCCAATGACGATTACGAACGTTTGCTGGACGCGCAGGGCCGGGCCGATGCCGTAGGGGCAGAGGCTGCGGGCAAGGCGTTAGAAGTGCGCATTCGCCTGGAAGCCAAGTCCATCACCGACAAATACGTGGAGCCGCCCCACACCACGGACTTTGCCATTCTGTTTTTGCCCACCGAAGGGCTGTATGCCGAGGTGCTGCGCCGCCCCGGCCTGATGGAAGCCTTGCAGCGCGAGCACCGCATCACCCTGGCAGGGCCCACCACGCTGCTGGCCATGCTCAGTTCGCTGCAAATGGGCTTTCGAACACTGGCACTGGAGCGGCGCTCCAGTGAGGTCTGGCAAGTGCTGGGCGCGGTGAAGACCGAGTTCGGCAAGTTTGGCGATGTGCTGGCCAAGGTCAAATCGCAAACCGAAACCGTGCTGAAAACCTTGGACAGCGCCGAAACCCGCAGCCGCGCCATGGGCCGGGCTTTGAAAAAAATCGAGGCCCTGCCGGATGGACAAGTGCAGGCATTGATCCCCACGGACAAGGATTTTGATACCGACCTGGAGGCAGACCGCGCGTGAAACGGGTACTGACCCGCTTGATCGCCGGCCACGTTTGCCTGCACTCCTGCATGGCAGGTACGCGTTTGGCGGCGCCCTTGCTGGCCCTGCACCAGGGGTACAGCCCCTTGGCGGTGGGGGTGCTACTCGCCTTGTTTTCGCTCACCCAGGTTTTTTTGGCCCTGCCCGCAGGGCGGTTTGCCGACCGACACGGGCTCAGACGCCCTGTTCGGTTGGCCGTGGTGGCGGCCGTTGTGGGAGCCGCCCTGGCCGTGGCCTTCCCGGTGTTTCCGGTGTTGTGCTTCAGCGCCCTGATGACGGGAGGGGCCACCGGAGCAGCCTCCATTTCCTTGCAACGCCATGTGGGGCGTGCGGCGGGAAGCTCGACCGAACTCAAGCGGGTTTTTAGCTGGCTGGCCATTGGGCCGGCGGCTTCCAATTTCGTGGGCCCCTTTGCTGCCGGGCTGTTGATTGACCATGCCGGCAGCGTAGCGGGTGACGCCACCGGTTACCGCGCGGCTTTTTTCCTGATGGCTGTGTTGCCTTTGGCAACCTGGCTGCTGGTGCGTTCGGTCAAGGAGTTGCCTCCGGTGGCAGCCCCAAGTGGCGTTGGACCCACCAAGGCGTGGCATTTGTTGCGCGAGCCCATGATGCGCCGCCTCATGCTGGTGAACTGGTTTTTGTCCTCGTGCTGGGATGTGCACTCCTTTGTCGTGCCTGTTTTGGGGCATGAGCGCGGTTTGGGTGCGTCGGTGATTGGCTCCATTCTGGGCTCCTTTGCCATTGCCGCGGCCGTGGTTCGTTTGTTGATCCCGGCGTTTGCGTCTCGGTTGCGCGAGCATGTGGTGTTGTCCTTGGCCATGGTGCTCACCGCCTTGGTGTTTGCGGTCTATCCGTTCATGCACACGCCGTTGACCATGGGCGTGTGTTCGGTGCTGCTGGGGATCACGCTGGGCTCTGTGCAGCCCATGATCATGAGCACCTTGCACCAGATCACTCCACCCGAACGCCACGGCGAGGCTTTGGGCTTTCGGTTGATGGCCATCAATGCTTCCAGCGTGGTGATGCCCATGCTGTTCGGCAGTGTGGGTACGGTGGTCGGGGTGTCTGCCTTATTTTGGTTCGTTGGCGTGGTGGTCGCTGCGGGGGCGCGCCCCGCATGGCTGGTGCGTGCGCCGACTACAGCGCGTAAAACACACGGATAGCCTCCCAGGCTTCCTGCGGTGTGTCCACATAAGAAAACAGTTTCAAGTCTTCGGGGGAGATTGTGCCTTCTTCGATCAGAACATCCATGTTGACCAGCCGTTTCCAGTAATCGGTGCCAAAAAGCACAATGGGCACGGGTTTGGCTTTGCGGGTTTGCACCAGGGTGATGACTTCAAACAATTCGTCCAGTGTCCCAAATCCGCCCGGAAAGGCTACCAGGGCTTTGGCACGCATCATGAAATGCATCTTGCGCAGCGCAAAGTAGTGGAACTTGAAGCTCAGGTTGGGCGTAACGTAGGGGTTGGCGCTTTGCTCATGGGGCAGTGCAATGTTCAGTCCTACGCTCAAGGCACCCATCTCGTGCGCACCGCGGTTGGCGGCTTCCATGATGCCGGGGCCGCCTCCGGTGGTAATGAAAAGGCGTTCTTCCGGGCGCCGGTGGGCGCTGAATTCGGCCACAAGCCGCGCAAACAGGCGCGCCTGATCGTAGTAGTGGGCGTTGCGCATGTGCCGTTGCGCCGTGGCAAGTGCATCGGCATCCGTGCCCTGTTGGGCCAGTTCCAGGGCCGCCTGGGCCTCTTCCGGTGAGGGAAATCGTGCGCTGCCAAAAACCACGATGGTGTTCTCAATGCCTTGCTCGGTCTGGTCCAGATCGGGTTTGAGCATTTCCAGCTGGAAGCGAATGCCGCGTGTCTCGCGCCGCAGTAAAAACTCGGGGTCGGCGAAGGCCAGGCGGTAGGCATCCGACTCCAACGCGTTGCCCTGGGCGGCGTGGTTTTGAAGTTCGGCCCAGGCGTCGGCCAGACGGCGCTCGGTCAGTTGTTCGGTGCGTTTTTTGCTGCGTTTTTCAATGGGGTTCATGGGTGCTATTGTGTGCGATTTGATCTAGGGCAAGATCGCGGTAGGTGTCTATCGCGACCCGGCGTAGCGCCAACTGGGACGTGTATGCATGGTCATTGGGTGGCCCATGGGGCACCAGACTATCGTCAAGAACTTGGTTCATGCAGATAGCCTACACGGAATTTGGGGCATGAACGGACTTAAACAACGCCTCAAGGCGTATGCCCAGCGTGTTGAATCCCATAAAAAAAGGCTTCCGCGGAAGCCTTTTTTGTACCTGCGAACGGTGCTTAGACGCGTTTGCGGTATTCACCGGTGCGGGTGTCGATTTCAACCTTGTCGCCTTGCGCCACGAAAATTGGCACGCCAATGTCGAAACCGGTTGCGATTTTGGCGGGCTTGAGCACCTTGCCGGAGGTGTCGCCTTTGACGGCGGGTTCGGTCCAGGTGATTTCGCGCACCACGCTGGTGGGCAACTCAACCGAGATGGCCTTGCCGTCGTAAAACACCACTTCAACCGCCATGCCGTCTTCGAGGTAATTCAGCGAATCACCCATGTTTTCGGCTTCCACTTCGTACTGGTTGTACTCGGTGTCCATGCACACATACATGGGATCGGCGAAGTAGGAGTAAGTGCAGTCTTTCTTGTCCAGAATGACCTGGTCCATCTTGTCGTCGGCCTTGAACACCACTTCGGTGCCGAAGTTGGCGATCAAGCTTTTGAGCTTCATGCGCACGGTGGCGGAGTTGCGGCCACCACGGCTGTATTCGGTTTTCAGAACGACCATGGGGTCTTTGCCGTGCATGATGACGTTGCCGGCACGGATTTCTTGGG
>MESI01000130.1 GCA_001770935.1 Burkholderiales bacterium RIFCSPLOWO2_12_FULL_61_40 | reverse complement strand
GCGAATCACGCCCAGGGCGTGGCGGCGCAGGGCGAACGGATCTTTATCCCCCGTGGGCAAATTTCCAATACCGAACATGCCCACCAGGGTTTCCAGCTTGTCGGCCAGCGCCACCACCAGCCCTACGTTGTTGCGGGGCAGCTCGTCGCCGGCAAAGCGGGGTTTGTAGTGGTCTTCAATGGCGTGGGCCACCTCCGTTCCCAGGCCGTCATTGAGCGCGTAATAGCCGCCCATGGTGCCTTGCAGCTCGGGGAACTCGCCGACCATGTCGGTCAGCAAGTCGGTCTTGGCAAGTTGGGCTGCGGTATCGGCGGCGCTGGCCAGCCGTTCGCCGTCCAGTTGCTGGCCTATGGCTCGGCCTATGGCTCGGGCGATGGCGCGGACCCGCTCCACCCGTTCACCCTGGGTCCCCAGTTTATTGTGATAAACCACCTTATTCAGTCCTTCTACCCTGGACGCCAGCGTCTTTTTGCGGTCCTGGTCAAAGAAAAACTTGGCGTCAGCCAAACGCGGCCGCACCACGCGTTCGTTGCCACCAATCACCGCACTGGCATCGGCCGGACTGATATTGCTGACCACCAAAAATTTATTAGTCAATTTGCCAGCGGCATCGAGCAGCGGAAAGTACTTCTGGTTGGCCTTCATCGTCAGAATCAGGCACTCCTGCGGCACATCGAGAAACTGCTTCTCAAACTCGCAGACCAGCACATGGGGGCGCTCCACCAAGGCCGTCACTTCGTCCAGCAAAGCGTCGTCGTCAATGGCCTTGGCACCGCCGCCCACACGGGCCGCCGCTGCGGCCAGTTGGCGCACGATCTCGGCACGGCGCTCGGAAAAACTGGCAATGACCGCACCGTCCCGCGCCAGAGTGGCAGCATAGCTGTCAGCATCCGCCAGCAGCACCGGTGATACCGCTGCTTCAAAGCGGTGGCCCTGCGTGGTGTTGCCCGCATTCAAGCCCAGTACCTTGACCGGCACCACATCAGCGCCATGCAAGGCCACTAAGCCGTGGGCCGGACGCACAAAACTCACGCTGCTCCACCCCGGCATCTCGCAGCCGCTTTCCAACTGGTAGCTCATGACCTTGGGGATGGGCAGCTTGGCGATCGCGTCTTCGATGGCTTTTTGCAGCCCGTCGGCCAGCAGGGCCCCTTTGACAGTGCTTTCAAAATACAAGGCCTCGGCCTTGCCGTCCATGGCGCGTTTGAGGCCCGCCACGGCCGAACCGTCGGCGCCCAGCGCCTGCAGCTTCTTGAGCAAGGCGGGTGTGGCATTGCCGGATGCGTCCAGTCCCACGCTCACTGGCATGAGTTTTTGCGACACCGCTTTGTCAGCCGCCTGCGCGGCCACACCGGATACGTGGACTGCCAGCCGCCGCGGTGACGCGAAGTGGCACACCGCCGCGTCGGCCAAGGCCAGGCCCTGCGCCTTCAGCCCATCCGCCAACACGCCGGAAAACGCCTCACCCAGCTTCTTGAGCGCCTTGGGTGGCAACTCTTCCACAAACAGTTCAACCAGAAGGTTCTTTGTTGTCATTTCAATCCTTGTTCAGTGGGGAGCAGCGCTGCGCTGAGGTCTGTCCCGCATTTATTCGGTTGGGGACAGAGCGCCGCTGCGCGCCGGTCTGTCCCGCAAGGCATCACGCAGCCTTTTTCCCCATCTGCTCCACCCACGCCCGGGGTGCCATGGGGAAGCCCAGGCGTTCGCGGCTCTCGTAGTAGCTTTGCGCCACGCTGCGCGCCAGGTTGCGGATGCGGCCAATGTAGGCGGCCCGCTCGGTCACGCTGATGGCGCCACGCGCGTCCAGCAGGTTGAAGCTGTGCGCGGCCTTGAGCACCTGCTCGTACGCCGGCAAGGCCAGTTGCGCGTCAATCAAATGCTTGGCCTGCTTTTCGTGCGCGGTGAAGGCCGTGAACAAAAAGTCGGCATCGCTGTGCTCAAAGTTGTAGGTGGACTGCTCGACCTCGTTTTGCTTGTAGACGTCGCCGTAGCTCAAACCTTCGGTCCAGGTCAGGTTGTAGACGTTGTCCACGCCCTGCAGGTACATGGCCAGGCGCTCCAGGCCATAGGTGATTTCGCCGGTGATGGGCTTGCAATCGATGCCGCCGACTTGCTGGAAGTAGGTGAACTGGGTGACCTCCATGCCGTTGAGCCAGACCTCCCAACCCAGGCCCCAGGCGCCCAGCGTGGGGTTTTCCCAGTCGTCTTCGACAAAGCGGATGTCGTTTTTTTTCAAGTCGAAGCCCAGGGCTTCGAGCGAACCGAGGTACAGCTCCAGAATGTTGCTGGGTGCGGGCTTGAGCACAACCTGGTACTGGTAGTAATGCTGCAAGCGGTTGGGGTTTTCGCCGTAGCGGCCGTCTTTGGGTCGACGGCTCGGCTGCACATAGGCGGCCTTCCACGGCTCGGGCCCCAGTGCTCTCAAAAAGGTAGCAGTGTGCGACGTGCCGGCGCCGACTTCCATGTCGTAGGGCTGCAAAAGGGCGCAGCCCTGGCCGGCCCAGTATTCCTGCAGGCGAAGGATGATTTGCTGAAATGTAAGCATGGTGTTGGGACTATCGCACCACCCAGGCCCCTCCCCGTGGATGCCACGGGAGGCGAAGACCTTACACAGTGCGAGAACTGGCGATTGAGTAAATAGACATTTTACGGGGGACCGGCATCTTGCTGTGGCTGGCGCGCCGCCCAGGCCCATACCAGCAGCACCCACAGCCACAGCGGCCACAGGCCCAAGCGGGATACCCACCACGCAAACGGCGTCATACCGGTGCGCCCTTCCACCCGCCCCTCCAGCACGCCCCGGGTGTGGCGCGGCAGCGAAGCGCTGACTTGGGCCTTGTGGTCCAGGATGACCGTAGCGCCGGTGTTGGTGGCCCGCACAAAGGGGCGTTGGAATTCCAGTGCCCGCATGCGGGAAATGTGCAGGTGCTGGTCAATCGCCACCGTGTCGCCAAACCAGCCGATATTGCTCACATTGGCAAACAGCGTTGGCGCCGACGCCGCATCCACAAAGCGGGTTGCCAACTCCTCGCCAAACAGATCCTCGTAACAAATATTGGGAGCCACCCTTTGGCCCGCCACCGTGAATGACGCCTGCCCCAGGGCGCCCCGGTTGAAGTCGCCCAAGGGGATGTTCATGAGCGCAGTGAACCATTTGAACAGCGGGGGGATGAACTCCCCGAAAGGCACCAGGTGGTGCTTGTCGTAGCGCCAGCTTTCCGCAAGCTCTCCACGCAATCCCAGCACGGAATTGGTATAGCCTTCCGCGTAATTCCCCAGCGGAATGCCGATGAGTGCGGCTTGTCTGCTATGGAAAAAACGGCTCTGCAATGCTTCCCAGTAGCCTAGTGGCAATTGCTGGGGCAACAAGGGCACTGCGGTCTCTGGCGCTACTACCATTTCACTGCGGTTGGCTTGCAATTGCTCGTCGTACCATTGCAGTGCCAGCGGCACTCCGCTACCCGCCTCGAATTTTTCATCCTGGGGAATGTTTCCCTGCAACAGGGTGACCGACAAACTTCCCGCGGGAGCGGACCAGTCGTTCAGACTTGATGGGAGCGCCAGTGGAGCAAACCACACCAGCGCCACAGCAAGGACATGCCGCCAACGGCCGCGCCGTAGCAATGCCAGCGACATCGCAGACCAGGCAGCCAGCGCGCCCACGCCATAGGCCCCTACCCAAGGCACATACCAGGCCAGGGGTCCGTCGATATGCGCATAGCCGATAGCGCCCCAGCCAAAGCCGGTCAACCAGATGCCACGCGCCATTTCGGCCAGGGTCCACAAGGCCGCGAATGCCAGGCTCGCCACCAGGGGGCCGGTGCGCCTCAGGCGCCAGTACAAACCACAGACCACCGCGTAGTAAACGCCCAACGCACCCGCCAAAGCCACTACAGCCACGACCGCAAGCAAGCCGTGCAGACCGGCATAGGTGTGCATGGCCACATACAACCACCAAAACGTGGCGCTCAGCCACACGGTAGCAAACCACCAGCCAAGAGCAGCCGCTTGCCTCCCACTGGTGCAGCGCTGCAGCATCCAGGCAAAGGGGGACAGTGCGAGCCATTGCATCCACCACAGTGGCGCACCCTTTAAAAAATAAGCATCAAAAGGCCATGCAATGCTTGCTGCTTGTGCGCAAGCAGCTACAAAAACAATAGCAAAAGTGACAATCAGTTGAGCAACCCCAGTTGGCCGCCCATGGGTATCAGGCACCCAGTTCAAGGCAACAGGTCTGCGGAAGGGGCGACTTTGAACCACTTCACCGCGCCGCCTTTGGTATGCAACACGACGAAATCGAGTCCCCCCAAAGTGAATTTTTCACCCCGCTTGGGAACATGGCCCATTTCATGGGCAATCAGACCACCGATGGTGTCAAAGTGGTCCTGCGGGTCCGAGTCTTTCAGGGTGACAGAAAACGCGTCATTGACACGCTCAATCGGCGTGTCCCCGCTGACGCGGTAGGTCCGGTCCGCCAAACCAAAGATGTCGCCTTCGTCTTCGGCAATGTCGAATTCGTCTTCGATTTCGCCGACGATTTGTTCCAGCACATCTTCAATTGTGATCAAGCCGGCGACTCGGCCAAACTCATCGATCACAATCGCCAAATGGTTTCTGTTGCCGCGGAACTCACGCAGCAGGTCGTTCAAACCCTTGGTTTCCGGCACAAAAACGGCCGGCCGCAATAACGCACGTATATTGAATTCAGGCGCCCGCTGCAGTTTGAGCAGGTCTTTGGCCAGGAGAATGCCAATGATGTTTTCACGCTCACCGTCATACACAGGAAACCGGGAGTGTGCTGTGTCAATGATGGTGTTGATCAACTCGTCGAAAGGCGCTTGGATATCCACCAGATCCATGCGCGTGGCGGGCACCAGCACATCGCCAGCCGTCATGTCCGCCATGCGGATCACACCTTCCAACATGGCGCGGGATTCGGCGCCGATGATTTTGTTGTCTTCCGCGTCTACCAGTGTCTCGATCAGCTCAGCCGTCGAATCGGGTCCAGGGTGAATGAACTCTGCGAGCTTTTGCAAAAAGGTGCGCTTGTCTTCCTTGTCGGCATGACGGGCGGGATGTGGTTCAGACACAGAGGTGAGGGCATGGACAGCCGTTGCTTCGGACCCTCAAGGATAGCGGATTTGAACCTGCTTCTCTAACTACGGCTCTCTGCCGTCAGGGAGGTGTGCGATTTTGCGCGTCTAACACACCACGCCGGACCTCCTGCAGCGTGGCTAGAAAGCTCCAAAACTGCTTTGCCTGCACTTTGAGACGGTAATCTGCTTGCGCAATTTGCTCCTCCAGCATTTCGGTCACGCGACTATCCAACGTGGCCGGAGGCAACCGCAGGTGCGCCTCTGACTCCGGGCCGTCGCGCTCGACCGAGGCACCCGCGTTACGGGCAATGGTCAGCATCGCCACGTTTTCACTGAGCGCGTGGATGAACATCAAACTGATACCGTCATTGGTGGCATGCATGGCGGCCCTGTCGAACAAACGGGCACCATAGCCGCGGCCACGCGCAAACGGCAGCACCGAAACGCCAAACTCAGCACAGGATTCATAGCCACCGTCTTTGGCATTTGCCAAATGTGCCATGGCGATCAACTCTAGTCGGCGGTTGTAGATTCCAAAAATCTCATCCCGCTCAAAATCAAGCGAATCCACATACCGTTGAATTTGCGCGTCCTTTGCAAGGTACCCAAAACGCAAGTACCGATCCCGGTCATCTAACGCCAGCAAGTGTTTAGCGATGCGGCTACGATGGTTAGCCCCCAGTGAGCGAATGGGCACCATGATGGGCGCCACCCGTGCCACGGGCACAGCATCCCCTCCCCCTGTCGGCGGGCGCAAGAAGTCTCTACCAACCTCAAACGAGGCTTTGATGAAATCAGTTGTATCGACCATGGCGCAAATATAGGGTTTTCACCTAGTATTGTCACCTCAAAGAGCGTAAGCGCTCTACGAACCCCAGACTTGTCGCCAGCATACTGTGAGTATCGACCCCGGCTTGTGCGTTGTAGCATTGCTCAAAGCCGCCACCACTGACCTTCATAATGCGTGACTCTTCGTCCGTCAGATTGATCTGGTCGCTGT
>MESI01000129.1 GCA_001770935.1 Burkholderiales bacterium RIFCSPLOWO2_12_FULL_61_40 | reverse complement strand
CCTACATCGCTCCGAATGCAAGCCATCCACCCATAAAAAAGCGGTGGGGGCCTGTGAGGACCAACCACCGCGTCAGCGGTTTAGTTCAACGTGATGTAGATGGGCGGATATCCTGGGATTCCAGAATATCCGACGGAATAAGCTGGCAAGCTTGGCTGCTTAGCTCAATGAGGAAGCCCCGCAACCCGCTTGACAACTTGTTTTTTTGCGCCAATACTGTTGTTTTATACATGGTTTTGATGCTATGAACCCCGTCGCCTATCTTCCCCAATCCAAGCGTCTGCTGGAGCAGGTGCGCGAGGTGCTTCGTTACAAACACTATAGCCTCAAAACGGAGCAGGCTTACCTCTACTGGATTCGCTTTTACGTGCGCTGGCATGGCCGTAACGGGGAGATGCAGCATCCGCGCACCATGGGTGGCGCTGAAGTGACGCAGTTTCTGACAATGCTCGCCAACGAGCGGCGTGTGTCGGTGTCCACGCACAACCAGGCACTCAGCGCGTTGCTGTTTTTGTATCGCCAGGTTTTGGCAATCGATTTGCCATGGCTGACTGACATGGAACGCCCCACCCGTGCGCGACGCATTCCCTCGGTTTTGACCAAGACCGAGGTCGCATCCTTGCTCGGAGCACTGGATGGCGAAATGGCTCTACTGGCCAAATTGCTGTATGGCACAGGCATGCGTCTGATGGAGGGGCTTCGCCTGCGAGTGAAAGACGTAGATTTTGATCGGCAAGTCGTGGTGGTGCGCGAGGCCAAAGGCGGCAAGGACCGCGTGGTGATGTTGCCGCATTCCCTGCATGAGGCGCTCAAGGCACAGGTGGTTCGCGCACGTGCCGTGTGGGCGCGTGACCGGGAGGTGGGCTACGCCGGTGTCGAAGTCCCCGACGCGCTGGCGGTCAAATACCCGGACCTAGGGCGGCGTTGGGGCTGGTTTTGGGTGTTTCCAGCACCCAAGCTCTCGGTTGATCCGCGTTCGCACATCGAACGGCGCCATCACCTATATGAAGAGCGTTTGCAACGTGCCATCAAAATGGCCTGTGCTGTGACACAAATCGTGAAACCGGTATCCGTCCACACCCTGCGCCACTCCTTTGCCACCCACCTGCTGCAAGCTGGCACCGACATCCGCACCGTGCAGGAGCTGCTGGGCCATTCCGATGTTTCCACCACCATGATTTACACCCATGTGCTCAAGGTGGCAGCGGGCGGCACGGCCAGCCCGCTGGATGCGCTGGGTGCATTCACCTCCTGAATTTTCAATGATGAAATATGGCCTTAGCCCCCGTGGAATGTGCGTAAGCAGCTACTATTTTTGTAGCAACTGCGCATCCAACGCACCCTGCTGCGTCAACCACTGCGCCACCAGCGCCGGGTCGTGCAGGGTGCGCAGGGCGTCGTAGGCTTGCTGCGCCTCGGGGTAGCGGTGGCGCATGAAGTTGAGCCACTGCTTGAGGCGTCCGGCCTGCTGGCGGCGCTCCAGGCGGGCCACCACCAGCAGCCAAAAGCCGCCCAACAAGGGCAGGATGTCGGCCCACGGCACCAGCGGCGCCGTGTCCTGCAATAGCGGTTCATCGGTGCTGTGCGGCTGCCCCAGTTCGCGGCGGATGGCGTGGGCCAGGCCGGGGTCGGTGACGATGCCACGGCCCAGCATGACGCTATCGCAGCCGCTGGCCTGGCGACAGCGGCGGGCATCTTCCACCGTCCAGATTTCGCCGTTGGCCACCACCGGAATCTTGACGCCCAAGCGGATGTCGTTGACGCGCTCCCAGTAGGCCGGGGGGCGGTAGGCATCGGCCTTGGTGCGGGCGTGCACCACCAGCTCTTCGGCGCCGCCCGCCTCCAGGGCCTGGGCACACTCCACGGCGCGGCTGTCGTCGTTGAAGCCCAGGCGCATCTTGGCGGACACCGGCATGTCTGGCGGCACAGCACGGCGCACGGCCGACACGATGCGGGTCAGCAGCTCGGGGTCTTGCAGCAGCGCGGCGCCGCCACCGTGGCGGTTGACGACCTTGGCCGGGCAGCCAAAGTTGAGGTCGATGCCGTGCGGGCCCAGCTCGGCCAGGCGGGCGGCGTTCTCGGCCATGCTGGTGGGGTCAGAGCCCAGCAACTGGGCGCGCACCGGCACGCCCGATGGCGTGTAGCCGCCGTGGGCCAGTTCGGGCATCACGCGTAAAAAGGTGCGCTCGGTCAGCAGCGTGTGGGTGACGCGAATGAATTCGGACACGCAGCGGTCCACCCCGCCCACCCGGGTCAGGATGTCGCGCAGCGCCCAGTCCAGCAGCCCCTCCATGGGGGCCAGGTAGATGGCCACCTAGACTGCTGCTGGCGTGCGGATCAGGTAGTCAAAGGCGCTGAGTGCCGCCTTGGCGCCGTCGCCCGCCGCGATGACGATTTGCTTGTAGGGCACCGTGGTGCAGTCGCCCGCCGCAAACACGCCTGGCAGATTGGTGTGGGCCTTGGCGTCCACCACCACCTCGCCAAACTTGCTGAGTTCGACCGTGCCTTTGAGCCACTCGGTATTGGGCACCAGGCCGATCTGCACAAACACGCCTTCCAGCTCCACCAGGTGCTCAACTCCGGTGGCGCGGTCCTTGTAGCGCAGGCCATTGACCTTGCCATCAAGTCCCGTAATTTCGGTGGTCTGGGCGTTGGTGTGGATGCTGACGTTGGGCAGGCTCTTGAGCTTGTTGACCAGCACGGCATCGGCCTTGAGCTGGTCGGCAAACTCCACCAGCGTCACATGGGCCACGATGCCTGCGAGGTCGATCGCCGCTTCCACGCCGGAGTTGCCACCGCCGATCACGGCGGTGCGTTTGCCCTTGTACAGGGGGCCGTCGCAGTGCGGGCAGTAGGCCACGCCCTTGTTCTTGTATTCCTGCTCGCCGGGTACGTTGACATTGCGCCAGCGCGCGCCGGTGGACAGGATCACGGTCCTGGCTTTGAGCGAGCCGCCATTGGCCAGCTTGACTTCAATCAGGCCGCCCGGCTGGGATGCCGGAACAATCTGCTCGGCGCGCTGCAGGTTCATGATGTCCACGTCGTAGGCTCGGGTGTGGGCCTCCAGGCCCATGGCGAATTTGGGGCCATCGGTCTCCAGCACCGAGATGTAGTTTTCAATCGCCAGCGTGTCGTTGACCTGGCCACCAAAACGCTCGGCAACGATACCGGTGCGAATGCCCTTGCGTGCGGCGTACACGGCGGCAGCCGCTGCGGCTGGGCCACCACCGACCATGAGCACGTCGTAGGGGGCCTTGGCCGACAGTTTTTCGGCATCGCGTGCGGCGGCGCCGGTGTCGAGCTTGGCGACGATTTCTTCCAGCACCATGCGGCCGGAGCCAAACATCTGGCCGTTCAAAAACACCATGGGCACGGCCATGATTTCGCGGACCTTGACCTCGTCCTGAAAAGCGCCGCCTTCGATCACGGTGGTTTTGATTTTGGGATTCAGGATGGCCATCAGGCTCAGGGCTTGCACCACGTCCGGGCAGTTGTGGCAGGTCAGCGACATATAGACCTCGAAATTGAAGTCCCCTTCCAGCGCCTTGATCTGCTCGATCACCTCTGGCTCGACCTTGGGCGGGTGGCCGCCGGTCCACAGCAGGGCCAGCACCAGCGAGGTGAATTCATGGCCCAGGGGCAAACCGGCAAAGCGCAGACTGGTGGCAGTGCCAGCACGTTGCAAGGTGAAGGAAGGCTTGCGGGCATCGGTGCCGTCGGTGCGCAGGGTGATCTTGTCGCTGCGCAGGCCCTGGATGGTTTGCAGCAGATCGCGCATTTCCACCGAGGTGCTGTCCTCGCCCAGGGAGGCCACCATCTCGATCGGCAGCGTCACGCGTTCCAGGTAGGCGGCCAGCTGGGTTTTGAGGGTGTCGTCGAGCATGATGGCGTCCTTTTACTATTAATTTGATAGCTGCTTGCGCTTATTCTATAAGGGCTACAACCTGTTTTTGCGTATAAAAAAAAGCCGGACGGCAAGGCGCTACGCACCTTGGCGCTGTCCGGCTTGTTATTGGGCCGTCTTTTGCACCGACCCGCTGTCTCTTCCTGTGCGGTAGGGTCGCTTAAATTTTACCGACGAGATCAAGGGACGGCGTGATGGTCTTGGCGCCTTCGTTCCACTTGGCGGGGCACACCTGGCCTGGGTGCGCGGCGGTGTACTGGGCGGCCTTGAGCTTGCGCAGTGTTTCCTTCACATCGCGGGCGATTTCGTTGGAGTGGATTTCCAGGGTCTTGATCACGCCGTCCGGGTTGATGACGAAGGTGCCGCGCAGTGCCAGGCCTTCTTCGTCGATATGCACGTCAAACGCGCGGGTCAGCTTGTGGGTGGGGTCGCCAATCAGGGGGAACTGGGCCTTGCCCACGGCGGGGGAGGTCTCATGCCACACCTTGTGCGCGAAGTGGGTGTCGGTGGTGACGATGTAGACCTCGGCACCAGCCTTTTGGAACTCGGCGTAGTGCTCGGCAGCGTCTTCCACTTCGGTGGGGCAGTTGAAGGTGAAGGCTGCGGGCATGAAAATGAACACGTTCCACTTGCCTTTGAGGGTTTCGTTGGTCACGGTCACGAATTTGCCGTTGTGGAAGGCTTCGTTCTTGAAAGGTTGGACTTCGGTATTGATCAGGGACATGGTGGTTTCCTCTTGGGTTAAGTTCTACAAATGAACTGAGTGAATGTTAATCACCCTATGGCACTTTCGGGTTTGATTGATCCAATCAATCAGATTGACAAACTCTATGGGCCCCAAGATTTAGGTTCTGAACACACTCTGATGCAAGCGCCGCAGCGACCACCACACGCCCCCTGCCACCACGGGTATGGCCGCCGCAGCGGTCAGCTCGGCGCTCCAGGGCCAGCCCCAATGCTGGCCGCCCTTGGCCAGGTAGCTGACCAGCCCCACGATGTAATAGGTGATGGCCGCCACCGACAGGCCCTCCACCGTGGACTGCAGCTTGAGCTGCAGGTCCTGGCGGCTGTTCATGGTGGCCAGGAGGGCCTGGCTGCTTTGCTGCTGCTCAATCTCGACCCGGGTGCGCAGCAGGTTGCTGATGCGTGACACCCGCTGCGACAAGGCGTCCTGCCGCTTGCTGGACCAGGCACAGGTGCTGCGCGCAGGCGTCAAGCGGCGCTCCATGAACTCACCAATGGTCTGCATGCCCGCCAGGCGGGACTCGGCAATGTCGTCAATGCGTTTGTCGACCAGTTCAAAGTAGGCGGCACTGGCGGAAAAGCGGGAGTGTGTGGCCGCGTGCTGGCTCTCCACCTGCCCTGCCAAGCGCGTCAAGCGGTCCAGCAGCACCGGCTCATCGTCGCGCGTGGCGGAGCGGATGGCCTCGGCCAGTTCAGCCAGTTCGCGCTCTGCGGACGCCAGCACCAGCGAGGCATCTCGCGCGGCGGGCAGGCCCAACAGGGCCGCCATGCGGTAGGTCTCAATCTCCAGCAGGCTTTGCACCAGCCGCCCCAGCCGCCGGGGTGTGAGGCCGTCGGCCAGCAGCGCCATGCGGGAGAAACCATCCGCATGGACCGCAAAATCGGTATACACCTCGCCAAACCCGTCGGCCACGGTGGACGCCACCAGGGTGTCCTCGTGCAACACGTTTGTGACCAGCGAACTGGTCCCAAAAGCCTTGGAAGGCAACACCCACACATGCAAACTGGTCAGGCACTGTCCGGGCAGGCCTGCAAACCACTGCTGGGGAACCACCTCCACGGCGGTCTCTGGCTCACGTTCGCCGAATTGCTCTGCGTTCATGGGCCGCGAAAAGGTCCAGGTCACAAACTCGGTGTGCAACTCCCAGCGCACGCGAAACAGCCCAAAGTCCATGCGGATGTGGGTAGACGACGCATCGGGTTGCGGCAGGTGGTGGTCGCGCGCCAAAGCGGCCATGTGGGCGCGGCTCAACTCGCGTTGCGCGGCGTCGCACACCATCACCACATGCGAAATGCTTAAGGGCGCGCCCATGGCCACGGGGGGGCGGGCATGGACTTCGTTGTGCAGTGCGACGCGGTGGGGGTGTTGTTGGAGGTGGTGGTGTATGGGTGTATGCATAACGGTCGGTCAATCCACTAATTTTCTATAAATGATTCTTCGCGCTTGGACTTGACCGAAGGCATCAAAACCCATACCAGCACCAGCAAGAAGTACCCCGGTCTCCAGGCAAACTCCACGTCGATGCATATACAGGAACAGTCTCTTCTCCAGGGCGGTGTTATCAACTCAAAGGCGGCGTGGAGACCAGCACTTCCTCCATCACCGTCAAACCTTCCGCCACACGCAAGGCCCCCGCCAGACGCAGCGGACGCATGCCATCGGTGACCGCCTGGCGGCGCAGGGCGTCAATACCGGGGTCGGCGCTGAAGCGTGTCTTGAAGGCCTCCGACACCACCAGCAATTCGTACAGGCCCATGCGGCCCATAAAACCCGTCATGCGGCAGTCCACACAGCCCACCGGCTTGTAGGCCTTGTAGGCCCCATTGATTTGCCAGGGCTTGACCAGCTCCCCCAGCGCCTCGCGGCTGGCCGTTTCATCGCGCACCTTGCACTGCTTGCACAGGGTGCGCACCAGGCGCTGGGCCAGCACACCCAGCAAGGTGGCATTGATCAGGTAAGGCGGAATGCCCAGCTCCATCAAACGGGTTACGGCCGACGGCGCATCGTTGGTATGCAGGGTGGAAAACACCAGATGCCCGGTCAGCGCGGCCTGCACCGCCATCTCGGCCGTTTCCCGGTCGCGTATTTCACCCACCATGATGATGTCGGGGTCCTGGCGCATCAGGGCGCGCAGGCCTTGCGGAAAACCAAAGTCAAGCTGCGGCTGCACCTGCGTCTGGTTGAACGCGGGCTCGATCATTTCAATCGGGTCTTCCACCGTGCTGACGTTGACCTCTTCGGTGGCCACGCGCTTGAGCGTGGAGTACAGCGTGGTGGTCTTGCCCGAGCCGGTGGGGCCGGTCACCAGAATGATGCCGTGGGCCCGCCTGACCAACTGCTCCCAGCGCTGCGCGTCGTGGCTGGCAAAACCCAGGGCATCGAGGTCTTTGACGGCGTTGTCGGGGTCAAAAATCCGCATCACCATTTTTTCGCCAAAGGCGGTGGGCAAGGTCGAGATACGCATCTCGATCTCGTCGCCCCGGGGGTTGCGCGTCTTGATGCGTCCATCCAGCGGGCGGCGCTTTTCGATCACGTCCATGCGCCCCAGCAGCTTGATGCGCGCCGTCATGGCGTTGAGCACGCCCATGGGCATCTGGTACACGGGGTGCAGCACACCGTCAATGCGAAAGCGGATCACGCCCTGCTCGCGCCTGGGCTCCAGGTGGATGTCGCTGGCGCGCTGGTCAAAGGCGTACTGCCACAACCAGTCCACCACCTGCACCACGCCCTGGTCATTGGCATCCAGCTGCTTGTTGGTCTTGCCCAACTCCACCAGCTGCTCAAAACTGGTGCTGTTGTTGGACCCCGACTTGGCGGCGGCCCGCACCGACTTGGCCAGGGCATAAAACTCGGCGGTATAGCGATGAATCTCCTGCGGGCTCGCCACCACCCGGCGCACACTGCGCCGGGACTGGCGCTCCACCTCGGCCACCCAGTCCGTGACAAAGGGTTCAGAGGTCGCTACGGTGATCTCGCTGGGAGTCACCACCACCGGCAGAATTTTGTGCCGCTCGGCATAGACCGCCCCCATGGCATCGGCCACTTTGCCCACGTCCACCTTGAGCGGGTCAATGCGCAAATAGCCCAGATGGGCCCGCGTGGCCAGCCATTGCGTCAGCATTTCAATGTCCAGCGGCTTTTGGTCCTGGGCGCGGCGCATGGACACACTGGCCAGGCGCACCAGCGGGTGCTGCACGCTTTCCGCCTGGGAACAGCGCGACACCGTGCGCTGTGCTTCCTCGTCCGAAATCACCTTGTCATGCTGCAGCCATTCCACCAGATGGCGCCAGTCCAGCGGGCCGACGTGGGTGCGGCTCATGGCTGCACCGGCTTGAACACCCGCACCCATTTGTCGGCAGGCAAGCCCCACTGCGCCTTGATGACTTCCGCGCGTTCGGCCAGCACGGCGCGTTTGGGGCGTGAGGCGGTGCGCTGGGCCATCACCACGGTGTTGCCTTCGCGGGTGGACTTGAAGGCCCAGATGGCGTCCATGCCAAAGGCGGCGGCCATTTTGTCCACACTTTTTTGGAAGCTGGAGGTGCGCCCGAACAGATTGACCGTCATGCAGCCGTCCTCGGTCAGCGTCTTTCGGCAGTTGGCATAAAAGTCTTCGCTGTCCAGCACGGGGGCGGCGGCCTCTTCGTCGTACAGGTCCACCTGCAAGGCATCCACCGCACCCAGCCAGCGCGGCTGCTGGATCTCTTGTGAGGCATCGGCCAGCACCACCTGCATGCGGCTGTTGTCCTGGGGCAGCTTGAACCAGCCGCGGCAGGCGTGTAACACCTGGGGATTGAGTTCAATGGCGGTGGTTTTCATGCGCAGCTCTTTGTGGCAGAACTTGGTGAGCGAGCCCGCCCCCAGCCCCAGCTGCAGCGCCTGGCGCTTGCCGACCCCGGTGGGGTCCACAAACAGCAGCCAGGCCATCATGCGCTGGATGTATTCATGCACCAGCAGCGTGGGCGCATCCACCAGCATGGAGCCTTGTATCCATTCGCTGCCCAAATGCAGGTGCCGAAAAGGGCCTTCTTCCGAGAAATTCACCTCGGGTAGGTTCAGTGTGTCAATTTTTGCCATGGGGATTTATACCAGCAGCCGACTACAACACTGGAGGTTTCCCCTGCCGGAGGCCAAAAATCCGCTTGGGCAGACTTGGCCACCCTCCCTTGGCCTGGCTTTTGCTACTTCAGGTACTTGGCTTTGATCTTGTCAATGGTCCCGTCTTTTTGCATCTCTTGCAGTGCTTTTTTGGACTTGTTGACGAGTTCATCGGACGTTTGTTTGCTAAATGCCATGTACAAGCCCGAAGACAGGGCATCCAGCTTGACAACCTTCACCACGCTGGCAGGGTCCATTCCTTCGCGTTTGTACAAGGCCACCATTCCCAGTTCATCGATGGGAAACAGATCAATGCGTTCGGCGGCGAGCTTTTTGGTATTGATGCCGTCATCCGTTACCAGATCGAGTTTCAAGCCCTCTTTTTCCAGATACTGGGCACGCACGTCTTCCCGCACAGCGCCAATTTTGAGGTTTTTGGCACCGGCCAGGTCTGTGGCCTTGATGTCGGTGCGGCTTTTGAGCCGGTACAGGTACACGTTGTAGGGGGCGATCACATCGACCCACTTGAACATGGCTTCCCGCTTTTCGCTCCGTCCGATGGAGTAAATCAGCACATTGGGGTCGTCTTGTGCCATTTGGTAGGCCCGCGCCCAAGGGTACATGCCGATTTGGTAATCAATTTTGGCCCGCTTGAGCACCTCTTCCACCACGTCGGTGGAAATGCCAGAGATCTTCTTGGAACTGTCCAAATAGTTGTACGGCGGATACTCTTCGGTCACCACCGTGACCTTTTGGGCAAAGGCGGATAGCGCCACGAACAGACCGGCAAACGCGACCAAAACTGACTTTTTCATCTGAAGCTCCACGTATGTTCATCAAAGGCAGCACCAAGGCGCTGGGTGAAAAGCCATGCTACGCCGGTTCCGAGGCGCTGTCACCTACTCTACTCCCCGATTGCATCCGACGCTGGCCTATCCCCCTGTTTCTTTAGGAACGCCTGGCCCGCGTGCGGGGTTGGGATGCTGAGGACTGATCGTTGACCACATGAAGCAAGAACGATGCAAGGACACCTCCAGCCGCATCGGCGGGCATGCTATCTTTCTGCCTCGATGAACCCACATGACATCATGGTCAAACAGCAAAGCGACAGAAACATCGCCGTGCTTCAGTCGTTTCGGACGTCCGATGTGCCGTCATGGATCGCGCTTTGCATGAACAGCGTCCGGCAATGGGCCTTGTCGCAAGGGTGGGATTACCACATCCTCGATGATCGGTTTCTCGACTTGCCCCCAAGTTGGGTGCGTCAACGGTGCGACAACAATCTTTATGCCGCGACCGACGTGGCTCGCCTGATATGGGCGCAGGATGTGCTGTCACGCGATCACGAGCGCGTGATCTGGGCCGATGCGGACATCCTGGTCTTCGCGCCGGACGCGCTTGCCCGCCATGTGGGCGCGGTCCAGGGACACGGCTTTGCTCGCGAGCTTTTCCTGCGTGTGACAGGTCGCCGCACCGAGCCACATTGGGGCCTCAACAACGCCTTGATGGTGTTTGACCGGGGTGATCCGGTGCTGGCGGACTATTTGCGGGCTTGCTTGAAACGCCTCGAAGGGTTCCGCGACGGTGAGGTGCCGCGCACGGCCATGGGCCCGACCCTTTTGCAGCAATTGGATGCCACCCAGCGTCTCCATCGAATCGAAGGTGTGGGGCTCTTCACGCCCGCGATGCTGGAGCCGTTTGCCGCAGGCCGGGATGCGCTGATGCGCCAGTACGTGGCGCATTGCGCGGTTCCGCCCGCGGCGGCCAACCTCTGTCACTTCATGCGCAATGCCACGATCACGTCCCGGCGGCTCGCGTTTGATCGCATGTACGCGCTAGAGCGAATTCACCCTGACTGGCAATAGCCGCAGTGGCGAATGTAGTTCTCGCATTCACCGCCGCTGAATTGGCCCAGCAAAGAGCCAATGGTG
>MESI01000128.1 GCA_001770935.1 Burkholderiales bacterium RIFCSPLOWO2_12_FULL_61_40 | reverse complement strand
GACCCCCAGTGAACGCCAGGCTTTTTTCGCACAGCACGGCATCCGTGACGTGGAGTGCATCTTCCCGGACATCTCGGGCTACCCGCGCGGCAAACTGATGCCGGCGCAGCAGTTTGCCGCGGGCGGCGAGCTGCGCATTGCGCAGGCCATCCCCATGCAGGCGGTCACCGGCGACTACTCCTACGACCCGATTTTTCCCGACGCCGACCCCGATGTGCGCCTGGTACCCGACTACGCCACGCTCAAGGTTTCCCCCTGGTCCAGCGTGCCCCGGGCGGTGGCCATCCACGACTGTGTGGAACTGAACGGCGCGCCCTGCGCCTTTGCCGCACGCTCCCTGCTCAAAAGCGTGGTGGCACGCTACACCGCCCAGGGCCTGACGCCGGTGGTGGCCCCGGAAATCGAGTTTTACCTGACCGCCCCCAACACCGACCCGACCCACCCGCTGAGCGCCCCCGCCGCCCGCCATGGCCGCGCCGAGGCGGGCCAGTCCGCCTTCAGCCTGAACATGCTCAACGAGCTGGCCCCGTTTTGGGACGAATTTCGCACTGCACTGGACGGCCTGGGCGTGAACGCCGACACCTGGATCCACGAAGTGGGCCAGACCCAGTACGAGATCAACCTGCTGCACGGCGACCCCATTGCGGTGGCCGACCAGGCGTTTTTGTTCAAGTACGCCGCCAAGGAAATCGCCATCCAACACGGCCTGAACGCCGTCTTCATGGCCAAGCCCATCGGCGGGGCGCCGGGCAGCTCCATGCACCTGCACCAGAGCGTGGTGGACGCCAGCGGACGCAACATCTTCAGCACCGACGCGGGCGGCGAGAGCGCGGCCTTTCGGCACTTTATCGCGGGGCTGCAAACCTATGCGCCCGATCTGATGCTGGTCTTCGCCCCCTTCGTCAACTCCTACCGCCGCTTTGTCAAAGGCAGCCAGGCGCCGGTGAACCTGCACTGGGGCTACGACAACCGCACCACCGGCCTGCGCATTCCGGTCAGCCCCCCGCACGCCCGCCGGGTGGAGAACCGCATTGCCGGGGCCGACGCCAACCCCTACCTGGCGATTGCCGCCTCGCTGGCCGCCGGTCTGGCGGGCATGGACGAGGCGCTCACCCCCACCGCGCCGCTGGCCGTCACCGACAGCGGCTACGACCAGGCCCACGCCCTGGCTCGCAGCTTTTTGCCCGCCCACGAACAGATGGTGCACAGCGCCCACAGCCGCCGCCTGCTGGGCGATGCCTTTGTCACCGGCTACTGCGCGGTCAAGGCCCTGGAGTACGACAGCTACCTGAGTGAAATCAGCGCCTGGGAGCGGCGGTATTTGTTGCCGCAGGTGTAGCCCGCCGCAGCCTCCGCAGGTATGAAAGAATGGCTGCATGGACCAACTTCGCTCCCTTCGTGTTTTCGCCCAAGTCATCGCAGAAGGCAGTTTTGCGGGTGCCGCAAGGACACTTGACCTCGCCCCTGCGGTGGTCACACGCGCCGTATCAGACCTCGAAGACCACCTGGGTGTCCGGCTATTGAATCGAACCACCCGACGTCTCGCGCTGACGGAAATTGGCGAGGACTACCTTGAACGTGCCAGACGGGTGCTTCGGGAGCTTGACGATGCGGATGCCATCGCGATCTCGGTCAACAGCGCACCCAGCGGAAATATACGCATTCTGAGCCCGCCCGCGTTTGCTGCGCATCAATTGGTCCAGCACCTGCCCGACTTTCGCAAACGTTACCCCAGTATCCAACTGGAGCTATCGGCCTCCGGCCCGGTGGCCGCCGCGGATGAAAATTTCGATGTCTCGATCTTGTCCATCGGACAGCAGCCCTTGCAAGGCGACTTTGTCGTGCGGCAACTGGCATCGTCTTCCTTTGTCATTTGCGCGGCGCCTGCCTACCTGGAGCGCTGCGGACGACCGCAACTGCCCAACGATTTGCTCTTGCACGACGGACTGCTCCCGGCCGTGGCCGCCGTCCGGCGCGAGTTGACGCTCTTTCGCGAAGAGACAGGCACCGCCAAAGGCACGCGCCAGACACTCAACCTGGCCTTGCGTCCACCGGCACTTTTCACCAGCCAATTGGAGCTGCTCTACGCGGCTGCCGTGGCCGGCATGGGGGTTGCCGGTTTACCCACCTTTATGGTGGCGGACGCCTTGCGCGAGGGGCGGCTGGAGCGTGTCCTGCCCGACTGGCGCGGCGGCACCTTGCAACTGTACGCAGCCATGCCAACCCGCAAACATGTGCCCACCCGAACGCGGGTTTTTATGGATTTTCTGATTGAGATTTTTGGAGGAACCCAGGACGATCCCTGGGCAAACGCTATTGGGTCAATAGGGAAGTGACGGCCAATCGGCACCGCGCGCAGCCAGGTTTGCGCACACCGCCATGGCGACAATGCACGCCAACTGCCCGTAGGCGACTGTATGCATCCGGGTCAAATTTTGACGACTCACCGAGGGCAGCAATCCGCGCTGAAGCGGCACGCGCCACCGCAAAATCTCCAGGGTCGGCACCAAGGAAAGGACACTTGCCAAACCATAGAGCGCCAGCTTGAGCACGAATGGCCCATTGTGAAAGTAGTAAGCGCTGCCTTTTTCGAGGTAGAAGACCCGCACCAGCCCCACCAGCAGCACCAGCAGCACCAGCAGCACCAGCGTGGCTGCAATGCCGTTGAGCATGTCCGTGTGACGCAACAGGCGCGCCGTATTCAAATCAAAAGGTTTGCGCAGTTGCACGATGGACATCAGCGCGCAGCCCACAACCGCCAGAACGGCCAAATGGTGAAAAGCTTGAAAGAGTGTTGCCATGATTTTTTGCCCGTCTTGTTTGTCATCAGCGGTAGGTGGGAGAAATGGACGTGTACTCCACACGGGCGTCCAAGTCTTGGAGCTTCCCGGAAACGTTCTCCATCGGTGGCACCCGGCCTTCATATCGAACGGCATTCCTGGTAGCTGCATCCAACACGACCCGCAGCGGCGCAACCGCAAGGCGAACCAGGAAACTGCTGGGAGTGACGGTGAACGAAACCTGCCCATGGACCAGTTTTTCAAACCTCAGATCGAACCCATACGTGGTCTTGTCCTTGAGCACCACCATTCGCACGGGTACCGTGGAACCGGCCTTCAATGTGTCCCAATTCTTCAAAATGAAACCAAACAGGGATGGCCCAGTGACCACCGGATCTGAAACATCTTCAGACGCACGGCTGACCGTGCCGTTGCTGTTGAGCTCATAGTCCAGGTGGTGCCCGGCTTGGCTTATCACCGCTGAACCAGCAAAGCCTGCTTGCTGGTTCACGACCTCAAAACGCTGCACTGCGTAGGTGGGGGAAACCACAGACGCCTCGACAATGACCACACGCCCCGTCGGATCACGGGTGATATGGCGCGCGGTGAGCCCGGTCGGCGTACGCAATACACGTCTCTCGTAGCGGTACAACGGAAGTCCAAAGGGCGGGTGCTGGGCGAACGTGTCTCCCCGGTAGACCAAGGTTCCGGTGGATTCTGGCGACATGCGAAGACTTTCAAGCTTGGCAAGGGCCGGTGGGTCCAATTGCGCATACGACGCGGTCGCGTTCAGCACCAACGCGGCAACCACAGGAAAGCGCAGGCCACGAAAAATAGCAAATGCCATGTTTTGGACTCCAAAGCAAGTCATTCCAATTTCAGATCGATGGGAGAGTAGGCGCCCCGACGCAGGCAGTGCTTTAGCACGACAAGGAGGGGCAACGACCTATCGCATGGATATGGAAATGGAATAAGCGGTTCAAATCAATGGAGTGACTGTAAGCAGGCCGCAGCGGGAGAAATAGGGTCCAACGGCGAAGAAACCATTGCTAAAAATGGAATGACCACCTGACCACCTAGATTTGGAATAGCCGACGTGTTGGGCCATCCGCCCCAAAAGCGTGGGCGTGCGGCTACCATCGGCAGCCCACTCTTCTGGCATTTTGGATGAACACAATTGAACGGCTGCGCAGCGGCCAACTCCGGGGCAGCACGCGCCTGAAAATGGCGTGTGGCCTGACCGAATTCCCCCGCGAGATTTTTGACCTGGCGGATTCCCTGGAGGTTTTGGACCTGTCGGGCAATGCCCTGCACACACTGCCCGACGACCTGCCACGCCTGCACCGCCTGCGCATCCTGTTTTGCTCCGACAACCGGTTCACCGAACTGCCTGCGGTGCTGGGGCAATGCCCGCGCTTAAGCATGGTCGGCTTCAAGGCCAACCAGATCCACACGGTACCCAGCCAGGCCCTGCCGCGTGGTCTGCGCTGGCTCATCCTCACCGACAACCGGCTGCAGACGCTGCCACCCGAAATCGGCCAGTGCGCAGGGTTGCAAAAACTGATGCTGGCGGGCAACCGCTTGCAGGCGCTGCCCCCGGAGTTGGCCGCCTGCACCCGCCTGGAACTGGTGCGCATCGCCGCCAACTGCCTCACTGCGTTCCCCGAGATGCTGTTGCGCCTGCCCCGGCTGGCGTGGCTGGCCTATGCGGGCAACCCGTTTTGCGAATCTTTGGAGTCGGCCGCCTTGGCGCAGACCCAGGCCGATGCCATTGCATGGCACCGTTTGCAACTGGCCCACCGCCTGGGCGAAGGGGCCTCCGGCGTCATCCACCACGCCACCTTGCACCACGACGAAGGCGCGCAGAGCGTGGCGGTCAAACTGTTCAAAGGCGCGCTCACCAGCGACGGTTTGCCGCACTGCGAGATGGCGGCCAGCCTGCGCGCCGGTGCCCACCCCCACCTGATCCCGGTGCTGGGCGAAGTGGTGGACCACCCGACCGGCGCCCAGGGTTTGGTCATGTCCTTGGTCGATCCGGCCTTTGCCAATCTGGCAGGCCCGCCCAGCCTGGACTCCTGCACCCGCGACATTTACGCCGAAAGCGCGGAGTTCAGGGTGGACGCGGTCGTGGGGATGGCGCGGGCCATCGCGTCGGCAGCCGAGGCGCTGCACGCACAGGGCCTGCTGCACGGGGATTTGTATGCCCACAATATTCTGCACAGCCCGTCCGGCGCTGCGCTGTTGGGCGACTTTGGCGCAGCCTCTTTCCTGGCAGCCGACAACACCCCCCAGGCGCAAGCCCTGCAACGCGTGGAGGTGCGCGCCTTTGCCTGTCTGCTGGGCGAACTGATGGCGCGCTGTCCGGCCTTGGAGGATGCGCCGGATGTGCAGCACACGCTCACTGCCTTGCAAAACGCCTGCGGCGCCGAGGACGCGCAAACGCGCCCGCTGTTTGGGGAAATCGTGTACACACTGCAAGGTATCCGACCCTTGCACTGAGGCTGGGACGCCCAAAACACAGCGGCGCGCCCTTGCAAAGAATCTGGCAATAGGACACTGAAGGTGCGATACTTGCCCAACAATTGGGTTGACACACCGGAGGTGAGACCAGATGAGCCACGACGCCCCCCCCGCCAGCAGCCTGGCCGCCAATGCAGAGGACACCCCCGCAAGCCCTGCGGGAGAGGCCAAGGCCGCGCACCCGATGGACATGTCCATCTTTGTCACCGCCGCCGCGCACGACATGAAGAATTCGATCAGCGTGATCGCCGCCTTCCTGGAAGACGCCCTGCGGGAAATGGACGAGCACAACGTTGCCAGCGCCGCCGATGCCACCGAAGCGGCGGTGCATAGCCTCACCCACCGGGCCCTGTACGAGACCCAGCGGGTGAACGGCCACCTGGTCCAGATCATGGCCCTCTTCAAGCTCGACCAGGGCCACTACCCCTTCGATCCCGAGGTGATGGAACTGAACGACTTTGCCGAGGAGGCTGCGGCCCGCGTGCGGCCACTGGCCCTGGTCAAGGGAATCCAGGTCGAGGTCCTGACGCAAGGGCTCGAAGACGGCGAGGGCTACTTTGACCGCGAGCTGATTTTCAGCGTGGTGGTGCAGGCCTTGTTTAATGCCATCAAGTACGCTAAAACGCGCATCAACCTGTCGATAAGCCAGCGTGACGGCCTGGTTGAAATCCGGGTCGAAGACGACGGCGCCGGTTACCCGGCGTTCATGCTGGAGCGCGGTTTTGCCGACCGCTCCAGCATCAACAACCGCACCAGCAGCACCGGCTTGGGGCTCTACTTCGCGCGCCAGGTCGCGCAGCTGCACCGCCAGGGTACGCGCGAAGGCAGCACCCAGCTGGAAAACGGCGGCACCTTCGGTGGCGGCTGCTTCCTGCTGACCTTGCCTTGAGACAGGACACGCCATGCCCCTGGAAAACCACCCCGGCAACGACTTTGTCGATCGCAAGTTTCTCCTGATCGAAGACTTTGACGTCATGCGCGGTGTCCTGCGTGCCTTGCTCAAACGCTGTGGCGCGCGGCACGTCGATACCGCCGCCAACGCCCGGGAGGCCTTGCAGCATATGCAGCACAGCAAATACGACGTGGTGCTGTGTGACTTCAACCTGGGCGGCGGCAAGAACGGCCAGCAAGTCCTGGAGGAGGCCCGCCACGACAGGCTGATCGGGCATGCCACCATCTGGATCATGATCACGGCGGAGAAGACCTCCGACATGGTCATGAGCATCGCCGAACACGCTCCTGATGACTACCTGCTCAAACCCATCATCGAAGCGCTGCTGACCACGCGGCTGTCCAAACTGATCGTGCGCAAAAAGGCCATGGCGGACATCACCGCAGCGATGGCGGCCAAGAAATACCTGCAGGCGCTCGATCTGTGCGCGCAACGGCTGGCGCAGGACAAGGGCAACCCCATGGAGGTGCTGCGCATCCAGGCCGATCTGTACCAAAGGACCGGCAAAAACGAACAGGCCCGCGCGATCTACGACTCCATTCTGGCCCGCCGCTCCATCCCCTGGGCCAAGCTGGGCATGGCAAAACTCAGCATCCATTGCCTGGACCACGCGAATGCACGGGTCCTGCTCGAAGACCTGATCGCCGAAAACCCGAATTATCTGGAGGCCTACGACTGGCTGGCCCGGGTTCACCAGCACCTGGGCGGCCAGGAGGCCGAGGAAAGTGTGCTGCTGCGCGCCACCGCGCTGTCACCCAACTCCGCGCCGCGCCAGAATGCACTGGGCGCCGCCGCCCTGCGCTGCAACCATTTCGACATCGCGGAGCAGGCCATGCGCCGCGCCATCAAGCTCGACGAGCAAAGCGCCCTCAAATCGGTTTCACCTTTCCTCGGTCTGGCACGGGTGTACTCGGCGTCCAACCGGCCGCAAGAGGCCATGAAGATCCTGGGCGAAGTGGCGCAGAAGTTCAGCGGCGAAGACGTAAAAATCCAGGCCAAGGCCGAAGAGGTGCGGGTACTGCATCGAACCGGCAACAAGGAGGCTGCCGCCGCCATCGCGCAAGAGATGACTGCCAGAATCCAGAGCGACGGGCAAAATTTGAGCCCCAACGCCACCATTGAGCTGGCGGATACCTTGATGCAAATGGGCAACCACACCGAAGCCGCGCAACTGCTCCAGTTTGTGGTGCGCAACAACGACGAAGACGAAGACCTGGGCTTGCGCGCCCAGGCCGTGTTCGACCGGGCCGACAAAACCGCAGACGGCCACGCACTGCTCGGCCAGTCACGCCAGCAAACCCGCGAAGCCATGAACCAGGGGGTCCTGCTGCTGCGCGCCGGCAAACTCGATGAAGCCCTGGAACGCATGCGCGCCGCCTGCGCCCTGATGCCGCGCAATCCGCGCGTGCTGCTCAATCTGGCCTACCTGTACATCGTCATGCTGGAGAAAAATGGCTGGCGGCGCGATGTCGAAGACGAGGCGCGCAAGGCCATCACCCTGGCGAACTCCATCGCACCGGGAAAACAGCGTGCGGGCGAACTGCTGGCGCGCCTGGAAACGGTGGCGAACACACCCCGCGCAGCGGCCAAAGGCACGCCGCCGGGTTGAGGCTCAGGGCATGACCTCGACGTATTCGTAAACCTCGCAGTCCATGATCTGCTTGCGCACCGGTAGCGTGGCCTGCTCGAACCAGGCCTGCGGGTTGTGCTTGTCGATCTCCTGGCCCATGAAGCGGATCAGCTCGCAAATCGGCTCCACCACATTGGTGCGGTAACGCAGGTCGTTCTTCACATAACCCAGGTACATGTTCTTCATGCAGTTGCCACGGCACCAGGCATAGGCCTCGCAGTCCTGGCAGGGCATGGCGGGGTCTTGTTGCAGCGGGCTTTTTTGCAACCAGTTGGTTTTGACGTCGCCCATCTTCATGTTGGGTGCGTACATCATGTCCGGGCAGGGGTAAATCTCGCCGTTGGGCATGACGTTGAGCAGGTGGGTGGAGACGCGGCACTGCGTGGCCCCGGCGTACAGCTCCAGCGCGCGGGTGGGAAACAGCTTGTTGCGCACCATGCCCATCAAGGGGATCAGCGGGTACAACACGTCGGTGCGCGAGAAGAATTTGTCGATCAGCTGCACCAGCACCGCCTTGCGTTTGTCCACCGAGTCACCGGCGTACATCTCGTCGGCCACAAACTGCCAGTACAGGTAGTCAAACGGCGTGCCCTCGGCCACCAGCTGGTCCAGCTCGTCAAAACAGGTGTCCGGGTTGCCCCAGGTGACGCGGGCGGTGACCGAACCGCCGATGTGCTCGCGCACTTCCTTCAGGTTTTTGACCACCTGGCGGTAAATGCCCTTGCCGCGGTAGCCGTCGGTGGTGGACTCGCCGCCGTCGATGGAGGCCAACACATTGGACAGGCGGTTCAGCGCCCACTCGGGCAGGTTGTCGATCAGGGTGGCGTTGGTCTGCAACTGGAAGCGAAAGCGCGGGAAACGCTGCATCACTTCGAGCATCAGCTTCTTGTTCAGCGTGGGCTCGCCGCCGTAGAAGGTGACGTACACCTCTTTGCCCTGCAGGTGCTGGTCCACAAAGGCGCTGAGCTGCTCGATGTCGTACTCCACATGCACCTGCGAACCCAGCACCTCGCCCACGCCCAGCGAGCAGTAGCTGCACTTGAGGTTGCATTTGAGCGTGGTGAGCAACTGCAGTTCCACCCGGCCACCCACGATGGGATTGGCATCGGATTGCGGAACGGCGGTTTTGGCGGTGGAGGGGAAAAATTGAATCGGTGTTTCGGCGTGCATGGTGTGGCGCGGGAGAGTCCGGCGAAGGGAGCGGTCTGGGTAGGAGGGGGTCTCGCACAGCGGCGAGGGTGCGACCGCTTGCGGGCGCCGATCTTACGCGCGGGAGTGCCCTAAACACGCATGCGCCATGCCGTTTTTGCCACTCTTGCGCCGGTGAATACACATTGTTTGATCTAGTCGAGGTTATGGAGATGACGTGGGTCAATATTTTTCAAATCGCAAGCACGGCCCCCTTCGCCATAATGCGAACCTTGAACATCCTACTCATTGAAGACGAACAGGCGATTGCCGACACCCTGATCTACGCCCTGGGCAGCGAGGGCTTCACCGTGCGCCACCTGTCCCTGGGCCGCCAGGCCCTGGCGGCCCACCATGCCTCGGCATTTGATTTGCTCATTCTCGACGTGGGCCTGCCCGACACCACCGGCTTTGAGGTGCTGAAGCAGTGGCGTGCGGACCCGCTGGGGCGCGAGGTTCCGGTTCTGTTTCTCACGGCCCGGGCCGAGGAAATTGACCGCGTGCTGGGGCTGGAACTGGGCGCCGACGACTATGTGGTCAAACCCTTTTCGCCCCGGGAGGTGGCGGCGCGGGTGCGTGCCATTTTGCGCCGCGATGCACGCTTTCGCGCACCTGCCGCACCCCATACCGAGGCCCATCCGGTCTGGCGGCATGAACCCGAGGGCTTGCGCATCACCTTCCACGGACAGCGGGTGGATCTGACCCGCTACGAATACCTGCTGCTGGCGCTACTGCTGTCCAGCCCTGGCCGGGTGTTCACACGCGAACACATCATGGACCGGGTGTGGGCCAACGCCCCCGACACCACCGACCGCAGCATAGACACCCACATCAAAACCCTGCGCGCCAAGCTGCGCAGCATAGACCCCGGCAGCGAGCCCATCCAGACCCACCGCGGCACCGGCTACTCCATCGCGCCATGAAGCTCTGGGCGCGCGTCTTTCTGGGCTACTTTTTGATCGTCGGCCTGTCGGGCTGGTTTTTGCTGCGGGTCTTTGTGTCCGAGGTCAAACCCGGCGTGCGCGACGCGGTCGAAGACGTGATGGTGGACTCCGCCCAGTTGCTGGCGGAGCTGGCGGTGGACGATCTGCTGGCCCGGCGCTTGCCGGATGGCCGGTTTGCCCAGAGTGTGGAGGCCTACCGCCAGCGCCCGGTAAAGGCCCGCATCTGGGGGCTGGAAAAGCAGACGCTGGACTTTCGCATCTACGTGACCGACGCGCTCGGCGTGGTGCGCTACGACTCGGGCCACCAGGCGGTGGGCGAGGACTACTCTGGCTGGCGCGACGTGGCGCGCACCCTGCGCGGCGAGTACGGCAGCCGCTCCACCCGCGACGACCCCGACGACACGGGCAGCAGTGTCATGCATGTGGCCGCGCCCATCCGGGACGGGGACCGCATTGTGGGTGCGCTCACCGTGGCCAAGCCCACCCGCACGCTGGAGCCCCTCATCGCGCGTGGCGAGCATGCGGTTTTGCGCCAGGGCCTGTTGCTGCTGGGCACCACCTTGCTGATTGGGGGCACTTTCACCGCCTGGCTCACCCTTTCCATGGGGCGTCTGGTGCGCTACGCACGCCTGCTGGCGGCGGGCAGCCCGGCCGAGCCGCCTTCGCGCGGCAAAGACGAAATCGGCGAGTTGTCGCGCGCCCTGGCCCAACTGCGCAACGAGGTCGATGGCCGCGCCTATGTGGAACACTATGTGCAGCACCTGACCCACGAGATGAAGAGCCCGCTGGCCGCCATCCGGGGCGCCGCCGAATTGCTTGCCGAACCCGATCTGCCTGCGCCGGAGCGAACCCGGTTTCTTTACAACGTGCAAACGCAGAGCGAGCGCATGCAGACCCTGATCGACAAATTGCTGCGGCTGGCCCAACTGGAGCACCAGCGCGTGCTGGAGGCCCCGGCCGCGCTCAGTGCTTCGCAGTTGCTGGAGGACCTCGAACAAGCCATGCACGCACAGGCGGCGCGCCGGGGAATCACCCTGGAATTTTCAGCGGACCCGACCTTGTCCCTCGTGGGTGACCGCTTTTTGCTGGGCCTTGCCTTGAGCAACCTGGTGCAAAACGCCCTGGATTTTTCACCCCCAGGCAATCGCGTGACCTGCACGGTACATCAGCAAGGGGAGTGGATCCGTTTTTGCGTGCAGGACCAGGGTCCAGGCCTGGCCGAGTTTGCCGGGGAGCGTGTTTTTGAACGCTTCTTTTCCCTGCCCCGCCCGGACGGCAGCCCCAAAAGCACCGGACTGGGCCTGGTACTGGTGCGCGAAATCGCCATGCTGCACGGCGGGGATATCCGATTGGAGAATGCGCCAGGTGGCGGCGCACTGGCCACCTTGTGCATTTTGCTGCAGGCACCAGGCCAACGGCCGGGCGCCCAGGCCCAGCGCCCACCCACCGCACACCCGCCCTGAGACTTACGTTTCGTCCCAGTCCTTCCAGTCCACGGTATGGCTGGCGCGGTACAGGTTGACCGCGTTACCCACGGTGGGGGGGAAAATATCCTGGCCGATCACCTCCAGCGTGCCGTAGTGTTTCAAGCGGTCCTTGACCGGCCCCTTCATCCCGGCAAAAAACAGGGCCACGCCTTGCTGGCGCAGTTCGCTGTGCAAGGCCAGCAACACCTCCGCCGCCGTGATGTCCACATCGGTGATGGCATCGGCGGCGACCACCACCCAATGGGTGGGCGTGGGTGCGAGGGCCACAGCACGCAGCACCTGTTCACGAAAAATCTCGGCGTTGGCAAAAAAGAGCTGCGCGTCCCAGCGGAACAGCACCAGGCCCGGCACCTGCCGACCCTCGGGGTGGCGCGCCATGTCGTGGTAGCCCTTGCGCCCGTCCACCCGCGCCAAGACGGCGAAATAGGGGTGCCACACATTCCACACCAGCACCAAAATGGCCATGGCAATGGCGATAAAAATGCCCTCGATCACCCCCACAAAAGCCACTCCGAGAAAGCTGGCAGCGGAGAATGCGAACTCCACCTTGCGCAGGCGGTACATGGCCGCCATGGCGGGAAAATCCGCAAAGGACCAGCAGGCCGCGATCACCACCGCGGCCAGCGCGGCACTGGGCAGGTGCTGCAACAGCTTGGGTGCAAAGAGCAGCAACACGGCAATCGCCAGCGCGCCGACCAGCCCCGTCACCTGCGTTTTGGCGCCAGCCGACTCGGCCACCGGCGTGCGCGACGAACTGCTGCTGACAGAAAAGCCCTGGAACAGCCCTGCGGCCAGATTGGCCGCGCCCAGCGCGATCATCTCCTGGTTGGGCTTGGCCGCATGCCCCAGGCGCTGGGCCAGCGCACGGGACAACACGCTGGTGTCCGCGAAGGTCAGCAGGGAAATGATGGCCGCACCCGGCGCCAGGTGCAGCAGATCGTGCAGCGTCACCACGGGTATCTGGAAGCTGGGCAAGCCCTGCGGCAAGGCCCCCACCACGGACAGCCGGGCCACCGTGCCCAGGTCGAACCCGGCCGACACCAGGGTGGCCAGGACGACGGCGACCAGGATTCCAGGCCACCGAGGCCGGAAGTGTTTGAGCAAAAGAATGAGCAGCAGGCTGCTGGCGCCGATGCCCAGGGCCACGGTGTTGGTGCGCCCCTGGGCGATGCCCTGCACCAGAAAAAACGCACGGTCCACCAGTCCGTCCGCCGGATTCGAGAAGCCGAATACCTTGGGCAACTGCCCGACCAGCACGGTGAGTGCGATGGCGTTCAGGAAACCGATGCGGATGGGTTTGGAGAGCAGATCGGCGATCAGGCCCAGCCGCGCCAGCCCGATCATCAGCGAGAACGCACCCGACAGCAGTGCCAATGCGCCCGCCAGGGCGACGGCGCGCTCGGCATTGTCGGCTGACAGCGGCAAGATCAGCGCGGCAATCACCGCAGCCAGCGTGGAGTCGGGGCCCAGCACCATCGTGCGGCTCGGCCCCAGAAGGGCGTAGACCACCAAAGGGACGATGGTGGCATACAGCCCATAGATGGCGGGCAAACCGGAAGCCTGCGAATACCCCATGCCCACCGGCACCAGAATGGCGGTGAGCACCAGGCCGGCCAGCAGGTCGCTGAGAAACCAGGCCGGTTTGTAGTGCAGCAAAGTGAGCGCCCCCGGCACCCAGCGCTGCAGGGCGGGCGCTTCGCCGATGGGGGAGGTATCAGATCGAAGTTTCAGCGGCATCCCGCCAAGTATCGCACTGTGCCCCCGGCTGGCACATGACTTTGTGCAGCGCATTTCACCGCCGCTTCACACCCGGCACACACCGGCTTCCCACGCGCTTCACCAGGGCTTTCGATACTCGCCGTCGAACCACAACCCAGGAGAAGTTGAATGAAAAACCCCTTGCTTTTCAAGTGCGCCTTGTTGGCGCTGATTGCCGCCTTGTTGCTGATTCCGCTGGCCATGGTCGAGCGCACCATCGAAGAGCGCACCATGCACCGCGCCGAAGCGGTGCACGCCATCGCCGCCAGCACCGCAGGCGAACAGTCCATCGTGGGGCCGGTGCTGACCGTGCTGGTGGAGGAAGAGTTCGACGAAGAGAAGAGCTACGAGAGCAATGGCGAGCCCAAGAAAAAGTGGGTGCGCAGCAAACGCACCCACACCCTCTCGGTAGTGCCCCGTGAACTGCATCTGGACGGCGCACTGGCCGTGGAGAAGCGCGCTTACGGTCTGCATGAAACCGCCGTGTTCGAGCTGCAGGGCAAGGTCACCGGCAGCTTTGAAGCACCCAGCGTGGCGGCCCTTCCACCGCTGGGACCCAACGCGCATTTGACGTGGGGCGTGCCAACCCTGGCGGTGGGCATCGCCGATCCACGCGGCATGACCGGCGCCCCCAAGATGGAGCTGGCGGGCAAGGTGCTGGAGCCGCGCCGCGCGGCCCGCATCCACGGTATGGAAACCGGATTCCACGGGGTCTCGGATACGGTGCTGGATGGCGGACCTGCCCACCTGCCTTTTCGCATCGACCTGCGCCTGGCGGGAACCGGCACCCTGGGCTTTGTGCCTCTGGGCGAGGTGTCCACGGCGGATCTGCGTGGCAACTGGCCCCACCCCAGCTTTGGCGGAGACTTTCTGCCCCGCAACCGGGAGACCGGCAAGGACGGCTTCACGGCGCACTGGAGCACCACCGGCCTGGCCTCGGGGTCAGAGGCGGGCAGGATCAACGGTGCCGCGCAGGGCTTTCAGGTGCGCTTGATCGACCCGGTGGATGTGTACCGGCAAGCCCTGCGCGCCGTGAAATACGGTGTGCTGTTCGTGGTGCTGTCGTTCACGGCATTCTTCCTGTTTGAGCACCTGAAAACCTTGCCGATTCACCCCATCCAGTACCTGCTGGTGGGCTTGGCCCAGGCCGTGTTCTTTTTGCTGCTGACCAGCCTGTCCGAGCACATTGCCTTCGCCCTGGCCTACCTGGCGGCCGCGGCGGCGTCCATTTTGCTGATTGGCGTGTACCTGGCCGCGGTACTGCGCGGCTGGCGCCGGGGGCTGGGCTTCAGTGCGGGTTTGGCGCTTTTGTACGCAGCCTTGTTCGGCATTCTGCGCTCCGAGCAGAACGCCTTGCTGCTGGGTTCGCTGCTGCTGTTCTTCGCACTGGCGGGCCTGATGCTGGGGACCCGGCGCATCGACTGGTACGGGCTGGGTAAACCGGCGGAGCCGATGGCAGTGGACGTGGCTCCTTGACCCACACGCATAGGGCGGTAAGGGGCTGCGCCCTCTGGTTCATTCCGAACGCAGCGCCTCCACCGGGTCAAGCCGCGCCGCGCGCCGTGCGGGCAGCACGCCGGCCAGCAGGCCGATCACGATGGCCACCGCTTCGGCCAGCAGCACAAAGCTCAGCGGGGTGTGCACCGGCAGCGCGGGCACGGCCAGGTGGATCAATTGCGCCAGGCCCATGCCCAGGGCCAGGCCAATGAGGCCCCCCAGGGCCGACAAGGCCACCGCCTCACCCAGAAACAGGGCCAGGATGGTGCGCCGGGGTGCGCCCAGGGCCACCAGCAGGCCGATTTCCCCGGTGCGCTCGGTCACCGCAATGGTCATGATGGTGACGATACCCACGCCGCCCACCAGCAGTGAAATGCTGCCCAGCGCGCCGACGGCCATGGTCAGGATGTCGAGGATGTTGGAGAGCGTGCGCAGCATGTCTTCCTGCGTGGTGATGGTGAAATCCTCGCGCCCATGGCGGTTGCTGAGCAGGCTTTTGACCGCCTGCACCACCGAGGCCGCCGGCATGCCCTCGGCATAGGCCACGTCGATTTTCATGATGCCATCGCGGTTGAACAGCTCCAGCGCCCGCGCCGTGGGGATGTAGGCCGCGTCGTCCAGATCCACGCCCAGAAACTGCCCCTTGGCCTCCAGCACACCGACCACCCGAAACTGCAGATTGCCCACCCGCACCCGCGCCCCCAGGGGGTTGGCGCTGCCAAACAGCTCCGCCTTGAGCGTGGCGCCCAGCACCACCAGGGCGCGCGCGTTTTCCAGGTCTTCGTTGGGCAAAAACTGGCCCGACTTGACCGCCAGGCTGTAGACCTTGAGCATGTCCGGGTCCACCCCGTGGACCGTGGTGCGCCGCAGGCGGCCATTGCCCCCCACTTCGGTGTTGCCCCACACCATGGAGGTCATTCCCGTGACAGCAGGCAGCCGCGCCAGGGCCCGGGCGTCTTCCAGGGTGAGCGGGCGCACCGAGCTGGGAATGCCGGTGGGCGCCGGCCCCGAGGTCTTGACCTTGCCCGGTGAAATACTGGCAATGTTGGTGCCGAACTGGGTGAACTCGGCCAGCACAAAACGGTGGATGCCCTCGCCAATGGAGGTCAGCAAAATGACGGCGGCAATGCCCACGGCAATACCCAGCAGCGTCAGAAAACTGCGCAGGCGCTGGGCGGTAACGGCGCGCAGCGCCAGGCGGGTGGTGTCGATCAGCAGCATGGCGCAATCAGCGTGGGGGCCAAGTCGTCGCCGGGCCGCCCCAAGGCGACTTCGGCCCCCTTGGGGGGCAGTGCAATACGCGAAGCGATAAACGTGGGGGCCAAGTCGCCGCCGGGCCGCCCCAAGGCGACTTCGGCCCCCTTGGGGGGCAGTGCAATACGCGAAGCGATAAACGTGGGGGCCAAGTCGTCGCCGGGCCGCCCCAAGGCGACTTCGGCCCCCTTGGGGGGCAGTGCAATACGCGAAGCGATAAACGTGGGGGCCATGTTCTTAGCGCTTGGCCAGGGCTTGCACCGGGTCCAGGCGGGCGGCACGGCGCGCGGGCAGCACGCCAAACAGGATGCCGGTGACCAGCGCCGTCGCCAGCCCGGCCAGCACCGCCCAGTCGGGCGGGTAGGCCGGAAAGGCGGGGTACAGCTGGCGCACCAGGGCTGCGCCTGCCTGCCCCAGCACAAAACCGAGCAACGCCCCCGCCAGCGACAGCATGGCGGCCTCGACCAGGAACACCAGGCGGATCACGCCGCCGGTGGCCCCCAGCGCCTTGAGCAGGCCGATTTCTGCAGTGCGCTGGGTCACCGACACCAGCATCACGTTCATCACCAATATGCCCGCCACGGCCAGGCTGATGGCGGCAATACCAGCCACGCCCAGGGTGAGCGCACCCAGCAGGCGGTCGAAGGTGGCGAGCACGGCGTCCTGCGTGATCACGGTGACGTCCTGCTCGCCATCGTGGCGCAGCTTGAGGATGTCCGCCACCTGCACCTTGGCCAGCGCAATGGCGTCGCGCCCATGGGCCTCGATCAGGATACGAAACAGCGTATTGCTGTTGAACATGGCCTGCGCCAGCGCCACCGGCACAAACACCAGTTCATCGGTGTTCATGCCCAGGCCCTGGCCGCTGGCCGCCAGCACACCGACGATGCGCACGCGGCGGTCGCCAATGCGCACCAGCTGGCCCAGGGCGCTGGTGTTGCCAAACATTTCCTCCCGCACCTTGGCGCCGATCACCGCTTCGGCGGCGCCCCGGCGCCAGTCGCCCTCGGCCAGAAAACGCCCCTGCGCCATGGCCATATTACGCAGCTGGGTGTACTGCGCAGTGGTGCCCGCCACCATGACCTCGCGCAGCTTGCCCCCCGCGCTGATTTCGGACGTGCCCACCGCCAGCGGCGCCACCCGCACCACGGCACTGGCCCGCAGCAGCGCCTGGGCGTCGTCCACCGTCAGGTCGCGCGGCGTGTTGGTGATGGCGCCGCCGGGGCTGAAGCCCCCGGTTTGCGAGCGCCCCGGCAAGACGATCACCAGGTTGCTGCCCAGCGAAGAAAACTCATGCATCACATAGCGCCGTGCGCCGTCGCCCAGGGCCGTCAGCACCACCACGGCGGCCACGCCAATGGCCATGGCCAGCACCAGCAGCGAGGCGCGCAGGGGGTTGCCGGTGGCGGCCCGCCGCGCGAAATGGATCAGGTCGGCGCCGCGCATGGTGGCTGGCTGGAATCGAATTGCACCGCGCCGTCTTCCATGCGCAGTTGGCGCCGGGCGCGCTCGCCTAGCAAGGGGTCGTGGGTGACCACGACCAGCGTCACGCCGCGGGCGTTGAGCCCTTCCAGCAGGCGCACCACCTCGTCGCCGGTGCTGCGGTCCAGGTTGCCCGTGGGCTCGTCGGCCAGGATCATGGCGGGCTGCATGATGGTGGCGCGGGCAATCGCCACGCGCTGGCGCTGCCCGCCCGAGAGTTCGTCCGGGCGGTGGTGGGCGCGGTTTTCCAGCCCGTAGTCCTTGAGCGCCTGCGCCACCCGGTCCGCACGCTGGGTGGGCGGCAGGCCCGCCAGCACCATGGGCAAAGCAATGTTTTCGGCGGCGCTCAGGCGCGGCACCAGGTGGAAACTCTGGAACACAAAGCCGATGCGCTCGCTGCGCACCCGGGCCTGCTGGTCGGGTGTCAAGGTGGTGACGTCGCGGCCTTCCAGCCGGTAACTGCCCGCATTGGGACGGTCCAGCAGACCCAGCAAATTGAGCAGGGTCGATTTGCCCGAGCCCGACGGGCCCATCACCGCCACGTACTCCCCCGCGTTGATGGACAGGTTCAGATGGCTCAGCGCATGCACTTCGGTGTCCCCGAGGTGGAACACCCGCTCGATGCCGGAGAGTTCAATCTGGGCAGGGTTCGTTGGCGCGGGGTTCATTTGCGGTTTTTTTCGTCAGGCACAAAGGCAGCACCGGCCTTGACACCTTCGCGCTCCAGCGAGGTGACCACCCGCTCGCCCACCGCCAGCCCCTCCAGCACCTCGGCAAATTCCCAGTTGGACAGGCCCACCTTGACCGTGCGCTCCTCCAGCGTGCCGTCGGCCCCCGCCACCAGCACGCGGCCACCTTCTTGCAGGGCCGAGGTCGGCACCCGCACCACGTTCTCGCGCAGCGCCAAAATCACCTCGACATCGGCGCTGTAGCCCACCAAGAGGCGCACCGGTTTAGGCTGGGGGTCCAGCGTGGCCTCGATGTCCACCGTGCGGGCCTGCTTTTCCACCGCCGACACATAGGGCGCCACGCGTTTCAGGGTGCCCGCAAACGACTGGCCAGGCAGCGCATCAAAGCTGATCCGCACCACCTGGCCGGGCTGGACCTTGGGGGCGTCCACCTCGTCCATGGGGGCGCGCACGTACAGGCAGGTGTCGTCGATCAGGTCGATCGCCGGCGGGGTGGGCACGCCGGGCGGCGAGGGCGTGGAGTATTCACCCACCTCGCCCACGATCTTGGCAATGGTCCCGGCAAACGGGGCATACAGCACGGTGCGGCTTTGCTCCACGCGCGTGGCCTTGACCCGGACCTGCGCCTGGGCGACATCGGCCTTGGCGGCGTCGCAACCGGCCCGTTTGGCCTGCGCCTCGGCGCGGGCCTGCTCCTCGCGCGCACTGGAGACAAAACCCTGGCTGCGCAGCGCGCCCTGGCGCTGGGCTTCGCGCTCGGCGTTGTCGGCCAGCGTGCAGATTTCCGCCACGCGTTTGCGGCTGGTTTCCACCTGGGCCTGGGCCAGCGCGCTTTGGGCCTGCTGGTCGTCGTTCCAGAGCTTCATCAGCAACTGGCCTTTTTTGACGCGGTCGCCTTCCTTGACGGCCAGCACCTCGATGCGCCCGCCCATGGTCGCCGACAGCTTGGTGCGCTGGCAGGCCTCCACCGAACCGGCGCGGGTGTTGGCAATGCTGGCTTCGACCCGCCCCTGGTCGATGGTGCTGAGCAGCACCGCAATGGGCTTGGGCCGCTGGGCCCACCACAGGACGCCAACTACCAAAAGCACGACCAGCAGCGCCAGCAGCAAACGACGCATCAGGGTGGATGACATGCAAAAAAATCCTCGCCGTGAATGGAAATTCATTGTAGGGCGCGCCTGGCCTGCGTCCGGGAAGGTTTAGCCGCCTTTGTGCGGTCCCGCAAGAACCACACCGTGTGCCGCCCTGCCAAAGGGCCTACAAGCTGCCCGTGTCCCGGAAGCGGTCGGTGGCGGCCACCAGTGCCGCCGCGATGCCGGGTTCGAACGCGGCGTGGCCGGCGTCGTCGATCATCTGAAAGGTGGCGCTCGGCCAGGCCTGGTGCAGCCGCCAGGCCGATGTCGGCGGGCACACCACGTCGTAGCGGCCCTGGACGATGGCGGCGGGCAGGTGCTGGATGCGGCCCACGTTGCGAATCAACTGGTCGTCCGTCAAGAAGGCCTGGTGCAGAAAATAATGGGCTTCCAGGCGGCCCAGCCCCAAGGCCACCGCCTCGGAGCCAAATTCATCGGCCACCTCGGGGTGCGGCAGCAGGTGCAGGCAACTTCCCTCGTAGCGGCCCCAGGCGCGGGCCGCCTGCAGGTTTTCCGCCGGGTCGTCGCTGAACAGGCGGCGGGCATAGGCCTGGAGCAGTTCACCGCGCTCGGCTTCGGGGATGGACTCGACAAACCGCGCATGTGCTTCCGGGAAAAACCACTGCACGCCGTTCATGAACCAGTCGATCTCCGCCGGGGTGCACAGGAAAATGCCGCGCAGAACAAAACCCGTGCAGCGCTCGGGATGGGCCTGGCCGTAGGCCAGCGCCAGGGTGGAGCCCCAGGAGCCACCAAACACCAGCCACGCATCAATCCCCAGCATCTCGCGCAGTTGCTCAATGTCCTGGACCAGCAGCTGGGTGGTGTTGTGGCGGTACTCCCCCAGCGGCGTCGATTGGCCCGCACCGCGTTGGTCGAACAGCACGATGCGGTAGTGGCGGGGGTCGAAAAACTGCCGGTGTTTGGGTGACAGGCCCGCGCCCGGCCCGCCATGCAAAAACAGCACCGGCACGCCCCGCGGGTTGCCGCACTCTTCCCAATACAGGGTGTGCAGGTCGTCCACCGGCAGCCGGCCGCTGCGGTAGGGCGCAATTGGGGGGTACATAGGGCTCGGCGGCAAGGGTGTGTTCATGGAAAATAAGGCATCGTGTTGGGCTTAGCCCGTAATTTTTAAGGATAGCACCATGCCAATCATGCTGAAGGAAGCGCTGGCGCGCCTGACCGTTCCGCAGCTGAAGGAACTGCTGGACCATGTGCCTGACGCCAAAGCGGCGACGCGCAAGGATGACTTGGTGGAACGCATCGCCAGCGCCCTGTTGGGGCCGGAACTGATGGCCGCCTGGTTGGGCCTGGACGAAGTGCAGCGCGCCGCGGTGGCAGAGGCCGCGCACGACCCGCTGGGTGAATATTCAGCGCAACGTTTTCAGGCCAAATACCAGAAACAGCCCGTGTTTCAAGTGGCCAAAGCCAGGTCGCATGGCTACTCCAGCGGCAAAAAATCCGCGCTGTGTTTGTTCATCCACTCCGCGGGCAGTGCAGAGGGCTATTGTGTCCCCGCCGACCTGGGCCAGCGTCTGCGGGAATTCGTGCCGCCGCCGGCCCCGCTGCAGCTTGCCAGTTTTGAAACACTGCCGGTGCAAGACGGCTGGGTGGAGCGCCTGACCGAGCGCGAAGCCCTGCAGGAAGTGGGGATCATGTTGCGCACCATCGAGCAGGCGCGCATCCAGGTCAGCGAAAAGACCGCACAGCCCGGTGCGGCTGCATTGCGCGTGCTGTCCGAGAAACTTGTCGGCGGCGACTTCTACCCGGTGGCCGAGAAGCGCGACCCCTGGGATCAGGAGATCGGCCCGATCAAGGCCTTTGCCTGGCCGATGCTGTTGCAGGCCGGTGGTCTGGTGGCCAGGACGGGAAGCCGCCTGGCCCTCGGCCCCGCCGGAGTCAAGGCACTGGGTGCACCGGCGCAGGAGGTGCTGCGCGGACTCTGGCGCAAGTGGGTCAAATCCACGCTGCTCGATGAATTCAGCCGCATGGATGAGATCAAGGGGCAAAACTCCAAGGGGCGCGTCATGGGCGCCGTCGCCCCCCGGCGGGCGGTGGTGGAAGAGGCCTTGCGCGAGTGCCCGGTGGGGCGCTGGGTAACCCTGGACGACTTCTCGCGTTTCATGCAGGCGTCTGACCTCGGCTTTGTGGTCGCGCACGACCCCTGGCAACTCTACCTGTGTGAACGCCGGTACGGCAGCCTGGGGTACGACGGCTCCCATGGCTGGAACATTTTGCAGGAGCGCTATATTTTGGTGCTGCTGTTTGAATATGCGGCAACCCTGGGCATGGTGGACCTGTGCTACCAAGACCCGAAAGACTGCCGCAATGACTTCCGTGGCATGTGGGGTGCGGACGAACTGGGCTTTTTGAGCCGCTACGACGGATTGGTCGGCCTTCGCCTGAGCGCGCTGGGGGCTTACGTACTGGGCATGACCACGGCCTATGCGCCGGTGGTGCGGCCCAGCGACGTGGCGCTTTCGGTCCTCCCCAGCCTGCAGGTCAGCGTGCTGCGGGGCAGCCTCAGCACCGAAGAAGGGCTGCTGCTGAACCAGTGGGCCGAGCCGGTTCAGCCGGGAAGCTGGCGGCTGGACCGCCAGAAAGCGCTGCTGGCCCTGGAGACAGGCCATGGCATCGCCGAGCTGCGCCGCTTTCTGGAAAGCCACGACGACGTGCCCCTGCCCGAGCCGGTCGAGTCCTTCCTCCTGCAGTGCGAACACGACGGACGGGCGCTCAAGCTGGGGGCAAGCGCGGTGTTGATCGAATGCCGCGACCCGCAGACCGCCGAGCGCGTGGCCAGCCACCCGGAGACCCGCGCCCTGTGTTTACGCGCCGGCCCCAGCACACTGGTGGTACGCACCGACCAGTTGGACAAGTTTCACCAGAGGGTGCGTTTGCTGGGCTTGGGAATGCGCCCGTGAAGGCCTTCACCTTTCGCTATCATTTTGGTAGCTGCTTGCGCTTATTCTGTGCGGGCTTGAGGCCTATTTGATCTATAAAACCCTAGGCAGGGACTGTTCGTGCGATTCGCGGGCATTCACCGAGGCGCTCAGGCTGCTTCTGCAAGCAATTTGTCCAGGGGTTCAAAACCGCCAATTTTGGCAGTGACCGCGTCCACACCGTCCAGCCAGGCCTGCAGGGCGACGGGATAACGCTCACCGGGCACCGCCCGCCAACGGCTACGTGTTTGGCGCGCCGCCGTGCGCAACTGCCAGCCTGCCTCCCGGGTGATCAGGGTCATCTCATCGAGCAGCGCGCTGTCCAGCGCGTCCCTGCCGAGATAGGCCAGCTGCGCGGGCGCCGCACCGACCTGGGCCAGCGCGCGCTGAATTTTCTGCAGTTGAACGCTCACCAGCGCCAGTCCCTCACGCCGGGCAGAACTCAGGTCGGAACTCTTCGGGAGTTCCGCAGACCATTGTCCCAGCGCCTTGTCCACATCCAGCAGCAGTTGCACCGGGTCCGGAAAATGCTCCAGCCTGGCTCCCAGACTGTTCGCGGGGGACTGCAGCAGGCCAATGATCTGAAGGGCCAGCGTGCTGTCATAGCGGTGGGTATTCATGCGCAATAAAACCGACAAGCGCAGCTCCGGCGCGTCGCGGTCCGGCGAAAACATGGCCGCCACCACTTGGGCCAGAGACAAAAGTTTTCCCAGGGGACTGATGGCGTCTCCGATCAGATGGCGGGGATAGCCGGAGCCATCCATGCATTCATGGTGTTCACCCACGGCCCGGATGAGTTCCCTGGGGTACTGGTGGTGCCGCTCAATCAGCATGGTGGAGACCAGCGGATGCGAATACAGCTGGCGTTGCTGCGCGCCGTTGAGGACATGTTCCGGCGACAGCAGCAGCGGGTCAACGTGCAGCATGCCAATGTCGTGCAGCATGCCCGCCGCACAGGCAATATTCATGTCAAAGCGTGACAGCAGCGGGGTCTTTGTCAGCCAGGCTGCGGTCAAGGCCGTGCGGATCAGCCGCTGGTAGATTTCCGGGCGCACATCGCGTGCGATGGTCAACTGAAACGCGACGGGCGCAGGCAGTGGCATGGTTTCAATGGCGTCGAGCATGAGGCTGCGCGGCCTGCCCTCGGGGGCCATCCGCCCAAAGAAGGGGATGCCATCCAAGACCTCTTGTGCACTGGTGCGCAGGGCTTTTGCCGTCACCGTATCGCTGCTGCTGACGCAACTTTCAATGGGCTCGGCCAATTTGTGCTGCATCAGGCGTTCGTACAGCCCCAGGTTGATCAGGGTTCCCTTGTCAACGATCTTCACACCGTTGGCATTGAAAATGGCACAACTGGCGACCACCGGTTGTTTTTCACCCAGCTCGGCCACGGCCTGGGTGAAATGCTGCTTGTCGATCACGTCAGTCATGGTCTTTGCAAAGGTGGGGCCGTGGCGTTAGCTTATATTTTTTGCAAATTCAACTGCAAACCGGCTACTGCAGCGCATCGTGCAGCGCCACATACTCCAGGGTGAGTTTGTGCTTGGGTTCCAGGAAAATCATGGGCATGGACTGCTCGTGCGATTCGCGGATCTTGACCGAGGCACTCAGGTAGGGCTGCAGCACCGGCAGGCCTTCGTCGATCAGCTCCTGCACCATGCGCTGGGGCAGGTTGGCGCGGGGCTGGAACTGGTTGACGATGATGCCTTCGACCTTCAGTTCGGAGTTGTGGTCAGCCTTGATCTCCTGCACGTTGTCCAGCAGGGTGTACAGGGCGCGGCGCGAAAAATCGTCGCAGTCAAAAGGAATCAGGCAGCCCTGCGCCGAGATCAGCGCGCAGCGGGTGTAGAAGTTGAGTGCGGGTGGAGTGTCGATGTAGATCTGGTCATAGTCTTCGGCCAGTTGCTCCAGTGCGTCGCGCAGCTTGTAGATCTTGTGGCGGGACTCCAGCTTGCCGTGCAGTTCGTCCAGCAGCGGGCTGGAGGGCATCAGGTCCAGCCCCTCCCACGGGGTGTGCACGATGTAGTCGGCCGCCGACTTGTCGCGGATGGTGAATTTCAGGCTTTGCTCAAAAAACTCGGCCACATTGGGCATGTTGTCGGGAAGCTCGGCACCCAGCAGGTAGCGGGTGGAGTTGCCTTGGGAGTCCAGGTCGATCACCAGGGTGCGCAGCCCCTGCGCGGCGCTGATGGCGGCCAGGTTGCAGGTGATGGTGGACTTGCCTACGCCCCCTTTTTGATTGAAAACGACATGCTGCATACCGGGCCCGCCTCAAAGTTGGAATGGCATGAAGTTTAAGGGCGCCAGCCCGTCAACCCGTGTATCCCCAAACATCTCCCACAGTTTTTTCAAAGCAGGTACAGTGCATTCAGGGCAGGGACATGCGCCCGGTGGGTGAAATGGTTGTGGTTGACCCAGGTCAAACACAGCTACCATGTGGCGCGTAACCTTGCCTGATTGAACTTACGTATTGGACGCAAAGGACCACCATGCCCCGCAAAATCATAGATACCCGTATCGAGAGTGAAACAGCGGTTGCCGTCAAGGAGTCGATCGCAGACAACGGTATGGATCTGGTCCGGCTGCGACCCGATGGCTACCATTGGCAGGCGCCCGACGGCAAGCAGGAATTTGGCCCCTTTACAACCCTGGAAGAGGCCCTGGCGGACATGAATGTAGCCAACGGTGAATCTCCCGAGCCGGGGGAATCGCTGCAGGAGGCGGAAGACGAAATCGGCATGTCCGTCTGGATCGACCGCGAAACCGGAGAGCCCGCCGAAGGACTGTCCATGCCGCGGTTTGAGGACTGAGCGCGGCAGACCCAAGCCCTGCCATCGCTCACACGGGGCTTGTTTTTGCGCCCAGCCCGCGCCGCCTGGCCTGCAAGGCTTGGGCCAGCGAGGCCTCGATGGGCAGCGGCTCGCCCGCCCACTGGGCCGCCAGCAGTTCGGCGCACAGCGGTGCGTGGCTCAAGCCGCGCGAGCCCATGCCCGCGCACATCCACAGGCTCTGATCCTCGTCTTGCAGGCTGCCCACCATCGGCAAGCGGTCTGCCGTGACACAGCGCACGCCCTTCCAGGCCTGCAGCGCACCGGCCTCGAACACCGGGGTCAAAGCCTCAAACAGGGCGGGTTGCAACTTTTCCAGGCGCAGCACATTGGCGCCGTGGTTTTTGTCGTCCGGCCACTCGGGCGGGCCCAGGGGCTGGTAGCTGGCGCCCACAAACCAGCGCGTGTCGCCGTCATACGGCACATGGGGGATGAGGCTGCCGCTGCCATTGACCGGGCCGGGGGGAAAGGGGCGGGTTTCCGGCGCGTCATGCGCCGCCCAACTGACCAGACCGCGCACGCCGTACACCGCAGGAAGTTGGTGCCAACCCAGCGGCAAGTCGGGCTGCGCGGCCTGCGTCCGTTGCAGCAGGGGCAGCGCACCGGTGGCATTGGCCAGCACCACGCGGGTGGCGGTGGTGATGGCCTGACCAGCAGGGTCCAGCAAGGTCCAGCCCGCCGCATCGCGCTGCAGGGTTTGCACCTGCACGCCCCCCCGGAACTGGATGCCCGGCTGCCCCAGCCAGGCCCGCACCAGCGCGCCCGGCTTGATCCATGCGGCGTGGCGGTGCCAGCGGGTGGGTTGCGGCGCCTGTTCGTCAAAGAGGTACTCATGCACGCCGCTGGGTGCCCAATCCTGCCCGGCGATCAGCAGTTGGCGGGCCTGCTGCAGGCTCAGGCGCACGCCGCTGCGCGACAGGCGCGACAACACACAGTCGTCCACCGACACATGGGGCGCGGCCAGGCCGACAGGCAGGCCGGAGGCGCCTGCGGCCGGGCTGTCGGCCTGGTCCAGCACCTGCACCTGCCAGCCCCGGCGGGCCAGGGAGGCGGCGACGCTGGCACCAGCCAGTCCGGCACCGATGACCGCGCAGCTTTGGGGCGCGGCACGGGCACGGCGCCAGGGTTCGCGCGTGGTTTTGAGTTCCCAACGCGGGTCGAACACACCGTGCTGCGTCTGCACCGCCGCAACGCAATCCGTGGCGATGCCATCCGGTGGCTCTTGCAGCACAAAGCCACATTGGCGCAGGCTGTGCTGCACGCCGGGCTGGGGTTGCCACAGCGTCAGCTGGGTGCCGCGCCGACAGCAACGCACCAGCGCCTTGACGGCCCAGTCATCCCAGGGATCGGGCGTGCACCCATCGGGTTGGGCTTGCGCCAGCACCACCCCATCGGCCTCGAACTGCTGCTCGCGCAGCAGGGCCTGGGCGGGGCCGATGCACAGGGTCAGCAACACCTGCCCGTCCTCGAAACACAGGCGGTGCTGGCCCGGCACCAGGCCCGCACATTGCGTCTGCAAGGCCAGCGCTCGGGCGACGGGATCCGCTGGCAGCGGCGGCCAGCCCCCGCCAGCCGGTGGGTGCGGCACGTCCGGCGCGTGCGGCGTCAGGGCGACGTAGTGCAGCATGCGTGGGCGCAGCGGGTCCGCGCGCCAGGCGGCCCAGGTATGCAAAAAATGGGCGCCCTGCCCGAACGCGGTGTGCAGCAGGCACCAGGCGTCTTGCCCGGCCCAATGGTCGGCCCCATGGTTGGCCGAATCCTGGCGCGCATCGGCGGGAGAAGGTGCGTCGTTGGTCATGCAAAAGGTTCAGGCTGTGGCTCGATTATCTGGCCTGGATGGGGTGGAAGAAGACGGCGTGCAAGTTCATAATCCGGCGCATGAAATCCATCTTTTCCACCATGGGCATCGTCGGTGCCGGGGCCATGGGCCGGGGCATTGCCCAAATCGCCGTGCAAGCGGGTAGCACCGTTACGCTGTTTGATATGCAGGCCGAGGCCACGCGCACCGCGCAGGCCACCGTGTTTGCCCAATGGGACACCCTCTGTGCAAAAGGGCGGCTGGACGCCGCCCAGGTGGCCGACTACAAGGCCCGGCTCCTGTGCGCGGACACGCTGGCCGCCCTGGCCGCGTGCGATCTGGTGGTGGAAGCCATTGTGGAGCGCCTGGACGTCAAAACCCGGCTGTTCGCCGAGTTGGAGGCCCTGGTGGGCCCGGCCACGGTGCTGGCCACCAACACCTCATCGCTCTCCATCACGGCCATTGCCGCGCCGCTGCAGCGCCCGGCCCAGTTCGCCGGATTCCACTTCTTCAACCCCGTGCCCTTGATGAAGGTGGTGGAGGTGGTCGCCGGGCTCAAGACCTCCCCCACGGTGTGCCAGCAACTGGCGGCCTATGCCCGGCAGATGGGGCACACGCCGGTGCAGGCGCAAGACACGCCCGGCTTCATCGTCAACCACGCCGGGCGGGGTTATGGCACCGAGGCCTTGCGCATCGTCAGCGAAGGCGTGGCGGATTTCGCCACCGTGGACCGCATTTTGAAAGACCAGATGGGCTTCAAGCTGGGCCCCTTCGAGCTGATGGACCTGACCGGGCTGGACGTCTCCCACCCGGTGATGGAGTCAATCTACCACCAGTACTTTGAGGAACCCCGCTTTCGCCCCAGCGTCATCACCGCGCAGCGCCTGGCCGGTGGGGTGCTGGGCAAAAAGGTGGGCGAAGGTTTTTACCGCTACGCAGGCGGCCAGGCCCAGATGCCCGCCGAGCCGCCGGTGCCGGAGGTGGACGAGATGCCACCAGTGTGGGTGTCGCCGCGCGCCTCGCGGCGGGCCGAACTGCTCTTGCTGCTGAAAAACCTGGGCGCCAGGATCGAGACCGGCGCATCGCCTTCGCCCGACGCCCTGACCCTGGTGGCGCCGCTGGGTTTTGACGTCACCACGGTGGCCGTGGTGGAGCGGCTGGACCCCTCGCGCACCGTCGGCATCGACATGCTGGTGGACGACGCCACGACCCGCCGGCGCGTGCTGGCCACCAACCCGGCCACCCGCCCCGACATGCGCCAGGCCGCCCATGCCCTGATGGCACGCGACGGCAAGGCGGTGAGCGTGGTGCGCGACAGCGGCGGTTTTGTCACCCAGCGCGTGGTCGCCACCATCGTCAACATCGCCACCGACATCTGCCAGCAAGGCATCTGCTCCCCGGCGGACCTGGAAACCGCCGTCACCCTGGGCCTGGGTTACCCCATGGGGCCGCTGGCCATGGGCAACCTGCTGGGCCCCACCAATGTGCTGGAGGTGCTGTTCAACATGGGTACCGTCTACAGCGACCCGCGCTACCGCCCCAGTCCCTGGCTGCGTAGGCGCGGCGCCATCGGGTTGAGTTTGCTGCACGAGGAAGAGTAGGCGTCCGGTCCGGGGAGCGGCACTTTTGCTCCTTTTTCAGGAGCTGCCTGCGCATATTCCGCGCGGGCTAGAGGCATTTTTTGCTTAAGAAATGTGCACCAGGCACAGGAAAAATGCTGCCTCCGGCAGGCCGACTTTTCTCCGCAATTTCCCTATGCTCGTAAACCCTAGGGTTTCAAGAAGCTGCTGAAATTTGATAGTGCTCCGGCGGATTCGTGCCCATAGTCCGATCCGCAATCGCGCATTGGGCGCGGTTTGCCACGCCCACTTGTCGCCAGCGGGCACCCTACAACACGATTGGAAATGCTGCTATGAGTCAAAATTCATCCCCTGGCCTGAACAAGACGCTGGGAACCGTTCAACTGTGGGGCATTGCGGTGGGCCTGGTCATTTCGGGCGAGTATTTCGGCTGGAGCTACGGCTGGGCCTCCGCCGGTACGCTGGGTTTCTTGGTGACCTCCACCTTCATCGCCCTGATGTACACCACCTTCATTTTCAGCTTCACCGAGCTGACCACCTCCATCCCGCACGCCGGCGGACCCTTCGAATACAGCCGCCGCGCCTTTGGCCCCACCGGCGGCTACCTGGCCGGTTTTGCCACCCTGGTGGAGTTTGTGTTCGCGCCCCCGGCGATTGCGCTGGCCATCGGCGCCTACCTGAACGTGCAGTTCCCCACGCTGGACCCCAAAACCGCAGCCGTCGGGGCCTATGTGGTCTTCATGACCCTGAATATTCTGGGGGTGCAGATTGCGGCGATGTTTGAGCTGGGCGTGACCTTGCTGGCCATCTTCGAGCTGCTGGTGTTCATGGGCGTGGTGTCGCCGGGCTTCTCGGTGGCCAACTTCGTCAAGGGCGGCTGGGCCGGGCAAGACAGTTTCAGCCTGGCGTCCATTCCCGGCATGTTTGCGGCGATTCCGTTTGCGATCTGGTTTTTCCTCGCCATTGAAGGCGTGGCCATGGCCGCCGAAGAAGCCAAGACCCCCAAGCGCTCCATCCCCATTGCCTACATTGGCGGCATCCTCACGCTGGTGGTGCTGGCCACCGGGGTCATGGTGTTTGCCGGTGGTGCGGGCGACTGGACCAAGCTGTCCAACCTGAACGACCCGCTGCCCCAGGCCATGAAACTCATTGTGGGTGAAAACAGCGGCTGGTTGCACATGCTGGTGTGGCTGGGACTGTTTGGCCTGGTGGCGTCCTTCCACGGCATTATTCTGGGCTACTCACGGCAAATTTACGCCCTGTCGCGGGCCGGTTTTTTGCCTGAGGTGCTGGGCCGGGTGCATGCCACCCGCCACACCCCGCATTTCGCCATCCTGGCGGGCGGTGCCGTCGGCATTGCCGCCATCTTCAGCGACCAGCTGATCACCCTGGGCGGCCAGACCCTGACCGCCAACATCGTGACCATGTCGGTGTTCGGCGCCATCGTGATGTACATCCTGAGCATGGCCAGCCTGTTCAAGCTGCGTATCAGCGAACCGAAGCTGGAGCGTTCCTTCCGCGCACCCCTGTTCCCCTGGGTTCCCGGTTTTGCGCTGCTGGGTGCGCTGGTGTGTCTGGCCACCATGGTGTACTACAACCCGCTGATGGCAGGGGTGTTCCTGGGCCTGATGGCCGTGGGTTACGTCTACTTCCTGAGCACCGCCCGCCGCCGTGAATCCCTGCTGCACACCGGCTCCAAAAAACCCGGTGCGGACTTGGTTGGCGCTGCAGGCTTATCCTCGGTGACCCGCTGAACACACCGCAGTTTGCGGCCCCACTGTACGCGCCATGCCGACGACTCCGACTCCCCCCCCGCCCAGCAGCGCAGAGCTGGCGTGGCACATGACCCAGGCCATGGGGGTCAACTCGCTGGCGCAAAGCATCACCGGGTGGCAGCAGGTCTACGACCAGCTGACACCCGGCCCTTTTCACGGCGCCCTCAATGAGCTGCTCATGGGGCCCGTGCAGCTGTTTATGGAGTCGTCCAGCCGCGCCCTGGTGCAGACCTGCAAAACCTGGCCGCAGGCAGTGTGGTTTGGCGTACCGGTGCGGCCCCAACAGATCAGCCACATCGAGGGCACGCCGATCGAGGCGGACATGGTGGCCGTGCGCAGCGGCCACGCCGAATTCCAGCTCACCACGCCCAATGACTTTGGTTTTTTTGGGGTGGTGGTGCAGACCGACACCTTGCAGCGCTACACCGCCGAGGAAGGCGGCGCCGAACTGCTGTCGCAGGCCTTGAGCCGCCCGGTGCTCAAGGTGACGGACGCGGCCATCGAGACCTTTCGCTGGTGGCTGACACAAACGCTGCAGACCATTGCCGTGATGCCCGACACCCTCGCGCCCCACGCGCTGGAACACCTGCTGGACGACACCTTGTCGCGCCTGGGTTTTCTGCTGACCCAGCAAGAACTGCAGCCGCGTGAAACAGTGGCCACCCAGCATGCGCGGCGCGTCATGCAGCGGGTGCGCGACTACGTGGTGGCGCACAACGACCAGTGTGTGAAGGTGCACGACCTGTGCGCGCAGCTGGGCATCAGCCGACGCGCGCTGCAGGACTGTTTCCACAAAACCATGGGCTGCACGCCCAAGGCCTACCTCAGCGCCTTTGGCCTGAACGCCGCCCGCCGCGCGCTGGAGCAAGCCACACCCGAGCAGACCACGGTGTCCGACATCGCCACGCGTTACGGCTTCTGGCACCTGAGCCAGTTTGCCGCCGATTACCGCCGGTTTTTTGGCGAATTGCCCTCGCAGACGCTGCGCGAGCGCCGCCCCCTGGCCCACCGCTGAGACCGCGCGCAAACGCGCCGAACTTTTCCCGCTGCGGGAGATGTGCAGGTATTTCAGCGGGTCGCGGGCTCTGCCGAGGTGCGATACTTGGCCTCATGGGGTTGAAATGCCTATCCGTTAAAGACACCGCAACCACCAGCAGCCGCACCGCCGTCCGCAACAAACGGGCCGAGGACGTAAAAATGCGCAAGAAAACCCACATGAATTACGGACCTATGTCGAACAACTGCGCCATTACTCCGAGGTGACGGTGTTCGCCGGCGGAAAGGACGAAGAATGAAAATCAGAGCTTTGTATTTTGAAGATGGCGGTCCCTTGGGCTCTCAGAGCATCGATATGCGCAACGACTGGGATGACCAAATTGAGTCGCGCATCTTGCTGTCCGGCCCCAATGGTTGCGGCAAATCAACGGTACTGCGTACCGTCGCCATGCTGTGGGAGGCTTTGGGTTATTGGCTCGATCAGCGCAAGGTGTTGCCCAAAAACCATGCGGCCCGGGAGTGGCTTCAGCGTTGGGGTGGCTGTGCGGTAGTGCTAAGCGACGTTCCCAGAGACGGCCATGTGGTTGGACTCATTTTTGGTGATCTTGCGTGGTGCGAATCCATGCGTTCACAGCATGCAGACGTGATGTGGCTGGGTGAAGGAGTTGCCCGCACGGGCAAACCAGGAAACCCTAAAAGGGAGATTTTCATTCCTTCGACCCCCTGGATTCAAGAGTGGTCCGACGCACGTAAAAAAATGATCTTGTCGTTCGACAAGGTTGATGTTCCCAATGTGGTGTTTATGGACGCCGAAGAGCGGCGGTGGGTCGCAGCGCGGCGCAATGTGGGCGAGCACACCGCTGAGTTGTCGGGCAGGCGCTGGCTTCCCAAATACCAGGCCAGCGAGGACTGGAAAGACCAGTTGGAGGCATCGCTCATCACACTCAAAACCACCCAATTGCACAAGTACCACGACATCATTCGCTTGTTGAATGGATTTTTGTCAGACAAAGAGATTGACCCGGACATTCAACCGGGTGAAAGCCGTTTGCGTGTGAAGCTGAAAACCAGGCGGGGGCAGTCGCATGGCTTGGATGATTTGAGCGCGGGGGAGCATCAGGTGTTGATCATGCTGTTCCTGCTGGCTCGGTGGGCTGAACGGGGCGCCGTGGTGATGATTGACGAACCGGACTTGTATTTGCATCCGTCTCTGGTGAGTGGCTTGCTGTCCAGCCTTGAAAGACTGGTCAAAGACCTGGGCGGGCAGTTGATCATCACCTCACATCAGCCAGAAATTTGGCAGAGATACGAGGCATCTGGCCGGCGCATTGAGCTGGGAGCGAGGCCATGAGCAAGGTGGATGACCGCATTCAAGAAATCAATCAAGACGCAGCTTGTCGGCAACACCGGGGTAAAAGTGTTGCTCGTTGAGGGGGTCGGATGATGTAGATGCATACCGGATTTTTCTGGATCGGAAGTTCCCTGGCTGGGAGATGCGTTGGCATCTTGCCGAAGCGGGCAAGAAAGCCACCGTGGTTGAAATGGCGCGCAAAGAGCCTGCTTGGTTAGGGTTGGTAGACCGCGACGAGTGGACCGATGCGGAGATGGCAGCGCACTCGGCTGCAAGTCCCAACTTACTGGTCTTGCCGCGCTTTTGCCTGGAGAGTTATTTGATTGATCCAGCGGAGTTGTGGGAGGCTCTGCCAGCCAAGCAGCGTGCAAAGATTGCGGGGGGCGAAGCGCAGTTCCGTAGTGAGATGCGGGTCGGCCTGCAAGGCTGGATAAGACACGCGGCGTTGTGGCATGGTGTGCGTCCACTGTGGCGACAGTTGCGCGATCTGGGCTTTCCGGATTCGGTGCTTGGCAGCCCGCCTATGCCGGATGACGCAACCCTTCGCGTCAAGTTCAATGACTGGCATGCCACACTGGATGCGGATGCCGTGTTGGCTAGCGTGCATGCTTTGGAGGAACGTCTGGCTTCTGAAGATAAGCACAAGCTGTACGCCCAATGGCTGTATGCGAAAGATTTTTATCCGCAGGTGGTGCACCAGGTGCTGAACCGTCTGTTGGGCCAGAAGCCTGCCAGAGAGCGCCGTCTGGCCATTTTGCGTACACGAACTGTTCCGAGTGATTTGACTGTTTTGTGGCAAGCCATGGGGTTGGCGGCATCGCCTTGAACACCCGTGACGCCTGACGCTTGGCGAAACACTGCCGAATTCCGATAGCCCGCCGCCGCAACGGCCCCCACCCGTCGCAGTTTTTTCGGCCGCAGCACTGCGGCGCTTGCCCTGGCCGCCGTGCCGCTGGCCGCCAGCGCCCAGGAATCCAGCGCGCCTGTGCCAGGCCTGGACCCTGCCAAATGGTCACCGCGCAACCACGCGGCACTGCGCGCCTTGCTTGCCCAGCATGGTAAACACAGCCCCCGTTATGACGCCACACGCAAGCCCTATGCGGTGTTCGACTGGGACAACACCGCCATCATGAACGACACCGAAGAGGCGCTGTTCATGTACCAGATCAACACGCTGTCGTTCCGGCTGACGCCCGCAGAGTTCGGCGCCATCCTGCGGCAAAACGTGCCCGAAGGCCCCTTCACCGCGGACTACAACAACAGCGCCGGGCAAGCCGTGACCCTGGCCGACATTGCCGCCGACCTGGACGCCAGCTACGGCTGGTTGCACGCCCAGTACCGCGGGTTTCAGGGCAGCCAAACGCTGGAGGCGATACGTGACAGCGTGCAGTTCCAGGACTTCCGCGCCAAGCTGTACTACCTGTATGAGGCGGTCAACGGCACCCATGGGTGTATTCGCGCTGATTTTCGTTACTGCCTCGCAGCGCTTTACTTTCACAATCAATTCAACACCAACGGTGTGCGGACGCTCTGGAACGCTGCACATCCCTTCGAAAGAAACCGCCCGAGATGGACACCAAGACAGTCGCGCCCAAGGAGAGATTTATCCAGGAATTCGTTCCCGGCAAACAAATCACCCTCGCCCATGCGATTGCCAACCCGACGGCGGAACTCTGCAAAAAAATCGGCGTACCCGGCGCGGAAGCGATTGGCATCATGACCCTGACACCCGGTGAGACCGCCATGATCGCCGGGGACATTGCCACGAAAACGGCGAATGTGGACATCGGTTTTCTGGACCGCTTTAGCGGCGCACTCGTCATCTCGGGCTCGGTGGCCTCGGTCGAAGAAGCGCTGCGCCAGGTCATCGAAGTGCTGCGCCGCCAGCTCGGTTATTCCACCTGCGACATGACCCGCACCTGAGTCGTTTATGGCACCGCGCTTCATGCTCATCGGACAAATCGGCGCTGGCAAGACCACGCTGTTCAATGGCCTGTTTGGCAAGAACGAGCCCGCCCGCAAAACCCAGGTCATGGAGTTTGAAGGCAGCAGCGGCATCGACACCCCCGGCGAGTATTTCAGCCACCCGCGCATGTACCACGCGCTGATCACCATGTCGGCCGAAGTGGAGCGGCTGATGTATGTGCATCCGGCCGATGTGTTCGACTGCCGGCTGCCGCCCGGTTTGCTGGACGTGTACGCCAACAAATGCATCGATGCCGTCGTGACCAAGATGGACCGCCCCAGCACCGACTTGCCGCGGGTGGAGCGGTTGCTGCGCGACGCGGGCGTACACGGCCGCATCTTCCCAGTCTCCATCCACGACCTTTTATCCATCGCCACGGTGCGCAGCTACCTGCTAGGCAGCGCGCCTTGCGAACCCAGCCCCTGCGGGAAGGCACCATGAGCAAAAAACAACTGATCAGCGCGGACGATGTGCGTGCGGCGGCCAAACGGGGCGAACGGGTCCTGTACTTGCGCGATAAAACCACCATCGTCACAGCCCAGGCCGCCAGCACCGCCAAAGACCTGGGCGTGGCCCTGGAGTTGGGCGAGCCCCAGCCGCAGGCGTCACCGTCCGAAGAACCCCAAGTGCCCGGCGACGCATTGGTGCGCCAGGCCCTGGCCGCCCAGATGGGGGGCGAGGTCCGAGAGGACTTGGTGGCCGAGGTGATGCGCCGCATGGCCCTGGAACGCACCCGTCCGGCGCAAGGCGGCGTGCGAAAAATCGCGTCCATCGCGGTGAGCGCGCCGGCGAGCGGCGCAGGCGCCGTGGTCAGCAAACTGGACCTGGCCACCCTGGTGGCGGACCCGGCCGCACCCTGCGCAGCGGGCTTCATGGCCTGGACGAAAAGTTTTATGCCGTTCCAGCGGGACGGCGATGAGGTGCAGGTGGTGCTGGAAGGCGAGTTGCAGTTTCGCTCCGGCCCCCACACCGTCACCGCCGGGGTGGGTGACGTGGTGCTGATTCCCAAGGACTTGTCTCTGGAAATCGGCACGCCGTCGTCGGTGCGTTTGTTCTACCTCAGCTACCAGGGATAAGCCCATGCATTTGATCGAATCCTGCCAGGCATGGGCCAGCCAGAACCCGGGTCGCGTGGTGTTTGCCGACGCCCTGGACCACCGCGCCATCCAGGCCGCCGGGGAACTGGTGCAGCGGGGCTGGGCCAAGCCGGTGCTGCTGGCCAACCCCTTCGCACTGCGCGACCACTGCATTGCACACGGCATCGACATGCCTGCCGTGCCCACGCTGGACCCCAGCCTGTCGCCCCAGCTGGACGCTTATGTGGCCACCCTGCGCGCCAAGCGGCCGGACATGTCGGTGGAAGACGCACGCAGGCAACTGCAAGACCCCTTGTGGTACGGCGCCATGATGCTGGTGCACGGGGATGCCGACTACTGCATCGCAGGCAACCTGTCCGCCACCGCCTCGGTGCTGCGGGCGGCGCTGCGCGTGATCGGGCTGGCCGAAGGCACCAACACCCTGTCGTCCATGTTTTTCATGATCTCGGCGGACCAGTCCACGGTGCTGGGTTTTGGCGACTGCGGTGTGGTGCCCGAACCCACCAGCGAACAGCTGGCCGATATCGCCATCAGCACGGCGGAGAATTTTCAGCGTGTCACAGAGCAGGTTCCGCGCGTCGCCATGCTGTCTTTCTCGACCCAGGGCAGCGCCAAACATGCCGCAGCTGTGCATGTGAGCCAGGCCGCGCAGCTGGCGCGCGCACGCCAGCCCCAGCTGCTGCTGGACGGCGAGATGCAGTTTGACGCGGCGTTTGTGCCCCAGGTGGCCGCGCAGAAGGCGCCTGGCAGCGCCGTGGCCGGGCAGGCCAACGTCTTCATCTTTCCGACACTGGCTGCGGGAAATATCGCCTACAAGATCACCGAACGGCTGGGCGGCTTCAAAGCCCTGGGGCCCATGATCCAGGGCCTGCGCCTGCCCATGCACGACCTCTCGCGCGGCTGCAGCGCCGCCGACATGGTCGAAGTGACCTTGCTGGCCATGAAGATGAACCCCCTCCCACCCCAGCGCCCGCCCCTGGCGGGCCACCCCCTCATTCCATTTTCAGATCGATACGACATTAGGCGCGAAGCCGCAGACAGTGCTGTAGCACGGCAAGGCGATGCAACAACATGTCGGATTGATATGGAAATGGAATCACCCGCGCGACAGGGAGTCCGGCGAAGCCCCTGTCCATAGCTAGTTCGCTCGCTTTTCAACACACAAGGAGATAGGAAATGGAAGCACTCGGCATGATCGAAACAAAGGGCCTGGTCGCACTGATCGAGGCGTCTGACGCCATGGTCAAAGCGGCACGCGTCAAGCTGGTCGGATTCAAGCAGATCGGCGGCGGCCTGGTCACCGTGATGGTGCGCGGCGATGTGGCCGCCTGCAAGGCCGCCGTGGACGCCGGCGCCGCAGCCGCCCAGCGCCTGGGCGAACTGGTGTCGGTGCACGTCATCCCCCGCCCGCATTCGGACCTGGAGGAAATATTTCCCCTCAAGTCCAACGGCAGCCCGATGGAATAAACCCAACCCTGCAAGACGGAGCCCCCCATGCAACTCGGAATCGTGGTCGGACAGGTGGTCTCCACCGTCAAATGCGCGGGGCTGGGCAGAGACAGCCTGCTCCTGGTGGAGTTTGTCGATGCACAAGGCAACTCCATGGGCCCACCCCAGGTGGCCGCCGACGGCATTGGTGCGGGCAATGGCGAGTGGGTTCTGCTGGTGGGCGGCAGTTCGGCCCGCAAGGTCAGCGGGGGCGAGCTGCCGGTGGACCTGTGCGTGATCGGCATCGTGGACCAGGTCGTGCGTGACAACCGCGTGACCTATCGCAAATAAAAAAATCGCAAAGGTTTGACAGTGAACATCCCCAACGCAGACATAGAACGGATTGTCAAAGCCGTGGTGCAGTCCATGGAACGCCAGCCCCGCCCCCCCGCAGCGCCAGCGGCGGCGACGCCACCCGCCCCGGCACCCAGCCGCGCGGCAGCGCCCCTGCCTGCGGGCATCTTCTCCTCGCTGGACGACGCGGTGGCCGAGGCCGACCGGGCCCAGCGCCAACTGCGCAGCGTAGCCATGCGCCAAACGGCGGTGGCGGCCATCCGCAAGGTGGGCGAGCAATACGCCCAGGAGCTGGCCGAAATGGCGGTGGCCGAGACCAAGATGGGCCGGGTGGCCGACAAATACCTGAAAAATGTGTCGCAAGCCCGGCACACCCCCGGCGTGGAATGCCTGAGCCCCACCGTGGTCTCCGGGGACCGCGGACTGACCCTGATTGAAAACGCCGCCTGGGGCGTGATCGCCTCCGTCACGCCCTCGACCAACCCGGCCGCCACTGTCATCAACAACGCCATCAGCATGGTTGCGGCGGGCAACTCGGTGGTGTTTGCCCCGCACCCGGCGGCCAAAGGGGTGTCCCAGCGCACCGTCACCCTGATCAACGAGGCTGTGCTGGCCGCGGGCGGACCGGCCAACGTCATCACCACGGTGCACCAACCCAATATCGAGACCGCGCAGCGCCTGTTTCGTTACCCCGGCATCCAGCTGTTGACCGTGACCGGGGGCGAGGCGGTGGTCAACGAGGCCCGCAAACACACCGACAAACGGCTGATCGCCGCCGGTGCCGGCAACCCGCCGGTGGTGGTGGACGAAACCGCCGACCTGGCCCGCGCCGGGCGCGACATTGTGTGGGGCGCCTCGTTTGACAACAACCTCATTTGCGCCGACGAAAAAGAGGTCATTGTGGTGGCCTCGGTGGCCGACCGGCTCAAGGAAGAGATGAAGAAACACAAGGCCGTGGAACTCACGGCCGAGCAGGCGCAACGGCTGGTCGAGATCGTGCTGACCCAGGTGGATGCCCAGGGTTTTGGCAGCGTGAGCCGCGACTGGGTCGGGCGCGACGCGGCCAAGATCGCCGCGCAGATTGGCCTGGACGTGCCCGCCGACACCCGCTTGCTGTTTGTCGAGACCGGCCCCGAGCACCCCTTTGCCGTGACCGAGCTGATGATGCCGCTGCTGCCCATCATCCGCGTGGACAACGTGGACGAGGCGATCCGGCTGGCGGTCCGGCTCGAAGGCGGCCACAAACACACGGCCGCCATGCACTCGCGCAACCTGGACAACCTGCACCGCATGGCCAATGAGATCAATACCAGCATCTTCGTGAAAAACGGGCCTTGCCTGGCCGGTCTGGGTTTTGGCGGCGAGGGCTGGACCAGCATGACCATCACCACCCCCACGGGCGAGGGCGTGACCTCGGCGCGCACCTTCGTGCGGCTGCGCCGCTGTGTGATGGTGGACCACTTCCGCATCGTCTGAGCACCATGGGCTGCGTCGCGTGTCGATCCCACTGCGAAGATTGCTCGGACAACGGTCTGAGCTTTGGAGGGCGTGCCCGGCGAACGCCTGCGCGCCGCTTGCACAGCATCGGGATCGACCTGGGCACCACCACCTCGCAGGTGATTTTTTCCGCACTGGAAATCATCAACACGGCGGGGCCGACCAGCGTGCCGCACTACGAGTTTTCCAAGCGGGAGATTCTGTACATCAGCCCGGTGCTGTTCACACCCTTCAATGCCCAGGGCCAGGTGGACATTGCGGCCCTGGACGGGTTCATCCGCCAGCAATACCCGCTGGCCGGGCTCAGTCTGCAAGCGGTGGAGTCGGGCGCGGTGATCATCACCGGCGAGACCTCCAAGGTCCGCAATGCGCGGGAAACCGTGATGGTGCTGGCCGAGGGCCTGGGCGATTTTGTGGTGGCCACGGCAGGGCCGCA
>MESI01000127.1:84894-138570 GCA_001770935.1 Burkholderiales bacterium RIFCSPLOWO2_12_FULL_61_40 | reverse complement strand
AGGAGCTGTCTGCGCACAAGGCACGCGGACTACGGCCTTATTTGCTTAAAACTTTTGCCGGTGTAGTTCGCGGTGTCATAACCAAAGTGCCTTTCTCGCTCTTGTGATGCAGGAAGATGCCCAATTTTAACCTCAGTCAGACGCACCCCAAACAAAAAGGGCTGGGACCCCCTTGCGGAAGACCCAGCCCTCTAGACCCAAAGGGTCAGATCAGTGGAACTGCTCTTCTTCGGTGGAACCGGTCAGCGCGGTCACGCTGGACTTGCCGCCCTGGATCACGGTGGTCACTTCGTCGAAGTAACCGGTGCCCACTTCCTGCTGGTGCGACACGAAGGTGTAGCCACGGTCACGGGCTGCGAATTCAGGCTCTTGCACCTTCTCGACGTAGGCCGACATGCCGCGAGCGACGTAGTCTTGCGCCAAGTCGAACATGTTGTACCACATGGAGTGGATACCAGCCAAGGTGATGAACTGGTACTTGTAACCCATGGCGCCGAGTTCGCGCTGGAACTTGGCGATGGTCGCGTCGTCCAGGTTTTTCTTCCAGTTGAAGGAAGGCGAGCAGTTGTAGGCCAACATCTTGCCAGGGTGTTTGGCGTGCACGGCATCGGCAAACTTCTTGGCAAATTCGAGGTCAGGCGTGCCGGTTTCGCACCACACCAAGTCAGCGTACTCAGCATAGGCAATGGCGCGGGAGATGGCTTGGTCCATGCCCTTGTTGGTCTTGTAGAAGCCTTCGGCAGTGCGCTCGCCGGTCAGGAAAGGTTTGTCGTTTTCGTCGTAGTCGCTGGTCAAGAGATCAGCCGCTTCGGCATCGGTACGGGCGATCACCAAGGTAGGCACTCCGCAAACGTCGGCAGCCATACGGGCTGCGATCAGCTTCTGGCAGGCTTCCGCGGTTGGGACCAACACTTTGCCACCCATGTGGCCGCATTTTTTGACGGAAGCCAATTGGTCTTCCCAATGCACGCCGGCTGCGCCCGCCTTGATCATGGCTTTCATCAGTTCGAACGCGTTCAACACGCCACCGAAACCGGCTTCTGCGTCAGCGACGATAGGCGCGAAGTTGTCGATGTAGCCTTTGTCGCCCGCGTCAATGCCTTTGGAGTGCTGGATTTCGTCGGCACGGCGGAAGGTGTTGTTGATGCGTTCCACCACGGTTGGCACCGAGTCCACGGGGTACAGGGACTGGTCGGGGTACATGGACGCGTAGGAATTATTGTCCGCAGCGACTTGCCAGCCCGACAGGTAGATGGCCTTGACGCCAGCCTTGACTTGTTGCATGGCTTGGCCGCCGGTCAATGCGCCCAGGCAATTGACATAGGGCTCGTTGTTCACCAGGTCCCAGAGCTTTTCAGCACCGCGGCGGGCCAGGGTGTGCTCAATGGGGAAGGAGCCACGCAGGCGGACCACATCAGCGGCGGAGTAACCGCGCTTGATACCTTTCCAGCGGGGATTGGTAGCCCAGTCTTTTTCAAGAGCGGCGATTTGTTGTTCACGGGTTGGTGTCGTCATGGAGTCACTCCGAAGGTTGAAGAAAAACGGTACCTGAACATATACAAACAATGTGGCAGGTGGGTGACGCTATTCTAGTCTTATATAAGACATGAAACAAATCTTATGTCTTATATAAGACATAAATTTTCACAATATAAATCAATAGCTTACAAACACAAACTCACAATACGAAACAATACACCGCTATCCGGAAATTGATGCACCGCAAATAAGACGTACAATTTCACATTAAGAAATCACAACACGCATTTCAAAATGCGGCGGAGCCCTCCCCGGAACTGCGCTCAAAAGGCATCGGCATAACGCCTGAGTTCCCAGGCACTGACCTGCTGGCTGTATTCATCCCACTCCGCCCGCTTGAGCTTGACAAACTCCTTGCAAAACGCGTCCCCCAGGGCCGCCATCAAAGCTCGGTCTTGCTCCAGTCCCGTCACCGCCTCGTCCAGATTACGGGGTAGACGCGGCGGCATGGCGCCACCACGGGACTGGCGTTCATACAGGTCTTCGCCACACGGTGGCGGAGCCCCCAGGGCTTGGTCCATGCCACTCAGGCCGGCGGCCAGGGTGGCCGCCAGGGCGGCATAGACATTGCACGAGGGGTCGGGCAAGCGCCATTCCAGACGGCCCGCCACCGTGCGCACCACACAGGTGCGGTTGTTGTCGCCATAACTTTTCCACACCGGCGACCAGGTGGTGCCGGAGGCACTGGTGCTGGAAGCCAACCGTTTGTAGCTGTTCACCGTGGGGGCGCACAGCGCGCTGAGTGCATCGGCGTGGTGCAGCAATCCGGCCGCAAATTGGTGGCCTTGCGCACTCAGGCCCAGCGGTCCGGCGGCCTCTGCAAAGAGGGGCTTTCCCTGGGCGTTTGTGATGCTCAAATGAAAATGCAGCCCACTGCCCGGCGCATGCGCCAACGGTTTGGGCATGCAGCTAAAGGTCATGCCGTATTTTTCGGCCATGGCGTGGGCGGTCAGTTTGAAGAGCATGTAGCGGTCTGCCGCCAGTGCGTCGTCAAAGCGGTAGTTGATCTCGTACTGGCCACAGGCATCTTCGTGGTCTATCTGCTGAAGGTCGAACCCCAGTGCGACCAGCGCACTGCGCATGTCTTCCAGGAAACCCGCATTGCGGTGGATGGCTTTGATGTCGTAGGAGGGTTTTCCGAGTTGGTCCTGGCCATCTGCCACAGCCCACTGTCCTTGCGCATTCTTGTTCAGAAGGAAGAACTCCGGCTCGATACCCACCCACAGTGTCCAGCCCCGCTCCTCCAGTCGGCGCACCTGGCGCTTGAGCACCTGGCGAGAGCAGGTTTCCAGGGGTTCTCCACCGGCATAACCATCACATACGGCGTGCGCCACACCGGGCATAAAGGGTAAGGGACGTAAAGACTCGGGCAGCACCCGGCCGTAATACTCACTGCGCGCGCCGTAGCGGGGCAAGCCCGTGCCCCAGATGCTGGGCCCGGCGAAACCCGCGCCCTGCTCCACCCACTCGTTCAAATGCGCCACGGGCACCAGCTTGCCTTTGGCCACACCATGGATGTCTGAAAACTGCGCCAGGATGGAGTGAATGCCTTGGGACTGCAGCGCAGCCATGTGTTCTTGGATAGTATTCATAACCAAATAGGCCTACAGCCCCCGTAGTTATTGCGCAAACAGCTATCAATATGATAGCGAAAGTTAAGAGGTAATGGCCAATGGCGACACCACCGGTGCGCCGCCAAGGGCCAAAATCAGGCCAGCACGGTGTCCAAAATACCCATGGCCTCATCGAACACGGCATCTTCAATGGTCAGCGGGAACAGAAAACGGACCACGTTGCCATCAACACCGCAGGTGAGCAAAAGCAAGCCCTTTTTGAGCGCGGCCTGCTGCACCTGCTTGGTGAAGTCGGCATCCGGTGCGCCCGTGGTGGGGTGGATGAAATCGCAGGCGACCATGGCACCCAAAGCCCGGATATCTCCCATGCGTGGGTTGCGGGCCTTGGCTTGCAGCAAGCGCGCCTGGAGGCGATCACCCAGCACCTGCGCGCGCTCACACAGATTTTCTTCCGCCATCACGTCCAGCACCGCGTGGGCCGCTGCCACCGCCAGGGGGTTGCCAGCGTAGGTGCCGCCCAATCCACCGGGGTTGGGCGCGTCCATCACCTCTGCACGCCCCACCACGGCGGACAAGGTGGTGCCACCGGCCATGCTTTTGGCCAGGGTCATGAGGTCGGGGGAAACGCCGTAATGCTCCATGGCAAACATCTTGCCGGTGCGGGCAAAGCCCGTCTGCACCTCGTCCGCAATCATGAGAATGCCGTGTTGGTCACACAGCGCGCGCAACCACGAAGCAGCTTCGGCGCAGATCGGGGTGAATCCCCCCTCCCCTTGCACAGGCTCGAAAATAAAGGCGGCCACGCGGCTGGCTTCGATGTCGCACTTGAAGAGTTGCTCCACGGCGGTTTTCATGGCTTCGGTGCTGGCCGTATCGCCGGGGAACGGTGCGTGGTAGATCTCCGGCGGAAACGGGCCGAATCCGGCCTTGTAGGGCTGCACCTTGCCGGTGAGCGCCACAGCGAACAGGCTGCGGCCATGGAAACCACCGCCAAAGGCAATCACCCCGCTGCGCTGGGTGTGGGCGCGTGCAATTTTGATGGCATTTTCCACCGCCTCGGCGCCGGTCGAGAAGAAGGCCGTCTTCTTGGCCCCCGCAATGGGAGCAATGGCATTGATGCGTTCGGCCAACGAAACGTATTCGGCATAGGGAACCACCTGGTAGCAACTGTGGGTGAAGCGCTGCAATTGCGCAGCAATGGCGGCTTGTACCTTGGGGTGCACATGGCCGGTATTGAGCACGGCGATGCCGCCGGCAAAGTCAATAAAGCGGCGGCCTTCGATGTCCCAGAATTCCGCATTTTTGGCGTGGTCGATAAAAAAATCGCCCATCACGGCGACACCACGCGGGGTGGCCGCCAGGCGGCGGGCATGCCATTCGGCATTGGTGCCGGGCATTGTTTCAGTGGCCTGCGCGGCAGGTTTCAATATGGCGTTCATTTTTTCAGTCCTAAAAACTATGGATGGGGATTCAAGTCCATGCAGCCGGGCGCCATCACACCGGTGAATCGATGCGAATCCAGGTGGTTTTGGTTTCGGTGTACTTGTCAAAGGCGTGCAAGGACTTGTCACGCCCAACCCCGCTTTGCTTGAAGCCGCCAAAGGGCACGGTGATGTCGTCCTCGTCGTACTGGTTCACATGCACGGTTCCGGCCCGCAGGGCACGCGCCACCCCGTGCGCCTTGTTCAGGTCGCTGGTCCAGACCCCCGCTTGCAAGCCGTACACACTGGCATTGGCCTGGCGCACCGCATCGGCGGCATCGGTAAAGGTCAGCACCGACAGCACCGGCCCAAAGATTTCCTCGCGCGCGATGGTCATGCCACCGGTCACACCATCAAAAATGGTGGGCTGCACATAGCAGCCTCCGGTCTCACGCAACGCTTGCTCACCACCGGCAATGACTTTGGCACCCTCGGCCTTGCCGATATCGATATAGCGCAGCACCGAATTCATCTGAATCTGGTCCACCAGGGCCCCCATCACGGTGTCGGGGAGCAGCGGGTTGGCGGGGGCATACGCCGGTACCAGGGCCAAGGCCTTTTCCAAGAAACGTTCCTTGATTTCGGCTTGCACATACAGACGCGAGGGCGCATTGCAGCTTTCACCCTGGTTGAAGAAAATGCTGCCCACCGCCGCTTCCACCGCCCGGTCCAGGTTCGGGCAGTCGGCAAACACGATGTTGGGCGACTTGCCGCCCAGTTCGGTCCAGGCCCGCTTCAAATTGCTTTGCCCGGCCATCACATGGATTTGTTTGCCCACGCGCGTGGAGCCGGTAAAGGCAATGCAGTCCACATCCATGTGCAGGGCCAGGGGCGATCCCGCTTCAGGCCCCATGCCCGTGACCACGTTGAACACGCCCTCGGGCACACCCGCCTCCAGCGCCAGATCGGCCATGCGCAGGGCCGTCAGCGGAGATTTTTCACTGGGTTTGAGGACCACCGAATTGCCTGAGGCCAGGGCTGGCGCAATTTTCCAGGCGGCCATGATCATGGGGTAGTTCCAGGGCACGATCACCCCCACGACCCCCACGGGTTCGCGGGTGATCAGCGCCAAGGCGGTGCGGGCGGTGGGGGCGATTTCGTCGTACACCTTGTCCACCGCTTCGCCGTACCAGCGAATGCAGTTGGCGGCGCTGGTAACGTCCACGGAGCGGGCGTACTTCACGGGTTTGCCCATGTCCAGTGTTTCCGTCAGTGCCAGCGCGTCCGCATGCTCCAGCAGCAAATCGGCAAAACGGATCAGGATGCGTTTGCGTTGCGCCGGGGGCATGCCACTCCAACGGTGGTCTTCAAAGGCCGCGCGCGCAGCGGCCACGGCGGCGTTGACATCCGCTTCCGCACAACGGGCGACCTGCGTCAGGATGCGGCCATCCACGGGAGAAACACAGTCAAACCATTGGCCGCTTTGGGCGGCCACACGTTTGCCGTTGATCAAGGCCCGTCCGTCGAACGACGCCGGGCTGGGATGGATTGCTGGTTTCATACGCTATTTCTCCTTCTGTACAAACATGTCGGACACCCAAGTGGATCCACCTTTGTGCATCCAACTGGACCTACCGGACCCCTCAAATGACAAACGGGGCGGCATTGCTGCCGACCCCGCTTCTACTGAACCCAAGGTTGCGCGTGTGCCGCAACGTTTAGCTCCTCACCACCCAAGGCACTCACACAGCGCGGTAGGCCGCCGCCATCTCCTGCGCCCGCCTGCGCTCGGCACGGGCGATGAGAACGCTGGCAGCCAGCACACCGATGCTGACCACGGCCACGGTCAAAGTGGCAACCGTGTTCACGCTGGGACTCAAACCCAGCCGCGCACGGCTAAATATCACAATCGGCATGGTGGTGGAGCCAGGACCCGACAGGAATGCTGACAGCACCACATCGTCCAGGGACAGGGTAAAGGTCAACAGCCACGCGGACCCAATGGCCTGGGAGATCAGCGGCAAGGTCACCAGAAAGAACACCTGCAGGGGACGGCACCCCAGGTCTTGGGCAGCCTCTTCCAGCTGGGGGCTCATTTCCTGCAGGCGCGACTGCACCACCACCGTGGCATAGGCCATGCCCAGCAAGGTGTGGCCCAGCCAGATGGTGCCCATGCCACGCTCGGGGAAACCAAACATGCGCTGCACGGACACCAGCATCAACAGCAAGGACAAGCCAATGATCACCTCAGGCATCACCAGGGGCGAGTTCACCATTCCGGTAAACAGGGTACGGCCCGGAAAGCGCTTGAAGCGGTGCATCGACAAAGCAGCCAGCAGCCCCAGCACCACCGAAGAGCACGCCGTCAGGAAGGCAATTTGAAGCGACAGGAAAAAGCCGCCCAGAATTTCCGTATCCGCAGCCAGCGCTTCATACCAGCGTAAGGACCAGCCCCCCCAGCTGGTCACCATCGGGCTGGCGTTGAAGCTCAGTACCACCAGGGTCAAAATGGGCAGGTACAAAAACAGGAATACGGCGCCCATCCAGAACCGGGATGTCATGCGGCCCAGATTGAATTTCATGCCCGCCCCCCTCCGGCAGTTTCTGCCTGGTGTTTGTTAAACAAGGCCAGTGGCACGATGATGAGCAAGACCATCACCACCGCCACGGTGGCCGCCATGGGCCAGTCGTTGTTGCTGAAAAACTCATCCCATAACACACGGCCAATCATGAGCGTCTGCGGGCCGCCGAGCAATTCAGGAATCACGAATTCCCCCACGCAGGGAATGAACACCAGCATGGAGCCCGCGATGATCCCGCTCTTGGACAAAGGCACCGTGATGCGCCAAAACGCCTGCCAGGGCGTGGCGCCCAAATCCAGGGCGGCTTCCAGCAGCCGCAAATCCATTTTCACCAGGTTGGCGTACAACGGCAGGATCATGAAGGGAACGTAGGTGTAGACCATGCCCAGGACCAGTGAGAACGGCGTGTTCATCATCTTGATCGGCTCAGAAATCAAGCCCAGCGCCATGGCCATGTTGTTGAACACACCGCTGTCCGCCAACAACATTTTCCAGGCGTAGACCCGCAGCAAAAACGAAGTCCAAAACGGCAGCATCACCAGCATCAATAACGCAGGCCGCTTGTCTGCAGGGCTGCGCGCCATGAAATAGGCGAACGGGTAGGCGATCAGCAGGCAAATCGCCGTGGTCATCGCGGCAAACTGCAGTGAACTGAGGTAGGTCTGGATGTACAGCGAATCCTGGGCCAGGGCAATGTAGTTGCCCAGCTTGACCGAGACCGTGACGACGTCATCAGTCCAGGTCAACACGTCTTTAAACAGCACCACGTCCATCTCGGACACGCTGATTTTGAAGACGATCAAAAATGGCAGCAGAAACACCGCCAGCAGAAAAACCATGGGCACGCCGATAACGGCGGATCGCCCCCAGGATCCAGTCACTTTGTCGCGGATCGACATTTTTTTAAGTGCAGAAGTTGCCATGGTGGCGCTACCGGGTCAGAACCACCACGTCGCCACCGCACCACCAGACATACACCCGGTCCCCCCAGGTCAGTCGAATGGCTGCATGCCGCGCGGCATTGGTGTGGGTCACCTTGACCACGGTGCCGTTGTCGAGTTTGACGTGGTAGGTGGTCAAACTGCCCAGGTAAGCCAGATCCTGAATCACCCCCTGCGCCATATTGAAGCCCACCTCAGCCAAAGATTCACGTTCGCCGTCCAGCGGTTGGGTCTGCCGAATAGACATTTTTTCGGGCCGAACCGCCACATGCACCGCCATTCCAGCCGTGCCGGTAATGCCGTGGTTGATGTAGTGTTTGCACTCGGGCGATGCAATCACCACATGGTCGGGTTCGTCCTCTTCGACGTTGCCCTTGAACAGGTTGACGCTACCGATAAAGTCGGCCACGAACCGGCAGTTGGGCGTTTCATAAATCTCATCGGGACGGCCGATCTGAAGGATTTTGCCTTCACTCATCACCCCAATGCGGGTGGCCATGGTCATGGCTTCTTCCTGGTCGTGCGTCACCATGACACAGGTCACCCCCACCTGCTCGATGATGCCCACCAGTTCCAATTGCGTGCGCTCCCGCAGCTTGGCATCCAACGCGCCCAGCGGCTCGTCCAGCAAGAGCAACTTGGGTCGCTTGGCCAAACTGCGCGCCAGCGCCACCCGCTGCTGCTGCCCGCCCGAGAGTTGGTGCGGTTTGCGTTTGGCATAGGCCTTGAGCTGGACCAGATCCAGCATTTGCGCAACCCGTGCCTCAATCTCGGGCTTGGGCAGGCCATCGCGGCGCAGACCAAAGGCAATGTTGTCCCACACGGTCAGGTGCGGGAACAGGGCATAACTTTGGAACATCATGTTGATGGGACGCTCGTACGGTGCCAGCGTCACGATGTCCTGGCCAGCCAGCAAAATTTGCCCGGAGGTCGGTGTCTCAAACCCGGCCAGCATACGCAACAGGGTGGACTTGCCGCAGCCTGAGGAACCCAGGAGCGCAAAGATCTCACCTTGCTGGATATCCAAAGTGACTTCGTCCACGGCGAACACATCATCAAATTTTTTGACGATACGTTTGATCTGCAGAAAGGGAGCGCCACCGTTCGCCGGGGCCTCTGGCCTGGGGTTTGAATTTGTTGCCACCAATAAATCCTCTTGAGCAAATGTGGGTTACCTGGCGCTTAGGGATGCGGAAATTTTAAATGTCCCGTTTTTGGCGGTGCTGGCGGGATGCAGTGCAAGGCGTTCGGTGTGCCATGTGGCGGGCCACACAAGCGAGGAACAACGACGCAATGCGCCCGTCAGTACCGCTCAAAAATGGGATATTTGTTGTTTCTGCATACCTTACAGCCCGGTCTTGAATCCAGTGTAGGTACGGGTTACCAGGCGCCGAACATCGTTGGTCAGCGCTTTGGGCGCGACCATCACCCCGATCTCCTCTCCGGTGGGGAACACCGACGGATTCTTGGCGACATCTGGATTGATGAACTTGCGCGATTCTTTGTTGGGATTGGCGTAATTCACCTTGTTGGTCAACGACGCATGCACCTCCGGCCGCATGATGTAGTTCATGAATGCATGGGCATTCTTGGGATGCGCCGCATCCACGGGAATGGCCATCATGTCAAAAAACAGCAGTCCGCCGTTTTGGGGGACAAACGCCACGATGTCCTGGCCTGTTTTTCCTTCAGTGGCACGCTTGCGGGCAATATTGATGTCGCCATTCCAGCCCAAAGCCAGGCAGATGGAACCACCGGCCATGTCGTTGATGTACCCAGATGAACTAAAGAGCGTGATGTAGGGACGGACCGATTTCAACAGAGCTCCGGCTTTCTTGTAATCCGCGGCGCTTTTGCTGTAGGGGTCTTTGCCCAGATAGTGAAGCGCGGCAGGCAGCACTTCGGTGGCACTGTCCAGCACCGAAACACCACAGCTCTTGAGCTTGCTCACATATTTGGGATTGAAAAACAGTTCCCATACGTTGGCGGGAATGGGCTCATTGCCCAGTGCCGTTTTGACTTTGGCGGTGTTGATACCGACCGTTGTATAGCCCCACATCCAGTTCACCAGGTGCTGATTGCCAGGGTCAATATTGGCAATTTGTGCCTGAATGTCCGGGTCCAGGTTTTTCAGGTTGGGCAATTGGGACTTGTCCAGTTTGGTCAGCAAACCTCCGTCAATCTGCAAACGGGCAAATGTGGACGAAGGAACCACGATGTCATAGCCGGACTTGCCTGCCACCAGCTTGGCGTGCAAAATTTCATTGTTGTCGTAGGTGTCGTAGCGGACCTTGATTCCGGTTTCTTTTTCAAAATTCTGAATCGTGTCTTCTGCGATGTAGTCCGACCAGTTGTAGATGTTGAGAACCTTTTCCTCCTGCGCAAGGGCCGAAGTGGCGGCACACGTTATCAATCCGGCGACAGCCAAGCCATTCAACAGCTTGCCCATCCCATTTTTTTTCAATGATTTGACCAATTTATGCTCCTGATATTCAAAATAACGACCAAACAAAATTTTCTATTCCGGCCCCACCGCACAGAACAAAAACCACCCGCATGCTAGTACCCGGCAAGCCGAATATCCATCCACGCAATCCCTATGCCAACCATCCATTTTTTTGGGCATCGGCGTAGGTCAAATCCAGGCATTTCAAAATCAAGCCTGTCATTTCATCGATCTGGGCATGGGTCATGGTCAGCGGTGGCGCAATGATCATGCGGTCACCCACCGCACGCATGATCAAGCCGTTGCTGAAGCAGTGTCCACGGCACACCATGCCAATGCCCTGATCGTCCCCAAAGCGTGCCTTGGTAGACTTGTTCTTTACCAGCACCATGCCTCCCACAAATCCGCAGGTTTCGGCCAGCCCCACCAGGGGATGTTCACCAATTTCGGCAAATTTTTTCGCCAAATACGGGCCGATGTCGTCATGCACCCTTTGGGGCAGCTGCTCACGCTCCATGATCTCGATATTGGCCAAGGCCACCGCACAGGCCACGGGGTGGCCGCTGTAGGTGTAGCCATGGTTGAACTCACCACCTTGCTCTATGAGCACCTTGGCAACCCGGTTGCCCACCATCACACCGCCCAATGGGATGTAACCACTGGTAACGGCCTTGGCAAAGGTCACCAGATCGGGTTTATAGCCAAATTTTTCATAGGCAAACCAGTGTCCCAGGCGGCCAAACGCACAGATCACTTCGTCGCTGATCAGCAGAATGCCGTATTGGTCCACGATGCGCTGGATTTCGGGCCAATAGGTATCCGGTGGGATGATCACGCCACCCGCGCCCTGCAAGGGCTCGGCAATAAAGGCCGCCACCTTGTCGGCACCCAGCTCCAAAATCTTTTCTTCCAGCCAGCCCGCTGCGCGGACTCCAAAATCCGCAGCACTTTCGCCAGGAAGACCGTTTTCAAAAAAGTAGGGCTGCCCGATGTGTGTGATGTTGGGAATAGGCAGATCCCCCTGGGCATGCATGCCACTCATGCCGCCCAGCGAGGCCCCCGCCATGGTGCTGCCGTGGTAGGCATTCAGGCGGCTGATGATGACCTTGCGCTGGGGTTGGCCCAACAGATCCCAGTACCGGCGCACCATGCGCACGTTGGAGTCATTGCTTTCGCTGCCGCTGGAGGAATAGAACACATGCTTGAAGCTGCGGTCCCCCACTGTGGGCGCCAATGATGCCAGCTTGGCCGCCAGTTGGGCGGCAGGCACATTGGTGGTCTGGAAGAAGCTGTTGTAGTAAGGCAGCGTCATCATTTGCTGGTGGGCGGCGTCGGCCAGTTCCTTGCGTCCATAACCCACATTGACACACCACAAACCACTCATGGCATCCAGCACCCGTTTGCCCTCGGAATCCCAGACATAAATATCCTCGGCCCGGGTCATGACACGGGCACCCCGCGCATTGAGGTCCTTGAAGTCGGTGAAAGGGTGCAAAAAGTGGGCGCTGTCCATGGATTGGATCAGCCTGGTATCGACAACGGTGTTCATACGATGTTTCCGGTAAGGGTGGGTATACGGGCCTTAAACGTGGAGCAGGAGGTGCTCACGTTCCCAGGGAGAAATGACCTTCATGAACTCGTCGAATTCGAGTTCCTTGATCTCTGAATAGACGGTGATGAACTCCTTGCCCAATATCTCGTGCAAGTCGGTCTCCTTGCGCAACCAGTCCAGCGCCTCACCCAGGCTGCGCGGCAGCGCATACGGGGACAGGTAGGCATCCCCCTTCATTTCGGGCTTGGGTTTGATCTTGTTCTTGATACCCAGGTAGCCGCATGCCAACGTCATGGCCATGGCCACATAGGGGTTGGCATCCGCGCCAATCACGCGGTTTTCAACACGCCGCGCCACCGGCGACGAAATGGGGGAACGAATGCCCACGGTGCGGTTGTCATACCCCCATTCAATGTTGATGGGGGCTGCCGTATTGCGCGACAGACGCCGGTAACTATTGACATACGGGGCCACCAGCACCATGGCCGCCGGGATGTAGCGCTGCAAGCCCCCGATGTAATGCATAAAAGTTTCCGATGGCGTGCCATCTTCGTTGCTAAACACATTCTTGCCGCTGGCCACCTCCAGCAGGCTTTGGTGCACATGCATGGCGCTGCCAGGCTCGCTGGCAATGGGTTTGGCCATGAAGGTGGCGTACATGTCGTGGCGCAGCGCCGCTTCGCGCACGGTGCGCTTGAAAAAGAACACTTCGTCGGCCAGTCCCAGCGGCTGGCTGTGGAAGAAGTTGATTTCCATCTGGCCCGCACCCACCTCGTGAATGAGCGTGTCCACGTTCAACGCCATCTTGTCGCAGTAGTCGTAGATCTCTTCAAACAAGGGGTCAAACTCGTTCACCGCATCAATGCTGTAGGCCTGACGCGACGTTTCGGCCCGGCCACTGCGTCCCACCGGGGCACGCAAGAGGGTATTGGGATCGGTATTGCGTGCGGTCAGATAAAACTCCAACTCGGGCGCCACAATCGGTTGCAGGCCATCGGCGGCAAACAAATCGCACACGCGGCGCAGCACGCTGCGCGGCGCAAAAGGCACCAGCTTGCCTTCGTGGTCGAAGCAGTCATGAATCACCTGGGCGGTCGGGTCCACCGCCCAGGGCACGATGCGCACCGAAGACGGGTCGGGACGCAGCTGCATGTCCTTGTCCGTGGGGTCGATCACATCGTAATACGGCCCGCTCTCCGGGAACTCGCCAGTCACCCCCATGGCGACAATGGCTTGGGGCAAGCGCATGCCACGGTCTTCGGTGAACTTGGCACGGGGCAGAATTTTCCCGCGGGCCACACCGGTCAAGTCGGGTACCAGGCACTCCACCTCAGTCACCCGCCGTTCATTCAGCCATTGCTCCAGATCGTTAAAGGTCATTGTTTTTGATTCACTCATACCAAGCTCCTCGCTGCGTCGGCAGCACTCTTACACATTGATTGACGAAATCCGGGCAGCCTGCCTTGCACGACAGGCCTCGCCAAAGGCCTTGAACAAGGCCGTGTGGAAGGAATTCTCTGCGGTGCGCCACTCAGGGTGCCATTGCACAGCATAGGCAAAGGTTGTTGCACCCTGCACCTCGAAGGCTTCCACCAAGCCGTCCGGCGCGTGGGCCAAAGCACATAATCCTGGTGCCAGGCGCCCTACCCCTTGACCATGCAGCGAGTTCACCTGGGCCGTACCAGACCCTGCCCACTGTGCCAACACGGAATCCGCCACCAAGCGCACTGCATGCCGTGCGGCATATTGTTCTACAGACGGTTGGTTTCTTGGCTCGCGGTGGTCCATCATTCCGGGCACATCGTGGACCTGCTGCACCAAAGAGCCTCCCAAAGCCACATTGATTTCCTGAAAGCCACGGCACACCCCCAACAGGGGAACCGATCCGGCCACGCAGGCCCTGACCAAGGCCAGTGTGAGTGCATCCCGGTGGGCATCCAGCGGCAAGGCGGTGTCGGCCACAGACTCGCCAAAATGGGAGGGGTGAATATTGGAGGGGGATCCGGTCAACATGACGCCGTCCACCATCGCCAACAGGTCTTCGACCTGGTCGGCCTGTGCCAAGGGGAACATGACGGGTTCAGCGCCTGCATGGGCCTTGACAGCACGCGCATATTTATCGCCCAGGATCAAAAAAGGCATCGCCTGATCGCCCTCGCCCAAGTTGCGATGGTCCACAGGCAGCCACACCATACATGGCGGCTTTTTCATCGTTGTCTCCGTATTCTTTGTGTGATTGTCAGGCAGAATTGGTTTCCTGTGGGAGCCAGTTACGGCAACGGCAAGGTGCCACTTTAAAGTGGTGCTCCTTTTAATTTTGAATGCACTTCAGAACCCGGAAAGCCAACTTCATGCTGTCAGAACTCTTGTTAACCGAGATGGCGCGCCTGAGCTTACAGGACAACATGCCCTTGCATCGCCAGCTCTACGAGGCCTTGCGCAGGGCCATGCTCGATGGCAAATTGGCCGCAGGCGACCGGCTCCCTTCCAGCCGGGAGCTGACTACGGATTTGAACCTTTCGCGCAATACCGTCGTCGCTGCACTCAGCCAACTGAGCGTGGAGGGTTACCTGGTCAGCCGGGTAGGCAGTGGCACCTATGTGAACGACAACCTGCCCAAGGCCGCGGCCCGCATGCGTGCACCCCATGCCCCCTCCCATGTTGCCGATTTGTCGAAGCGGGGCACCGCCCTGTCGTCCACCTTTTGCGCCACCCAACTGGAAATCCAGCCTTTTACGCCCGGCATTGCCGACTTCAGCGCGTTCCCGGTGGCGCTGTGGCAACGCCTGCAAAACAAACACTGGCGCATGACCTACCCCGAGATGCTGGACTACAGCGACTCCGGTGGCCACGCCCCCCTGCGCCGTGCCGTGGCGGACTACCTGCGCGTGTTTCGCAGCGTGCCGCTGGAGGCAGACCAGGTCATCATCACCAGCGGAACCCAGCAATCGCTGGAGTTGTGCGCGCAGTTGCTGGCCGACCATGGCGACACCGTCTGGCTGGAAGACCCGGCCTACTGGGGCGCGGTGAAGGCCTTTATGGCCACCGGTCTACGCGCCCATCCGGTGCGGGTGGACCAGCATGGCATAGCTCCTTGCGCCGCTGATGAAAAACACCCGCCGCGCCTGATTTACACCACCCCGTCCCACCAATATCCCACGGGCGCCGTGATGTCGCTGGCACGCAGACAACACATTTTGTCCATTGCCAGAACCCACAACGCCTGGGTTCTGGAGGACGACTACGACAGCGAATTCCGTTTCAGCGGACCGCCGCTGTCCTCGCTGGCGGGGCTGGACAAGGACCAGCGTGTGCTGTACCTGGGCTCGTTCTCCAAGGTGCTCTATCCGGGGCTGAAGCTGGGCTACCTGGTGGTGCCCAAGCGCCTGGTGTCGGCCTTTAAACAAGCCCACTACGACCTGAACCGCCCCGGCCAGATGCCCTTGCAGGCGGCGCTGGCGGAGTTCATTGAGCTGGGCCACTTTGCCAGCGCCCTGCGCCGGGCACGCCAAAGTTATGCCCAGCGCCGCCAGTGCCTGCTGCAGGCGCTGCAGCCCTGCCTAGGAGAGCAGGCCCAGATCACGGGGGCCGAGCAAGGCCTGCACCTGTGCGTGCGCTTGCCCAATACCCTGGATGACAAGGCCCTGGCCCAGCGCCTGGCGGACCAGGGGCTCACGGTGCGTGCACTGTCGGCGTATTGCCTGGAGCGCAAGGATGCCAAGGGCCTGGTTATCGGCTACGGGTACGCACCGCTGGCGGAAATCGAACGCTGGGGACCGGTGCTGGCCCACACCCTGCTGGTGGAGATCAACCGCCTTACGCCGCCCACCGGCGCTTAAAACGCGTCGCGCAAGCGGTGGTACAGCATTCCCAGCACCAGGCTGGGCGTGCGCAGCAAGGGCCCACCCGGAAACTTGCGGTGCTGAATTTTGGCGAACACGTCAAAGCGCTCGGCCTGGCCCGCAACGGCCTGCGCCACCACCCGTCCCGCCAGCCCGGTGAGCGCCACGCCATGGCCGCTGAAACCTTGCAGGTAGTACAGGTTATCGCCCAGGCGGCCAAAGTCGGGAGCCCGGTTCATGCTGATGTCCACAAAGCCGCCCCAGACAAACTCCACAGGTACCCCCTGGAGGGCCGGAAAAACATCGCCCATGCGCTCGGCCATGGTGGCTTGCAGGTCCGAGGGAGTGCGGGCGGAATAACTCACCCGCCCACCAAACAGCATGCGGTGGTCGGCGCTGAAACGGAAATAATCCAGAATGAAATTGTTGTCACACACCGCCGCATTGCTGGGTATCAGACTCCTGCACAGCGCTGCCGTCAAAGGGCCTGTGCCAATGATGTAGGTGCCCACCGGCATGACGCGCGGTGCAATTTCCGGTGCTACTTTCGGGCCATATTCCCCCAATGTGCAGTTGCCAGCCAACACGCCAAACTCGGCCGTGACCGAGCCCCTGGCCGTCACGGCGGTCAAACGGCTGCCCCGGCGCATTTCGACCACCGCGGAGTATTCGAATATCTGCACACCCAGTTCGCGGGCGGCCTGGGCCAGTCCGAGCCCAAACTTCAAGGGGTGCAAATGGCCCGATTTTTTCTCATAGGCCGCCGCGTAATACAGCGGGCTCTCGATGTAGTGCTGTGCCGCCGCGCCAGTCTTGAAGTCCACCGCCAGGCCGTAGTTCTGCTGCAGCGCCTGCATCTCGGCCTCCAGGGCACGGGCCTTGCGCGGGGAGTCCGCCACATACAGGTAACCGTGCACCCGGTCACAGGCGATCTGGAACTGGGCAATGCGCTCGTCGATCAGGTCAATGGCCTCCAGGGACATATCCCAGGCAAGCCGGGCCTGCGCCTTACCCAGCTGTTGTTCAAAGGGCTCCTGGCCGCAGGCATAACCCACAATGACCTGCCCGCCGTTGCGCCCCGACGCCCCGCTGCACACGCGGTCCGCCTCCAGCACCACCACCTTGTAGCCCCGTTGTGCCAGCTCAATGGCCGCTGACAGCCCCGCAAACCCGGCACCCACCACCACCACATCGCATTGCAGATCGCCTTGCAGCGGTGGTTGCACGGGGTCCCGCTGCACTGTGGCTTCGTAGTAACTGTTCTGGTTCAGCTGGGTATCGGAGTCAAGCAACATGGTGCGGTCTTTTGTGAAGGTTCACAGGGCAAGTTTGGCCACCTGGGCGCACAGGTAAGTCCAGATGAAGGTGGCCGCAGCGGTGCTGGTGAGTTCGGCATGGTCATACGCGGGCGCCACCTCCACACAGTCCATGCCAATCCAATGCAAAGGCGCCAGCTCTTCAAGGAAAGTCAACACCTGGGAGCTGCTCATGCCGCCCGGCTCGGGGGTTCCGGTACCAGGGGCAAAAGCGGGGTCCAGGCAATCGATGTCCAGGGTCAGGTAACAGGGCCGCTCACCGATGCGCGCCTTGATATCCTCGATCAGGGAATACAGGCCACTGCCGTCCTTGCCCCGCAGCTCACGGGCGGTGTAAATCAGCCCCCCCTGGTCTTTCACGTATTCGCGGGCCGCGCGCGCACCGCTGGAGCGCAAGCCAATTTGCACCGTGTGCGCTGCGCTCACCAGCCCCTCTTGAATCGCCTCGTAGGTCCAGGTACCGTGGCCGGAGGGCTCGCCAAAGTGGTCTTCCCAGGTGTCGCAATGGGCATCAAAATGAACCAAGGCCAGTTCGCCGTGCCTGGCCTTGGCGGCCCGCAGCAGCGGCAAGGTGACGGAATGGTCTCCGCCGATGAACACGCAGTGGTGGGCGGCCATCAGCGCGGAGGCCTGCCGTTCAATCTCGGCCCGAACGTCCGCCAGGGGCGACGCATTGGGCAAGCGCATGTCCTGGGCATCGCCCAACACGCCCAAAGGCGTCACATGGAACACCGGGTGCAAGCCATCACACAGCATGAGCGAGGCGCGGCGGATTTCCTGGGGTCCAAAACGGGCGCCCGGCCGGTTGGTCACCGCCCCGTCAAAGGGCACGCCCGCCACCGCAAACGCGTGGTCCTGCAACGCGGGGGCGGCCAAAAATCGGTTGCTGTTGTTGGCGTACGCAAACTGTCCAATGCTCATAAAGGGCCTTTGTGAATGGGAGCGCCAAAGGTAGCGCAAACCAGCCTCCACTTTGGTACCAATTTGCCACCGAGGCGTCAAACCACTGCGACGCAATGCGGTAGGCTTGCCGGGTTCTCCCATTCCTTCCGCAAGACCGTTCAATGCCTTCCCTCTCACCGCCCCACCCCGCCCCCAGCCGCCCGATGGCCTACCTGTTCCTGGCGATGAGCATGTCCCTGGTGGGCAGCTACGTCGCACTCTCCAAGCCCCTGGTGGTGGCACTCCCGGTTTTTCTGCTGGCCTGGCTGCGCTTTGGCATTGGAGGCCTTGCCATGGCGCACTGGCTGAAACGCCCCCCACACGAAGCGCCCCTGGCGCCGACGACGCGCCGCCTGCTGTTTTTAGAGTCATTTTTGGGCAATTTTTTGTTTTCCATTTGCATGCTGTTCGGCGTGAGCATGACCAGTGCCGTGTCGGCCGGAGTCATCATGGCGGCGATCCCCGCTGTCGTAGCGGTGATGAGCTGGGCCTTTCTCAAGGAGCGCATCGGGCTGCGGGTATGGGCTGCGGTTGCCTGCAGTGCACTCGGCATCGGCATGCTGGCGCTATCAAAAAGTGAGCTGCCTGCGCAATCCATACGGGGGCCAGAGGCCGATTTGGCCCATAACCAGGCCCTATTGGGCAATCTGCTGGTCTTTTGTGCTGTGGTGTGCGAAGCCGCTTATGCCGTCATTGGAAAAAAATTGACCGGCGCCTTGTCGCCCAAGCGCATCACCGCCTTGATCAATCTGTGGGGTTTCCTGCTGATGACACCGCTGGGCCTTTACGCCGCCTGGCATTTCGACTTTGCATCGGTGGGTGCGCCCTCCTGGGTGCTGCTGGTGTTTTACGCGCTCGCCGCCAGTGTGTGGACCGTGTGGCTGTGGATGACGGGCCTGAAAACGGTGCCCGCCGCGCGTGCGGGCGTGTTCACCGTCATGCTGCCCATTTCTGCAGCTTTGGTGGGGGTATTCGTACTGGGTGAATCCCTGGGTGGTATGCAGTTGCTGGCCTTCTCCATCGCGCTGCTGGGCGTGGTGCTGGCCACCTTGCCAGCCCGCCGCAGAATTACACCAGTGGCTTAGACGCCACCACGATACCGTCTTCGTCGGCATACAGCCAGTCGCCAGGGCGTACCCAGACGCCCTGCAGCTGCACCGCGACATTGGCCTGGCCCTCATTGCGCTTTTCGGTCGGCAGCGGCATGGCGGCCAAGGCACGGATGCCCACGGCATGGCCCGCCAGCTCGGCCGTGTCCCGCACGCAGCCGTCAATCACCACCCCCGCCCAGCCGTTGCGGGCCGCTGCAGCGCCCAGATTGCCGCCCAGCAAAGCCCGACGTAGCGAAGCACCGCCATCCACCACCAGCACCTGGCCCACCCGGCCCTGGGGCGTCTCCACAAAACCCACGGAATCCACCGCCGCCTTCACCAGCGTGTTGTCTTCAAAACACTTGACGGTCACCACCGGTCCTGCGAATTTGCGCACCTGTCCGTAGTCCCGAAACACGGGCGGCAACACGCGAAAATCTCCGGTCGAATCATTTTTGTGGCCATCGCAAAGGTCACAGGTGGCAAAGTTGTCTGGCATATCGGGTGGTTCCTGTTCAGTTGGGGCTTCTATTCTCCAATGAAAAAAACAACATTCCCCTGTGAAAAAGTAGTTTCCCGCTTGGAAACGTGCTTTTTTACCAGTAGCATCCGGGTTACCAGTGAAGAAGCGCTTTTTCACTGGTGATTAATCAACTTCTAGAAGGACAATCAATCATGGCAACTGCGAAAAAAGCACCAGCTAAAAAAGCTGCTCCCGCAAAAAAAGCGGCCCCCGCAAAAGCAGCAGCTCCTGCGAAAAAAGTCGCTGTAAAAGCAGCTGCTCCCAAGGCCGCTCCCGCGAAAAAAGCCGCTGCTCCTGCCAAGAAGGCTGCCGCCCCCGCTAAAAAAGCCGCTCCCGCCAAGAAGGCCGCCGCTCCCGCGAAAAAGCGCACCGTCAATGCTGCATTCATGAAAGCCCTGACCCCCAGCGCCGCACTGGCTGCCGTGGTCGGCGCAACACCCCTGCCCCGCACCGAAGTGGTGAGCAAGCTGTGGGCTTACATCAAGAAAAACAAGCTCCAGGACGCAGTCAACAAGCGCATGATCAACGCCGATGCCAAGCTGAAGGAAGTCTTCGGCAAAGTACAAGTGTCCATGTTTGAAATGGCCGGCCTGATCGGCAAGCACCTCAAGTAAGCACCTCCTGCTTTGAAGCCAAGGGCCGGTTGAACCGGCCCTTTTTTTTGCCCAGTTGTGTTTACATGTCTAGACAACATTAGAATCGCGGCCTTGGCGCACCTAAGCGGTGCATTCCCTACAACCTAACCTGCTCCCAACCCATGCTGCGCTTTATTTTCACGCGCCTGAGCTTGATCATTCCGACGTTTTTCGGGATGACGCTGTTGGCGTTTTTCTTGATTCGCATGGTGCCTGGCGACCCCATCGAAACCCTGGCAGGCGAACGCGGCATTGATGCCACCCGCCACGCGGTACTGCTCAAAGAATACGGGCTGGACAAACCGGTGATGGTGCAGTACGGCATCTACATCGGCAAGGTTCTGCACGGCGACCTGGGCAAGTCGGTCATCACCCAGACCGCGGTGCTGGACGAGTTTGCCGCGCTGTTTCCGGCCACCATTGAGCTGGCGCTGTGCGCCATTCTGTTTGCGCTGCTGCTGGGCATTCCGGCCGGGATATTGGCCGCGGTCAAACGCAACTCCTTTCTGGACCATGGGGTCATGGGGGTGTCGCTCACCGGCTACTCCATGCCCATCTTCTGGTGGGGGCTGTTGCTGATTCTGCTGTTTTCCGTGCAACTGGATCTGACGCCGGTGTCGGGCCGTATCGCCGTGCAGTACTTCATTGAGCCGACCACCGGATTTTTGCTGATCGACACCCTGCTGTCTGATGAAAAAGGGGCCTTTCTTTCGGCGGCATCGCACCTGATTTTGCCCATGGTGGTTCTGGGCACCAACCCGCTGGCCGTGATTGCGCGCATGACGCGTTCGGCCATGCTGGAGGTGCTGGGGGAAGACTACATCCGCACCGCACGTGCCAAAGGCCTGTCGAATATGCGCGTGGTCACGGTGCACGCCCTGCGCAACGCGCTCATTCCGGTCATCACCGTGATCGGGCTGCAAGTGGGGGTGCTGTTCACCGGTGCCATTCTGACCGAGACCATTTTTTCCTGGCCCGGTGTCGGTAAATGGCTGATCGAAGCCATCAGCCGACGCGACTATCCCGTGTTACAGGGCGGCATGCTGTTGCTGGGGGCTGTGGTAATGGGCGTGAATTTGCTCGTTGACCTGGCCTACGGAATCATCAATCCACGCATCAGGCACCAAAAATGACAACTTCAATCTCCCTGGATACCGTGGGTCAGGCCGCACCAGTACACCCCCTGCGCGATTTCTGGCGTTACTTCAGCGCCAACAAAGGCGCCGTTGCTGGCTTGTTGATAGTGGTGGCGGTGCTGCTGCTCGCCGCGTTCGCCCCCCTCATCGCACCCTACGCCCCCGACCTCACCGACAACAGCGTGTTTCTGGTCCCCCCCGCCTGGCAAGCCGGTGGCTCTGCGGCCCACCTGCTGGGCACCGACGCCATTGGCCGCGATATTTTGTCGCGGCTGATCCACGGGGCCCGGCTGTCCCTGTTGATCGGCATTGCGGTGGTGACCGTCTCGGTCATTGTCGGCACGGTGCTGGGCCTGCTGGCGGGTTACTTTCGCGGGATGTTCGAGATCGCCATCATGCGCATCATGGACATCATTCTCACCCTGCCCAGCCTGCTGCTGGCGATTGTGATTGTGGCCATTTTGGGGCCAGGCATGATGAACGCCATGCTGGCGGTGTCCATCGTCGTGCTGCCGCACTATGTGCGTATCACCCGCGCCGCAGTGATCTCGGAGGTCTCGCGGGACTATGTCACGGCAGCCCGCATGGGCGGAGCAGGCCACTGGCGGCTCATGTTCAGCGAAGTGCTGCCCAACTGCACCGCGCCTTTGATCGTGCAAGCCTCCTTGGGTATTTCCACCGCCATTCTGGATGCGGCGGCCCTGGGCTTTCTGGGCCTGGGCGCGCAACCGCCCTCACCCGAATGGGGCACCATGCTGGCCGACGCACGCGAGTTCGTGCTGCGCGCCTGGTGGGTGGTGACCTTTCCGGGCTTGGCCATCCTGGTCACCGTCTTGGCATTCAACCTGCTGGGTGATGGTCTGCGCGATGCGCTGGACCCCAAGCTCAAGCGTTAACTCCACTGCAGCACAGAGCACAACACCATGGCACTGCTTGAAATAGAAAATCTGTCGGTGGAGTTTCCATCGCACAACGGCGTGATGCATGCCGTGGACGGCGTCAGCCTCACCCTGGAGAAGGGTGAAGTCCTGGGCATTGTGGGCGAATCGGGCTCGGGCAAGAGCGTCACCATGATGGCCCTGATGGGCCTGGTGGCCTACCCCGGACGGGTGCGCGCCGACACCTTGCGTTTTGATGGGAACGACCTGCTCAAACTCTCGGACCCGGAAAAGCGCCGCCTCATCGGCAAAGATTTGTCGATGATTTTCCAGGACCCCACCACCAGCCTGAACCCTTGCTTTACCGTGGGCTTTCAGTTGGCGGAAACCCTCAAACTACACCTGGGACTGAACAAGGCCGCCGCCCGCAAGCGCTCCATCGAACTGCTGGAGCAAGTAGGCATCCCCGCGCCGGAAAGCCGCTTGGGCGTCTACCCCCACCAGCTGTCCGGCGGCATGAGCCAGCGGGTGATGATCGCCATGGCCATTGCCTGCAACCCCAAGCTGCTGATTGCGGATGAACCCACCACGGCACTGGACGTGACCATCCAGGCCCAAATCCTGGACCTGTTGCGCAGCCTGCAAAAAGACCGCGGCATGGCGTTGGTGCTGATCACCCACAACATGGGCGTCGTGAATGAAATGGCCCAGCGGGTGGCCGTGATGTACGCCGGCCAGGTCATGGAGCAGCACAGTGCCAACGCGCTGTTCACCGCCCCCCAGCACCCCTATACCGAAGCCCTGATGGCCGCCATGCCCGAGCGCAGCCATGGTTTGGACCGGCTCGCCACCATCCCCGGCATGGTGCCGGGCCTGTTTGACCGCCCCAAGGGCTGCCTGTTTGCACCGCGCTGCGCCTATGCCAACGACGGGCTGTGTTTAACCCGCCCCCCCTTGCGTGCATGGAAAGACGGGGCCGTGCGTTGCCACTACCCCATTGGCGAAGCTGCACGCAGCACTACGGCTCACGAGGTGTCCGCATGAACTCCACTCCCACCTTGGCCCCATCGGCCGCCACCGGTGCCACCGTCGTGCGCGCTGACCAGTTGCAGCGCGTCTACCCCATCAGCAAAGGGCTGCTGCGCAAACCCGACCTGCTGCAAGCGGTGGGCGGTGTGTCGTTCTCGGTCCAGGCGGGCAAAACACTGGCCATCGTCGGTGAATCCGGCTGCGGCAAGTCCACCCTGGCGCGCATGGTCTCGCTGATCGAATCACCGACCGGCGGCGCCCTCACCATCGCTGGTGTGGACGTGGTCACCGCACCGGCCGACGAGAAACACGCCTTGCGCCAAAAAGTGCAGCTGGTGTTCCAGAACCCTTACGGCTCGCTCAATCCGCGCAAACGCATTGGCCAGATTCTGGAAGCCCCGCTGGAAATCAACACCCAGCTCAGCAAACAGGAACGGGCCGAAAAGGCGCGCTCCATGCTGGCCCTGGTGGGCTTGCGCCCGGAGCACTATGACCGCTACCCGCACATGTTCTCGGGCGGCCAACGCCAGCGCATTGCGATTGCACGGGCACTCATGCTCAACCCCTCGCTGGTGGTGGCGGATGAGCCGGTGTCGGCCCTGGACGTATCCATCCAGGCACAGGTCTTGAACCTGCTGTCAGACCTGCAGCGCGACCTGGGACTGGCCTACCTGTTCATCTCGCATGACCTGGGTGTGGTGCGCCATATCGCACACGATGTACTGGTCATGTACCTCGGCCACACAGTAGAGCAAGGCGAGAAGAACGCCCTCTTCCACCAGCCTTTGCATCCCTACACACAAGCCCTGCTGGCCTCAACGCCAGGCCTGGCTGGCAGCGGTCCCGCACAGCGGCGCATCGTACTCAAAGGCGAGCTGCCCTCTCCGCTGAATCCGCCCAAAGGTTGCGTGTTTTCTACGCGCTGTCCGCATGCCACCGAACGCTGCCACAAGGAGCGGCCGGTGCTGCAGGAACTGCTGGGGCGCAAGGTCGCATGTTTCGAAGCAAAAAACCTGGCAACCCGGTAACAACCCCAGTACGCACAAACTGTTTAATCCCGTAATATTGAGGTTCAGTGGCCCGGCATGTTGCCGAGTCCAAACCTATTGGGGCTGTACAGCAGCCCATTTTTCAGGAGTTCATTCATGACCCGTTCGACTTCAGGCGCGCCCCGTATGCGCCCCAGCAAGACCGCCTTGCTGTGTGCATTGGCGCTGCCCGCCATTTTGGCGATGGCACCCGCCGCCGCCAAAACCCTGGTGTATTGCTCCGAAGGCAGCCCCGAGAATTTTTATCCCGGCGTCAACACCACGGGTACCTCTTTTGACGTGACCGAACAGATTTACGACAACCTCGTCGATTTCGAACGCGGCGGCACCAAAGTTGTGCCCGGCCTGGCGGAAAGCTGGACCGTCTCCAAAGACGGACTGGAATACACCTTCAAGCTTCGCAAAGGGGTGAAGTGGCAGTCCAACAAGCACTTCCAACCCACGCGCGACTTCAATGCCGATGACGTGTTGTTCATGATTGAACGCCAGTGGAAAGAGAACGACCCCTACTTCCGTGTCACCAGCCCCAACCATGCCTACTTTGGCGACATGGGCATGCCCGCGCTGTTGAAATCGGTGGACAAGGTGGATGAGTACACGGTCAAGTTCACCCTGAACCAGCCAGAAGCCCCCTTCCTCGCCAACATGGCCATGCAATGGGCCGGTGTTCAGTCCAAGGAATACGCCATTGCCATGCTGAAAGCGGGCACGCCTGAAAAAATTGACCAGGACCCCCTGGGCACCGGTCCTTTCCAGTTGGTGCAGTACCAAAAAGACGCCATCGTCCGCTTCAAGGCCTTTGCCCAACACCATGCTGGCAAAGCCAAAATTGACAACCTGATTTTTGCTATCACGCCCGATGCCTCGGTGCGCTGGGCCAAGCTGCAAAAGGGTGAGTGCCATGTGATGCCCTACCCCAATCCAGCAGACCTGGACGCCATGCGCAAGGACGCCAACGTCACCATGCTGGAGCAACCCGGCCTGAACGTGGGCTACATGGCCTACAACACCACCAAGAAGCCCTTCGATGACGTGCGCGTGCGCAAGGCCGTCAACATGGCGATCGACAAAAAGGCCATTGTGTCGGCGGTGTACCTGAGCACCGGCATCCCCGCCACCAACCCCATTCCTCCTGGCCAGTGGTCTTACAACAAGGCCATCAAGGACGACGCCTTCAACCCCGCAGAAGCCAAGAAGCTGCTGGCAGCCGCTGGCTACCCCAATGGCTTCTCCACCGACCTGTGGGCCATGCCCGTGCAGCGCCCCTACAACCCCAATGCCAAGCGCATTGCCGAGTTGATGCAGGCGGATCTGGCCAAGGTCGGCGTCAAGGCCGAAATCAAGAGCTTTGAATGGGGTGAATACCGCAAGCGCATGCAGTCCGGCGAACACCAGATGGGCATGCTGGGCTGGACCGGTGACAACGGAGACCCGGACAACTTCCTGAACACCTTGCTGGGCTGCAGCTCGGCCAAGCAAAACGGCTCCAACGTGGCCAAGTTCTGCTACAAACCATTTGAAGATTTGGTCCAAAAGGCCAAAGTCGTATCCGATGTGGGCGAGCGCACCAAGCTGTACGCAAAAGCCCAGGTGATCTTCAAGGAGCAAGCCCCCTGGTTCACCATCGCCCACGCGGTGCAACTGGCCCCCGTGCGCAAGGAAGTCATCGACTTCAAACTCAGCCCGTTTGCGCGCCACACCTTCCGTGGCGTGGACATCAAATAACAGCCAATCGCTGTGTGCAAAAGGGCCGGTTTTGACCGGCCCTTTTTTTCGTCCCCTTAGCCAGAGATCAGGCGCTTTGGCGGCTGGCGGTTGTGCCCGGCGCCTGCGCTGGCAGCGGACGGTGCCTGGTCTCCCAGTTTGAACATCGCCACCACCTGCACCAGATCCTGCGCCTGCGCCTGCAAGCCACTGGCGGCGGCTGCCATCTCTTCCACCAGTGCGGCGTTTTGCTGTGTCGCTTGGTCCATCTGCGCCACCGACTGACCAACCTGCGCCACACCCGTGGCCTGCGCATGGCTGGCTGCGCTGATTTCGCCCATGGTTTGGGTAACTTTCTGGATGGCGCTGACCACCTCGGTCATGGTGACACCCGCCTGATCGACCTGGGTAGTGCCTTGTTCAACACGCTCGACACTGGCGTTGATCAGGTTCTTGATTTCCTTGGCTGCATCGGCCGAGCGGCCCGCCAGACTGCGCACCTCGGTCGCCACCACCGCAAAACCGCGGCCCTGCTCGCCGGCACGCGCCGCTTCAACTGCGGCGTTCAAAGCCAGAATATTGGTTTGAAAGGCGATGCCGTCAATCACCTGGATGATGTCTGAAATCTGACGCGAACTGTCGTTGATGCCCTTCATGGTTTGCACCACCTGAGCAACCGCTTCACCGCCTTTGATGGCCAGGGTCGAGGCCTCCCGCGCCAACTGGTTGACCTGGCCCGCGCTGTCGGCGTTTTGCTTCACGGTGGCGCCCAGCGCAGCCATCGACGACGCCGTTTTCTCCAGCGAACTGGCGGTCTGCTCGGTGCGTTCACTCAGGTCCTGGTTGCCAGCCGCAATTTCCGAACTGCCTACATTGATGGAGGCCACCGAACTGCGCACCGCCCCCAGGGTTTGCTGAAACCGCGTGCGCATCCCGTCCAGCGCGTTCATCAGCTTGCCCACCTCATCGTCGCGCACGCTGGTCAGCGCCTGGGTCAGATCACCGCTGGCCAGCGTGCTGACGCCCGCACCGAGCTCACGCATGGGGCGTGCCACCATGTGGTGCACCAACAGCAATACCAGCCAGACCATGACGCACAGCCCACCCAAGGTCAGGCCCAGGGTCACCATGGAACTTTTGGCGATGGTCTGGTCCACCTCGGTGAGCGGGACGACCACCTCCACCAAGCCACGCACATCCCCGACCTTCCAGTCCCGCTTGGGCGACTGCGGATGGCTGTTGTGGCAGGCGACACAGCCCTCGGCCATGATGTCGGCCACGGCGTAGCGAATCGACAGGCGTCCATCGATGGCTTCCATACTGTGCACGGGGGTCTTGGGGTCTTTCGCCAGCGCCGCCAGTGCCTGCGCCTGAAAGGCATCGAGCGTGCTTTCGGAGGCCGTGCGGTTGGGGAAGGGGTAAGCGGACATCAGGCGCAATTGGGAGCCTGGGTACTGCTTGGAAATGCTTTCTCCCAGGGTCTTCACCAGGGTGGCTGGCAGCGGCAGCATATTGTCTTTCTCAGCAAAATCATGGCCCAGCTGCATGCCGGCTTTCTTGGCACGTGACGCAATTTCCTTGGTGTAGAAAGCGCGCAGCGTGACGATCTGGCTGGAAACCGCACGCCCTGCCGCCAAACCACTGGCCTCGACGGCGCTGGCCCGGGCATGGGCCAGGTACGTCAGAAGCGTCACAGCCAGAACACCCCCCACAGCCAGCGCTGCGGCGACCAGGCGTTGCGCCAGGGACAGTCGTGAAAGAAAGTGCATGAATTTCCCTTTCCGTTGGCACCGCATTGCCAACAGGGCAATGCAAAAAAATCAGTATGTTCGCGTGATTGATTCGGGTCAAGCTCTTTTAGTCAACCCATTTTCAGTCCATCGCAACGGCAGGGCCCTGGGCAGGCTGGGCCGGGCGAGGCTTGCGCGGTACACGCTGCACCAGCCCGCCCCAACGGCTAGCGGCTGGCGTAAAAATCGGCAATCACATCGGTCGCCGACAGGGCTGTGGATCCGGGCGCACCGCCGCGCACTTTGGCGCCACCGGGCCAGGAGTGGGCACCGGTGTCGGTCACACACAGTTTGACCTCCACCCCACCCCGGCAAGGGGCGTACAGCTCGCAGATGGCGCCGCTGACTTCCAGCACCCGCTGGGGCTTGGCTGGGCAACCGTTCAAGCCCACCCATTTGGATACAGTGGAAGGCACCGATACAAAGTCGGTCACTGCGGCGCGCTCGCGTCCGGCGCCACCGTTGAACAGCACCCTGTCATCGTCGCGGGCATGGATGTGCAGCACCGATATGGGCTGGGAGGGAGTGCATGTGCTGGTGTTGTCGGTGCCCGCCACCGATGCGATGGCGCGGAACAGCTCCGGGGCTTCGCAGGCCAGGCGGTAGGCCATCATGCCGCCATTGGACATGCCGTTGGCAAAAATGCGCTTGCGGTCAATATTGAGCTGGGTGTGCAAGCGCTCCAGCAGGGCACGGATAAAGCCCACATCGTCTGCCCCGGCGTCGCGGGCCCCGCCACAGCAGTTTCCCGCATTCCAGGTGGCCAGCTTGCCGCCGGGAAGTCGGCTGTAGCCATTGGGAAACACGGCAACAAAGCCCATCTGCTCCGACTTGGAAATCTGTCCATAGTAGGCATCGCTGGCCTGGTAGTCCATATTGCCGCCACCGCCATGCAGGGACAGCACCAGGGCTGCAGGCACACCGGGCAGGTAACTGGCGGGCACATGCATCCGGTAGCTGCGCTGGTGGCCTTGGTAGGCCAGGGAGAAAGCATAGTCCCCAGGTAACGTGATGGCCGCCGCCGACTGCACGCCCCCAGCAGCAGCCCCATTGCGCTGCACGCGTTCTTTCCGGCGTTCCTTTATCCGCTCGGCCAGGCTGGGCGAAGCGTTGCTTCTTCCAGTTTCCTGGGCCAAGCCGCCCACAGGCCAAGTCAGGAAAATACAGCACAGGGCGAGACACCAAAGTACCCAGTTGTGTGTGCGGTGCATTCAAACTCCTTCCTGGAAAAATGTCGCTTGGAGAGTGCAACAAAACGGGCCATCTTACGGCCATTGGCACACCCCATTGAATTTCATCCTCTGCGTACAGGTACGGTGATATTCCAGCGAAAATCGCTCCAACGGACAGTTTGAAGCGATTGCAACCAAAGAGCGCACCCCGTCCCCCAATCACCATGACCACTTCCCAAGACATCAGCACATCGCAAAAAATACGGCTGTTGGACCAGTTTTACGCGGCCTTTATTTTCCTGTGCCTGTTGTTGTTAGGTGTGGGTGTTCCATTCATCTTCTACCGAAAAGCAAGCAGCGCAACCATCGCGGTGATTGCCATTGGATGCGTGATAGGTGCCAGAAGCATGAGTCGCCACGGTCGGCCGGAGCGCTCTCTGGCGATTTTTTCAATGGGCATGTGGGTGCTGCTGGTGGCATTGATTTTTGGTGGCCTGCCGCCCAACGGAGCCGCCGTGGCCTTGGCCATTTCCGTCATGCTCTCCGTGGTGGTCAGCGCGCGGGCGGGGGTGCTGTTTGGCGCCACCTATATGTGTGCGTGGTTGAGCTACATCGTGCTGGGCATGTACCACTTGGCGCCAGCCCCATTTTTTGCAAGCATTCCATTGACGGGATGGCTGATTGTTGCGGGTGCGACCTGGCTGATTCTGATACCCATACCGGCCTTGGTCAACAACTTGCGGCACAGTGTTTCTGTCCAGCGCGCAGTGATTGAAGCCACTACCGATGCCCTGCTTGTGGTCAACCACTCTGGGGAAGTGCAGACCTACAACCAGAAATTCATCGGCATGTGGGGCATTCCACCGGAACTGATTGCGACCGGGAATAACTCCGCAATGCTGGAGTTTGTTGTGTCACAGGTCGAAGCGCCTGAAGCATTTATGCGCCGAGTCCATGCACTCTATGCCAACCCGGAGCAATCCAGCTGCGACGTTTTGACTTTTAAGGACGGGCGCAGTGTAGAGCGGCATTCCCACCCCCAAATGATGGGCGATGCCATCGTCGGCAGGGTCTGGAGTTTTCGGGACGTCACGGTGGCGCGCAAGGCGCAAGACGAGTTGCGCTCCAGCCAGGAAAAACTGCAGGCCCTGTTTGACCTGTCCCCCTTGGGCATGGCCCGCAACGGGATGGAGGGCACTTTTTTTGAAGTCAATTCCGCATTTGTGCGCATGCTGGGTTACACCCTGGAAGAACTCAATGCCATGAGTTACTGGGACATCACGCCCCATAGCTATGCCAGCCTGGAAGCGGAACAACTGCACAGCCTGCACACACGGGGGAGCTACGGCCCCTATGAAAAGGAATACATCCACAAGGACGGCCACCGTTTCCCAGTTCGCCTCAATGGCATCCAAATTCTTGGCAGCGATGGCCAGTCTTCTATTTGGTCCATCATTGAAGACATCACCCAACAAAAATCCAATGAGCTTTCGTTGACCGAGGCCAAACTGAAGGCGGAGGAGGCCTCTCAAGCCAAGAGTCAATTTTTGGCCAACATGAGCCATGAAATACGCACCCCCATGAATGCCGTACTGGGAATGCTGCAACTGCTGCAGTCGTCAGAATTGAATGCGCGCCAAATGGACTATGCGAGCAAGTCCGAAAGCGCCGCCCGTTCACTGCTGGGTTTGCTCAATGACATTTTGGATTTTTCCAAGATGAACGCAGAGAAGATGGACCTCGACCCCCATATGTTCCGCGTGGACAGGCTCATGCGTGATTTGGCCGTGGTGCTGTCGGCCAATGTGGCGGACAAGAGCATCGAAGTGCTGTACGACATCGATCCCCATTTGCCGGAGGTAATGCTGGGTGATGCCATGCGCCTGAAGCAGGTGCTGATCAACCTGGGCGGCAATGCCGCGAAATTCACGCAGAAGGGAGAGGTGGTTCTGTCCTTGCGGTTGGCGCGTGCATTGGCGCAGACCCCCGACACTGCCCTGCTGGAGTTTTCGGTGAAAGACACCGGCATCGGAATATCGCAGGAAAATCTGGAAAAGATCTTCACTGGGTTCTCCCAGGCAGAAACCGCCACCACGCGCAAGTTTGGCGGCACGGGTCTGGGCCTTGCCATCAGCAAGCGTTTGGTGGAACTGATGGGTGGCGAATTGCAAGTGCGCAGCGTACTGGGCCTTGGCAGTACCTTCTCCTTCACACTGGAACTGCCCGTTGTCCGCAACCCACCGCCGGAGTTCCAAGCCGAGAAGCTGTCCCCCAAAGACGTCCGAAATGTTCTGATCATTGACGACAACCCTGTGGCATGCGAGTTGGTGATGCAAATCACGCGCTCCTGGGAATGGCCCACCGACGTGGCCCATGACGGCATGGTGGCCTTGGGAATGATCCGATCCCAATGCCAAGGTGGCACCCCTGCCTACCAGGTTATTTTTGTCGATCTGCATATGCCTGGCATGGACGGGTGGGAAACCACCAGCCGAATCCGCGCCCTGTGCACTTCTTTCAACATGGCCCAACCACAGATCATCATGGTGACCGCCAATGGCCGCGAAGTCCTGTCGCATCGCACGCTGGAGGAGCAAAAAATGCTCAGTGGTTTTCTGGTCAAACCCGTCACCGCATCCATGCTCCTGGATGCCGTGATGGATGTCCAGTCCAGAGACGTCCAGATCCGGCTCCGCCAGCGCGCCAGCAAACGCCAGTTGGCGGGCATGCGCATCCTGGTCGTGGAGGACAACATGATCAACCAGCAAGTGGCAGAGGAGTTGCTGAACTCCGAAGGCGCTTTGGTGTCCCTGGCGGCCGATGGCCAGCAGGGCGTAGCAGCCGTGGCATCTGCCGTGCCGCCGTACGACGCGGTGTTGATGGACATCCAAATGCCCATCATGGACGGCTATGAGGCCACCCGCGAAATACGGGGAACGCTGGGGATGGCCACCATGCCCATCATCGGTTTGACGGCAAACGCCATGGCCTCGGACCGTGAGGCCTGTCTGCACAGCGGAATGAACGAGCATTTGGGCAAACCGTTCGACCTGCGGCGGCTGGTCTCCATGCTCATCCGGTTGACCGGGCGCAAGCCTGGCTCCGAAGCCGCCCTGCCTGCCCCCCAGGACCAAGGCACAACGGAGCATCTCAACCCCGCCCCCATCGATCTTCAACTGGTGACGGACGACATCGATTTGCCCTTGGCCCTGGGCCGAATGTCCGGCATGCAGTCCTTGTACCTGCGGTCCGCCAGGGATTTGCACCACGCGCTTTCCACCTTGGCGCCCAGCTTGCAGGAACTGCTGCGCGTGGGCGACTTCAAGCAGTTGGCCATGCAAGTGCACACCTTCAAGGGAACCACGGCCACGTTGGGACTCAAGCGCCTGTCCCTGGCCATGGAACAGCTGGAAAGAATGTGCGGAACTGGCCATGAACCGGATGCGCTCCAGGCAAAGATCGTGGCAAGCAGTGGCTTGATTGCATCGGCACAAAGTGCGCTGGTGCAGGCCATGGCATTGCTGGAAGCGCTCGAAACAAACCCGACCCGCCCCCCTGCGCACGAACGTTCCGGCGGATCGACCCAGGCTGTGGCCTATGCCAAGGAAATTTTGGCGTCGTGGACGCCACTGTTTGAGGCCTCGGATTTTGCAGTTCTTGAAAAATTCGCCGAAAATCGGCAAACCTTGCAAGCCCTTCCAGAAGAGGCATTGGCGCGCCTGGAAAGTGCAATGCAAGACCTGGACCTTGAAAAGGCACAGCAGGTTTGCCGTGAACTGCTGGCCCCCGATTTCAGCCGGGTGACTTCGCCTGGGCTGTAGGCAAGCTGTCTAGCGCTGCAGCGCAGCCTGGGTAATGCCCGCCAGCGTACCCCGCGTGCTGATCAGTTCGGGCTCCAGCATGACTTCGATCAGCGTGCCTTCAGGTCGCGCCAAAGCGGCCAGCAACTCCGCTTCAAACTGGTCGCTGCGCTGGATGCGCACACCGGCATAGCCGTAGGCCCGCGCCAGCGCCGCAAAGTCGGGGTTGCGCAGTGCGGTGCCGGTGACGTGCTGCGGATATTCGCGCTCCTGGTGCATGCGGATGGTGCCGTACATGCCGTTGTTGAGCAGTACGATGATGGTCTTGGCACCGTACTGGGCGGCGGTGGCCAGTTCCTGCCCGTTCATCAAAAAGTCCCCATCGCCGGCAATGGTGAACACCACCCGGCTCTGGCCTTGCGCGGTTTGGGACGTGATGGCTGCCGCAATGCCCGCCGGTACGCCGTAGCCCATGGCGCCATTGGTGGGCGCCAGCTGCGTCTTGTGGCCCTTGGCCAGGCCGTGGTAGCGGAAAAAACGGTGCAGCCAGCTGGCAAAGTTGCCAGCGCCATTGGTCAGCACCGCATCCGGCGGTAAGTGCTTTTGCAGAGCCGCCACCACACTGGGCATATCGACCAGGCCGCGCGCGGTATCGGCGGGCAGTTCCGTAATGGGGCTGGCTTGCAGGTTCGCCAGGTAATCGGCATGGCAGGCTTGCGTCCACGCCTGCCAGGGCACGCTGCTGGGTGCCGCCAGGGTTTGCAGGGCGTGGGCCGCCGTGCGCATGCTGGCGTGGATGGCCAAATCAGCCTGGTAGACGCGGTTCAACTCCTCTGCGCTGGCATGGATGTGCACCAGCGTTTGCGCCGCCTTGGGTGCTTGCAGCAAGGTGTAGCCGCCGGTGGTCATCTCGCCCAGGCGCGGCCCCACGGCGATGACCAGGTCACTCTGGCGGATGCGCTGGGCCAAAGCCGGGTTGATGCCGATACCCACATCACCCGCGTAGTTCGGGTGGTGGTTGTCAAAGGTATCCTGGAAGCGAAACGCATTGCCCACCGGCAACTGCCAGTTTTCTGCAAACTGCTGCAGCGCTTGGGCGGCCTCCACCGTCCAGCCGCCGCCCCCGGCGATGACGAAGGGTCGCTCTGCTTTTGATAGCAGCTCACGCACATTCTGCAAGGGCTGGGGTGCAATATAGGCCTCAACTGGAGTCACACGGGGCATCGGTAGAGGCAGGCACGCCGGGTCCAGGGCCTGGGTCAACATGTCTTCCGGCAGCACCAGCACCACCGGGCCGGGTCGGCCATTCATGGCGGTGGCAAAGGCGCGGGCGATGTACTCGGGGATGCGCGCTGCGTCGTCTATGCGCTCCACCCGCTTGGCCATGCCCAGCGCGCTGGGCCCGAACATCACGCGGTAGTCCATCTCCTGGAAAGCCTCGCGGTCGCGCTGGTCGCTGGCCACGTCGCCCACCAGCAGCACCATGGGGGTGGAGTCCTGGAACGCGGTGTGTACGCCAATACAAGCGTTGGTGGCGCCGGGGCCCCGTGTGGCAAAACACACACCGGGGCGCCCGGTGAGTTTGCCATGCGCCTCGGCCATGAAGGCAGCGCCGCCCTCCTGGCGGTTGACGATGAACTGGATGTGCTCGCGGTAGCGGTGAAAGCCGTCCAGCACCGCCAGATAACTTTCACCGGGCACGCCAAAGGCATGGGTCACGCCTTGCGCAACCAGACATTGAACCAGCAAATGGCCCGCGAGTTGGGGTGGGGGAAGGGTTGGTGTAGGAGCAGTCATGCAGCTATTGTGCATGGGCCACCCCCACTTCCGAAGCCGGAGTTAGCCCTTGCGCGGGCGGCCCCGGTGGTAGGTCCCGGTGCCACGGTGCAGCACCGTGTCCGTGGACAGCACATCCCCCGGCTGGTGGTTGGGGCCGTGCGCCAGACGCTCGTAGTACGGAGCAAACTCGGTATTGGCCAGGGCCAGCAGGTCTTGCAAGTCGTCCAGCACGAAGTAAACCTCCTGGAAGTCGTCGATGCGGTAGTGGGTGCGCATGACCCGCTCCAGCTCAAAACCAATGCGGTTGGGCGACTCGCTTTGCACCGCAAACGTGCTCTCCGAAAACGAGGATGCAATGCCCGCACCATAGATGCGCAAGCCGTCCGACTGCTTCACCAGACCGAACTCCACCGTGTACCAGTACACCCGCGCCAACTCGGTGAGTTTGCCCAGGCGCTGGGCGCGCAAACCGCCCTGGCCATAGGCCTGGATGAAGTCGGCCATCACCGGGTGCATGAGCATGGGCACATGGCCGAACACGTCGTGGAACACGTCGGGCTCTTCCAGGTAATCCAGCTCGTGGGCACCACGGATGAAGTTGCCCGAGGGGAAACGCCGGTTGGCCAGATGCTCAAAGAACACGTCGTCGGGCACCAGTCCGGGCACCGCCACCACCTGCCAGCCGGTGGCCCGGTGGAGGGTTTCCGACAGTTCCTCAAAGTTGGGGATGCGCTCGGCCGTGATGGGCAGGTTTTGCATGCCCTGCACAAAGGCATCGCAGGCCAGGCCTGGCAGCAGCTGGGTCTGGCGCTCGAACAGGGTTTTCCAGACCGCGTGCTGTGCGGGGGTGTAGTCGCTCCAGCCCTGGTCCACGGTCCAGTCCGGGCGCTGGGGTGCGGCTGCGGGGCCTGCAGCCAGGCCGTGTTTGGTTTTTTCAGCGAGGGGTTCCATCACTTGCCCCGCTCAGGTGGATGAAGAAGCCTGCGCGTAGGCCGCACAGGCCCGATCACACAGCTGGGCCATGGCGATGTCGTTGCCGCTCAGGCCGTTGACATCGTGGGTGGTCCAGGTGATGGACACGCGGTTGTACACATTGGACCATTCAGGATGGTGGTTGTGTTTTTCAGCCGCCATCGCGATCTGGGTCATGAACGCAAACGCCTGCATGAAATCGGCAAACACATAGGTGCGGCTGATGGACTCGCGCTGTGCGTCATGGCTCCAGCCGGGTAGCGTGAACAGCATCTCGGCCACTTGCGTGGAATTGAGCTTTTGCATGATCAAACCTTATCACCCTGGATGACACCCCGGCGCAGCTGGTCGCGCTCCATGGACTCAAACAAGGCCTTGAAGTTGCCCTCGCCAAAGCCGTCGTCACCCTTGCGCTGGATGAACTCAAAAAAAACCGGCCCCAGCAAGGTTTGGGAAAAAATTTGCAATAGCAGGCGGCGCTCGCCACCGGCGGAGCTGCCATCCAGCAAAATGCCGCGCGATTGCAGCGCCTGGGCGTCTTCCCCATGGCCTGGCAAACGTTCACTCAGCATTTCGTAGTAGGTGGCGGGTGGTGCGGTCATCAGGGGAATGCCGGCTTTTTTCAGGCTGTCCAGCGTGGCAATCAGGTCATCGGACAGCAAGGCGATGTGCTGGATGCCTTCGCCGTTGAATTGCATCAGGAACTCCTCAATCTGGCCGCCACTGCCCGCCGCTTCTTCGTTCAATGGAATCCGGATTTTGCCGTCCGGTGCGGTCATGGCCTTGCTGGTCAGGCCGGTGTACTCGCCCTTGATGTCGAAGAAGCGGATTTCGCGGAAGTTGAAAATGCGCTCGTAAAACTGGGCCCAATAGGCCATGCGCCCCCGGTACACATTGTGGGTGAGGTGGTCGATGATTTTGAGCCCATGGCCCTTGGGGTGGCGGTCCACCCCGTCGATGAACTCGAAATCAATGTCGTAAATCGACTGCCCGTCTTCAAAGCGGTCAATCAGGTACAGCGATGCGCCGCCAATGCCTTTGATGGCGGGCAGGCGCAATTCCATGGGGCCGGTGGGCATGTCCATGGGCTGCGCGCCTTGCGCCAGGGCCCGCTCGTAGGCCTGGTGTGAGCTTTTAACCCGAAATGCCATGCCGCAGGCCGAGGGGCCGTGCTCCGCCGCAAAATACCCGGCCGCACTGCGGGGCTCGCGGTTGATGATGAAGTTGATGTCGCCCTGGCGATACAGGTCCACATCCTTGGAGCGGTGGTGGGCGACCAGCGTAAATCCCATTTGTTCAAAGATGGGCTCCAGCACGTTCGGCGTGGGGGACGCGAACTCCACAAACTCAAACCCCATCAGCCCCATTGGATTGTCAAAAAGATCGGTCATTGCATGGCTCCTGTGCACATCGTTGTAAAAACTTGATTGTGGTCAAGACTGCACGCACCGTGTGTGCGTTGTGGGCATACCGGTCGGATAAGTATGCATAATTTATGCATGAATACGAATAAAAAAGATGATTTGCTGCTTGATCGCTTTGACATCAGCCTTTTAGCCGCATTGCAAAAGGACGCGCAGGCCACCCACCAGCAATTGGGCGAGCACATTCACCTCTCAGCCTCGCAAGTGAGCCGACGCATCCAGCGCCTGCAAAGCAGCGGCATCATTCGCCGCTATGTGGCCCTGCTGGACCCGGCACTCGTGGGCCTGGGCGTGCGTGCGGTCACTTATGTCACCCTGTTGCGCCACAGCGGCGAAGAGGGTATGGCGTTTGAACGCGACATTGCAGCCTTCCCGGAAGTGCTGGAGTGTTATTCAGTCACTGGCGAATGCGACTACATCCTGCAAATCGTCGCGGCCAACTTGAACGACTTGTCGGAATCCGTGTTGCGCCGACTAACCCGTATCCAGGGTGTCAGCAGCATTCGCTCCAATATCGTTCTGCAGTGCATCAAGTCCCGTACCGAGTTGCCTTTGGACCATATTGGGCGCAGGGATATCGGTACAAGGCCAATATCTGCCTGAAGGTCCGGGATTGGACCGGCTTGCGCGAAGTGGAATTGGGAGCACCAGAGCGCAGGTGTGCAAAAATCGGGGGCTTTCCCTAATTTAAATAAAAGTGACTTGCGATTTTGTTGTAATCCGTGGACTTGCTTGCGCCGTCGGCCAAGAAGCGTTCCTAAGGATGTCGTGGGCCTAAAGGATATGAATGAAACGTGTTGATGACTTCCGCCTGAAACTGGGCAACAAAGAGTACGTTCCCATCATGATCGGTGGTATGGGTGTGGATATTTCCACGGCTGAACTGGCTCTTGAGGCGGCCCGCCTGGGTGGCATAGGCCACATCTCGGACGCGCTGGTCACCGACGTGTCGGACCGCCGCTTTGACACCACCTTCGTCAAGGACAAGACGCGCGAATTCAAGCACAACATTCTCAACGCCGACAAGTCCTCCATCAAGTTCAAACTGGATGACATTACCAACGCCCAGCGCCGCCACATCCGCGGCACCATGGACGCAAAAACGGGCAATGGGCTGATCTTTGTGAACTGCATGGAAAAGCTCACCATGAACAGCCCGCGCGACACGCTGCAAACGCGCCTGAACGCGGCGCTGGATGGTGGCATCGACGGCATCACGCTGTCGGCCGGACTGCATCTGGGCTCTTTCGGCCTGATGGCCGATCACCCGCGCTTTCGTGAAGCCCAGCTGGGCATCATCGTATCTTCGGTACGCGCGCTGCAATTGTTCTTGCGCAAGAACGCCAAGCTCAACCGCCTGCCCGACTATGTGATCGTTGAAGGCCCGCTGGCCGGCGGTCACCTGGGCTTTGGCATGGACTGGGCCGAGTACGACCTGGCCACCATCATCACCGAGGTGCTGGCCTATCTGAAAGCCGAATCCCTGGACATTCCGGTCATCGCCGCCGGTGGCATCTTTACTGGCAGCGATGCCGTGCGCTTCCTGGAAATGGGCTGCGGTGGTGTGCAGGTGGCCACCCGCTTTACCGTGGCCAAGGAATGCGGTTTGCCCGACAAGGTCAAGCAGGAGTATTTCAAAGCCAGCGAAGAAGACATTGTGGTCAACACCCAGTCCCCCACCGGCTACCCCATGCGCATGCTGCGTAACACCCCGGCCATTGGCTCGGGCATCCGCCCCAACTGCGAGTCCTATGGCTGGCTGCTGGACGGCAACGGCGGCTGCGCCTACCTGGACGCCTACAACCGCGAACTGGCGCTGCATCCAGACGGCAAGAACATTGTGGTACTGGACAAGACCTGCCTGTGCACCCACATGCGCAACTACAACTGCTGGACCTGTGGCCACCTGACCTACAAGCTCAAGGACACCACCCGCAAGCTGCCGGACGGCAGCTATTTGCAGCCCAGCGCCGAACACATCTTCAAGGACTACCAGTTCAGCGTCAATAACGAAATCGCGCTGCCGGACTAACCTGTCTGCAGCTGCGCTGATGGTGCCCCAGGCGAGGCCCCTCAGCGCCCTTCTCCACGCCTCACTCCCTGCGCTACAGACACGCAGGCGACAAACTTCTCCACAGCCCGAGGTCCCCGGGGTGACAATGCAGGTGTCAAAACCGACATACACAGTCACCCAAAGGACAGGCTATGGACGAACCTATTCTTACCATTGATGAACGTGCAGCGATCAATTCCGGTCGCTGGTTTTCATCGCTATCGCCTTCACTCAAACACGACATCCTCCGATGCGCCTACGTCAAACGCTTCAAAGACGGCGACCTGATCACCGCCCGCGGCGAGCCGCCGGAGGAATGGATAGCCTGCGCCAAAGGCGCGGTGCGGGTGAGCTCCACCTCGATTTCGGGCAAACAGATCACGCTGACCTATGTGGAGCCGGGCATCTGGTTTGGCGATGTCTCCATCTTCGACGGGGACCGGCGCACCCACGATGCCTACGCCCATGGCGAAAGCACCATTTTGTGTGTGGCCAAGGCCGATTTCAAGAAAATCCTGGCCACCCATGTGGAGTTGTACGAAGCCCTGTTGCGCCTGCATTCGCGCCGCATTCGGCAACTGTACGGCTTGGTGGAGGACCTCAACACACTGCCCCTGCGCGCACGCCTGGCCAAACAGTTGCTGCATCTGGTCAGAAGCTACGGGGTTCCTTCCCTGAGCGACGGGAACGAAGTGCGCATTGGACTGCATCTGGCCCAGGAAGAACTGGCGCAACTGCTGGGCGCGTCGCGCCAGCGGGTGAACCAGGAACTCAAATCCATGGAGCGCGAGGACGCGATTCGCATCGAGCCGGGCGGCTTGGTCGTACGCGACCGCACCGCCCTGATGCGCATTATTGAATCCGACAACTGAACTCCGGCCTCCCCTATTCCACGTACCCACCTCTGCACACTCCATGAGCGAATTTGACCATTTTGTAGGCACCCAATCCGTCTCCGGCAAGCACGCGTTTGACCTCTATGCACTGACTGCCTGGCTGGAAAAAAACCTGGAGGGCTTTATCGGCCCCCTGGGTGTGGAAATGTTCAAGGGCGGCCAGTCCAACCCCACCTACAAACTCACTACGCCCACCAAGAGCTACGTCATGCGGGCCAAGCCCGGACCCGTGGCCAAACTGTTGCCATCTGCCCATGCCGTAGAGCGTGAATTCGCGGTCATGCAAGGCCTGCAGGGTACCGATGTTCCCGTGCCACGCATGTACTGCCTGTGTGAAGACGAGTCTGTCATTGGCAGGGCTTTTTATGTCATGGAATTCATGCAAGGCCGGGTGCTGTGGGACCAGTCGCTGCCGGGTATGGACCGCGCCCAGCGCGGCGCCATCTACAACGAAATGAACCGGGTGATTGCCGCGCTGCACACCGTCAAGTTCGCCGACCGGGGCCTGGCCAGTTACGGCAAGTCCGGCAATTATTTCGAACGCCAGATCGGTCGCTGGACCAAGCAGTACACGGCCTCCATCACCACTCCCATTCCTGAAATGGACCAGTTGATGGAGTGGCTGCCCCAAAACATCCCAAATATGGCGCGCGACAACAGCATGGTCAGCATCGTGCATGGCGACTACCGGCTCGACAACCTGATGTTTCACGCCACCGAGCCCAAGGTGATTGCCGTGCTGGACTGGGAGCTCTCCACCCTGGGCCACCCGCTGGCGGATTTCAGCTACCACTGCATGGCCTGGCATATCCCGCCCGGATCGTTTCGCGGTATCAAGGGCCTGGATTTTGCCGACCTGGGTATTCCCGCGGAAGACGAATACATCCGCCTCTACTGCGAGCGCACCGGACTGGCACAGCCGGAACAGCTCAAGGCGGACTGGAATTTCTACATGGCCTACAACATGTTCCGTATCGCCGCCATTTTGCAGGGCATCGGCAAACGCGTGGAAGCCGGCACCGCCTCCAGCGCCCAGGCGGTCAGCTCCGCAGCGGGGGCCCGCCCTCTGGCCCACATGGCCTGGAAATTTGCACAAAAGGCCTAAGCCGCCGCCCCGCCCCCGACAACCGATTTATTAGCTGTACTCAACCGGAGAACCCATGGACTTTAACTATTCACCCAAAACCATAGAGCTTCAAGCGCGCTTGCAGAAGTTCATGGACGAGCATATTTACCCCGCAGAAGGCGCCTACCACGCAGAAATTGCCGCCAACACCGCCGCCGGCAAACGCTGGACACCCCTGAACACCATTGAAAACCTCAAACCCAAGGCCCAGGCCGCCGGCCTGTGGAACCTGTTCCTACCGGTGGACAGCGCAGAAGCCTCGGGCTACCACGGTGCAGGCCTGACCAACCAGGAATACGCGCCTCTGGCCGAAATCATGGGCCGGGTCATGTGGTCCAGCGAAGTGTTCAACTGCTCGGCCCCCGACACCGGCAATATGGAAACCATTGCCCGCTACGGCTCCGAAGAGAACAAGGCACGCTGGCTCAAACCCCTGCTGGAAGGCAAGTTCCGCTCCGCCTTTGCCATGACCGAACCCGAAGTCGCCTCCAGCGACGCCACCAACATCCAGACCCGTATCGAGCGCGATGGCGACGACTACGTGATCAACGGCCGCAAATGGTGGACCTCCGGTGCTGGCGACCCCCGCTGTGCTGTCTACATCACCATGGGCAAGACCAACCCGGAAGCACACCGACACTCCCAGCAAAGCATGGTCATCGTGCCTGCCAACACGCCGGGTATCACCGTGGTGCGCCCCCTGAATGTCATGGGCTATGACGACGCACCCCACGGCCACATGGAAGTGCTGTTTGAAAACGTGCGGGTCCCGGTCAACAACATTCTGCTAGGCGAAGGCCGCGGCTTTGAAATCGCCCAGGGACGCCTTGGCCCAGGGCGGATTCACCATTGCATGCGCCTGATCGGCCTGGCCGAGCGCGCGCTGGAACTGATGTGCAAACGGGCATCTTCCCGTATTGCCTTCGGCAAACCTATCGCTGCGCAGACCGTGACCCAGGAACGCATTGCCGAAGCCCGCTGCAAGATCGACATGGCCCGCCTGCTGACCCTCAAAGCCGCATGGATGATGGACGTGGGTGGCAACAAGTTTGCCAAAAACGAAATCGCCATGATCAAGGTGGTAGCCCCCAGCATGGCCTGCGAGGTCATCGACTGGGCTATTCAGGTCCATGGCGGCGCAGGGATGTGCGATGACTTCCCGCTGGCCTACAGCTATGTGAACGCGCGCACGCTGCGTTTTGCGGACGGTCCGGACGAAGTGCACCGCAATGCCATTGCCAAGATGGAATTGGGAAAATACGCGGTCAATCCCAAACCCGTGGAAGCACCTAATACACGCGGCTGCTGACACCGCCAGAGCAACTGCCCAATTGCAGTTGCTCCTTTTTTAATAGCGTGTTACGCATATTCTGTGCGGGCTACAGTCCTATTTCATTACCAAGGGGCCTTTTGCAAGCCGGACCACAGCTCATTGAGGTCTGGAAATCGCCATTTGGCAGGATCTTCCCTGCCCGCAATTTTCTCCACCGCTCCTGGCAGGGACAGGTCAACGATTGTGGGAACAATCCGCATATTGGATTTGGTGGAAAAAAACACCTTGACCAAAGGCGTGGTCAGGGACTTCCCGGTCTGTTCCATCACCACACCCAGACGGCCTGAACTCAGCCGAACCAGGGAGCCCACCGGGTAGATGCCCAGGCTTTTCACAAAGGCCTGAAACACTTTGCCATCAAAGTGGCCATTCGCCCATTCCGCCATCCGGCGCAACGACTCCGCAGGGTCCCATCCCAATTTGTAGGGCCGATTGGACGTAATAGCGTCGTACACATCGCACACCGCCCCCATTTTGGCAAACAGGCTGATCTCATCGCCCTTTAAGCCCTTGGGGTATCCCGAGCCGTCTGTTTTCTCATGGTGGTGCAGGCACACGTCCAACACCATCGGGTCCACATCGCTACCGGTGAGCAAGAGGCGGTGGCCTTCCACCGGGTGTGTCTTGATGATGGCAAACTCCGCATCGGTGAGCTTGCCGGGCTTGTTCAGCACATCCATCGGCATCATGGCCTTGCCCAAATCATGCATCAAGCCAGCCAATCCGGCTGAGCGTGTTTCTTCCTCACTCAAACCCAGTTGCTTGGCCAATGCCACCATCATGGCGCACACCGCCACCGAATGCATGTAGGTATAGTCATCCGCCGTTTTAAGCCGTGCCAAACTGATAAGGGCTCCGGGATTGCGCGCAACCGAATCGGTGATCTCTTCAACCAGCTTTTGGGCACCACCGGTATCTACCGCTTTGCCCATGCGTGCTTCCTCAAACATGGATATCACGGCCTGCTTGGATTGAAAACAAATTTTGGCAGCCCGCTCGATTTCGACCGCTGCCGTTACCGGAGCCAGCTCGCGGGTTGCAACTTGAATTTGCTGTAATTCAGCATCCACTTGCGCATCGGATTCCGCCGCGGACACCGCTGTTTGCCCCTGCGCAATGTCCAAGCCCTTGCTGCAATCAATCCATACTTCTTTGATACTGCTGGCGTGAATGCTGTCAATATCCTTGGCATCAACAATGACAAAACCGGTACGCCAGAAGGGATGTTCCATCCAGGAGCCGCAGAACTCCTTGAGGTGCATACCTACTGTCAACTGACCAACGTTGATTTTCTTGAGCATATGTATTTTGCTTGCCTAAGCTCTGACAACACCAAGAAAACAACTCTTTCTGGTTGCGAAGTTAGGCTCGCATCAGTATACGACTCGACCCGTAAAGCAAACCAGGTCTTGCAAAATTAATGCAAATGACGGGGTTTTCTCCCCCCACCATGTCCACCTCCGTGGCCACCGTTCCCGCGCGGCGGTTTTCCAATTTCCAGCGAGCTGACCAGTGCATCAAACCGCTTGGCAAATAGCTTGTCGATTTCCGCCACCACACCACCCAGTTCCGCGCCATCGAAATGCCGCTCCATCATGTTCACGACATCTTGAATGAGCAAATCGCGCTGCACCTGCATAATGGCTGCGGGGTTGGGCCCGACAAACAGCATCATGAAATCATCCCGCGACTCACTGTCGGGAGCGCCGTCCTCTTCATCAAAGTCGGCGTCGTAAAACGTGATTTCAATGGCTGCGCCCGCGTCCGCAAGTTCATTCAGATTCATGCAAACTTCGTCCAAAGTCTGGCGAAAATCATCGTCGCCGGCCACGGTCCAGCACATTTGCAGCAAATGCTCATGGGCATCGAATTTGATGCCTGGCTCGTCTTCGTAAGAACTGCTGGACGCATCGGACAAAGAGCGCGCGCCCGCGTATTTCCACATCGGTTTGAGTGCGTCCTGAAGCTGTTCAAACTTGACATCCTTACGCAGCGGAATCTGACCATGAACGTGAATTTCAAAAGGGGCGTTATAGCGTGGCATAGGACAGGTGTGAAAGAGAGAGAGCAAGACAATCTGCAAAATTGGGGCCAGTCAGCCTCATTGCAGGCCTGAATTCTCAAGGTTAAACTGGAAACGCACCATCAAAAGTACCGTCATGTTTCAAAGTGACCTCCTTTGTATTGGTTGTGACATCTGTGGCCTGGAGAGCGCCTGAAACTAACAATTGGTGCAAAGACCAAACACCCACATCGGGCTGTGACCCGTATGAATGCTAGATTCTGGCCGTTCTTTTTAACAGTACCATTTTTAATTCAGTGTCGCCTTTTGCAGGGCATTTGACACATCTGGTTTGATTGTGCCACGGTCTATCCGCGGCAATTCAAAAAAAGGACCCGCCGGATAAAGGGTGGGGCGCCATTTTTTTCAGGCAAGGCACCAATGGTTCGGGAAACTACAGAACGAATGTTTGCACTACCCGTACAAACATTGATAAATCCCAATTAATGCGATGTACGGAAGTAATACCTTAATCCATAAGAGGAATGGGTAGCTGTTTCCGCGTTGACATTCGGCACTTGACTTCACATACTTTGGTGCGTCATGTCTTCAGACTCCGTTGATTTCCCGTGTGGTAAGCCTTGGCTTGGCGAGACCGATCTATGGCTGTTGGCGGAAGGCAGGCATCTGCGGCCTTGGAAAAAACTGGGTGCACATCCGTGCCTGCACTGCGGATTGAAAGGCACCATATTTGCGGTGTGGGCGCCCAATGCCATACAGGTGTCCGTGGTGGGGGATTTCAACCATTGGCTGAAGGGGAAACATGCATTGCAACGCCGCGCCACCAGTGGTATGTGGGAGATCTTTGTACCGGGTGTTTCGGAAGGCGCACTCTACCAATTTGCGGTACTCGGCTCCGACGGCCAACTCACCTTGAAATCCGACCCCTACGCCTTGCGCACGGAACAGGGAGCACAAGGGGCATGCATCGTCACCCAACTGCCCGAACCGGTTGACCGCGCATCCTTCCCCATGGCAAGGGACACGGCGCTGAATGCACCTTTGGCGATCTACGAAGTGCACCCAGGCTCATGGCGTCGCCCTGATGGCCAATTGCCAACCTGGGATTACCTGGGCCAAACCCTGGTGCCCTACGTTGCAGATCTGGGCTTTACCCACATCGAACTCCTGCCGGTGAACGAACATCCTTTTTATGGTTCCTGGGGTTATCAACCCACAGGGCTCTATGCGCCCAGTGCACGTTACGGCCCGCCTGAAACATTTCGACGCTTTATTGCCAGCGCACATGGCGCCGGATTGCAGGTTTTGCTGGACTGGGTGCCCGCACATTTCCCCAGCGATGCCCATGCCCTGGCGCACTTTGACGGCAGTGCCCAATTTGAGCACGCAGACCCGCGTGAAGGTTTTCATCGGGACTGGAACACCCTCGTTTACAACTACGGCTGCAACGAAGTGCGCAATTTTCTGGTCGGCAATGCCTTGTTTTGGGTCGAGCAATACGGCATTGACGGCCTGCGCGTGGATGCCGTTGCCTCCATGCTGTACCGCGACTACAGTCGCCCCGAGGGTGAATGGATACCGAATCAGGACGGGGGACGGGAGAACTATGAGGCCATAGCGTTCCTGCGCGAAGTCAATCAGGTACTGGGGCGCGAAACGCCCGGCTCTGTGACCGTGGCCGAAGAATCGACTGCCTATCCAGGTGTTACAGCCCCCCCGTGGACCGGCGGGTTGGGATTCAACTACAAATGGAATCTTGGCTGGATGCACGACACCTTGGCATATTTTGCGCTCGATCCAGTTCACCGGGCGCACCACCATGACCGCATCAGCTTCGCCATGATGTACACCTACAGTGAACACTTTGTACTGGCGCTGTCGCACGATGAAGTCGTGCATGGCAAAGGATCCCTGTACGGCAAGATGTGGGGTGACGCTTGGCAAAAAAAGGCCAATCTGCGCTCCCTGTACGCACTGATGTATGCGCATCCAGGCCGAAAACTCCTGTTCATGGGCGGAGAATTCGCACAAATCCGGGAGTGGAACCACGACACTGAACTTGACTGGCACTTGCTGCAAGACCCTGGCCACGCAGGCGTACAACGGCTGGTGCGCGATCTCAACCGCCTGTATTGCCAATGCCCTGCCTTGCATGCGCGTGACGACGAGCCAGGTGGATTTGCATGGATTGACGTGCAGGACAAGTCACAGTCCGTATTCAGTTTTGTGCGCTATGGCCACGAAAGTGCACACCAGATCGTGGCCGTTTGCAATATGACGCCGGTGGTACGCCATGGCTACCGTTTGGGGGTGCCGCAAGGCTGCGCCTGGAAGGAAGTGCTGAACACCGATTCGACCCACTATGGTGGAAGCGACGTAGGAAATTTTGGCAAAGTTGTAAGCGACCCCATCCCGCGCCACGGACAAGCACACTCGATCCTGTTGAGCCTGCCACCTTTGGGAGTCCTTTGGCTGGAACCGGAGATTCCATGAAAAAACAGCCCCGCACAACGTCATCCGCTTTATCGTGCACGCCGGGTCGGCCTTGGCCGATGGGGGCCAGTTGCATGCACCTGGATGGGCGCGGGGGCGTCAATTTTGCGGTGTTTTCCCGGCATGCCGAGCGCATTGAAGTGTGTTTGTATGATGCGCAGGGCTTGAGGGAAACCGCCCGCTTCGCCTTGCCGGCGTGCACCAACGGCGTCTGGCACGGCTTCATTGCAGGCTTGGGTGAAGGCCAGCTCTACGGACTGCGGGCGCACGGGCCTTATCAGCCCACACAGGGTCAACGCTTCAATCCCGCCAAGTTGCTGATAGATCCATTCTCGCGTGCCCTCGTGGGGAGCACTTCACTCTTGTCTCTTGAGTTTGATTACCAGGCAACGCCCGCTCCCCGTTCGGACATGCAAGAGGCTCTGGCGGATCCCGTGGACAACGCACCACGCATTCCCAAATCCAAGGTTCTGGATCTGACGCGGGAACTGCAAAACGGCGCCACCCTCACACCATGCCCCCGTGTGCCGTGGGAGCATACCGTTTTGTATGAAGCACACGTCAAAGGCCTCACCCAGCGCCATCCGCAGGTACCGACTCCATTGCGTGGGACCTTTGCCGGACTGGCCAGTCCGGCCATGCTGACGCACTACCAGCAACTGGGTATCACGACACTGTGCCTTTTACCGGTGCACCTGCACCTCACCGAAGCACATTTGCTAAAAAAGGGTTTGCGCAATTATTGGGGCTACAACACTTTAGGCTTCTTCATTCCAGAACCCACCTATTCCAGCGACCAATATGGGGATGAACGCACGGAGTTCCGCCACATGGTGGACCTGCTTCACCGGCACGGGCTGGAGGTGGTGTTGGACGTGGTGTTCAACCACAGCGCAGAAAGCGACGCCGTGGGCCCCACACTCAGCTGGCGTGGACTGGACAATGCCAGTTGGTATGCACTTGACCCGGAGGGAGAGTACCTCAACCACAGCGGCTGTGGCAACAGCTTCAATCTGGCCCAGCCCTGCGCTATTCAGCTGGTGATGGACAGCCTGCGGTGGTGGGTACAGGCCTTTGGTGTGGATGGGTTTCGTTTCGATCTGGCCACCGCCTTGGGCCGTGACCCCATACTGCAGCACAACTTTCATTCCATGTCGGGCTTGCTCGCGGCCATTGGGCAGGACCCGGTTTTGGCAGGGATCAAACTCATATCCGAGCCTTGGGACATGGGCCCCGCAGGTTACCAATTGGGACAATTTCCCGCCGGTTGGCATGAATGGAATGACCGCTTTCGTGACACGGGCCGTGCTTTCTGGCTGGGTTTTGAGAGTTCTTGCGGCGAATTCGCACGTCGGCTCACAGGCTCCAGCGATCGGTTTCACCATGACGGACGCAGCCCCCTGTCCAGTATCAATCTCATTACCACCCACGATGGAATGACGCTGACCGACCTGACATCCTATGGCCACAAGCACAACGCAGCCAATGGAGAGGACAACCGCGACGGTCCGCAACATGACCTCAGCGCCAATGCAGGTATCGAAGGCCCGACACAAGAAAACGCCGTGCTGATGTTGCGTGGCCAATGGCGGCGCGCATTGTTGGCAACCTTGTTCTGTGCCCAGGGTGTGCCGCAGTTGCTGGCGGGCGACGAAATTGGGCATTCGCAACAGGGCAATAACAATGCCTACTGCCAGGACAATGAAATCAGTTGGCTGAACTGGCAGGCGGCTGACCAGGGTCTGACCGACTATGTTGCACAACTGATTCACCTGCGCCAGGCGCATGCGGCGCTTCGCCATGCAAACTGGTTCGTCGGCGACACCGACATTGCGTGGCGGAGCCCGGCAGGAAGCCAACTGACCGTCACAGAATGGGACGCCCCGGAATTGCGCAGTTTTGCCTGTGTGGTCGAGGTTGCCGATGGCAACGCCAGCTCCACCGAGCGGTGGTTTATGGCGTTCCACGCCACAGACCAGCCGCAGTCATTTGCACTGCCTGGGGGCCCGTGGCTGCTGGTGCTGGACAGTGCTGCGGCCATGGTGCGACCCCAAACACAATGGGCATCACTGGACCCCAGCATGGATGCCATCACACTCACATCCCACACGGTGGTTGCCCTGGTCCAATCCCCGTCCACGCCATGAACCTTGCGCAACACCCTGTTCTATCGCAACGCAACAGTGGCGTTTTGTTGCATATCACCTCGCTCCCGGGTGCCCATGGCTCGGGTGATTTGGGGGTGAATGCCTACCATTTCATTGACTGGCTGGTTTCCGCCGGGCAGCGCCTTTGGCAGATATTGCCACTGTCTCCGGCAGGTTCCGGTCACTCGCCCTACCACAGCCCCTCCACCTTCGCGGGCAACCCCCAGCTGGTGGACCTGGATGACTTGGTGCGCCATGGCTGGCTTTCGCCCCGCGCACACGAAGGTATGGGAAGCAGCCCATGCAACTTTGACCAGGTTGCACCCTACCGCATGGAACGCTTGCAAGAGGCGTGGCGAGGTTTCCTGCAAAAAGTGCAGAAAACTGAATGGATGGAGTTTGAGCGCTTCCGGGTGCAGCAGGCACACTGGCTGGAGGGCTACGCGCTGTTTATGGCATTGGAGGCGCTTCACGGCACACCCTGGACCCATTGGCCCGCGCCATTGGCGCAATGCGATCCTGTGGCACTTGCCGAAGCCGCCCGCCATTGCGCGGACCAACTGGGGTTTTTCAGCTTCATCCAATGGCGCTTTCACATGCAGTGGAAGCGCCTGCGCCAATATGCCCATGGCCACGGTATTTCCATCGTCGGAGATGTGCCCATTTTTGTCGCCCACCACAGTGCGGACGTATGGGCCAACGCAGAACAATTCCATCTTGACCCACAAGGAGAACCTACGGTGGTGGCGGGCGTTCCCCCTGACTACTTCAGTGCGACCGGTCAGCGCTGGGGCAATCCTTTGTACCGCTGGGACCGCATGGCCACGGACGGGTTTCGCTGGTGGAAGGCCAGGCTGGCGCATCTTCTGGATAGGGTTGACGTGGTGCGGGTGGACCACTTTCGCGGTTTTGACTCCTATTGGGAGATCCCCAGCAGCGAGCCCACAGCGGTCACGGGCCAATGGCGGCAAGGGCCGGGTAAAGCACTGTTCGATGAACTCGCTGCCCCAGGCCACCGAGGCGGGACACATCAGGTACCCATCATTGCAGAAGACCTGGGCAGTATCACGCCCGCGGTCGCCACGCTGCGGCAGGCCTGTGGATTTCCAGGCATGTGCGTGCTGCAGTTTGCTTTCGGTGACAACAGCGCCAACCCCTACTTGCCGCACAATTTTGAGGCCCAAACAGTGGCCTACACCGGCACCCATGACAACGACACGGCACAGGGTTGGTGGCAGACCGCCAGCGCTTCGGAGCGGTACGCGGCACGTTGTTACCTGGGCCCCCAGGTCGATACCGAGATCCACTGGGCCATGATGTTGGTCCTTTCCCAGTCGAAGGCCAACACCGTGATTTTTCCATTCCAGGATGTATTGGGTCTGGACAGTTCACACCGCATGAATACACCCGGTGTGGCCCAGGGATGTTGGCAATGGCGCTTTGACTGGACGCATATCCAGGACGAACCGGCACGCCGCCTGGCCGCCATGACCCGTGCACACGGACGCAACCGCCCCATGCAAATCTGACCTCCTCTATATTGAAAGGCCTCTCATGAAAGTTGGTGCCTATCACAGGCCGGTCCGTCGGACCATAGCGCTCGTACTGGCGGGTGGCCGTGGATCGCGTCTGCAAGCCTTGACCGAAAATTGTGCCAAGCCTGCCGTGCACTTTGGCGGAAAATTTCGAATCATTGATTTTGTACTGTCCAACTGCGTGAACTCCGGAGTCCACCGCATCGGTGTGTTGACGCAATACAAATCCCATAGTTTGCTTCGCCACCTGCAACACGGCTGGTCCTTCTTGCGCAATGAAGTCAATGAATTCATTGACCTCCTGCCAGCACAGCAACGCACTGACGAAGGCTCCTGGTACCGGGGCACGGCCGACGCGGTATTTCAAAATCTGGATATCCTGCGGGAGCACGATCCCAAATACATTCTGGTCCTGGCAGGCGACCATGTTTACAAAATGAACTATGCCAGCCTGATTGAAGACCATGTGGCACAGGGGAGGCCTTGCACCGTGGCATGCATTGAAGTACCGACAGAACAAGCCACTGCGTTTGGCGTCATGACGGTGGACGCCACGCGCCGCATCACCCGGTTTGAAGAGAAACCACCACACCCCCAGGGCTTGCCTGACCGGCCCGACCGGGTCCTGGCCAGCATGGGGATCTATGTGTTCAATGCGGAGTATCTTTTTGCAGCGCTGGCGCAAGACCTCCAAAACGCGTCATCAAGCCACGACTTTGGCCACGATTTGATCCCTTCCATGGTGTTGCAGGGTGACGTGGCCGCCCATCCCTTTGATCTTTCCTGTGTCCGGACCAGCCCCGAGGCACCTTCGTACTGGCGCGATGTGGGCACGGTGGACGCCTACTGGGCCAGCAACATCGATCTCACAGCCACCACGCCCGAGCTGGACTTGTACGACCAGGATTGGCCCATCTGGACCTACCAGCCCACCTCACCACCGGCAAAATTTGTTTTTGACGACGACGGACGCCGTGGCATGGCGGTGGACTCATTGGTCTCCAGCGGGTGCATCATCTCAGGCGCGCGGGTACGCCGTTCGGTGCTGTTTACCTGGGCGCAAGTCCATTCCTACAGCGAAGTCGAAGACGCCGTTGTCCTGCCAGGCGCGGACATTGGAAGGCATTGCCATTTACGCAAGGTGGTCATTGACGAGGGTTGTCACATCCCCGAAGGCATGTCCATCGGGTGGGAGGCCGACCTGGACGCGCGGCGTTTTTACCGCAGTCCGGGCGGCATCGTGCTGGTAACAAATGCCATGCTGAAAGCGCTGGGGGAGCGTTCGCAATGAAGGTTTTGTACGTTTGCGCGGAGTTGTACCCCTTTCTCAAAACGGGCGGCTTGGCCGACGTCAGCGCGGGCCTTGCGCCTGCCTTGAAAGATTTGGGCTGTGAGGTGCGCCTGCTGCTACCCGCATTTCCGGCCATCACCAACGTAGCGCACACGCTGCGACCGGTGGCACCCTTGCCCAAAGGCGCGTCCCCCTGGGGCCCATCCCCCGCCCTCCCCCCAGCGGATGTTGTTCTGGCCACCCTGCCGGATTTGGATATGGCGGTCTACCTGGTTCGCGCGCCCGCTTTGTATGCACGCCCAGGCAACCCCTACCTCGGCCCCGACGGCAAGGACTGGAGCGACAATGCCCAGCGCTTTTGTGCATTGGGGTGGACCGCCGCCACCTTGGGCCAGGGGCTTGATCCGGATTGGGTGCCCGATGTCATCCATGGCCACGACTGGCACGTCGGTCTGGCCCCGGCCTATGTACGGGCCTTCGCCGAAGCGGGGTGCGATACACCGGCCACGGTGTTTACCATCCACAACCTGGCCTACCAGGGCCTATTTCCCAGCCCCCTGTTTCCCACGCTGGGCCTCCCTGCAAATTTCTTCAGCATCACAGGGCTGGAGTATTTTGGCCAGGTGTCCTTCATGAAAGCCGCCCTTCAATACGCCGACCGCATCACCACCGTCAGCCCCGGCTATGCCCGCGAGATACTGACAGCAACCCACGGTTTCGGGCTGGATGGCCTGCTGCGTGAGCGCGCTCCAGCCCTGTCCGGCATTCTCAATGGTGTGGACTACCAGGTGTGGAGCCCCGCAACCGATCCCTTGCTGCCCAGAACCTACGATGTGAACACGCTTTCGGACAAGGCTGCCGCGAAACACACCCTGCAGACCCGCTTTGGTCTGGAGCCCCGTGCAGACGCCCTGGTTTTTGGTGTCGTGAGCCGCCTGACGGAGCAAAAAGGCCTGCACCTGTTGCCCCAGGTCATGGCGGAATTGGTGCGGCATGGCGGGCAATTGGCCGTGCTGGGCCAGGGTGATGCGGTGCTGGAACAAGCCTTCGCCGATGCAGCCATTCACTACCCCCAGCAAGTGGGTGTGTGTATCGGCTACGACGAAACCAGCGCGCATACGGTGCTTGCAGGAGCCGATGTCATCCTGGTCCCCTCGGCGTTTGAGCCTTGCGGATTGACGCAACTTTACGGGCTGCGCTACGGCACACTGCCCCTGGTTCGCCGGGTCGGCGGTCTGGCCGACACGGTGGTTGACTGTGCACTGGAAAACCTGGACGCGCAGACCGCCACCGGCTTTGTGTTTGAGGAGCTGAGCGCCAAGGGCTTGCTCAGTGCCTTGCAGCGGGCCTTTGCCCTGGCCCGACGCCCCCATGAATGGCGGGCGGTTCAGCAGCACGGGATGTCCCTGCGATTTGACTGGCAAACCGCCGCACGCCATTATTTAGCCCTGTACCGGTCACTACGGCCACATGCCAATTCCTTCACTGGCCCTCATTCTGGGAGTAGCGGCGATGCCCACCAACCCGATTTTTCAGTTTGACAAACCCACCAACAGTGTGGAGGCCTTGCGTCGGGCGATCTCCAACCGGCTGGTGTACCAGGTTGGCAAAGATTTGCGCTCCGCAACCCAGAGAGACTGGC
>MESI01000127.1:0-84883 GCA_001770935.1 Burkholderiales bacterium RIFCSPLOWO2_12_FULL_61_40 | reverse complement strand
CTGGCTCTTTGCGGTCTTCCATGCCGTGCGGGACCGCATCATGGACGCCTGGCGCGAATCCCTGGCCCAGGCGGAAGACCAGGACGCCAAGCGTGTGTACTACCTGTCCATGGAATTTCTCACCGGGCGCGCGCTCACCAATGCCATGCTGGCCGCCGACATCTACGAACCCGTCAAACAGGCGTGTGCCCTGCTGGGTGCCGATTTCGACGCCTTGATTGACCTGGAGCCCGATGCCGGCCTGGGCAACGGGGGCCTGGGCCGATTGGCCGCCTGCTTTCTGGACTCCATGGCCACCCTGGGCTTGCCCGGCATAGGCTACGGCATTCGCTACGAGTACGGCATGTTTGCCCAGCGCATCGAAAATGGCCAACAGGTGGAAGAGCCGGACTATTGGCTGCTCACCGGCTCCCCCTGGGAATTCATGCGCCCCGAATTCAGCTACACCATCCGGTTCAACGGGCGCCTGACGCCGCAAGACAGCCGCTGCGTCTGGATCGGAACCGAAGATGTGATTGCCACCGCCTACGACATCGGTGTACCGGGCTACAAGATGCGCAGTGTGGTCACCATGCGTTTGTGGACCGCGCGTGCCAGCGGGGGGGTCAACCTGGACGCCTTCAACCGGGGCGACTACATCCAGGCGGTGGAAGCCAAGAACCTGTCGGAAAACGTTTCGCGTGTGCTGTACCCGGATGACCGCACCGAGCATGGACGCGAATTGCGCTTGCGGCAGGAGTATTTTTTTGTCAGCGCCTCGCTGCAGGACATTTTGCGCCGCCATCTCAAGAAACACAGCGGCTTTGATGAACTCGCAGACAAGGTGGCCATTCACCTGAACGATACACACCCCGCGCTGGCGGTGCCTGAGTTGATGCGGCTGCTGATGGACGAACACCACGTAGTGTGGGAAACCGCCTGGGGCCTGTGCACCCGCATCTTCTCTTACACCAACCACACCCTGATGGAGGAAGCCCTGGAAACCTGGCCGGTGGACCTGCTGACACGGGTACTGCCACGGCACATGGGATTGATCTACGACATCAATGCCCGCTTTTTGGCCGAAGTGCACAGCCGCTTTCCAGAAGACAACGCCCTGATGCGCCGAATTTCCCTGATCGAGGAACGCGGCACACGCCGGGTGCGCATGGCCCATCTGTCCGCTTTGGCCAGCCACAAAATCAATGGGGTCTCGGCCTTGCACAGCCAGTTGATGGTGGACACCATTTTTGGCGATTTTGTGAGGATGTACCCGGATCGGTTTTGCAACAAAACCAACGGCATCACACCACGCCGATGGCTGGCCCTGGCCAACCCGCCCCTTTCAACGCTGATTGACAGCCACATCGGACCTGACTGGCGCGGGGATTTGGACCAACTGGAACGTTTGCAAGACCTCGCCGACCAGCCCGCATTCCAAAACGCATTCCGCCTGGCCAAACAACAAAACAAACGTCGCCTGGCCGAGGTGGTAGCCAAAACCACAGGCGTTCTGGCGGACCCGGACAGCCTGTTTGATGTGCAGGTCAAACGCATGCATGAGTACAAACGCCAGTTGCTCAATGTGCTGCACGTCATGACCCGCTACCACCGCATCCTGGCGCAACCCCGCGCCAACTGGGTTCCCCGCACCGTGGTCTTTGCCGGCAAAGCCGCCTCGGCCTATTACATGGCCAAACTCATCATCCGGCTCATCAATGACGTGGCGCGGGTGATTAACCATGACTCGCGCGTCGGTGGCCAGTTGCGTGTGGTGTTCATCCCCAACTACCGGGTGTCCCTGGCCGAAACCATCATTCCGGCCGCCAATTTGTCAGAGCAAATTTCAACCGCCGGAACCGAAGCCTCGGGCACCGGCAACATGAAACTGGCGCTCAACGGTGCGCTCACCATCGGCACCTGGGACGGTGCCAATATCGAGATTGCCAACAAGGTGGGACTGGACAACATCTTTATTTTTGGCAACCGCACAGAAAAAGTGGCGGAAATACGCGGCCAGGGCTACCGGCCACGCGACTATTACAACAACAACTTTGACCTCAAGTACGCCATTGACCGGCTCGCCGAGGGCGCTTTTTCGCCTGAAGAGCCGCAGCGCTACCGGGAGATCGTCAACACCCTGCTGGAATCCGACCACTACCAGTTGCTGGCGGACTACGCCGATTACGTTGCCACCCAGGACAAGGTGGACGAGCTGTACCGCAGACCGGCGGCATGGACCCGCAGCGCCATTCTCAATGTGGCGGGCATGGGCGGATTTTCTTCAGACCGCACGATCCGCGAATACGCCAGCGAGATATGGGGCGTTGAGCCCGTGCAGTGGCAATAACACGCCACCATGGTCAACCGCCGCATGGGTCGGCAGGGGCCACTTTGCTGGAGGCAGGCTCCATCAAGGGCATCAGTGTGGGCGCCAGGACATTGAGAAGTTGCACCGGTAAGGCACTGGTGAAGTCGTAGTTGGCAGCCTGCGGCCCGTACACATAGGCCGTGATGCTGCCGAAAAACCGTTCACCGACATTGAACACAAAGGTGGCGGAGCGGCTGACCACACGCGACTCCACCAACTGGCCATGCCCGCCGTACACATCAAACCGGTGGTCTCCGGTGCCGGTTTTCCCGCCCACCGGGATGACGCTTGCGTCGGCCCTGACAAAGGCCTTCTTGACACGTTTGGCGGTGCCCTCCTCCACCACGTCCCGGATGGCGCCCAAAACCGCCTTGGCGACATCCGCCGACAACACCCGTTCGCTCTTACCGGGCTGGTGCTCCAGCAAGGTTTCGTACGGTGTATCGGCAGCAAAGTGCAGGGTGGTAATCCGTTCATTCGGTTTGCGCACGCCACCGTTCACCAAAATGCCCATCAACTCGGCCAGCGCGGCAGGACGGTCGGCCGAGGCACCCAGCGCCGTGGCATAGGACGGCACCAAGGAGCCAAAGGGGTAACCCATGCGTTTCCACTGGCGGTGTATTTCCAAAAAGCCTTCCACCTCCAGCAGACTCAAAATACGCTGATCCTGCGCGCGCTTGAGCTTGCTGGCGAACAGCCACTGGTAGACCGCCTGGCGTTCCGTGCTGCTGGCCGCTGCCACCTGGGTGGCGGTGGAACCTGGATGCGTACGCAAATAGCCAACGACCCACAACTCCAGCGGATGCACATTGGCGGTATAGCCACGGTCAGCCAACGACATGGTTTCGGGTGAATACTGCGCATACAGCAGGGCCAGCTTGGCCGCAGGAACCTCGTGTTCACTGGGCAAATTTTCTTTGAAAAAGGCCGCCAGTTGTTCTACTTCGGCTTTCGGTGCAATGGTGCGAAAGATGCTAGCCAGGCGGGTCGGCGTGGGCCGCACATTTTGCAGCAGCAACTCCTGCGCCTCGGCCGCCGTTTTGCCCTGGTATTTGCTGACAAAGCGGTTGATGAATTCCCGGCCTTCGCGGTCGGCAAAACGGCTGAGGTAGACCGCCCGACGCGGATCGCTGGTATCTTGCAACAAGCTGGCGGACGAGCCCGGCACCTGGAACATGTAGTGGTGCACCACATCACGCAACAGCCGCACAAACACCAGATTCACCGAATTGCGCAGGCCGTCGCGCACCGACAGCACCTTGCGGTCGTCTTCGCGGCGGAAGTTATTGAATGTGTGTATTCCCCCACCGGTGTAAAAACCCTCGGCGGGGCTGGCCGAATAACGGCGGTCCAGGGCGGCTTGCAGCATGGCAGGCAAATCACCTTCGTGGTGCTGCTCAAAGTAGTCCAGGACCCACTGCGAGAGTTTGTCTTTCGGGTCCACCACGATGCTCTTTCGCTGCGCTGAATCCAACACCTTGTAGCGCTGGTGCAAATTGGCAATGATGTCCAGGTAGCTCACCAAGGTACGCAATTTGGCAGTTGATCCAAGATCCAGTTTGGCGCCGCCATTGATGTCCAGCGGTTGATCGAAGTTGTCGGTCTGCAGGCGCAGATAGTTCATGTTCTCGCCACGCTCCAGCAAGGTAAAGCTGTAGACCACGTTGGCCGGGTCGCCACGGCCAAGCAATCCTTTGCCCTGCAGGCCGGCCGCCTTGGCGGCCTGTGCGTCGCGCAATTGGCGCAGCACGCTGGTAACGGCCGCTTGGGTCTGGCCATCCAGCGTGCTTGCCACGCGCAAATCCAACCGGTCCAGGTTGTAGAAACTGGAACTTCCCAGCAGACTGGCGAGCTGGCTGCGTATCGCCGTAGACGCCTTGCGCGTGACAAAGGAGACTGCGGGCGCCACAGGACGCACCGTGTTGCTGTCGGCCAGTTTCACCGCCAACGCCGCGTCGCGCAGTGCGTTGGAAATAACACCCTGGCTGGCCAGCAGCCGCAGGTGGCTATCGGTCAGCGGCTCCAGATCACTCTCACTGTCACCCAGGTAGTAGGACGGCCGGCGTTGGGCGATCACCAGGCTGAGCGCCTGCTTGTAGGCCAAAGCCACTTCGCCGGAAGGCTGTACGGCTTGTGTGGCGCTGCGCAGCAGCGCATTGGCTTGTGTGAAATCCCGTCCGTACCAGGCCCACATGCCGTCTCCAATGCCATTGACCTCGCCAAAACCTGGTTTAGCCGCCAGCGGCACCGTATTGAGGTAGTCCACCGCCAATTGCCGCCGCGTGGCCGTGGTGTCCTGGCCCGGCTGGTAGGCGCGCAACGAGGCCGAAGTCATTTGCAGCAGCTTGTCCTTCATGGATGTGGTGCGACCCTCCGGTGAATGGCGGTACTTTTCGATTTGCGTTGCCAGCGTGCTGCCTCCCGCCGATTTGGAATCCGGTCCAAAGCCGTGCAAGGCATGGTCCAGCACCGCCTTGCCCAAGCGCCCCCAATCCACTGCCGGATTGCGTAGCGGATAGCGAGGGTCCAGAAGCCCCCGATTCTCGATAAACAGCAAACTTTTGACCAAAATATCCGGCGCATCCTCAAAGCCCGGATAAATCCTTTCTGGGTAGAGGGCCGCGAACAGAGGGTGTTTTCGGCAATCGAGTATCGACAGTCCAAACTGGGGCTTTTCCCGATACGGCGCAAAAAGGCCCCAATCCATCACCTCTGTCATTTCCGGCGCCATGCGGGCCTGTGCTGTGATGGAAAAGTTTTTGTTCTGCAATCGCCCCAAATACTCCGGCAAATTGGAGTAACCCAACCTTTCGTCATACGGACTGTCCACGGGATAACGGACTGCTGCGGCCGCACTGGGGCCAGGCTCCAGCGTATAGCGCATCTTGTGGGCCTGTTCCGAAAAGACCTTGGCCTGCCACTGCGAGCTGCGCATTTCCTGCCATGCCAGGCTGGCTGCGGCGGCCATCAATGCCAAGGCCACCAACAGAAAGAAAACTTTGACCACTGGCCGTGTGAGGAAAGGCAGACTGGAAAGCGCGGGTCCCTTTGGGTTATACGGCGGCACCGATCCCACCAGATGCGGTGGCACCAGGGGCTTGTCTGCTGGCCTTTTAGAACGGAATCCCGCAACCACCCGCCCCCCCAGCCTGTGCGCGGCACCCAGGTAGGTGTGGGGACGGCGCCAATGTGCTTTGCTACGCATAGGGACAGAAGTCTATACAAACAATCACGCAATCAGGCCCGCCAACACACCCGGCGCAAAGTGGTGGCCGATGTAATCGGCCAGGCCGTCAAAAACCCGGTCCAGCGTAGGCACCGGCCCCCGCAAGTGGGAGCCAAACAGGGCCTGCAAAGCCGCCGGATCTTCCAGCAAACCATGCAAATACAGACCCAGCACATTGCCCGCGCCGTTTTGCCAGCCCAGACCACCCGGCAACACCGGGCGGGCCACATCGCCACTGTGGGCCATGGCTGGATGCTGCTGCGTTTGGCCGTGGTGGATTTCATAGCCTGCCACCGACACACCGGCCAGAGTACCCCAGGGCCCGCAAATTCCGGCATCAAAACAGGTTTGTGTATGGCACACCGTTTTGTCTGCCTCAAACACCGTCACCAGCGGCAGCAGGCCCAAACCAGGCGCATTGCCGTCAATACCGTGTGGGTCGATCAAGGCTTCCCCCAGCATTTGCAATCCGCCACACACCCCCAACACCGCACCACCCTGCCCGGCGTGCCGGGCGATGGCCCCGTCCAGCCCCTGCTGGCGCAGCCAGGCCAGGTCACCGCTGGTGTGTTTGGAGCCCGGCAAAATAATCCAGTCCGTAGCCGCCAAACCCGCCAACTCCGAGGGGCTGCGCACCCATTGCAAACGCACGCCGGGAATATTCTTGAGGGGTTGAAACTCATCCAGATTGCTGATGCGCGGGTAGGCGATCACGGCCACCGTCAGCGTGACCGCGCCGCTGGTGATGCTGCGGTCGTCAAACACGCCGTCTTCTTCCGGCAGACCGTGCTGCCACCACATCGGCAAAGTGGCCACCGTGGGCACACCGGTCAGGTCCTGCAACATCTGCGGCGCGGGCGCCAGCAGCGTGGCATCGCCCCGGAATTTATTCAAGACATAGCCCTTGATCAGCGCCCGCTCCGCCTCGGGCAGCAAAGCCCAGGTGCCGTACAGGTGGGCAAAGGCCCCTCCTCGGTCAATGTCGGTCACCAGCAGACAAGCCGCCTGGGCGTGCCGCGCCACCCGCATGTTGACGATGTCGCTGCCCGAGAGGTTGATTTCGGCGGGCGAACCCGCACCCTCAATCACCACCACGTCGTTCTCCTCCCGCAATGCATCCAGCGCCTGGGCGATCACCGGCCACACACTGGCGCTACGGCCACGCCAGGGCATGGCGGACAGCACCTCATCCACCTGTCCCATCAGCACCACCTGGCTGTGGGTGTCGCGCTCGGGCTTGAGCAGCAAGGGGTTCATGCGCACATCGGGGATGGCGCGCGCCGCCAGCGCCTGAAAGTACTGGGCACTGCCGATTTCCCCCCCGCCAGACGGCCAATTTGCCGCCGGGCCGCCCCAAGGCGAATTAGCCCCCTCGGGGGGCAGCGACCCGCACAGCGGTGGAGCGTGGGGGCCCACCACTCTGGCGTTGTTGCTCATGTTCTGCGCCTTGAAGGGCGCCACCTTCAAGCCCTGGCGGGCGTAGTAGCGGCACAGGGCCGTGGTCAGCCAGCTTTTGCCAGCGCCGCTGGTGGTGCCCAGCACCATCACGCATTGGGCACTCATGGCCTACCACCTGCTATCAAAATAAGAGCTGCTTGCGCATATTCCATAAGGGCTAGAGTCACTTTTTATCCTCAATATCAAAGGCCGCACCATCTCCAGGGGCCAGTGCCGCCAAATTCTTTTGCAGCCAGTCAAAACCAATACGCTCCTGCTCCAGCCGCAGGCCCACACGCAGCCGGTTGTCGCGCAGCGCGTCAAACACAGCACGCTCCTCCACCGTAAGGCGCGGCAGGTCGCGCAGCACCGGCTGCGGCTCTTCGCCCCATTGTGTGGCATGGGCCAGCAAGGTGGCTTTGTCCATCAGCAAGGATTGCACCTGGGGAAATTGCGCACGCAATTGGTCCAGGATGGCAAAGCCGTGGGTGTCGATATCGCCCCAGTAGAACACGTCACGTTGGTGCAGCCAGCGGGCACCGGCCAGTACCTCAAAACCATAACCCGCGCCGAAAATCACCATGCTGCCCGGCAGCGGCGGAAAGGCCAGAAAATTCACCTCGTTTTCGGTGATGAACACGCGGTTGACGGGCAGGTCAAGTTGCTCAAACGCCGCCTGCGTCACGCCCATGTCCTGCTCACATCCCGCTGGCAGCAGCGTAATTTGCGGGTCCAGCAGGCGAAAGCGAATGCGCAGGGGTTTGTCCTTGAAGCCGTAGCGGCGGCAGAACTGGCTGGTGCCGGTGGCGCTGGCGTCGATGGCATCCATGGGCAAGGCCAAGTCCAGCAGTTCCGACAACACGCCCCGGTTTGCCTCGATGAACTTGCTGTCCACCCCCGCCAGATCCACCTGCCGCAGGTAAATACCGGGGCGCGGATGGTCCTGCAGCCAGCAAACCACGGCCAGCAGGCGCGGCCAGGCGTCCACCAGCGCCAGCACCTGGAGCGGCCGCTTTTCCAGCCAGGGCAACAAGGCGGGCCAAAGCACAGGGTATTGTTCGCGGGTCGCATGCACCAGGCTGGCGAAGCGTTTGGCGTCCTTTTGCTTGCCAATCAGCGCCAACGCGTCATCCAAGGTGTCCAGCCAGACCTCGTCCGGCACGGCGTTGGCGCCCAGCACGCGGTGGCGGAACTCGCGCAAAACGATGCGATAACGCGGCGTGCTGTGTGGTGTTGCGCCTTGTCGCAAGTCCGCCATCCAGGCGCGCACCGCGTCAAAGCGCTCGCTCAGCTCGGTCGAGGTCGGTCCCACCAGCCGCAGGCGCCGGGGTGGCATCGCCTCGCCCTGCACACACGGGCGCAGCAAGTCTCCTTTGTCCCACAGCTTTTGCACTTGGGCGCGCAGGTCGGCAGGGGTGGTCCAGCTCATGCGGGCACCTGGCTTGGCTGGAAGTCCATCAAAATGCCGAACACTTTTTACGCAATCATCCGCAACAGGCCGTCACGAAATTTGCCGAAGCTTGGCGACACGTTTTGATCAAGACGCATCAAGGGGCCGATTTTTTCAGCCCACTCATGTTTTATCTGCCCAGGCAATGGCCAACTCGCCTTTTTGATGGCCGCAGCGCCACCCGCATGGACGGCATCGGCCAGCAGTTCCCAGGTGCCGCACGCGCTGTCCTGCACGTAACGGTCCAGCACATCCCGCTTGGCGCGCGGGTAGGCTTTCAGCAAGGCGGCGCGGTCTCCCAGATACCAGGCTTCCACCTCCTCAATGGCCAGCCGAAACAGCGTGTGCGGCACCGGGTTGCAGTTGTCAGCAACCGACTTCAACTCTTGCAGAAATTCTTTGCAATTTCGCCGATCCGTGTCCAGCACCACGACGACCGCATCGATACCTGGCGTTTTTCCATAGCCTTGCAGCAACCGGGGCAACTGATCAAGCAGTATGCGTTTGGCCGGGTCCGCCTTTGGCGACAGACCTTGCGGAATACGTCCAATGCCCTTGTAGGCTTTGAGCCGCCAAGTGTGTGGCGCCCCCTGCTCGCCGATGATTTGCGGCAGCAGTTGTGCCAACAGCCTTTCCCCGGAGCTGTCCTCCACCAAAACCTCGATGTGCATGGCTTACTTCGTCTCCAGATAGTCGCTGTACCAAAGACCACCCAGCGGCAAACCCTCTTCGACCAGGTTTTTGACAATCTCCAGATCAGACACCCGCCGGATGAATGAATAACCATCCGCGCCCTTCTCCAAAATCCAGACTTCGTCCGGCGACAAGGCGTCGACAAAGTAGGGCTGGTGTGTCGTCACAAAAATCTGGGGCGCATTTTTCTTGCCGGTGGCATGTGCGCGAAACTCTTGCGCCAGTGCCTCTAGCAGCTTGTGGTACAGACCGTTTTCGGGTTCTTCAATGCAAATAAAGGGCGGCGGCTCGGGGTCGTCCATCAACAGCAGGTAGGCAAACACCTTGAGGGTGCCGTCGGACATCTGCTGCGCAAAAAATGGGTCAGCAAACGCCCCGTCATTGAAGCGCAGCAGCAAACGTTTGTCCTGGGTTTCCTGGGTGTCGATGCTCCTGATACCGGGAATTTTGGCCGCTATGCGATCAAGAACCGCCTTGAACCTATCCTTGTGCTCCCGCGCCATGAACTGCACCACATTGCCAATGTTGTCGCCATGGCTGTTCAAGTGTTTCTGGGGGCCAGCAGTTGGAAGACTGCGGGCTGCATCGGGGTAAAAGTACGACAGGTACCAGCCCTTCAAAAAGTCACGAAAACGCTTGATGCGGGGATGCTCTTTGAGCGTACCCAATGTAGCAATACCCAACTGGCGCAGGTCGGTCAACTCAACCAAGGTCTGAGCACGATCCTCCTCGCCCCCTTCCGCCTCAACCGCTTCCTCGCCCGCCCAAACCATGCCTTTGCCGTGGTTCAGTCGCAAAAAAGGGTACGGTCGACCATGCTTTTGTCCCTTACGCCGCTGTTTCAGTAACTCAGACTCGACAAAGGGGCGCCCGGTTTCGTCCAATGCAATCGACAACTCGTAAGTCATTGGTCGTTCGCCCGTGGCCTCTCGGTAATAGATTTCAAACCGAATCGGGTCGATTGTCCCTCTGGAACGCAAGCGCTCGTAGCCACCACGCTGCTTCATGTCACAAGCCTGCTCCACGTCGTGCACCAAGCAGTCGGCCACGAAACCAAAAGCATCAAACAAGGTGCTCTTGCCCACTCCGTTTTTACCGATCACCACCGTAAACGGCGTCAGCGGTTCGCCGCCCTGCGAAGAAAGCTTGCCCAACGTTACGTCTCTTAACGCGCGGTAATTCTGAACGCGAAAACCTTCGATCAATGCCATGGTCTGTCCTTCATGGGGGGTATCACCCCAGTCATCACTTCAAATTCTGTGTATTGGCAACTGTTTGGGAAAGCCGAACCGTTGCATTCTCGCCTTGTCAAACCCGTCTTCATCCTACTTCGCCAACTCCACACGCCCCTTCTCCTCCCGGTACTCCTCAATACTCAAATTGCGCAACTTGGAATCACGCCCCTCCTCGTTGTGCACAAACCCCACGCTGGCCACATAGGGCTCGATGATGTGGATTTTTTGCAGCGGGGTGACGATCAGCAGTTGCAGATTGAGTTGCTGGAACAGCTTCAGTCCATATTGCGCCGACTCGTCCGAGCCGCGGCCAAAGGCTTCGTCGATCACCACGAAGCGGAAGCTGCGCGAGCGCTTTTCGCCCCAGGCCAGGCCGAACTGGTAGGCCAGGCTGGCCGCCAATATGGTGTAGGCCAGCTTCTCTTTTTGACCGCCGGACTTGCCGCCCGAGTCCGAGTAGTGCTCGTGTTCGCGGTCGTCTTCGCGCCAGCGTTCACTGCCCGAGAACACAAACCAGTTGCGCACATCGGTGACCTTGGCGGCCCAGCGCCGGTCTTGCTCGCCCTGCCCTTCGCGGCCCCGCAGGCGTTCGATGATGTGCTTGACCTGCAGGAACTTGGCCTCGGAATATTGGCCCTCGTCGTTGTTGCCATTGGAGCCCGAGAGCGAGCCCTCCAGGCAGGTGCGCAATTCGGTCTGGAAGTCGCGCACTTCGGCGTCCGTGCTGACCTGCGCTTCCAGCACGATGTAGCGGCCGGGGTTGTAATCGATTTGCGTGAGCGACTGGTTGATGCGGGCGATGCGCGCCTTGATGGTTTCGCGCTCGTTGTTCAGCTTGGTGTTGAACTGCGCCACTTCGCGGATGGTGTTCTGGTTCAGCAGTTCCTTGAAGCGCGTCTCAAAACGCGGCAGGTCATCCATGGCCAGTTTGTCGAGCAGGGTGCGGTACTCGCCCGCCGCCTCCACCGCCACATCCACCTCCTGCGTCTCCAGCGGGTAGCGGGTGCTGAAACTGCGCATGGCGTCGATGATTTTGTCGCGCAGGCGCTTGGTGCGGCCATCGTCGGCATCGATGGCTTTTTGCAGCCCGTCGCGCATCTCGCGCTCCCGGTTGTCGCAGGATTCGATGGTCAGCGTGTGTTCGCCAAGTATTTCTTGTTGCAAACTGATTAGGCGCGTGGCTAGGGCTTCTTGCTTTGCCCAGTTGCCCCGCAACGCCTCAGTTTGACTACGCAGCACCTGCATGTCGCTGGTTTTTTGCTCGGTTTTGGCGCGCCGCTCGCGCTGCTCCGTCAGTTGCTGTTCGGTGGTTTGCAGCTCGGCTTCCAGCTCGCCCAGGCTTTTTGTCAGGGTCTGCAGCACATCGGAGGCGGCTTTGAGCGCCGCGAGTTCGTCGGCCAGCTTGGCCACCTCCAGCGCGATCACGGGCCAGTCGAGTTCGGCGTAGTCGCGGTATTCCACCAGTTTGGACAGGGTCGCCAGGCGTTCCTTGATTTCGCCTTGCTCGCGGTCCACGTCAGCCAGTTGTTTGCCGGTGTGGGCCAGGTGCGCTTCGAGCCCGCGCTTCTTGCCGTTCAACGCGTCGAGTTTGGCGGTGTTGCTCCAGCCCAGCACGTAGCGGCTGCGGTCGTCGATGCGGTGGCGGTCGTCTTTCTCGTGGCGCTCGCCGCCTTTGCTCTGCCCGGCGCGGGTAATGGCTTTGGGTTCGCGGCGAAACTGCTCCTGGGTGCTGCAACACACCACGTTGAAGCGCTGCCAAACGGCATTTTCCAGCCAGGCGTAAAACGGCGAATCGGGCTTGAGCGTCAGCTTGCGCACCAGCGCATCGGCGTGCGCCGAGGGCAAGTCCGCCTGCTTGGCCGCGCGTACGCAAAAGTACACCAGGCGGCCTTTCAAATGGGTTTGGTCCACCCATTCAGCCACCTTGGCGTAGTGCGCCTCCGGCACCAACAGGGAGAGCGCAAAGTTGTGCATCAAGCGCTCGGCAGCGCCTTCCCAGTCGCGTTCATCGTCGCGCACCTCGATCAACTCGCCAGCAAAGGGCATGGCATCTTCCCGCACATTCAGGGCCTGGCACAGGGCGGCGCGCACGGCGATTTGCTGTGCATCGATGTTGCTGCGCCGACCCTGTAGGCTGGCGATCTCGGCGCTCAGGGCCTCGTGCTCCTGGCGCCCCTGGGCAAAAGTCACGCCCAGTTCGTTGCGTTCGTTTTGCAGCTCCACGGCGCGGCAGCTCTCGACCTCGTGTTTTTGAGCGCAGGTTTGCTGCTGTACCACCAGGTCTTCGGCGCTGCGTACCTGCAGCAAGTTGAGTTTTTGCCGCAGTTCGTCGTAACGTGTGGCGTTGGCTTGGCGCCGTGTGATCTCCAACTGCCTGCGCGCAATCTCCGCATCAATGCGGGCGATGCGGTCGCCGCCGCTGTGGGCGATGCTCAGGCGCAGTTCGCGTTCCTGCACTTGCTGGGCTGTTTTACGTGCTTCCAGCCGCTCGACCTTGGTGCTTTCGCTCTTGAAATTGTCGGCCAGCGTCTCCAGGCGCGCATCAATCAGGGCCAGCTTGAGCCCGGCAAAGTGGGCCTTGAGCCCTTCGCGGCAAGCGCGCAGTTCATCCGTGGCCGCCAGCAGCGCGGCATGCCGGTCGCAGTCGGCCACCAGGGGCGAGAGCAGTTCCACCTGCTGCTTGGCTTTGAGAACGGCCTCATGGGCGCGGTTCAGATCGTCAAAGTGCGCAATCAGACTAGAGATGCGCGGCGCCACGTCAAATGGCTCCAGCATATGGTGACGCACAAAGTCGGTCAGGTTGCCCACCGATTTCATGGACACCGTTTGGTGAAACAGCTCCAGCGCCTGCTCGCCCTCGATGCCAAAGCGGCGGCGAAAATGCGCGCCGTAGGGCGGAAAGCTGTCAAACAGCTCGACGCCGTTTTTGCGCAGGCGTTTGCGCAACTGCGCTATCTCCGTGCCAAAGTGGGCGAAGTCAGTGGCCAACGCCAGGGGCTTTTCCGCGACCGCATAAAAGCGCTCGGGTTGACCGCCCGCATCCTTGATCCAGAACACCTGCGCCAGCGTCACGGTCTGGTCGAAACCGGCGTTGTGGAACACGCCCAGAATCACCGAATAGTTGCTCTGGTCCCGCAGCGCCACAGGTTTGGCATTGCCGCTGACCTCGTTGCGCTCGGATTTGTAGTGGCCCAGCACGTAGGAGCGCAGCGAGCGTTCCCGCGCATCTGCCCCAGCGGCCTTGTTGTAGGCGATGCGTTGGGCCGGAACCAGCAGGGTCGTGATGGCATCGACCAGCGTGGACTTGCCAGAGCCGATGTCGCCGGTCAGCAAACCGTTTTTGCCATCCAGCGCCAGCGTCCAGACGCGTTTGTCGAAGGTGCCCCAGTTGAAGACTTCGAGGCGCATCAGGCGAAAGCCAGTCAGCGCCTCGGGGGCGCTGAAATCCAGTTCTGGCTCGCGAACCGTTCGGACTGAGCCAGTCGAAGCCGACAACCCTTCGACAGGCTCAGGGCGAACGGAAGCAAGGAAGTCTTGTGGCATCGTGCTATCAATCATAGTCAGCGCCCTCCGCTTCAGGTGCTGCCAGTTGCGCCTGGTAGGCGGCCAGCCGCTGGTCAAATTCGGCCAGCCACTGCGCATCCACAAAGGCCTTGAGAATGCGCCGTACCTCGTACACCGGCTCTTGCGCCGCGCGCCCGGCAGGGCTGGCCTGGGGTTTCAAGCGCCGCACGAAACCCAAGTCGATGATCTTGTTCAAATGTGTTTCCACCTGGTCCATCAGGCGCGATTCGTTGGAGCCCGTTGGCAAGAAGACGCGCACCAGCTCCACCACCGCGTCACGCGACAAAATCAGCCGGGTGTCGCCGCCGCTGGCGTCGAATTCGGCCAGCTTCTTGCGCAAGAGCGCCAGCAAGAGGCTGACCTGGAAACTCAGGGGCCGGCGCGCCACCAGCCGTGGCAACTTGGGCGCATCTTCATCGGGCGTGGAGCGAGAACGCAAAAAGGCGTACCCTTCAGCTTCGTCCAGCACCAGGTCCAGGGCCAGCACGGCCACATAGTCGCGCACCCGGGCCTGCAGCTTGAGCAAGGCGGCCCAGGCCTGGGCGTCTTCATCGCGGTACAGCACGCTTTTGAGCAAGGGGACGACGAGGCTGGTCAGGTCGTGCTGGGGCGCGGCAGGGTTTGCCGCAGGTGTATCGCCAAGGTCTTCATTCGTCATGACAAGAACTCCACCACAAGCGGTCAATTGGCCAACAATTTGACCGGCGGCTTCCAGCCTTGCGGGCGTCGAGCTCGGTCATGGCACGTCAGTGACCAGGCTGGCGACGTCAAAATCCGCTGGCACGCGGGTACGTCGGCTCTGGATCAGGCCAAAACCACTGGCATTAGTTTGTCGGGGGAGGCGCGCAGCACGCAGGGCAATGTGGTCACCCTCGATTGCAAAGGTAATGGCCATGCCTTGCTTGAGCCCAAAATGCTGGCGGACAACGCGGGGTATCGTGACTTGCCCCTTGCTGGTCAGAATGGTTTGCATCGTAATTTCCCCAAAGTAGTACTTGGTCATATTGGCTTGATCAACACGGTCACAAACTAGCCGCCGGAATGGCAAGAATACGATCATCGAGCCAGCGCGGACGCTCGTCGTTGTTGATGACCAGGCCCAGCGGGCAGTTGTGGGCCGCAACAAACTCTGACAGCGAGCGCAAGGCACGTTTATCGGACTGCTGCGTCAGTTTGATTTCCACCGGCAGGAAGTTGCCACTGCCAAACGGGCCTTCCAGGATCAGGTCAATCTCCGCCCCACCCCGCGTGCGGTAATGAAAGGGGTTCACGTCAATGCCAGCGTTCTCAAAACCCCGCAGCAAGGTTTCCACCACCATGCCCTCCCACGATTTCCCAACCGCAGGATGGGTGCCCAGCATGTCGATATCCGGGATTCGCAATAGCCGGTGCAGCAGGCCGCTGTCCCGCAGAAAACCCTTGGGATGCTTGACCAGTTGCTTGGCCGCCGAGCGATCCCAGGCCGGGATATGCCGCCATAGAAAGGTATCGTGCGCGATACCCAACCAGTCGCGCACGGTGGGTTCGCTCACGCCCAGCGTTCGGGCAATGTCGGCATTGTTGAGAATGTTGCCGGAATGCTGGCTCAACAGGGCAATGAACTGCCGGTAACGGTCCCGGTTCAGATTGGGGAACAAAGCGCCAATATCGCGCAGCAAATACGCATCAATATAGTGCCGGTACCACAGACTGCGAAATTCCTCGCTGGTACTCAACCAGGGCTCTGGATAACCGCCCTGGAACCAGTACTCACGCACCTGCTGCACCGTCAGGCGGGAAGCTGCAGCGCTCTGGATATCCTCAATCGCTGCGCCCTCGGCCAGCAGGGGGTAAAGACGGGACGGTGGCAATTGCCACGCTTCCGCCAGACTCAGCGGTGCCATTTCCAGGCGGGCCACCCGACCTGCCAGGCTTTCCGAAATCTTCTTGACCAATTCCGGCGAACTGGAGCACGACAATAGAAACCGCCCTTTCCTGGTGCGGTCCCGGTCGATCGCCACGCGCAGCGCTGGAAACAAGGCGGGGGCCAACTGCGCTTCGTCGATCACCACCTTGTCGGCATGCAAGCGCAAGAACAGATCCGGATCGGCCAGCAGTTGCTGGCGGTCCGCCGAGTTTTCCATATCAAAGTGCCGCCATTCGCCGGGAAGCAAATTCAGGAGCGTTGTTTTGCCGGACTGCCGCACCCCGGTCAGCACCACGCAGGGGAAGTGGGTCAGCAGCGTTTGCAGATGCGATTGGATATGCCGCAGAATCATTAATGTAAATTCTAAACAGTGACTTTATTAATTACACCATAACAGCAAATCGTCACAACCCAATATACATGGCACCCCATCCTCAGCTCCTCACAAAAATGACGCGCGGCAGTTGGGCGCGGCGGGTGACCGGGGTGGTCAAATTGTCTGGCGCCGCTTGTGGCTCCAGCACCATCCACTCCACCGACTCCAGCGTGGCCTCGTCCACCACCGAGTTCGGGGCCTCACTGGCCAGTTGCAGGTAGGCCACCAGCTCGCCCAGCCCCTGTTCCAGTGGCCGCGTTTGCAGCAGTTCCCCCAGGCTGATCTGGGCTCGGGTTTGCAAGGACTGGCGGATGTGGCCCGCCAGCGCGGCCTTGTCGACCCGCACTTGCGAGAACAGGGCGGCGGCGTCCATATCCGCATCCCCCGCTTGCAGCGCCACGTTGGCAATCACGGTCTTGAGGGCCGGGCTGAACAGCGGGCGCTCCATGGGCAGCTCCAGGCTGGCGTTCAAGTCGTCCACCTCCATGAAAGCCCCGGTGGGCGCTGTGGCGCGCAGCGCCAGTGCGCGCGCCTCGATGCCGCGCAAAATATCCATGATGCGGCGGTTTTCCAGCCAGGCCTGGTCGTCCAGAAAGCGGCGCAACTGCTGCGACAACTGCGCCACCGTAGCCTGCGCGTGTTCACCGGCCTCCAGCCAGTCGTAGTGCACACGTTTGAGCCGCAAGTCCGGCGACAGTGCCGCCACCGGGGGCAGTTGCAGCACACGCTCCAGCAACTGCGTCAGCTCTTCCTGGCGCGCCTGCGACATCAAAAAGTCCCAAAAGGCACGAAAGCTCTTGCCCTGGTCCGAATCGGCAATGGCGTCACGCTCGCCCATGATTTCTTCCAGCAGCGCACCTTTGGCGCCGTCCCACAGCGCAATGCGCTCGCGCACGCGTCTGTCCAGGCCGCGAAAGTTGTGCTCCACCTCGCGAAAATCGGTCAGCAGCTCGCGCGCCAGCCCGGTGAACTGCTGGAAGCGCTCCTTGACCGCCGTGTCGTCCAGCAGGGGCATCTCACCCCCCAGCACCAGCGCTATCTCGGCGTCGATCTCGTCGCGTTTTTTGTGCAACTCCTGCAGGCGCGTCTCGGGGTTGGTATCGCTGCCTTCGCTCATCTGCTTGAGCAGTTCAAACAGCGTGAGCAGGCGCGACTCGGTGCCGACAAAGGCGCGCTCCGTCAGGCTGGTCAACCAAGCCAGCGCGCGCTCGGTGGCCGGGGTCAGGTCAAAATGCGGTTCGTCCGAGCCTGCGGGGTAAAACTTTCGCAGCCAGCCTTTTTCGTTGGCGGCCCAGTCGTTCAGGTACTCTTGCGCACTCTTGGGAAACAACTGCCCACCGCCACGCGCCGCCGACTGCTCGCGCAAGCCAAACAAGGTATCCTCCAGCCCCTCGACCAGATCGGACTGCGCCATCACCCGCACGTTGGGAACGATGAAAGCGTGGTGCAAAAAGCTGCCAATCAGCGGCGCGTGCTCGGCCGCCAGCAGGCGCCAGGCGGGGTGCTGGCGGCGCAGGGCTTCCAGGGTGGTGTAGTCGAGATTAATGGCGCACTCCAGAGGACCTGTACAGGTTTTGCAAATAACTCAGGGGCTTCACGCGCATGGGACTCCTATCAAAACCGCATTACGTCGCAGGCAACTTTTGCAAGGTCGATACCGGCAAATACAGACACAAAGGGTTATCCAGTGTGGCTGTAAAGCCAAGCGTTTCATAAAACGCCTTGGCTTTTTCATGCTTGGCATCCACCACCACGGCGTAGATACCAACCACACCGGCAAACTCCAAAGCCAATTGCAAAGCGAAGGACATCAATTGCTGACCCGTGCCGCGCCCCTGTTCACGCCGATCCACGGCTAGGCGGCCGATGCGCAACACCGGCGCCGGGTAACGCGGCAGCTTGGAGTGCGGCGGTAGTTGCCGGGTTTGAACCTGACCCGCACTGACGGTAACAAAGCCCACCACCGCAACGCCATCGTCCGCCAAGGCCACATAGGTTTTGCCAAACCCTTTGCGAGCCAACTGGTTCGCTTGACGGTGCAAAAACTCGTTCAGGGCAGACTCGCCGCAATCAAAACCAGCACGCTGGTGATGGACAGCCAAGCGCTCAATACGTATGGGCATTCAGCGCAATGCCATGAGTTTTTTCAGCGCCTCGTTGGGTTCTGGCGGGTTTTCGCACCTTGCGACAAAGGCATCAAACGCATCGGCAGAAAGCAGGAGTGTGTCTGTATCCGCCACGATGCGGCTAGATGTTTCGTACATGCTCTGGGAAATAAAACTAGACACCGTCGAACCCGTGATCGCCGCCGCACGTTCGATCATTTCCTTAACTTCATAGCTGGTGCGCAAGTTGATGCGGGCAGATTCCGTAGGGGCGCGAGAGGATGGCATGGTACAACTCCTGTTTGCAAAATTGTACGTCAATTCGCCACACCAAGCGCCACCCGCAAGGCATCCTGCGCCACCGGCGGCTGCACGCTCAGGCGCACATGGCCGGGCAGGCCGAAGGACGTGGCGTCGCGCAGCTTGATGCCTGCCGCGCGCAGCCGCTTCAACTCAGCGGCCAGGCCGTCGGTGTTGGCCGGGTGGGCGCAGAAGAAATTGGTGTCGCTGGGCAGGCAGGTCCAGCCCAGGGCTTTCAGCATGTCGATTTGCATGGTTTTCCAGCGGCGCAGGGTGTGCAGGCTCTCGGTCAGCCAGGTCTGCACCTCGGGCTGCACCCAGGTTTGCAATAGCGCTACACCGTGCGCGCCCAGCGGCCAGGAGGGCGCCAGCCGCTCCAACTCAGCGGCTGCGTCCTCGGCGCCCAGCGGGGCGATGGCATAGGCGGCGCGCACACCGGTCAGGCCCAGGGCTTTGTTGGGGGAATACATCTGCCAGACGCAGGCCATCTGCTGCGCGTCCAGCGTGGGCGCTCCGCTCAGGCGCAGCGGCGCGTAGGCGCAGTCCAGCACCAGCGGGGTGGCCTGGGGTGCGGAATCCGGTTCGGAGGGGGGGGCCGCCAAGGGCAAAGCAGCGTCGACCAACCATGCGGGCCAATGGGTGTGCGTCCCGCCCAGCGGGCTGGAGGGCTCACAGGCCCAGATGAGTTGCGCCGCTGCGGGCTTGGTGGTCAATCCCAGGCCCCAGGCCTGGGCGGCCTGGGCGTAGTCGCCATAGGCGTGGGGTGGCACGCACACTTTGCGCCCTGCCCGCCGCGCACCATGCTGCGCCACCCAGGCCGTGATGCGGAATATGAATTCGCTGGCGCTGCCTGCCAGCACCACACGCTGCGCATCCACCCCATGGAAAGCCGCCAATGCGGTGCGCAACCGTGTGTAGTGGGGGTCCGGGTAACGGGTCGCATCGGCCTGCTGCAAAGCCGTGGCAACCGCCGGACAGGGGCCACAGGCGTTGCTGTTGGTGGAAAAATCAAAACGCGGCACGCCAGCGGCGTCGGGGCCGCCGTGCAGGCGTGCGGGTAGCGGCACGGGCTTGTTTCCCGGCCTATCCAAACCACTCATACCAGCCCCTTAATCGCTATTAAAACAATAGCTGCTTGCGCAATACCTACAAGGGCTAGAAGCCCATTTGATGCATAAACAATAGCCCGCTGGGTATCCTGGCGCCCCGGCGCACGGCCCTGGGCGTTGAGCGCATACACGCCGGGCTTGTGCAGGCACACGCCCAAGCCCAAGGCCATGGCGGCCATGGGCCAGCCGCTGTTGGGGGAGGCAGTGCGCCGGGCCTCGCATTTCAGCTGGTCTAGCGACACTCCGCCCGCCGCCAGCACCAACAGCAGTGCAGTGAGGCGCGCGGGCAACCAGCTCAGGATATCGTCGGCGCGGGCAGCCCACTTGCCAGCCCATTCCCAGTTGTGGCCCTGGTACAGCCCCCGGTAGCCCCACATGGCGTCGGCGGTGTTGGCAAAGCGGTACAGCGCCGCACCCGGCAGGCCCAGCAGCGCAAACCAGAAAAGTGGCGCCACCACCGAGTCGTTGAGGTTTTCGGCCAGGGTCTCGATGGCACTTTCGCGCACCTGGGCTTCGGTGAGCTGGCTGACATCGCGGCTGACCAGCCAGCGCAGGCGCTCGCGTCCGGCGGCCAGGGAACCGCCCTGCTCCGGCGCCAGGGCTTGTTCCACCGCCAGCACTTCGTTTTTAAGCAGCGTCCAGGCCAGCAAAGGTTTGAGTAAGACGCCCAGCAGCAGCGCTGCCAGCAGGGTGCCGCCCAAGCGTTCCCAGTGGCCCGGCCCAGGCATTGCCAGCGCCAGCAGCGTCGCCCACTGCAAGAGCACTGATGCTATCAAAACAAGAGCTGCCCCCGCACACCAGGCAAGGGCTCCAAGCCAAAATGCCTTGTAATCCGGGGCCTCGTCCAGGCCTTGCCGGGTGAGACGCTGCAACCGTTTCCCGGCCCAGCCCAGGTAATTCCCGATCCATACCACGGGGTGCAAGCGTACCGGGGGTTCGCCCAGCCAGCGGTCCACCCCCAGCGCCACCAGCACGGCCAGGCCCAGGCCCCAGGCGGGCAAGGCCTGCGCACTCCAGGGCGAAAAAATCGGGACCAGAAAATCCAAGGTGGCTCGTCTGGGTATCAGTCGCGGGGCATCGGGTGGCCGGTCTTCAGACCCAGGCGCGCCAGCAGTTCCAAATCGGCATTGCCCTGGGGGTTGGGCGTGGTGAGCAGCTTGTCACCATAAAAAATGGAATTGGCGCCGGCCACAAAGCACAGGGCTTGCACCGCGTCGCCCATGCTTTGGCGCCCGGCCGACAGGCGCACCCGTGCCTTGGGCATGGTGATGCGCGCCACGGCAATGGTGCGCACGAATTCCAGCGGGTCCAAGTCGGGCTGATCGGCCAGCGGTGTGCCTTCCACCTTCACCAAATGGTTGATCGGCACCGACTCGGGGTACGGCGCCAGGTTGGCCAGCTCGGCAATCAGGCCGGCGCGCTGCAGACGCGACTCGCCCATGCCCACAATGCCGCCGCAGCACACGCTGACACCCGCGTTGCGCACGCGCACCAGGGTGTCCAGGCGGTCCTGGAAGTCGCGGGTGGTGATGACGTCGCCGTAGAAGTCGGGGGCGCTGTCCAGGTTGTGGTTGTAGTAGTCCAGCCCCGCATCGCGCAGGATCTCGGCATGGCCCTCGGCCAGCATGCCCAGGGTGCAGCAGGCTTCCAGCCCGGTGCCCTTCACCGCCTTGACCAACTCGGCCACGGCCTCCACGTCGCGGTCCTTGGGAGCGCGCCAGGCGGCACCCATGCAAAAACGCGTGGCGCCCGCCGCCTTGGCCTCCAGGGCGGCGCTGCGCACCGCGTCCACACCCATGAGTTTGCCGGCCTCGACACCGGTGTCAAAGTGCACCGACTGCGGGCAGTAGCCGCAGTCTTCTGGGCAGCCGCCGGTTTTCACCGACAGGAGTGTGGCCAACTCCACCAGCTGCGGGTCAAAGTGGGCGCGGTGCACCGTCTGGGCCTGAAAAATCAGGTCGGAAAACGGCATCTCCAGGAGTGCCTGCACCTCTTCCACCGTCCACACCCGCTGGGCCACTGCGTGGCGCGCGGCGGGGGACTTGTGGGGGGCGTGGAAATGCAGGGTCTGCTCGGGTGCCGGGGTGTGGGTGCTGGAGGTGTTCATGCTGGTGTCTTCCTGGGAATCAGTCTTCGATGCCACGTTGCGCTGGGATACCCGCTTTGAAGGCGTGTTTGATCAGGGTCATTTCGGTCACGGTGTCGGCCAGTTCAATGATCTCGGGTGGGCAGCGCCGCCCGGTCAGCACCACATGCACCTGGCTGGGGCGGCTGCGCAGGGTCTCCAGCACGTCGTCCAGCGGCATCCAGCCGTAGATCAGCGGGTAGGTGATTTCATCGAGGGTGACCATGAAGTAGTCACCGCTCAGAATGGCCGCTTTGGCCTTTTGCCAACCCAGCCGCGCCAGTTCGGCCGAATGCTCCAGGTCCTGGCTTTTCCAGCTGAAACCGTCGCCCAGGCCTTCAATGGGAATCCCCAGTTGCTCGAACATGCGGTGCTCACCAAAACGGGCGCTGGGCACCTTCATGAACTGGAAAATCCTGACCGCCTTGCCGCGCCCGTGCGCGCGCAGGGCCAGGCCGAAAGCTGCGGTGCTCTTGCCTTTGCCGTCGCCGGTGTTGACGATGACCAGGCCCCGGCGCTCGCCCTCGGCTTTGTCGTAGGGCTTGACCGAGGGGGGAGTTTCAATTTGCATGAGGGAACTTTTGAAAGGGGTATTCACAAAACCGTGCCAAGAATGTGGCGAAAAGGCACAAGGCCCAAAAATTGGTGGCTGTCATTTGGAGTTTCTCGCAAAACCCTGACAAAAGCGTCCAGAAATCTCCTGCGTTCGAGCATCAGTGCAGCGTTGTTCAAGCCCAGCATGTCGCGCGTTTGCCGGACGGCATGCTTGCGGGCTCGGGTCTGATTGCTCGTGGGTTCGATGGCGCCATCGGTCGAAAGCGTCCAGTCTGCATTGCAATTAGGGCCGGGTTCAATGGGTAAAAGGCCATTCTTTTTCTTCTGGCCGCAGGTGCGGTCGTTGATGCAGCCATGGGCAAAGTTCGTATAGGTAAAGCACAGCAAGGGGTGCGCATTCGGCCCGCCCTTGGGTTTGATGTGCTCTAGCTGACCCTCGTCAGCCGCCAGCCTGCGTTCGCAGTAAACGCAGAGCCCGTTCTGATCTGTGTTGAGCGCGGCTCTAACCGCCCGCTTGGCAAGCTGAAATTCCATGCTATCAAAGGCGGCCACTCCGGCACGGGGATGCGCTTGCAGGAAACTGTGCAGCTCAAAGGGGATGGCGGCACGGTGTTGCAACTCAACCATGCTTCACACTCCCGAACGCATGTTGCGTGAAGCGAGAAAGCGCCAAGTGACAAGGCTGCTTTCCGGGATTTCATACCCCGCAACGTCCAGCCGCTGACGCACCAGGCGTGCCACATCGGTCTCTTCCTGCCCGGCTCTGACGAGCTGTTCGTACTGACGAACCTCTTCCAGCAAAGGCATCTGCGGCTGCGCGTGCGTATCCATCACATAAGCCAATGCATCACCCGCTTCACGGGCCAGAGGACTCATGGAAGGCATCTGCGCCTCGTATCCCTCTTCGGTTTTCCGAATGACACGAATGCACTCACGCCGGACGGTGCTGAGCACTTGCGGGCTGTGGGTGGTGACGATGAACTGCAACATGGGAAACGCAGCCGTCAGACTTTGCAGCACAACTTGCTGCCATTGCGGGTGCAGGTGCATGTCCACTTCGTCAATCAGCACAATACCGGGTGTCTTTTTGGCGGCATCGCTACCGAACTGCGGATTTAGCTTGGTAGCACGAAAGGCAATGTCAGCCACCATGCCAATCATGTTGCGAATGCCGTCACTCAGCAGTTCAACGGGCAATTCGCCGTATTGGTCGTGGTGTGCCACGAGTTCTTCGCGTGACAGGGAGTAGGCAATATTTTTCCATTTGGCCGCAGCCAGACAGGTATTGACTGCGCCGCTTACGGACTCGATGTAATGGTCAAACTCGGTTGCCTCGTAAGCAAGACCGGCCTTGCTGGCATCCAGTTGCCCTTTGAAGGCGTTGGTGCTCCAGTAACGAAACCACGCGACGAATGACTTGTAGCTTGATGCAGGATCAAGGCAATCGGCATAGCCAATGGTGCGCGAGGTGCGTGGCAGCTTGCCTTCCATGAGTTTCTTTTGTTGCCACAATCTACCTGTGCCGTAGTACGCCAGCAAAGGCAGCGTAGGATCCGCTCCGGGTGTGCGCACAGCGTCTTGTTGACGCTTGCCATAGTCGCCCAATTCCTTGGCGTCCTTCATCGTGGTCTTTGCCTTGGTGGGGCCGCTTAGAGCACGTTTCCACACCGTCGGCGCGTCTTCACCCAACTCGTCGAACATGCTGCCGGGGATGAATCCTGTGGCTTCCAAACGCACACCTTTGGCTGCATATTCCATTTCATTGCTGGCCGTCTCGCGAACGCGCACCAGACGTATGTCGCTTGGTTCAAAGTGCTTTCCCGTGGCCTCGTCAAAGGCCCCGATATAAGGACCAAAGGCCACAGCAATGGCGTCCAGAATGGAAGTCTTGCCCACACCATTGGAAGCAACAAGTACGGTGAGCTGTTCGTGAAATTCCACATCAATCGCATCGAAGCAGCGATAGTCCCGCAATCTCAGCTTTGCGATGTTCAAACTTGGCATGAGCTTCCGATCAAACTGCCTGGTAGTCAGGACTGAGTTGCACCGTCTCGCCAATGATGAGCAAGCCCGGCTGGGGACCGTAGGCAGGCGCCAGTTCCACCAGCCGGGTCAGGCTGCAGGCGATCACGGTTTGCGTGGCGCGGGTGCCGTCGCGCACGATGGCGGCGGGTGTATCCGGCGCCAGGCCGTGGCTGATGAGTTGCTGGGCAATATGGGGCAGGCGCTGCACCCCCATGTAAAACACCCGCGTCTGGCCGGGGCGTGCCAAGGCGGCCCAGTCGTGCGTGGCATTGTCGTCGGCCAGGTGGCCGGGCAAGAACACACAGCTTCCCGCCATGTCGCGGTGGGTCAGGGGAATGCCCGCCGAGGCCGAGCAGCCACTGGCCGCCGTCACGCCGGGCACCACCTCAAACGCAATGCCCGCCGCCTGCAGGGCTTGCACCTCTTCGCCGCCGCGCCCGAACACAAAAGGATCGCCGCCCTTGAGCCGCACCACGCGTTTGCCCAGCTGGGCGTGTTCCACCAGCAGGGTGTGAATGCCTTCTTGCGGCACGGCGTGGTTGCCCACGGCCTTGCCCACGTAGACGCGCTGGGCGCTCTGCGGGATCAGGTCCAGCACCTCGGGCGCGATCAGGCGGTCGTGCACCACCACCTCAGCGCGTTGCAGCCGGTCCAGCGCCCGCAGGGTCATCAAATCGGCCGGGCCGGGGCCCGCGCCGACGATGGACACAAAACCCTGGCCAGTTGAAGTATTCGCGTCACGCATCACAGTCTCCCGGTCCCTGGTGGAATACCAAATCCGCCACCGGCGCACCGCCGACCAGGTGCTGGTCGATGATGCGGTCCATGTTGGCGGGCGTCACGTTGTAGTACCAGGTGCCGTCAGGCTGCACACACATCACCGGGCCGCCCTTGCAGGCGGCAAAGCAACTGACGCGGCTGCGCTTGACACGCATCTCCCCGTCGTGCAGCCCGGCGGCTTTGAATTTGTCGCCCAGGCTGTCGAACAAGGCCTGCGATGCACCGTCCTGGGTGCAGCGCGGGCCGGTGCAAACCAGCAGGTGGCGCTTGTAGGCGCCAATCTTGGGTTTTTCCACCAGGTTCATTCCTCGGACTCCAGCGCGACATCGTCCTCTTCGTCGGCGGGCGCGTTCAGCACCATCTCGATGTAGTCGGCGGGCAATTGGTGGCGCAGCGCCAGCTCGGCAATGCTTTCCCCCTCGGCATGGTCCAGGCGCAGGTTCTCGGTCCAGCCTGCCAGGCCGGTGGACAGGGATCGCCCGCGTTTTTCACCTTCCCGTGTGCTGCCGTCGCCAGCCAGCTCGTACTTGTTGTCGTAGCCGCGCGGGGTGATCATCAGGCCGTCGCGCACAAAGGTGTGGCTGTTGCCGATCAACACCGTACTCAGCATGCCGATGTCGCAATCACTCATCTTGTCCAGCGTGGTGAACTCGATGTTCTGGCGCCGTCGGTAAGCCGACTTGACCACCACCACCGGCGTATCCGGCCTGCGGTGGCGCAAAAACAGCTTTTGCGCCTGCTGTATCTGCTGGGTGCGCCGACCGCTCTTGGGGTTGTACAAGGCCACCACAAAGTCCGCCGCCGCCACGGCGTCCAGGCGGCGCGCAATGGCGGGCCAGGGCGTCAGCAAGTCCGACAGGGAAATGGAGCAGAAATCGTGCGTCAGCGGCGCCCCCACCAGCGAAGCGCAGGCGTTGATGGCCGAGGCGCCCGGAATCACCTCCACTTCGACATCCGTCTCCGGCGTCCAGCCCGCCTGGAACAGCACCTCATAAGTAGGCCCGGCCATGCCATACACCCCGGCGTCGCCGCTGGAGATGAGGGCGACCTTTTTGCCTTCGCGGGCCCGCTCCAATGCGTGCACGGCGCGGTCCAGCTCTTCGGTCATGCCCTTGCGGATGACTTCTTTGCCTTCCAGCAAATCGGCCACCAGCTTGATGTAGGTGACATAGCCCACCACCACATCCGCTTCCGCAATGGCAGCGCGGGCGCGCTGCGTCATGTGGTCCACATTGCCGGGGCCAATGCCCACCAGCATGATTTTTCCTTCAGAAGCACTCATGGATTCACACCTGCGGGAGTTGCCGTCACCGGCTTGTTCTGTTCAAAAGCGGCCAACAGCGCCGGGCGCAACCAGCGTTGAAACGCCAGCCCGCAGGCCACACCCATACAGACCCAAAACGACAGCGCCACCCAATGGGTTGCAGAGACAAACTGCTGGCCCAATTGCTCCAGCGCCGCGTGCGCCTCGGGGCCAAAACCGCCCAGCGCATCACCGGCCAAGTGCGGCGCACCCACGGCAAACGGCAAGGCCAGCAGTGCGGGTGCCACGGCCCAGCGCCAGGGTGCACGGGCAAAACCCAGCACCGCACAAGCCAATGCCGCGCTGCCCACGGCCAGCATCCACCAGGCTTGGCGCGCCTGCAGGGGCGCTGCGTCCATGCCAGGAATTTCCGCATGCAGCCCCAGCGAAGGCCAGAAATGGAAACTGAGCCACCCGGCTGCCGCCACCAGTCCCGCCAGGGGCAAGGAGGCCAGGGCCGCGCCACGCCGGTACAGGTACAGCCCCATCACCGCAAACACCAGCAGCGCCATGCTGAAAGCGTGCAGGACATTGGCAACCCAGGTCCAGACGGTGCGTTCGAAGCCGTTTTCAGGCGCCCACTCCTGGGCGGAGCCATGGTCATGCGCATGCTCGGGTGCAGCACCTTCGGCATGGGTGTGGGCCGTCAGCGCTTCGGACGGTGCGGGCGCTTCGGCCTTCTGGTCCTCATACACCTCGGCCGACAAAATCAGCGGTGCGGCCTGCCAGCGCTGTACGCCGGTTTGCACACTGCCCACCAGCAGGGCCGCCGCCAGTGCGGCCCAGATCAAACGTTGAAAAATCATGCCGGGCTCCCGGTTCAGTGGCAGGGTTTCACCGTGATGTGGCGCACATCGTGTGCGGCGTTGTGGGCCAGCGAACTCTCGGAGAACGCCACGCCATACAGAACGACCAGGCCCAATGCGGCACCTGCGGCGAGTTGCAGCAAGAGACTGCGGGTGGCGCTCGTGCTTGCAGGCAGCGCGGGGGAAGTGGCAGAAGATGCGTTCATGGTTTGCTCCATTTCAGGGTTAAAAAACTGACAAAAATCACAGGGAAAAACTATCACAACGGGCTATGGAAACCGTGGCGTTGCGCCCATCCGTGCCACGGCATTTGTATTTTTCGACCAGCAGCGCCTGCATGGGCAGGGCCTGTGCCAGCCCAGCCAGTGCCGCACCGGCCATCAAGGCCGCGGCTTCGCTCACCGAGGGGCTGCCAGTATATTTGCGCACGGTTTCGGACGGGTTGGGCACCGCTACGGCGGCCAAGACCTCGGGCGTGTAAAACGCCAAACTCCAGCCCAACTCGCGTGCCAGCGCCAGCAGGCCCGGCTCATCGGCCTTGAGGGTGATGCTGGCCACTGCCGCCACTTGCGACTGCCCGACGCCCACCTGCGCCAAGGCCTCGCTCAAGGCGCGCTGCAGTGTGGCCAGCGGCGTACCCCGGTCGCACCCCAGGCCGACAGCCACTTGCATCATCGCCTGGCTCACTGGAGCACCTCCGTGCTGCGCACTATGCTCATACACCCTGCCCCTGCGGTGGGCGGTACACCACCAGGCGCTCATGGAGTTGCGCCCAGCGCTCGGGCGTGACCTCGGCATGGGTGATCCACAACACGGCCTTGAAGCGCTCCAGGTCCACATCTTCCAAACGGGTGAACCTGTGGATGCTGGCAGGCAACGGCGTGGGCCGGGTCCACCAGTGCGGGCTGCCGGCCTCCTGCACCACGGCCACCGGCTCTTCATTGACCACGGCGGCCGACACGCGGGTGATGTTGATCTTGGGGCACTCCACCTTCCAGCCCAGTTCGCGGCCCAGAATATCCACCGCAATGGTCTTGCCCACGTCCGACGCGGTGGTCAACACCGCCGTGCCGCCCAGCAAGGCGGCGATCTGTTCTGCCATGGCGTTGGCGCCACCCACATGACCCGACAACACGGGAATGACGAATTGCCCGGCGTCGTCCACCACCAGCACGCCGGGGTCTTCGTCCTTGTTTTTCATGTGCGGCGCAATCAGGCGCACCACCGCACCGAGCGAAACAAAAAACACCAGTTGGTCAAAATCCGCGAACAACTGCGCAATTTCGTCACGGAACGCGCCGCTGTAAGCGCGCACCGGGTTGGCCAAACCGGCCATCAGCGGTGCAAACTTGTCGGCCACACAAATGCTGGCGGCAGGCAACTGGCGTGCCAGCTCGGCGGTTTGCTGTGCACCGTGTTTGGTGATGGCAATCAGCACCACGCGCACGGCACCCTCCTGGGCCGGTGCGGTGTCTGACGGGGTGGTACTGCTCATTCCTGGGTTTCCTCTTCCAGTTCGGTGGTGGTTTTTTTACGGCAGCCGCGGACCATCTCGCCGCGTTCGCGGTTCGGGTTTTTCACCAGCAAGAGCGACAGGTAGTTGACCTTGCTGCCCTTGAGTTCGGCCACCTTGTGCACGATACGCTCCACGGGTGAGCCGGCTTTTTCGATGAAGCGGCTGTGCTCCAGCAGGCCCCGGCGCTCCAGCAGGTCAATCAGGTCGTCCAGCAGGGGTTTGACCTTCATCAGCACCAGGGTGTCAAAGTCGTCCAGCATCTTCTCCACCGCCGCAATACCGTAGGCGGCAGGCACGATGGCGATGGTGTCGTCCTGTTCGGACAGCGGAATTTGCAATTGCGCACAGGCGGCGTTGAAGGAGTTGACGCCGGGCACGATGTCCACCAGGGCCGCAGGCTCCAACTCGCGCAGCACCCGCGCCAGGTAACAAAAGCTGGCGTAGGTGGAGGCGTCGCCCTCCACCAGAAACAACACGTCCCGGCCGGTGGCCAGCAAGTCACGCACGGTTTCTGCCGCCTTGAGCCAGTGGCGGGCCAACTTTTCGGCGTCGTGCGTCATGGGAAACAGCAGCGATTGGTGTTGCGTGGGCAAGGCCAGGCCGGCCCGCACCGCAATGTCGAGCGCGTAGCTATCCTTGCGCAGGCTGCGCACCGGGTAGGTCCACACGGTGTCGGTGCGCTCCAGCAAGGCCCAGGCGCGGCGCGTGATCAGACCGGGGTCACCCGGCCCTAAAGACACGCCATGGAGGGTGCCGGGCTTAGTCATTTTGTATTCCTGCTTCATTTGCGGTGCCTGCTGTGGCACACACAATCCACACCGGGTTTTCAGCCGCCATGCGGTTCATGTGCAAGATGGGTTTGCTGCGCGCGGCCTGCAATTGCAGCACGTCCCAGTGCGCGCCCAGGGCCTTGGCGGTTTCCACCGCCGCGCTCAGATTTTCCAGCGTCACAAAGTTCATCACCAGCCAGCCGCCGGGTTTCAGGCGCTGCAAAATCAGGGTGATCAGCTCGGTGAGTTCACCACCCGAGCCGCCGATGAACACCGCGTCCGGGTCGGCCCAGGCCGCCAGACCTTCCGGCGCCTTGCCATGCACCAGCGTGTGGTTGCTGAGGCCCATGGTCAGGCGGTTTTGCAGCACGTTGGTGCAGTCATCGACGTTTTTCTCAATGGCATACACATGGCCCATGCGGCACAGGCGCGCCGCTTCCAGCCCCACCGAACCGGAACCCGCGCCAATGTCCCAAACCACACTGTCGGAGCGCAGTTGCATACGCGCCAATGACACCGCGCGCACCTCGTTCTTGGTGATCAGGCCCTTTTCCGGGTGGCGCTGCGCAAAGCTGGCATCCGGCAGGCCAAACAAGACCTCGGACTTGCGCAGCGTGCTGCGCCACAGCAGCACCACATTCAGTTCCGCAAACGGCATTTGTGTGGCGGCCTGGATGCCAAAGCCGCTGACGATGCGCTCCTCGGGCTGGCACAGGCGCTCGGCCACCGCCATCTCGAAGTCATCCGCCAGGCCTTCGGCCACCAGCATGCGGGCGATACGGTCCGGCGTATTGAACGGGCTGGTCAGCACGGCCAGGCGGTCATGCTGGCGAATGTCGCGCAGCAGGCCGTACAGCCCGTGGCTGGGGTCGGACCCGGCCACCCAGTCGCCAGCGTCCTTGCTGTGCACGGAAGAAAACTTCATGTCCTGCCACGGCAAGCCCAGCCGGGCGCAGGCCAGTTGCAGGGTGGAAACATTGGGAATGACCTCAATCGCTTCAATGCACAGACGCGACTGCAGGAAGGCCGCGATGCCGTAGCACAACGGGTCGCCGGTGGCCAGCACCACCACGCGCTGCCCCAGGGCCTGGGCGGCGCGAATCCACTCGGGCACCTGCGACATGGCGCCGGTCAGGTCGCGCTGTTGGGCGTCGGGTGCCAGGTGCTGCGCCAACAGTTGCAGCGTGCGGCCACCACCGATGACCAGTTGGGCTTGCGCCAGATGGGCCAGCGCGTTTTGGCCCAGGCTGGCAACGCCGTCGTCCAGCACCCCCAGGATGCGGCATTTTTGGGGTAGGTTCATCGCTTCAGTGTTCATGCAGACTCCGTGATCTTGCGGCCATCAAAGTCGCAGACCAGCACTTTCAATTCAAATGGGTCGGGGTAACGTTCCCGCAAAGTTTTCACCACCCGTTGCGCCAGCGCCGTGTGGAAGGCCAGCCCCAGGCCCAGCGCGTCCATGCGCTCACCGGCGTAGCGGGCGGTCTTGGCATTGCGAATGTCTTCACACACCTCGGCGGGCGCGCCCAACTCGGCTGCCAGATCGGCCAGCAAGCCGGTGTTGACATCGGCCCGGCCCGCGTGGGTGATGGTTTCACCCTGCGCGATTTTGGTGAGCTTGCCCACCATGCCGCCAATCACCACCTGCTTCAAACCGGCCTTGACCGCCGCACCCATGGCGTAACGCAAAAAGTCGCCCATCTGCACAAAGGCCGCTTCGGGCAGATGCGGCAGCTCTTCCATCACAAATTTCTCGGTACGCCCGCCGGTGGTCAGCACCACCACGCCGTGTGGCAAGGTGCCCGCCACATGCACGCCCTGCACCACGCTGGCGCGGTAAGCGGCGGTGGAATAGGGCTTGACGATGCCGGTGGTGCCCAAAATGGAAATGCCGCCCAAGATCCCCAAACGGGCATTGGTGGTTTTTTTGGCCATTTGCTCGCCTTGGGGCACGGAAATCGTCACCTCCAAGCCGACCTCATCCAGCAATGCCGCACCCGCAGCACGCACATTGGCTTCGATATTGCGCCGGGGCACAGGGTTGATGGCCGGGCCACCCACCGTCAGCCCCAGGCCCTGCATGGTGACCGTGCCCACACCCACACCACCGCCCAGTAGCACCTGGCCCGGCTGGCTGGGCAGCAGGCGCACATCGGCAGTCAGGTGGGCTTTGTCGGTGCAATCCGGGTCGTCGCCCGCGTCTTTGATGACCATGGCATGGGCCGCCTGGCCCTGCACACGGCCATCCTGCACGGCAAAACGCACCAGGTCGCCATTGGGCAGCAGGCATTCCACCTGTTCGGGCACCTGACCGGTGACCAGGCCGATGACGGCCGCCCGCGCAGCAGCAGCCGAACACGCGCCGGTGGTGAAACCGGTGCGGGTGCCGCGTGGCGCGTCTTTTTCCATCATGCGGCCTGTTCCTTGGCCAATTCTTGCGCTTCGGCCAGCCCCAGCAGGGCGTGGATGGCGGCCACCACCAGGGTGGAGCCGCCCTTGCGGCCGCGGATCACGATCCAGGGCACCTCAGCCTCCAAGGCCATCAAATCCTTGGACTCCGCCGCCGAGACAAAACCCACCGGCATGCCCACCACCAGCGCCGGACGGGCGCCCTCTTGCCGGATCAGGCGCACCAATTCAATCAAGGCGGTGGGCGCGTTGCCGATGCCGACAATGGCGCCGTCCAGCAAACCCAGGCGGTGCGCCTTGCGCATGGCCTGCACCGCACGGGTGGTGTTTTCGGCCTTGGCCAATTCAATCACATCGGGGTCGCTGATGAACTGGTGGGTGGTGATGCCAAAATGCGCCAAACGCGGGGCGGACAGGCCGACACAAATCATCTCCACATCGGCCACCACCCGGGTGGCGCGCCCGGCAATCGCGGCCAGCCCGGCGGCTACCGCGTCGGGGTGGAATTCGGTCAGGCCGTTGAAATCAAAATCGGCGTTGGCGTGGATCATGCGGCGCACGATGGGCCACTGCTCGGGGGCATAGGTGTAGGGGCCGGCCTCGCGGTCGATCACGGCGAATGAATCGTGCTCAATGGCACGCCCGGCGGCAGTGAGTTGCTCGGTAACGACATTGGCGGCAGCGTGGGTCATGGCAGGACTCCTGTAGGGGAATGATCGTGGTCGTGGGGATGCGCATGGCCATGGCCGTGGTCATGCGGATGGGCCTGATTATGCGGATGTTCGTGGGCATGTTCATGGTCGTGATCATGCGCATGGTCGTGGCTGTGCGGCAGGTCGTCATCATGGTGGTGGCCGCCTTGGCCGTGCTCCACCGCAAACGCACGAAACTTGCAGCCGTCGCAGGGCATCAGGGCTTCGGGTGCGCCGCGTTTCACATCCAGCACGCGCTGCTCCAGCACCTCAAAAATCTCGCACTCAAAACCGAAATAATCGGTTGAGGTGAAGCGGATGGTGGGGTACTGGGCTTTCAGGTGTTCCACCTGGCGCTGGATGCGCGCCACCAGCGTGCCGTTGAACAGGTAGTAGGGCAAAACCACCACCTGGGTCATGCCCAACAGGCTCTGGCGCTGCACCGCTTTTTCCAGCCGGGGGTGGGTGATGCCGGTAAAGGCCACATCCACCAGCTCGTGGTCGGTTTCTTCCATCACCCAGCGCGCCATTTTGGCCATCTCGCCATTGGCATGCCGGTCCGAGGAGCCGCGCCCCAAGAGCACCACGCCGGTGGTGCTGGGGTCCGGCATGTCCAGGGTTTGCATGGCGGACTTGAGGCGGCGTTTGACCACACTCAGCAGCTGGTCGCAGGCCGTCAGCTGCGGGGTGTACAGAAACTGCACCTGCGGAAACTTCAGCCGCGCCGCGTCAATGGCCTGCGGAATGTCCATCTTCACATGGCCTGCGGCATTCAGAATCAGCGGCACCACAATCACGCGGCGGGCGTGGGTGGCGGCGCGGCGCAGGCCTTCGCCCATGGTGATCTCCGAGAACTCGATGAAGCAGACCTCGATCGACCAGTTCGGCTGGCGCTCGCGCCACTGCGCGGCAAAGGCCAGGATTTCGTCGTTGCCGGATTTTTCGCGTGAGCCGTGGCCCACCAGCAAAATGGTCTCAGTGGTCATGGATTGTCCTGGGTATCGTGGGTCAGGGTGGATGCGGGGACGCTGGCGCGCCGGAACCGGTGCGTGAAACTGGCGTCGTAGAGTTTGGATTTGGCCAGCGTGGTCCACTGGCGCGACCCCAGGGTCGGGCTGGCGATGATCATGGACTGGCTCACCAGCTTGGCCTCGCGGCACAGGCCCTGGATGGTGGCCACCGTGCCGCGCACGATTTTTTCTTCACCCGGCCAACTCGCTTTGTGCACCACCACCACCGGCGCGTCGGGTGACCAGCCAGCCGCCGACAGTGCGGCGGTGACCTTGCCCATGAGGGTGATGCTCAAAAAGATGCACAGCGTGCTGTGGTGCGAGGCCAGCGCTTCCAGCGATTCGCCTTCGGGCATGGGGGTGCGCCCTTCCATGCGGGTAAAGATCACGGTTTGGGTCACTTCGGGCAAGGTCAGGCTCTCGACCGCCGCCGCCGCCGAAGCCATGGCGGACGATACCCCTGGCACCACCTGCACCGGCACACCGGCGGCGTCCAGCGGCTGCACCAGCTCAATCAAGGCGCCATACAGGCCGGGGTCACCGGTTTGCAGGCGCACCACGGTGTCGCAGCGCGCGGCCTGCTCCACCAGCCAGGCCGACATCTCTTCCAGCGTCATGTCCTTGCTGTCGGCGATCACACAGCCTGCGGGCGCCCAGCGCATGGCGGCTTCGCTGACCAAAGAGCCGGCAAACAAAATGGCGCCCGCGCGCTCCACCAAGCCCCGGCCTTTGACGGTGATGAGCTCAGGGTCGCCCGGACCGGCGCCCACAAACCAGACGGTGCCCGCGCCCATCAGGCGGCACCCACGACCACCGAGGCGGTCACAAGCAATGGGGGGTGGGCCAAATGCCCAGCTTCGATATGCATCAAAATTCCTCAGAATGGGGTCAATAAGTTAAACACAAAAATGAGAGTCCGGAAGGCCTAATTGCGACGCTCCTTGCCGCGCCCGCGTGGCATCGCCACCCACTGGTCGTCCACGGCACGGATCGCAATGCGCTGGTCAAATACGGCTTCCAGCGCCCGGTGGGTAGCGGCATCGGCACACGCGCCCTGGTGCGTGACGCGCCCCTGCGCCATCACCACCATCTCGTCTGCATGCAAGGCCATCGAAATTTCATGTAACACGCTGACCACGGTTTTGCCCTCGGCCACCAGGGCTTGCACCAGCTCCAGCCAGTCGGCCTGGTGCGGTGGGTCCAGATTGGCCAGCGGCTCGTCCATCAGCAGCACCTGCGCCTGCACTGCCAGCGCACGGGCCAGCAGCACGCGCTGGCGCTCGCCGCCCGAAAGCTGGCCCAGGCTGCGGCCACGCCAGTCCCAGGCTTGCGTGGCTTGGAGGGCTTGCTCCACCGCCGCATGGTCGGCCGCGCTGGGCGCCGCCAGCCAGGGCTGGTGCGGCAGGCGCCCCAGCATGGCCACGTCCAACACGGTGAGGTCATCCCCCGAGGATTCGTTTTGCCCCAGCCACGCCAGTTGCCGGGCGCGTGTGCGGTTGGGCAAACTGTGCAGCGGCTGGCCCAGCAAATCCACCGTGCCGCTGTGCGGCAGCAAGCCCGCCAGCACCTTGAGCAGGGTTGACTTGCCCGCGCCGTTGGGGCCGACGATGCTGGTCCAGCGGCCGACGGGCAGGTTCAGATCGATGCCGTGCAGCACCTCGGCTTTTGTAGCACCATTTCCGAGGCTAGCCCTGATGGAATGTGCGCAGACAGCTATCGAATGTGTAGCAAAAGTCATGTTCATGCCCCCTTGCCAGAAGGGTTGCCGCGGTGCATCAACCACAGCAGGTAGCCGCCACCCAGTACGGCGGTGAGCACGCCCACCGGCAGTTCTTGCGGCGCAATCAGCCAGCGCGCCAGGGTGTCTGCGCCCATCAACAAGGCGCCGCCCATCAGGCTGGAGACCCAGATCAGGCGGCCATGCGTGCACTGGATGACCGAGCGCACCAGGTGCGGCGCGGCCAGCCCCACAAAAGCAATCAGACCGGTTTGCGCCACTGCGGTCCCGGTGGCCAGCGCCAGCACCGCCACCAGAGCAATGCGCAAGGGCGCCAGCGGCAGGCCCAGGCTGTGGGCGGTGGATTCGCCCAGGCTCAGGCCATCCAGCACCCGGCCCAGCAAGCCCCCCGCGACCACACACACGCCCCACACCGCCACCATCAGCAGGCAGGCCGTCCAGCCGACAAAGCTGGTGGACCCCAGCATAAAGGCCTGCATGGCCTGCAGCGAATCGGGCGAGAACAGCAGCACCATGTGGGTCATGGCGCCGAGCACCACACCTACCACCACCCCGGCCAGCAACAGGCGCAGCGTGTGCTGCACCCCACGCGACAAGGCCAGCGTCAGCAACACCGCCAGCACCGCACCGGCAAAAGCCGCACCGGTCAGGCCCAGGCGCACCAGCACGCTGCTGGAAAACACGCTGACCACCTCCCCGCCATTCATCATGCTGCCGCCCAACATGCCGCCTCCCCCGCCCATGGCCACCAGTGCCAGTGCCACGCCCAATGAAGCGCCCGAAGCGCTTCCCAGCAAGTACGGGTCGGCAAGCGGGTTGCGAAACAGGCCCTGCGCCACCGCACCGGCCAGCCCCAGCAAGGCGCCCGCCGCCCAGGCACCCAGGGTGCGCGGCAGGCGAATCTCCCAGACGATTTGCCGCGCCATGGCGTAGGCATCGGGGTCCTGCAAGGGGTTGAGCAAGGGTGTCACCAGGTTCTCCAACCCGGTGCTGCCCACACACACGCCCAACAACACCAGCGCCAGGCTGATGCCTAGCAGTGCCCAGGCTAAAAAGGAGGCGCGGCGCAGGTTCAAGGCTGGGTTCCCGCGGCGGGGTTTTTAGGCGCCTTGGCGCTCAAGCATTGCGCCATCAGGCGTGCCCCTTCGGCCATGCGGGGACCGGGGCGCACCAGGGTATTGGCCTGTTCGGTGGGGAACACACACACCCGCAGCTCGCGCAAGGCGCGGATGCCGCTCCAGCCGGGGCGCTGGGCCAGGCCGTCTTCGGAGCGCTGGCCGATCATGATCACGTCCGGGTTGGCGCGCACGATGTACTCCGGGTTGAGCTTGGGGAACGGACCCAGCTTGGCGGGCAAAATATTTTTCACGCCCAGTCGGGTCAGTGTTTCGCCGATAAAAGACAACTCCCCTGCCCCGTAAGGTCCGGGGTTCACTTCAAAGTACACCCGTGTGCCCCGCACGCTGGCGGGCAGCGACTGGGCCGCCGCCGACACACCGGCATCGATGGCGCGCCAGATGCGCTGGGCGTCCGCCACCCCCAGCAACTGCCCCAGCTTGAGCATGACGCGCTGCACATCGGCATAGGTCTTGGGCTCCAGAGCCACCACCGCTAGACCTAAGCCCCGCAGGCGCTCGCTGGCGCGCGACGAGGTGGCCACCAGCACCACATCGGGTTTGAGCGCCACGATGGCTTCGATATTCGGGTCCAACCCTCCGCCCACCTGGGGCAAGGCCCGCACACTGGCCGGAAAATCGGAGTAACGGTCCACCCCCACCAGCCGCTGGCACTGGTCCAGCGCACACACGGTCTCCGTCAAGGACGGCAACAGGCTGACGATGCGCTGAGGCGGCTGCGCAAGGGTGACGACCACACCCCGGTCATCGGTGAGCTGCAGGGCATGGGCGGCACCGGCGAATAGGTACGTAACCGTGAGCGCGAAGGTACACGTTAGCGCTGCCAGGAGGCGAGGCGGCAGGCCGTTCTGCTCCGTGTCCCCCGCCCGCTTTGCGGGCTCCTCCTTTACCTGCGCAGAACGCCCTGCCGCCTCGCCTCCTGGCCAGTTCCATAGCTCACGAAGGCTGCTGGGTAGATTTATCGTCATGCCATGCCTTTCAATGTCAGCGGCAGCCCCGCCACCATCAGGGTCACGCGCTCACAGGTGGCCGCCACGTCCTGGTTGAGCTTGCCCAGCGCGTCCACAAAGGCCCGCACCTGCGCGCCCATCGGGATCACCCCCAGGCCGATTTCGTTGCCCACCAGCACGACCGGCCCCGGGGCCTGTGCTATTGCTATCAATAAAGGAGCTGCTTGCGCAGTCTCCATATGCCGAAACGGGCTATTTGACTCGTGTATTTGGGGCAAACCCGGGTCTGTATCGCCCGACGCACCCAGGGGCTGCGCCGACTGCTCGGGTGCGGGCATCAGGCTGTTGGTCAACCACAGCGTGAGACAGTCCACCACCACCAGCGTGTCGGCCCGGCTGTGCTGCGTAATCGCCTGCGCCAGCTGCAAAGGCTCCTCCACGGTGTGCATGCCGGGCACACGCACCGCGCGGTCGGCCTGGTGGCGGACGATGCGCTGGCGCATCTCGTCATCCCAGGGCTGGGCGGTGGCAATCAGCACGGCGCGGTGGGCCGGATCGGCATCCAGCCACTGGCGCGCCAGCAGTTCGGCGCGACGCGACTTGCCGCTTTTTTGGCCGCCCAGAATGAATTCGCTGCGGGCAATTTGGGGCGTGGCGCTCATGGCAATACCACCCCTTCGGCAGAACGTGCATCACCGGCAGTGGCAAGCATGGGGGTACACCGGTCCATCCACTGCATACAAATGCGGTGCAACTGCGCCACGCCGTCGGTCAGCGCGGCGGGGCCGGGCTGCAAAATGTCGGCGGATTTGATTTCAAACAGCTGCCGGTCGCGCACCGCGTTGACCTGTTCCCAGCCTGGGCGCGCTGCCACCAGCTCGGGACGAAACTTCTTGCCGCACCAGGAACCGATCAGGATGTCCGGGTTGCGACGCACAATCTCGGCCCCATCGGCAATGATGCGGTTCTTACCTAAGGACTCCTGCCCCAGTTCCGCAAAACAATCCTCGCCTCCGGCCAGACCAATCAACTCCGACACCCAGCGAATGGCGCTGATGTGCGGTACATCCCATTCCTCGAAAAACACTTTCGGCCGCCGCGCGCCCGCTGCCAGCCGAACCGCCACGGCATCCTGCATAGCGCGCAAGCGCACTTGTGCCGCTTCGATCCACGCCAGCCCCCGTGCGCCCTGCCCCACCATGGCCGCCACCTGGAACAGCATGGAAAAAATCTCGGCAATGCTGCGCTGGTTGAAGATGGTGACCTGCACCCCTTTGCGCACCAGCTCGGCGGCAATGTCGGCCTGCATGTCGGAAAAACCCAGCACACAATCGGGCTGCAGTTCCAGAATCTTGTCGATCTTGGCGCTGGTGAAGGCGCTGACCCGCGGCTTTTCGTCGCGCGCCCGGCGTGGCCGCACGGTGTAACCCGAAATACCGACAATGCGGTGCTCCTGCCCCAGCAGGTACAGCCACTCGGTGGTCTCCTCGGTCATGCAGACGATGCGCTGCGGGCCGAGGGTGAAGTCCAGCAACGATGCGCTCATGCGTGCGCTCCGCTGGGTGTGTCGTCCAAGACCTCGCGCCGCAAAACTTGTGGCAAAAACAGGCTGGCAGTCGCATCCGGCGAGGACGCAAACCAGGCATGGAAGTAGCTGGCCCGCACCGAACCACAGGCCCACACGGCTTCACCGACTCCGGGCGCGGGTTCACAGCCCGGACGCGCCGTGCGGTGGTGCGCCTGCAAAGCGGTCGCCGTAGTGGAATAGTGGAAGGTATGGCCGCGCAACTGCCCACTGTCCAGCGTCAATTGCTGAGGCCCCAGGCCCGCCAGTTTTTTCTGCATGGTGACCGTGCCGGGCAGCACGCCCCACTGCGCATGCACCTGGCCGTCCACGGTGCTCAAGGTGTCAAACAGCACCATCATGCCGCCGCACTCGGCCCACACCGGCTTGTCCGCCGCCACATGCGCGGCCACGCTGTCGCGCAAGGCGGTGTTGGCAGCCAGGCGCTCGGCGTGCAATTCGGGGTAGCCCCCCGGCAGCCACAGCGCGTCGCAGGCAGGCAGTGCTGTGTCATTCAAGGGCGAAAAGAACACCAACTCCGCGCCCAACTCCCGCAGGCAGTCCAGGTTGGCGGCGTAAATGAAACAAAAGGCCGCGTCGCGGGCCACGGCAATGGTGGTGCCTTGCAAGGGGGTGCCGTGCAGGGAGGTTCCATTAACGGTAGGAAAGTGGGCTGGCAGAGGGCTCTGCTCCGTACAAGGAGGAGCCCGCAAAGCGGGCGAAGGACACGAAGCAGAGCGCTCTGCCAGCCCACTTTCCGGGGAGCGCTCCAACACTGCAAAGTCCACGTCCCAGCGCTTCAAATCCAGCAGCGTCATCTGCCCCAAAGGCGTGGCGGCCAGCGCATCGGCCGCGGCATCCAGACGCTCCAGCGCATCCGTGACCTCGCTGGCCACGGTGAGCCCCAAATGCCGTTCCGGCAAGACCATGGCCGGATTGCGCATCACCGCGCCCAGCCACTGCGCGGGCTCCCGCACGCTGTTTTTCAGCATGCCCGCATGGCGCTCGCTGGCAACCCGGTTGGCCAGCACACCGGCCCAGGGCATATCCGGGCGGTAGTGCTGCAGCCCGAAGGCCAAGGCGCCGAAGGTGCCCGCCATGGCGGAGGCATCGATCACGGCCAGCACATGCAGGCCAAAGCGCTGCGCCAGGTCAGCGGCGCTGGGCTCGCCATCGAACAGGCCCATCACCCCTTCCACAATGATCAAATCCACCTCCCGCGCCGCCGCCGCCAGCCGCGCCCGGCAATCCGCCTCCCCCGTCATCCACAAATCCATTTGGTGCACCGGCGCGCCGCTGGCCAGCGTGTGCCAATAGGGGTCCAAAAAGTCCGGTCCGCACTTGAACACGCGCACCCGGCGCCCCTGGCGCGTGTGCAGACGCGCCAGGGCCGAAGCCACAGTGGTCTTGCCCTGGCCGGAGGCGGGGGCGGCGATGAGGATGGCGGGACAGGTGATGGTGCGGCGCATGGGTAGCCTTGGTGTGTGTGTGTGTGTCAGCCTAAGACTACTTCAAAAGCGCATTTGGACCGAGGCAGTCACGGCACGTCCGGCTTCCGGATAAATGGAGGTCGTGACACCTCCCGCGCAGCCATAGGCAAGGGTGTAGTACTTCACATCCCCCAGGTTTTTCACGCCAATCGCCAACTCCAATTTTCCCGCAGTGTAGGCATAACGCGCATCCACCGTCGAATATGCGGGCATGGAACATTGGTTGTCAAAAGTAGGGCTTTGACTGGAAACCCAGTTCACCCCCACATCCACCGCATGGCCTGACATGGGGCGCCAGTTGGCACCCAAGGCCACGGTCTGGCGGGGAACCAAGGCAATGTCGTTGCCCGCATAAGCACCCGCTGTGAACTTGGCATCCCGCACAGCGACGGTTGCACGCACGTCCAAAGCGTCCACAACCTTGTGCTTGGCCTCCAACTCCAGTCCTTGGCGGCGGGTGGGGTCAAAATTGACGTTCCTCTTGGGGCTTGCACCGTTATCAAACCCGATTTCATTCGTGAGATCGCTACGAAACCACCGCAATTCCACCTTATTCAGCGCCTGAACCCAACGCGCCCCCAGCTCGACGTCACGCGAGGTCTGCGTTTGCAAGATCACGCCCGTATTGACATAGGTGTATTCGTCCGCCGTCGCCAAGCGATAACTTGTGGCCATATGCCCGTAAGCGGTGACAGATTGCCCAAGCGCTTGACTAACTCCAATCTGCCAAGCCACAGGATGTTCATCCAAGCCCATCCCGCTAGAACTCTCCAACTTCTTCACCACCTCCTGGCGCAGCCCTGCACTCACACGGGTTCCACTCGGCACATAACTCAGATCATCCGTCACATAAATGGCGGTTGAAGTCGATTCCGAGAAGCTGCCTATGGTTTTGTACGTGGAATCGATAACGGTGTTGGCCCACTTTCCATTGTCCAAACCTAGCACCAAAGCATTCGCGACCGACTTCCCCCGCACTTCATGACGGGCACGCACATTCACGTTAGACGCTATAACATTAGCGGCCGAGGCACCCCAGTTTTCGCTGCGCACTTGCTTGCTGCGTTGATTGGCATCCGCACCAAACAGCCAATCACCCATATCAGCCTCCGCAAAAACCCCGGTATTTTCACTTTTGGCGACGCCAAAATCGCCTAAGGAAGATGCATGGGTCGGATCACTCGCATACTGCGCGGCCGTCAGCGAACCCGGCCAGCCGCTTTGCACCATGTGGCGCCCACTTTGCGCCCCCAGGCGCAACCAATCATTGCTCCACTGCACGGTGGATGCCAGGTTATTCGAAGTAGATGCAAAATTATCCCTGTGGCCATTGCTGCGCACGTCTTTGCCAGAGACATCCACCGAAAATCCACCCGATGCAAGCACCGCCGACGCATGCGCCTCACGGGTGGCAAAAGATCCTACCGAAGCGCCCACCGTCGCCGCATGGCGACGGTCCACGCCTTTACCCGCCTTGGTCGTCACCACAATGACGCCACCCGTTGCACCCTCGCCGTATTGCACCGTTCCGGTTCCGCGCATCACCTCAATCCGATCGACCGTTTCAATCGGCACAATGGACAAATTGGTCGCGGACAAATCGTCTTCTCGGAGGCGGCGACCATCCACAATGACCACTTGGTTTCTATCGGCTGTTCCTCCAAAACCCCGCAAGTCCAAGGTGTAGTTGCCACCACCGGATGTATCCAGCCGCCCCGGCACCCCCAGCAGCTTCATGATGGCTTCATTCACGGAGCTGGCGCCGGAAGCCTTAATTTGCTCAGCCGTCATCACGCTCACCGCATGGGGCAAGGCGCTGGCAGACTCGGCAAAGCGACTCGTCGTCACGACTGTCTCCGGCAAATTCGCAACAAGCTCTGCGCGTGCCGAGAAAGCAGCGCCCAATGCCAAAGAAAGCACGCTCAAGCGTGCGCCAAAAGACCAATTTTTCATAAAGGGAAACACCGACAAAAAAGCCCTCACCGTCGTCCCCGACAGCACATGGGCATCACGGCTGCACGCAGACGTGCAACCACCTTGTTGGCCGGTATCCGGGCTGGTGGAACAACCGACCAAGCCTTCCCAAGCGCGTGTTCAGAACGCTCAGTGGCAGTTTTGGCGGCTGAATACTAAGATTCGTCCACTTACCGTTGCGGGGGCAGCGCAGGTTAGGTGCAGCGTTGACCGCCTTACCCTCCTGCTTCCCGTTGAACTGCGGCGTGTGAACCACACCGCGAGCACCAACATTGCGATTTTACGCGAGATCAGCTGTCCCGAACCCTACAATGCAAGACCTATGTCGAACCCATCTCAAATCGACCAAATTGCCGAGCGCGTAGAACGCCTGCTCGTGCGTTATGAAGAGTTGCAACGCACCAATGCGCTGTTGGTCAGCCAGGTGGAGGCTTTGTCGCAAGAACGCGACTCGCTGAAATCGCGCCTGGGTACCGCACGTGCACGCATGGACGCACTGCTGGAAAGGCTCCCTGAGGCCATGGCTGCGCAAAAAACCACATCATGAAACAGCTTGAAGTTCAAATCATGGGGCAAAGCTACCTGCTGGGTTGCCCGCAAGGTGGCGAAGCCCGACTGCTGGAAGCAGTCGAACGGGTCGATACCGCCATGTGCAAAATTCGCGATGCAGGCAAAGTGCGGGCGCGTGAGCGTATTGCGGTGCTGGCGGCGCTGAATCTGGCGTTTGACCTGTCGGACCAGCAACAGGCCCCAGTGCCCCCAGCCAGCGCAGCCCCTGCGCCGTGGGTAGGCGGGGCGCACTCCCCCCAGCACGCCGGTGACGCCGATTTGCTGTTGACGTCACTGCTGGAGCGGCTCGATGCAGCGCTTGGAGAAGATGGCCGCTTGTTGTAAGCAGCTTGCGCTCCGATGCGCCTACAATCGGCACTGTCTGCGGTGTTTGTCGGGCTTTATATTTCCTTGAACCAATGCTCTTAGAGCCCGGGCTTGGAACATAGCTGTTCAAGCGTGACCATCTCGCGTTAGATGGACCCAATGTTCAGATGACCTCGCCCACCTGAACCCCGGTTCAGGATGCCGGTCCGGCCCACCGCAGACACCTTATTTCCTTCCCCCATGCCTTTCGAACCCGCTTTGATCACTGAGTTGGCCATTTTGGGCTTGGCCACGGGTTATCTGGCGGGTCTGTTGGGCATCGGTGGTGGCATGTTGATCGGCCCCTTCGTCACACTCATCATGTCCAGCCGGGGGGTGCCCTCTGAATTGGCGGTCAAGATGGCCATTGCCACGTCCATGGCCACCATCATGTTCACCAGTGTCTCCAGCGTACGCGCCCACCACCAGCGTGGTGCGGTGCGTTGGCCCATTGTCAAAGGACTGGCGCCGGGCATTGTGCTGGGTGGGGCCATTGCCAGCGTGGGGGTTTTCTCCGTCTTGAAGGGGACCACGCTGGCCTTGCTGTTTGCCGCTTTCGTTGGTTTTTCGGCCACCCAGATGTTTTTGAACAAAAAACCCCAACCCAGCAGCCACATGCCAGGGGCACAGGGGCAAATAGCGGCGGGGACGGTGATTGGGTTTCTATCGGGCTTGGTCGGTGCGGGGGGCGGCTTTGTGAGCGTTCCCTTCATGGTGGCGCACAACGTCCCCATGCTCAACGCCGTGGCCACCAGTGCCGCGCTGGGCTTTCCCATTGCCTTGGCCAACACGGTGGGTTATGTGTTCAGCGGCAGCCAGGTGGCCGGATTGCCGCAGTGGTCTTTGGGCTATGTGTGGTTGCCCGCATTGGCGGTGATTGCCAGTTGCAGTGTGCTGACGGCCCCCTTGGGCGCCAAAATGGCGCACCGCCTGCCGGTGGACCAGCTCAAAAAAGTGTTCTCCCTGGTCTTGTACTGCCTGGCGGCCTACATGGCCTACAAAGGCCTGCACGGATAATTCCGTTCCAATTCAACGCGATATGTCGTTGCCCCTCCTTGCCGTGCTAAAGCACTGTCTGCGTCGGTGCGCCTCATCTCACATTGAATTGGAAACGGAATAAGGAAGGCGCTAGCGCCGGGCGCGGCTTGGCGGCCAGGTGGTAGGCAATTGCTCAAACTGGTCCGCGGGCAAGCCCGGCGAGCACAGATAGCCCTGAAACGACCCACATTGCAGTTCCCGCAGGTAGTCCCGCTGTGCCTGGGTTTCCACCCCTTCGGCGACCACCGCCAGTTTGAGCGCGCGTGCCATGGCCACCGTGGCGCCGACGATTGCCCGGTCGCTTTCATCCTCAGGAAGCCCCATGACAAACGCACGGTCGATTTTGAGCTTGGAAATGGGAAACTTTTTGAGGTAGGCCAGGCTGGAATAGCCGGTGCCAAAGTCGTCAATCGCCAGACTGAGACCCAGCGCCGCCAGCGCATGCAATCGGGCCAAGGCCTCGTTGGCGTCTTTGATCAGAATGGACTCGGTCAATTCCAGCTCCAGCAAAGCAGGCGCCAGGCCCGCGCTGCGCAGGGTTTGGGCCACCCGCTCCACAAAATCGGCCTGCTGAAATTGCAGCGCCGACACATTCACGGAAACCACCACCGGGCGCCCCGCATCCTGCCAAAGCGCTGCCTGGCGCACGGCCTCAGTCATCACCCAATTGCCAATGGTGATGATGAAACCGGTCTCCTCCGCCAGTGGAATAAAAGTGGCCGGTGGCACGCTGCCCAACTGGGCATCCGTCCAACGGACCAAAGCCTCAGCGCCCAACAACCGTCCATCCCGCAAAGACACCTGCGGCTGGTAGTGCAAGCGGAAAAGCCCCTGGTCCATGGCCTGGCGCATGGCATGGTCCATTTTCATGCGCGAGAGCAGGTCCACATTCATCTGGGGCTGGTAGAAGCGGAAGTTTCCACGGCCCCGCTCTTTGACCCGGTGCATGGCGGTGTCGGCGCATTTGATCAACTCGTCCACGGACTTGCCATCTTCCGGGTACATGGCCACGCCGATGCTGCAGCCCAGGGAGAAATTCATGGCATCCACCTGGAAAGGCTGCGCCAGGGCCTCCAATATGCGGTGCGCCGCAATCTCGGCCCCCAGTGCATCAGCGTCTTGCACAAAGGCCACAAACTCATCCGCCCCCAGCCGACACAAGGTATCCACCTCGCGCACACACCCTTTCACACGCTGGGCCACTTCAATCAGCACCCGGTCGCCAAACGCGTGGCCCAGTGAGTCATTGATGTTTTTGAAATGGTCCAGATCGATCAGCAAAATCGCGCTGGCCCCGCCGTGGCGTTGCGCCATGCACAAAGACAGATCGACCCGCTGGGTCAACAGCAAGCGATTGGGAAGACCGGTCAACACATCGGTGTAGGCCAGGGTTTCAATGCGTTTTTGGGCTTCCAGGCGCTCGGTCATATCCTGAAAAAACCCCACGGTGTACTGCAGTTCCTCTTGCGCGTTGCGCAGCGCCACCCAGGACACCTCCACCGCACAAGGATGCTTGCCCGCCATGCGCCAGACTTCGCCAAACCACATTCCATTGAGGGCCAAGCCCAATTCAACCTGGTCAAAATAGTCCGGCTGTTGCGGGTCAAAAAACAGCTTGCGCGCCGTCGTGCCCAGCAGTTGCTCCCGTCCACAGCGGGTCAGGTACTCGCAACGCGGGTTGACCTGCAAAATTTCAAAATTGGCATCGGTAATAAAAATCGCGTCCAGGCTGGACTCAAACACCTTTGCAGCCAGTTGCAGGCGCGATTCGGCGTCCACCCGCTGGGTGATGTCCCGGAAGGAATACACCCAGCCCATGGCGCGGCCCCGGCTGTGCTGCGGCAAGGTCACACGCTCCAGCATGCGTCCAGAGCACAACAGCAGCACATCGGAACCCCGCTGTGGGGTCTGCTCCCCCGCAAGCTGCTTCAATCGCTCCTGGTAAGCCACAGGATCGACCACGCTGGCGGCCAGGTGCGAGAAAAGCGACGGATCATCGCGAGACTCGAGAATGGCCTGCGGCACATCCCACAACTCGGCAAACCGCCGGTTGTAGTTGCGCACGGTGCCCGCCAGGTCGGTGACCAAAATACCGTCGCAGGTGGACTCCAGCGTGGCGCACAGTTCTGCCAGGCGGTCTTGCAATTCATCCTCGGCCTGGTGCTGCGACCGCAAATCACCTGCGGTGACCACATACATCGGTTGGTCAGGCGTCAAACACACCCGGCTGACCCGCCGCTCTACCGGTATGGCAATACCGTCGGCACAGCGCAGCAAGGTGTTCGAATGGATACTGTCCGCCAAGCCAGCGGCCACATCCTCCCAAAAAAACATATCCTCCGGGGTGGATGTCAGTTCAATTGTGGGTTTGCCCAGCAAGTCGGATTCCGCCAAACCAATGAGCGCCGTCGCCAATTCATTGACTGCCGATATACGCAAGGTTTTGGGGTCCACCACCCACGCGGCGTGGTGCATTGCATTGAGCAATGGACTCCACCAAGCACTGCTCATGAAACAGCGTCTTTCATGTGCGTATCCACCACCCGCTCAAAAAAGTAGCACACCCGCTGGCGCGGCGCCAGGTAATCCAGCGCCGCAACAGGCAGACTGGAAGGCTTGAGACTACGGCGGATGCTGATGTTGGATGCATGTTCCAGATCCAGAATCAAGGCCTCGTGCTTGGGCACACTGGGTTCATGCACCACCACGCGGGGTTTCAGGGGGCGGCTGGAATTGACCGACACCACGCTGGCATACCGCCCATCCACCAACTGCACCACCGAGCCGGGCGGGTAGACCCCCATCATGCGAATAAAGCAACTCAAGGCCGCCGCATCAAACCGGTTTTTGAGCTGTGCAAAGATCAAGGCCAAGGCCTCATGGGGTGTCAAGGCGGCGCCGGGGCGGCTGGGGTTGCACAAATTGTCGTACCGGTTCACCAGTGCCAGAATCCGCGCCCCTACCGACATGCTTTCGCCCTTGACGCGGGACGGGAAGCCGCTGCCATCCACCAGTTCATGGTGTTGCGCAATGGCCAGCATGGCCCCCTGGGACAGGCCCATGGTCTTCCCGATCTGCACGCCCTGCCCCACATGCTCCTGGTAGGCCTTGTATTCCGTCGAAGAAAAGTTCTCTTCCAGCCAACGCACACGGTCCGGCAGCTGCGTCTTGCCGATATCGTGCAAAAAGGCCGCCATTCCGAGGTCCTGCATATCGTCCTGGTTCAGCCCCATGGCTTTGCCCATCAAAAGCGACACAATGGTCACATTCACCGAATGCATGGAGGACTTGTCACCGGCGGTCTCGGTCAGCAGGCGGATGGCGGATTCACCGTCGGCCAGCATTTCACCCACAAACCCGGTCACCATGGCGTGGCATTGCTCGGCCACCAGCTTAGGCTGTGCGCTGACCTGCTCCAGGGTCTTGCGGTATTGCAATACGGCAGCGCCAAACCGACGCTCACAGGCGGTCAAGCTGTTTTGTTGCGCACTCAACAGCTGCGCACGCTGCTGGCGCAGCAGTTGCGCATGCTGAGCCGCCTGCGCCCGCTCCAGGGCCAGCACATCCGAGGGCGAACGGCAGGCTGTCGCCGCCCCATCTTCAACGGATGCGGACTCCGGGTCGCTTTTTTCTGGAACATAACGCACACGAACCAAACCCAGACCGCGAATCGTATCGATCTGTTTGCTGGAGCTGATCTTGAAACTGCCCGTGGGAAAAGGATGTGCCATCCAGCCGACATCCAACTCGACGAACATTCCGGTTCGAAGCTGGTGGATGTCAACAAAATGGGGGCTTTCTTTTTTCATTCCAGGGCGCAGTTCGAATCCAAATTATTGCGCCTGAGCGTATCACGACTGGGTGGCGTAAAAATGACTCAGCCCAGGAGCACTTGCTTGGACTGACAGACCTTGTCGCGCCCGGTGCGTTTGGCCTCATACAACGCCTGGTCCGCACGGTCCAGAAGCGTTTCCAAATCCACATCATCATCCACAACCGTGGCAATACCGATGGAAATCGTCAGAACCACCGACGCGCCATCACCCACATCGATACGCGAAGCCGCCACGGCCTGGCGCAAGCGTTCGGCAACCAGCATGGCCCGTTCGGCCCCGGTCTCCGGGAGCAACACTGCAAACTCTTCCCCGCCAATCCGCCCCAGAATGTCCCAGTCGCGCAAGGTCTGCTGGCTGGTGGACACCAGGGACTGCAAGGCAATGTCCCCCGCATGGTGGCCATAGGTGTCATTCACCGTCTTGAAATGGTCAATATCGATCATCCAGAGGGAAACCGGGTGCGCATAACGACGGCAACGTGCAAACTCCTGGCGCGCCATGTCGAGAAAATGGCTGCGGTTGGCAACCTGCGTGAGCGGATCGGTCCAGGCCTGGTGCTCCAGGCTCTTCATCTTGGCCAGCCATTCCGTGGTGTCCGTGCCAACCCCCACCAAATAGGTATCCCGACCGACCTGGAAACGCCGCGCAGTCATAAAAAATAGGCGGATACCGCGGTCTTTGGTGAGTACATGCAACTCCGCCTGGGCATAGCCGTTGTCAAAGGCTTCTTTGATGGTCGCTGCGGCCAGCGGTCTGTCCTCTTCATGGATGCTCAGGAGCAAAGGCCGTTGCTTCAACGCACGATCGGACAGCCCGGTCAGCCGATTCAGGTAGTTGTTCCAGCGGTAAAAGCTGCCTTCCATATCAAGGACATAAAAAGCGCCAGGAATACTCTCGATCAACGCATCGGAGAAAATTTTCTCTTTCTCCAGCGCTTCTTCGCTTTGTTTGCGGTCTGTGACATCGAAACAAAAACCAGCCACATAGGGCACGTTGTCCACCATGAAACGCCGCGCCGACTTGAGAAAATACCGCGTTCCGTGTTCGTGCGTGTTCACGCGCACCTCCATATGGGCGTAGCCGGTGGCAAAAGCGGCCATGAATTTGGCGGCGGCCAGCGCCCGGTCGTCTCCGTGGATGCTGTCCAGGATGGAGCCGCCACGCAATTGCGCATCGGACCATCCCGTTTCCTCTTGCAGGTACTTGTTCCACCGAACCAAATGAAATTGCTGGTCGATCATGAAAAAAGCGCCTGAGGCGCTCTCGATGATGGTGTCAGAAATCGACCGCTCGCGACCGATATCGTCTTCCAGCTGCTTTCGCGCCGTGATTTCGCGTGCCGACCCGGCAATGGCCTCGACCTGCCCCTGTTCATCCAGCACCGGAACCAGCAGGTATTCGTAGCTCACCACATGGCCAGAGTCGTTCGTGTACTGCAGATCGCCGCAAAAAGTTTCCTTGTTCTGGATGACCACGGCCAAATGCTGTGGAATTTTGTCGGTGGCGGAGCCCAGTTCGGAGAAGCGCTTGCCTAGCATGTCTTCCACCGGCAGGTGGCATAAAAGCGCCAGGGACTTGTTTGCGTAAATGACGCGGCCCTCCAGATCCAGGATGTAGTTCAGGTCCGGGGAAGACGACAACAGCTTGTCCAGGAGCAGGGCATAACGTTCCTTTTCAACCGAATAGCCCGCAATCGATTCGGCCAGCACCTGGTCGACGGCTTCATTGAAGCGGATGAGCTCCTCGTCGGCACTGGGTGGCGCGACTGGATTGGCATTGCGCCAAAGTCGCAGCACACTGGCCCGCAAGGCCCGGAATTCGGACACTTCCTCCACCAGGTTGAACCCCGATGCCCGGCGGGACATGCCGTGCATACTGGCCTGGCTGCCCACATCTCCCAGCGGGCCGTGGCCTTTGGATTTTTCAGCTTGATCAAGAGGTGTTTGTGTGCGCTCAATGGCAGCGGCAATGGCCAACAATATGCCTTTTGCATGGTCCCGCGCCTTGGCGGGGTCGGCTTTGCGCGCCGAAAAAATGCTTTGTGCAAAGGCATCCCACTCCACCAGAATGGCTTCGATATGGGTGGAAATAAAATCAGACAGTGTCATCACGGCCCCGCTTCATCAATTCAGGCCACTGTTCGACTATGGGTGAACATGGGCTGCTCCAACCAGAAGAAGCTTCCCACCAGAACCATTTCAATATTTGACAGTTCGCATTGAAACAAAAAAACCCCGCCGAGGCGGGGTTTTTGACAATGGGGCCGTCGCCCCAACCCAAGCTGGCCTAGCCCATGTGCAAACCACCGTTGACCGAGAACTCGGCGCCTGTGGCGTAGCCGCCTTCATCGGAGGCCAACCAGGCAATGATGGAGGCAATCTCGCCCGGCTCGCCCAGGCGCTTGACCGGTACGGTGCCAATGATCTTGTCCAGCACTTCCTGACGGATGGCTTTGACCATGTCGGTGCCAATGTAGCCTGGGCTAACCGTGTTGACGGTCACGCCCTTGGTGGCCAGCTCTTGCGCCAAGGCCATGGAGAAACCGTGCATACCGGCTTTGGCAGCCGAGTAGTTGGTCTGCCCGGCCTGGCCCTTGACGCCGTTGACGGAAGAGATGTTGATGATGCGGCCCCAGCCTTTTTCCACCATGTCGCCCGCGACCTGCTTGGTCACATTGAACATGCTGTTCAGGTTGGTCTCGATCACCATGTCCCACTCTTCGCGGGTCATCTTCAGGAACATGCGGTCTTTGGTGATACCGGCGTTGTTCACCAGCACATCGATGCTGCCGTGCTCGGCCTTGGTCTTGGAGAAGGCCTCGACCGTGGAATCCCAGTTGCCCACGTTGCCCACCGACGCATAAAAGGTGTAGCCCAAAGCGGCTTGCTCGGCGATCCATTTGCTGTAATCCCGTGTGGGGCCACAACCGGCAATCACTTTAAAACCCTCTTTGTGCAGGCGCTGGCAAATAGCGGTACCAATGCCGCCCATCCCACCTGTGACATAAGCTATTTTTTGACTCATTTTTTGACTCCTTTAGGGTTCTACTTGCTACAAAAACAGGAGCTGCTCAGACCCTTGTGCGGTTCAAGCAGTCCTTACACACAAACGGTAAATCAGCGCTCAATGGTGAGCGCCACGCCCATGCCGCCGCCGATACACAGGCTGGCAATGCCCTTCCTGGCATTGCGGCGCTGCATCTCATGCAACAGGGTGACCAGAATACGGCAGCCGGACGCCCCAATGGGATGACCAATCGCAATGGCGCCGCCGTTCACATTGACCTTGGAGGTGTCCCAGCCCATTTGCTGGTTGACCGCGCAGGCCTGGGCCGCAAAGGCTTCGTTGATTTCCAGCAGGTCCAGGTCCTGCGCATTCCAGCCCGCGCGGGCCAATGCTTTTTGCGACGCAGGCACCGGCCCCATGCCCATCATGGCGGGGTCCAGGCCGCTGGTGGCAAAACTGGCGATGCGGCCCATGGGCGTCAGGCCCAGGGCGGCGGCCTTGCTGGCTTTCATGACCATCACGGCGGCGGCGCCGTCATTGATGCCGGAGGCGTTACCTGCGGTCACACCACCGGCCTTGTCGAAGGCGGGGCGCAGGCCAGCCAGCACTTCGGCATTGGACTTGCGGTTGATGAACTCGTCGGCGGCAAAGACGATGGGATCACCTTTTTTCTGGGCAATGCTGAAGGGGACGATTTCGTCCACGAATTTGCCTGCATCCTGCGCCGCCGCCGCCTTTTGCTGGCTGGCCAGGGCCAGTGCATCCTGCATTTCACGGGTGATGCCATGGGCCTTGGCCACGTTTTCAGCGGTGATGCCCATGTGGTACTGGTTGTACACGTCCCACAGGCCGTCCACGATCATGGAGTCGATCATCTTCCAGTCGCCCATGCGCTGGCCGTCACGCGAGCCCAACAGCACATGGGGCGACAGGCTCATGTTTTCCTGGCCACCGGCAATCACGATGTCGCTGTCGCCATAGGCCACGGACTGGGCCGCCAGCATGACGGCCTTGAGGCCGGAGCCGCACACCGCATTGATGGTGAGTGCCGGGGTTTCCTTGGCCAAACCGCTCTTGATCAACGACTGGCGTGCGGGATTTTGACCCACACCGGCGGCCAGAACCTGGCCCAAAATGACTTCACCAATTTGGTCGGTGCCCAATTTGGTGCGCTCCAGCAGGTTTTTGATGACAGCCGAGCCCAGGTCGGTGGCCGGGGTTTTGGCCAGCGTGCCGCCAAATTTGCCAACGGCCGTACGGGCGGCTGCAACGATAACGATGTCTTCCATGTTTCTCTCCTTGGGTGTGGTGATTCAAATAATTCAGGCTTTGGCTTTGACGTAGCTGCCGGGGGCCGGCATGGTGCTTTTGTACTTGCCTTTGCCATAGGTTTTAGGTGCAGCAATTTGCTTGCCAGCCTGGCCCTGGAGCCACAGCGACCAGTCCGTCCACCAGCTTCCCGGGTGCTCCACCGCACCTTCCAGCCAGGCGTCGTGGGTTTTGGGCAATTTACCGTCGGCACGAATCCAGTGGCTGCGCTTGTTTTTGGTGGGCGGATTGATCACGCCCGCAATATGGCCCGACGCGCCCATGACAAAGCGCTTTTTGCCCGGCAGTACCTGGGTGGTGGCGTAGGCCCCACCGATTGGCACGATATGGTCTTCGCGCGAGCCGTAGATATACACCGGCACATCCACCAGCCCCAGGTCGATTTTTTCGCCGCACACCGTCGCCCGTCCGGGCTTGACCAGGTTGTTTTCCAGGTAGGTGTTGCGCAAATACCAGACATAAAAGGGACCGGGCAGGTTGGTGGAATCCGAATTCCAGTACAACAAATCAAACGGCGGGGGGGTTTCGCCCTTGAGGTAGTTGCCCACCACATAGTTCCACACCAGATCGTTGGGCCGCAAGAAGCTGAAGGTGGAGGACAGGTCCTGCCCCTTCATGAGGCCACCCGCGCCCAACTCTTTTTCGCGGTATTTGACAAAGGACTCGTCAATAAAGACATCCAGAATGCCGGTGTCGGTGAAGTCGAGAAAAGTGGTCAGCAGCGTGGCGCTGGCCACTGGTTTCTCGCCACGGGCCGCCAGAACGGCCATGGCGGTTCCCAACATGGTGCCACCCACGCAGAAACCCAGCGCGTTGACGGTGGGTGAACCACTGATCTCACAGGTGACGTTGATCGCTTTGATGACCGCGTCCTGGATGTAGTCGTCCCAGGTTTTATCCGACAGCGAGGCATCCGGGTTGCGCCAGCTCACCACAAAGGTGCGGTGCCCCTGGGCCACGGCATACCGCACCAGGGAGTTGTCGGGCTGCAGGTCCAGGATGTAGTACTTGTTGATGCACGGCGGCACCATCAAAAAGGGCTTCTCGTACACCTTGGCTGTGAGCGGCTTGTATTCGATGAGCTGGAACAGCGCGTTCTCAAACACCACGGCACCTTCGGTGGTGGCCACGTTGACGCCCACCTCAAACAGGCTTTCGTCGGTCATGGACACATGACCCTGGCGCAGATCATTCACCAGGTTTTGCATGCCCTTGGCAACGCTCTCGCCCTTGGTGTCGATGGCTTTCTTTTGCGCTTCGGCATTGAAGGCCATGAAGTTGCTGGGCGCGGCGGCCGCCATCCACTGCTCCACCGCAAACCGAATACGGCTGCGCGTTTTGGCGTCCGCCTCCACGGCATCGGCCAGACCCAGCATGGTGCGGCCGTTGAGCAGGTACACCGCCGCTGAAAACGCGGCCATGGGATTGGCGCCCCAGGCGGCGTTGGAAAAACGCTTGTCGTCTGCGGCGGGCGCCGCAAAGCCCTGGCTGAACAGGCCGAAGGCGTCAGTCAGGTACTGCTGTTGCAGCTCTTGCAGTTTTTCTGGGGAAAATTGAATGTCGGGAAGCTTTTGGCCTGCGCCCGGCAAGCTTGCGCTCACGGCGCCCAGGTCCAGCGTCTGAAAAGACTGCAGGGCCTTGGTCCAGCTCTCGGTCATGGAGTTTTGAAATTGTTGGGCCGCCTCGGTCCAAAAATCGGGAGAGTTTTGCATCACGCCATTACCTTGTTTTTTAGTGCATCTAGTCTAACGCCGTAGTATGTCAGTGTATTGACTACAAAAAGCTGACGGAAAGCAAAACGAACCCTGTATGTACCTTGTCCCCATCGCATGGCTGTATGTGGCCCTCATGATGAGTGTGGCCGAAGCCACCCACTCCAACGGCACCGTACTGGGCGCCCTCATTACCTTTGTGCTGTACGGGGCCTTGCCCGTGGGGCTGGTCCTGTACTTCATGGGCTCGCCCGCGCGGCGCCGGGCGATCCAGGCCCGCGAGGCGGCGGAGCTGGCCGCTGCAAGGCAGGCGGCTTCAGTCCAGCCAGATGGCGGCGGCCTGGCGCCCGCTGACCCGGTCACGCCGGTGGGAAAAGAACCGTAAAGGGTTGCCGACGGTGCACCAGTCGGCGCTACCGTCATTGCCATACACCTGGCTGACGCCAGCCGCCAGCAGCCGTTGCCGGGCCAGAGCGGGCAAATCGGCCAGCCATTTGCCGGACGGCTGGGGCGTGAAACACTGCGCGGCCTGCGGCGCCGTGGCGACAAAGGCCAAGCGCACCTCGTCGCCCACCTCAAACGCCTGCGGACCGATGCAAGGCCCCAGCCACGCTATGATTTTAATAGCTGCTTGCGCAGGTTCTACGGGGGATAGAGGCCTAAAACGCTTAAGAATTTGCTCCACCACGCCCACACCCTGGAATCCGGCCAAACCCCGCCAACCGGCATGCACCGCCGCCACCTGGGTGGCATCCTGGTCACACAGCAAGATAGGCAGGCAATCGGCCACCATCACGGTGCAGGCCAGACCGGGCTCGCGCGTACAAGCGCCGTCTGCCTGCAGCGCGTCAGGCGTTGCGGCTTGCAGTTCCAATAAATCGGTGCCATGCACCTGGTCCATGAAAACAGCCCGGACACCTAATGCAACTTGCAATGTTTCACGGTTGCTTTGCACGGCCTGCGCGTCGTCGCCCACATGCAACCCCAGGTTCAGGCTGTTATAGGGTGGGGGCGACACGCCGCCCGCACGGGTGGTGCATACAGCATGCACCTTTGCGGGCGCGGGCCATTGCGGGATCAGCCAATCGGTATGCCAGGGAGCACCTGCCCTGTCGCCGGATTTCATTGGGATGTTCATGGCGCAAAGGATAGCTGCAAGCCCGCTACCATCGACGCCTTGCGTTGCACAAGCGCGCCAGTCCCCACTTCCCCCCCCCATAACAGGAGCTTTCCATGATTCTCGAACTTGCCGACATCCGCATTCACCCCGGTCAAAACGCCGCTTTTGAAGAAGCCATCCAGCGTGGATTGAATACGGTGATTGGCCATGCCCAAGGCTGCCAGGGCTTCAAGGTGAACAAGGGCATTGAGAGCCCCGAGCGCTACATCCTGCAAATTTTTTGGGACACCCTGGAGGACCACACCGTGGGTTTTCGCCAGTCCGAAGCCTTCACCCAGTGGCGCGCCATCGTAGGCCCCTTCTTCGCCAGCCCGCCCGTGGTGGAACACTTTGACCTGGTCGCCAAATCGGCCTGACCCCAGCCCCCTCCCCGGCCCCCTTTCCAGAAAGCTGCGTATGTCTTACGTATTCCCGCCTCCCGCCCCCGTGTCTGTGCCCGTGGTCGGGCTGACCGAGCGCTTTGCTGTCCACCGCATCTACTGCGTGGGCCGCAATTACGAGGACCATGCGCTTGAGATGGGCCACACCGGCCGTGAAGCGCCGTTTTTCTTCCTGAAACCCGCCGACGCCGTGCTGGTGGCCGAGCCGGGCAGCATGGCCGTGATGCCCTACCCTACCCTCACCAGCAATCTGCACCACGAGGTGGAGCTGGTGGTCGCCATCGGTGTGGGCGGCAGCCAGATCCTGGCGGCGGATGCGCACCAGCATATTTATGGCTACGCCGTGGGCCTGGACATGACCCGGCGCGACCTGCAAAACGACATGAAAAAGCAGGGCCGCCCCTGGTGCATCGGCAAGGGTTTTGACCACTCGGCCCCCATTGGCGCCATTACCCCCGCCGCGCAGGTGCCCGGCATCGGGCAGGCCGAGATTGCCTTGCAGGTCAATGGCATCGACCGCCAGCGCAGCACGGTGGCCCAGCTGATCTGGAACATTGCCGAATCCATCGAACAACTGTCTGCCGCCTGGACCCTGCAGCCCGGTGACCTGATTTACACCGGCACCCCCGCTGGTGTGGGCGCTGTGCTGCGTGGCGACACACTGACCGGCACCATTGCCGGGCTCCCCTCCCTTCAAGTGCGTGTGGAGTAGCCAGGGTGCAGGACATGGGCACAGCCCACTCGCCAAGGCACATTGCAGTACAGTTCGCTTACCCGGCCTGTCCCCGCCCCGCCACCAGGCCCGCGCCTTGATTGAAAAGCACGCCAAATCCACCACCATCTGAGAGGAACCATGCTGCGCAGCCCCATCAAACATTGCAGAGAATGCGGCACCGCCGTGGTGTACCGCATCCCCGACGACGGCGACACCAAGCAACGGGCGGTCTGCCCGGCGTGTATCACCATCCATTACGAAAACCCCCTGAATGTGGTGGGCACCGTGCCCCACTGGGGTGACAAGGTCTTGCTGTGCAAACGCAATATCGAACCACGTTTGGGCAAATGGACCTTGCCGGCCGGCTTCATGGAACTCAACGAGACCACCGCCGAAGGCGCCGCGCGCGAAACCGACGAAGAAGCCGGCGCCCAGTTTGAGCTGCAAGGCCTGTTCTCCATCGTCAATGTGCCCCGCGTAGGCCAGGTGCACCTGTTCTACCGTGCCCAGCTGCTCAGTGACGTATTCAACCCCGGCATCGAAACCATGGAGGCCCAACTTTTTTCCGAAGCCGAGATTCCCTGGGACGAGATTGCCTTTCGCACCGTCAAGGAAACTTTGTTGCGTTATTTTGCCGACCGCAAAGCGGGCCAGTTTTCCATCCATGCCATCGACATTGTTTAACCCGCGCGCGCCCTCCATTTCTATGTTGCCCTGCTTTGTCATGCTGGACCTGGAAACCACCGGAGGCAGCGCGGTGCATGACCGCATCACCGAAATCGCCGCGGTGCGCGTGGAAAACGGGGTCGAGGTGGCCCGCTGGAGCACGCTGGTCAACCCCGGCGTGCCCATATCGCCCTTCATTCAGTCCCTCACCGGCATCAGCGACGCCATGGTGGCCCACGCGCCCCCGTTTGAAGCCGTGGCCCAGCCGCTGCTGGAATTGCTGGACGGTGCGGTTTTTGTCGCGCACAACGTGCGCTTTGACCACAGCTTTGTGCAAAACGCACTGGAGCGCATGGGTACCAAGCTGCAGGTCAAAACCCTGTGCACGGTGCGCCTCTCGCGCAAGTTGTACCCGCAGCACAAAGGCCACGGGCTGGACGCCATCACCCAACGCCACGGCCTGCACAACCAGGCCCGCCACCGCGCCATGGGCGATGTGGACGTGGTGCTGGCATGGCTCGCCCTGGCCGCACAAGAACTGGGGGTGGAGGTGCTGCGCCGCGAGGCCGGCGCCTTGCTGCAAGGCGCCGCCCCTGTTCCGCCACAACTGCAAACCCCGGTGACCGACATCCCCGAAACCACCGGCGTGTATTTGTTATGGGGTGGGGAGCCCAGGCCGCTGTTCATTGGCAAGGCCAGCAACCTGCGCGCCAGAGTCCTGTGGCATTTCCAGTCCGCCCCCAAGGTGGCGCGGGAGATGCGCATCACACAGGCGGTGCGCCGCGTGGAGTGGCGCGAAACGGCAAACGAAATGGAGGCCTTCGCCCTGGAAGCCCGGCTGAAGGACGAACTGCACCCCCTCTACAACCGCAAGACCCGCCGCCCCGCCGAAGACAACGCGGCGGCCTTGCGCCGGGAGGTACCACGGCATGGCTAAGCCGCCCCCGCAATCCCCATCCGCGCTTTCAGACGCCATTTTTGAATTGGTGCTGCAAGTCCCCCCCAGCCAGGAACAAGCCCTGGACCAACCCGCACAGCGCGCCCATGCCATCAGCCGCGCTGCGGCGCGCAAGGCCAGCCTGCTGTCGGCCTCCCTGTCCCTGCCCCCCGGCTTCCTGGGCTGGCTCACCGTCTTGCCGGAACTGGTGGGGGTCTGGAAACTACAGGCACAAATGGTGTCCGACATTGCCAGCGTGTACGGCCAGCAAAAAACCCTGGGCCGAGAGCAAATGCTGTACTGCCTGTTCAAACATGTCTCGGCCCAGTTGTTCCGTGACGTGGTGGTGCGGGTGGGTGAACGCGTGGTGGTGCAGCAAACCACCCTGAGCGTTTTGCAGACCCTGGCAAAAAATCTGGGCATCAAACTCACCCAGGTGGCCATCAGCAAGGGGGCGGCGCGTTTTGTACCTTTGCTGGGCGCCGTCGGCGTCGGGGCCTATGCCTACTTTGACACCATGCAGGTCGCCCAGACGGCGGTGGAACTGTTTGAACAAGAGATCACCGTGGATCTGGACTCGCGATAGCGAACGCCGTTAGACTTGCGGTGGAGGAGTCCCCCTCCAAACGCTTAAAAAAGGACATCCCATGGAACACTCCAGCACTCAAAGCCAGTCCGTCGCACGCAAACTGGCACTGTTGTCGCTCTCCGGGCTGGCTGTGGTATTCCTGGCGGTCAGCCTTGCCATCGGCGCGCTGGAGCAAAGAAGCACCCATGCCCTGATGCAAACCTCGGTGGCGGAGCGGGTCCAAAGCCTGGTCAGCGCGGCGGATTCCGCCGACCAGACCAGCCGCGAGCAGGTGCTTCGGTCCTTCAGCACCTTCCGACAGGATTTCGACCCCGCGCCAATCCTGAATGAGGCCTCCGGTGAGCTGACGAGCTTTGGCGCCGCAGTCAACAACGATACCAGCGCCGTTGACAAATTCGCCCGAGACACGGGCGGCGGAGTGGCAACGGTATTTGCCAAAAAGGGGGATGACTTCGTGCGCATAACCACCTCGCTCAAAAAAGAGGACGGGGAACGCGCCGTTGGCACCGTGCTGGAGCGCACCCACCCGGCCTACAAATTGGTTCTGGCAGGCCAAACCTACACCGGCTCGGCGATGCTGTTCGGCAAGTTCTACTTCACCCACTATGCGCCCATCAAAAACGCGGCAGGCACCGTCATTGGCATCTTCTTTGTGGGCAATGATTTTTCCCTGCAGCAGGCGGCTCTGGAAAAGCAGACCGCAGAGAACCGCTTCTTTGAATCGGGGGGCATCTACCTCATCGACGCGCCGGGGGCCCTGTCCGACGCCCGGTTTGCGGTGCACCCCAGCGCCAAAGGCAAGAAAGTGCTGGAGGTTTACCCGCAGGCCGAAAAATTCCTGGCCGATCTGGCTGCCGCACCCGATGGTTATGTCCGAAATGCACAGGCGCTGCTCGGCGCCAAACAGGACGACCGGTGGGCCGTCATGCGCAAGACCCAGGCGGGAAACAGCTGGTATGTGGCTGAGATTTCCGAAAGCGAGTCCATGGCCAAATACTGGACCAATATGCGGATGATCTGGGCGCTGCTGGCGGCCACCGCCGCTTTGCTGGGAGTGGGGCTCTACATACTGGTGCGGCGCACCGTGAGCGCCCCGCTGGGCGAGCTGACCAAGGCGATCACCGCAGTGGCCCAAGGAGACCTGACGCGGGCCTTTTACAACGACCGGCGCGATGAAATAGGCGCCTTGGTCAACGAGGTGGAAGGCATGCGCCAGCGCTATGTACAAGCACTGTCGCAGGTGCGTTTATCGGTGGACAGCATCGGCACCGCCAGCGCCGAAATCGCCAGCGGCAACCAGGACCTGAGCGTGCGCACCGAGCAAACCGCCAGCAACCTGCAGCGTGCCGCGTCCAGTCTGGAGCAGCTCACCGGGACCGTGCGGCAGTCTGCGGATGCAGCACAGCAGGCCAATCACCTCGCCTCATCGGCCGCCGAGGTGGCGGCGCGCGGTGGCACGGTGGTGGGCCAGGTGGTCACCACCATGAACGAGATCAACCACAGCTCCAAAAAAATTGCCGACATCATCAGCGTGATCGACGGCATCGCCTTCCAGACCAACATTCTGGCCCTGAATGCCGCCGTGGAAGCCGCCCGCGCCGGTGAGCAGGGGCGCGGATTTGCCGTGGTGGCCAGCGAAGTGCGCAGCCTTGCGCAACGCAGCGCCGAGGCGGCCCGGGAAATCAAGTCACTGATCGGCGCGTCGGTGGAAAAAGTAGAGTCCGGCGCCTTGCTGGTCCAAACCGCCGGCAGCACCATGGGCGAGATTGTGGACTCCGTCCAGCGGGTCAGCAGCATCATTGGCGAGATCACCGCGGCATCCGCCGAGCAGTCCGACGGCATTGGCCAGGTCAACTCCGCCGTCAATGAGCTGGACCAGATGACACAGCAAAACGCGGCACTGGTGGAGCAATCCGCAGCCGCCGCGGAGAGCCTGCGCGACCAGGCGCAACGTCTGGCGCAAGCGGTGTCGGTGTTCAAGCTGGGTACATCGGAAAATGCCGTGCAGGCGTCGAACCGATTGCCCCACACCGGCCACAGCAAGCGCCTGCCACAGCTCACCCATGATTAAACTTGGCGGAACCCGGGCGAAAACGTCCAGGCTCTTGCCCTATTCCACAGAATAAAGCGGCACCCCAATCCACGCCATAGTCGCTATCAAAATAGTAGCTGCTTACGCATATTCAACGGGGGCTGCAGGCATTTTTAACTGCAAATCCCCACGCCCAGCACGTCTACCGGCGCAAGACTAGTATGGATGCCCCGCTTTGCCCCCAGGAGCTTGCCATGGTCCCCGTCTTCTCCTCAAGAATGTGTCTGCTTCTGTTGGCGCTGCTGGGCGCCGCACCCATCGCCAGGGCGCAATCCGTGCGTGCCGAGGTGGTGGCGTCCGGTCTGGAGCACCCCTGGGCCGTCGCATTTTTGCCCGAGGGACGCTTTCTTATCACCGAACGACCGGGGCGGATGCGGGTGGTGGAGGCCAGCGGTACGGTGGGCAAGCCCCTGGCAGGCGTGCCCGAAGTCGCCACAGGCGGACAGGGCGGCCTGCTGGACCTGGTGCCAGACAGCGACTTTGCCCACAACCGCACCCTGTATTTCTGCTTTTCCGAGGTCGGCATGCGCGGCAGCAGCACAGCACTGGCCCGCGCCCGCCTGGCCGACGACCGCTCCCGGCTGGAAGACGTGAAGGTGCTTTTCAGCCAACAACCCAAGGTGATCAGCCTGCAGCACTTTGGCTGCCGCATCGTCGAAAGCCGCACCCAGGGCCAACCCGACGGGCTGCTGTTCCTCACCTTAGGAGAGCGCTTTACGCACAGGGAAGACGCGCAAAAACTGGACAAGCACCTGGGAAAAATCATCCGCATCGGCAAAGACGGCTCGGTGCCGCCCGACAACCCCTTTGTAAAACAGACCGGTGCCCTGCCCGAAATCTGGTCCTACGGCCACCGCAACATCCAGGGCGCCACACTCGCGCCCGACGGCACCCTGTGGACGCATGAACACGGCCCCCAAGGCGGGGATGAAATCAACCTGCCGCAAAAGGGCCGTAACTACGGCTGGCCAGTCATCACCTATGGAGAGAACTATGGCGGCGGCAAAGTCGGTGAGGGCATCACGGCCAAGGCGGGTATGGAGCAGCCGCTGCATTACTGGGTGCCGTCCATCGCGCCGTCGGGCATGGCGTTTTTGAGCAGCGAACGGTATGGCCGGGCCTGGGTGGGCAACCTGTTTGTCGGCTCTCTCAAGTTCGGCTACCTGGACCGCATCGAGCTATCCACGCCCTTCCAGGGCCGGGTGCTGCGCGAACACAAGCTGCTGGCAGATGCGGGCGAACGCATCCGCGACGTGCGCCAGGGGCCGGACGGCTGGCTCTATGTGCTGACGGACCATGCCAAAGGGCGTTTGCTGCGGGTGGTGGCAAACACCAGCACCGCGCCCCAATAAGCAAACCATCCAACAGGAATAGCAACAGCGGCTCAAACACAATTTCACGGTCTCCACTTCATAACTTGGCTTCGGGGCATTTAACGGCAGTTGAGCGGCAGATATTCCTGGGGAATATTGGTTTTATCGTCCCCCCAGACCGTCATTTTTTCAGGCCCCTTGGCGGATCCACACACCCAGACCAGAGGCACGATGGGGGCATCCTCCACCACCGCCGGACGAAGTGTCAAGACCTTGTTTTTCAGAGCCCCACTGGCGCGGTTGCCGTAGGTGATGTGAATCGCGCCGTCCTGCACCGTGACGGATTGCACCAGGTTGTTGACAATCTTGTCTGCCACAGGCAGCCCCACAGCGGCGTTGTCTGGCGGAAATGACTTGGTGCTTGTCCAATAGTTGGCCACGGGTGTTTTAACAATGTTTGCCAAGGCACTGCCTTCCACAATCTGGTCGCGCAGAATCTTCCCTTGGTAGCTGGGCATGGCCATCATGGCCAGAATGGCAATGACGGCGATCACCACCAGCATTTCGATCAGGGTGAAGCCCTGGCAAAGTTTTTTCAAGGCGCCAAGCCGTTTGAAATGCAGGGACAGGGGCCAATTGGTAAGACCTGCGCGTATTTTCCGGAAAGTGGTAGGCATGGGCTCCATTCTCAGTGGAATTTACGCAGACTCCATCAACCAAGCTATGTTTAAGATGGGAAGCTTGTGCCGCCCAGCCTAAGGCGCGTGCACGCCAGCCCCATCCAAACAGGAAAACGCTCCCACCGTGAATGCCTTCATGTATGCCTTTTGCCTGCTGGCGTGGGGCTTGAACTTTATTGCCGTCAAAGTTCAGGGCCACACCGTGGCTTTGGAGTTGTCGCTGCTGTACCGGCTGGCGGCAACGGCACTGGTATTCCTGGTGTTGACCTGGGCCCTGAAACCGGCGGGCAGACCCCGGCGGGGAGACGGATTTTTTCTGTTTGGCTTTGGCCTGCTGAACCTCTGCCTGAGCTACCTGCTGCTGTACTACGCCACCACCTGGGTACCCGCCGCCCTGGTGACTTTGGTGTTTTCCCTGAAGACCCTGAGCACACCGCTGATGCTGGGTCTCTTTCTCAACCAAACCCTGCGACCTGCGGTGTTCCTGGGCGGCGCGCTGGGCGCAGGCGGGGTTGCGGTTCTGGTGGTTCCCCTCCTGCAGCAAGACACCGGCGCCCATACGCTGCTGGGCCTGGGCTTTGCCGTGCTCGGAACCCTGCTCACTTCGTTGGGCGACGTGTGCTCGGCCCGAAACGCCCAGCACAAAATCCACCCCCTGTATGCCAACACCTGCGGGTTTGCCGTGGCGGCCCTGCTCATGCTGGTGTATGTGCTGCTGCGCGGAACGCCTTTTGCCTTTGATCCCGCCTTGCACTATGTGGGCGCCCTGCTCTACCTCACCCTGGTTGCGTCCTGCCTGGCCTGGCTGTTTTACCTGAAACTGGTGGAGCGCATCGGTGCTGCCGCCAGCAACTACATGGTGGCCTTGTTCCCGGCGGTGGGTGGGCTGGGGTCGATTTTTATTGGCGAATCCCAACCCACGGGCTACCTGCTGCTGGGCTGCGCACTCAGTTGCCTGGGGGCCACCATCGCCCTGCGCAAACCCGCGCCGCAAGCAACCCGCACTTGAGTCGGCAACCCACCTCACCCCCTATCACCTATGCCCCACCTACCACAAGACCCGTTCCCCACACCCTACGAGGCGGGCAACCACAACCAGACCACAACCTGGGCGCAATGCATTGCGTTTTACGAAGCCCTGCAGGCCCATTTTCCCGGCGTGCTGCGCTTCTTCCAGATCGGCCTGTCAGACAACGGCGTCCCGATCCACGCGGGCGTGGTCACCGCCGACGGCGTGTTGGCGCGCGAGCAGCTTCAGGCCGCAGGGCGGCCTGTCTTCTTCAACAACAACGGCATCCACCCCGGTGAGCCCGAGGGCATCGACAGCTGCATGGCACTGGTGCGGGACTTTTGCACCCAGCCCGAGCGGCGGGCGGCGCTGGGCGACACCGTGTTTTTGTTCATCCCCGTGTACAACGTGGACGGCTGCATAAACCGCGGCAACACCTCGCGCACCGACCAACTCGGCCCCGAACTGTTTGGCTTTCGGGCCAACGGGCGCAATTTGGATTTGAACCGCGACTTCATCAAATGCGACAGCCTGGCGGCGCAGGCCTTCACCCGCTTCTTCACCGACTGGGACCCCGATGTCATGGTGGACACCCATACCTCCAACGGTGCGGACTACCAGCACACCATGACGCTGATCCACACGCAAACGGACAAGCTGGGCTCTGACCTGGGGCCCTACCTGCGCGACACCATGCTGCCCGCCATCAACCAAGCCATGGAGCAGCGCGGCTGGCCCATCGTGCCCTACGTGCACACCGTCCAGGACATCCCCGACGATGGCATTGAACACACGCTGGAGGTGCCCCGCTTTTCCACCGGCTACGCCGCGCTGCACCACACCATCGGTTTCATGCCCGAAACCCATATGCTCAAACCCTACGGCCAGCGCTACGCGTCCATGCGGGCGTTGGTGGACACCGTGCTGGACTACACCGTGCACCACGCCGCGCACATCCAGAGCCTGCGCGCCCAAGACAGGCAAGCGGCGATGCAGCGGCGGCAATGGCCGGTGCTCTGGAAGATCGACACCACACGCCCCACCCCCGTGCGCTTCCAAGGCTTCAAGGCGGTCTACCGCCCCAGCCTGCTGGGTACCTATGCGCGTCTGACGTATGACCGCAACCAGCCCTGGGAAAAAGAAATCACCTTTTACGGCCGCTGCACCGAAGAGGTTGTGATCGACACCCCCAAGGCCTACCTGATCCCGCAGGCCTGGCGCGAAGTGCTGGAGCGCCTGCAATGGAACAAGGTGCAACTGGAACGCCTGGCCAGCGACCAGACCTTGAGCGTGCGCAGCTACCGCATCGAATCGGTGCGCACCCGCCCCCAGCCCTACGAAGGCCACATGTTCCACGACGAAGTCAGCCTCAGCACCCACACCGAAACCGTGCTGGCGCGTGCCGGCGACGTCCTCGTCCACCTGGATCAGCCCCAGGCCCGCTACGCCATCGAAACACTGGAACCCCAGGGCCACGACAGCTTTTTTCGCTGGGGCTTTTTCAACAGCGTGCTGGAGAAGAAAGAGGGATTTTCCGACTACGCCTTTGAAGACACGGCACTGGAAATGCTGCGCGACGAGCCGGAGCTAAAGGCCCAGTTTGAACACTGGAAGCTGGACCACCCCGCCCTGCTCTGCGACCAGAAAGCCGTGCTGGGCTTCATCTTCACCCACGGACAACGCTTCAGGGAGCCGTCTTGGATGCGGTATCCGGTGGTGGGGGTGGTTTGAGGGCTTGAAGGCGAATCTGGCGTTGACCGATAGCGGTACGATCAGGCGGCTGCGACCCAGTTGTCCAGTTGCAAGCCCGGCACCTTGGCAAACTCGCGGGTGTTGTTGGTGACCAGCATGGCCTGCTGGCTCAGGGCATGGGCGGCAATCATGGTGTCCAAGGAGCCAATGGGGGTGCCACGGCGCTCCAGATCAGCGCGCAAGTCGCCATAGGCCCAGATGGCCGCAGCGTCAAAAGGCAGGATGGTCAGAGGGGCCAAAAACATCTCCAGCGCTTGCCGGTTGCGCACCGAGCCACTTTTGGCCACGCCAAATGCCAGCTCAGCAGCCACCACGCTGCACAAGCCGATGTCACCCATCCGGTACTGCTGAAAACGGGCCAGCACCGCCGGGGGCTTGGCGTTGATGATGTAGATGCAAATGTTGGTGTCGAGCAGGATCATGGGCTGATCTCGGCCCGCACTTGCTCTTCAGGCTGCTGGCGCGTCAATACAAAACCCGGCTCAAAAGCAGCCAGCCCGGCTTCCAGCGTTTGCCAGGGGTCATCCACGGGCAACAGCAACACGCCATTGCCAAAGTGCTTGACGACCACCTCAGTGCCGGCAAAGCGGTACTCCTTGGGCAGCCGAACGGCTTGGCTGCGGCCCGATTGAAAAAGGCGTGCGGTGTCCATGGTGGGCTCCTCAATTGATGACTACCAATGATAGCCACCCATTGGTTTTGTGTCCAATACAAAAGACACTGTAAATCGGAAGTCGGGCATATTTGCTATCAAATAAGTAGCTGCTTACGCACGTTTTACGGTGGCTAGCGCCGGATTTCGCATAAATTCAAAGGGTCACGAACGCGCATGGGCTCTGGCTATGAATCTAATCCGTCGTTCTTGGACCCCCGCAGCGCGCCGTACACCTTGTGCAACAAGTGCTCCACCGCCAGTTTGCGGAATTCACCATCGCCCATCAGCTTGCCAAAAATTTCTTCATTGCCTTCCATGCGATCAATTACCAACCCCTCGAAGGCCTTTTCGAACACATAGCGGAAGTCGTCCTTCGAGTTGGTCACCGCAGCTTGGCGTAACGCATCGCTCTCTACCGCTTCTTCCTGAATTTGGTCAAAGAAAAGCTGGTCAGCTTGGGTAAAGTCGGTGCCAAAGCGCTGGTTCAAGATGTCAATGAGTTCCGACAGGCGGATGTCCTGATCACCCTGTCCCGTGCCCACGTCACCCGGTCCTTTGAGTGGCAGACCGTCGCCCTTGGTCAAGTCGATCTGGCCTTCGCTGATCTTTTGCAGTCGGTAGTACTGCAACTCCACTTCATCCTCCAAATGCACCTCACCGCCATCTTCACGTCGAGGTAACTTGGTCAGCAAGAAGCGCAGGTAGGTGTAGAGCTGCTCCAGGTCCGAATCCTGGTATGGAATCACCTGCGACAAGAAGGCATACAGGTTGCGAAAGTTCACCAGCAGCGCCTTCACCTCCTCGCGCTCTTCCTCGTCCCGGTCCTTGAAACGCTCTACCGCCTGATCCAGCACGCCGTTCATGGCTGCATGGTCCTGCAACGTTTCTTTGCGGCGAGGCCTAAAGTACACCGCGCAAAAGGCTTTTACTTCTTCCTCATAAATCAGACCCGTCTCTTCAATCTGGTGATGCAAGCGGTACAGGTGCTGTGCGTCAGTCAGCGGATCGGTTGGCGTATCTTCGTAGTAGGGTTTAAAGGCCTTGAAAATCTCTTCCGGCTTGTTGCGAAAGTCCAGGATAAAGGTATCTTCCTTGCCCGCGCAGGTGCGATTCAGGCGCGACAGCGTTTGCACCGCCTGCAAGCCGGTCAGCTTCTTGTCCACATACATGGTGTGTAGTAAGGGCTGATCGAACCCGGTCTGGTACTTCTCGGCCACCAGCAACACCTGGTACTCGTGGCTGTCAAACTTTTCGGGCAGCTCGCTTTCCTTGATGCCGCCGTTCATGCCCACCTCGGTCCAGCTCTTGTCAGGGAAATTGGGGTCCTCCACGGTGCCAGAAAAGGCCACCAAGGTTTTCACATCTGTGTAGCCCTTCTCGGCAATGTAGTTGTCAAACGTCTGCTTGTAGCGCACCGCATGCAAGCGACCATCGGTCACCACCATGGCTTTGGCGCGGCCACCTATCTTGTGCCGTACATGGGTGCGGAAGTGCTCCACCATCACCTCGGTCTTGGTGCGCAGGTTGACCTCGTGGAAAGTGAGCGTCCGCGCCAAGGCACGGGCAGCCTTCTTGCGCTCCACATGTGGATCATCGTCACCCACCTGGACCAGCCGGAAATAGGCCTCGTAGGTGATGTAATTTTTTAGCACGTCCAGAATGAATTTTTCTTCAACCGCCTGGCGCATGGTGTACAGATGAAAAGGCGCTTCACCGGACGCGCCTGGTTCATCAAACACCTTCTTGGTCTTGTACTTGGGTGTGGCGGTAAATGCAAAGAAACTCAGGTTGGGCTGCTTGCCGCGCTTCAACATCTCGCGCACCACGCCAGCCAGTTGGTCGGCATCGTCGTCAGCATCCAGCCCATGGTCCCGTGCGTAGGTTGCCGCTTCTTGCTCAATGCGGTCCGCGTTCAGCACGCCTTTAAGCTCCATCGCACTCTCGCCGGACTGCGAGCTGTGCGCCTCGTCCACAATCACCGCAAATTGTCTGTCCTTGGTGGCGATGGCAACGCCCTCTTGCCCCTCTTGGCGCAGCTTCTCCAGCGTCTCGGCAACAAACGGAAACTTTTGCAGCGTGGTGATCACAATCGGCGTGCCATTGGCCAGCGCCTCCACCAGTTGGCGCGTGTCTTCGTCAATCTTTTGCACCACGCCCTGTTTATGCTCAAACTGGTAAATGGTGTTTTGCAACTGCTGGTCCAGCACACGCCGGTCGGTGATGACAATCACGGAATCAAACACCTTCTTGTCATTGGCATCGTGCAGACTGCTTAAGCGGTGGGCCAGCCAGGCAATGGAGTTGGACTTGCCAGACCCCGCCGAGTGCTGCACCAGGTAGTTGCGCCCCGGTCCATGCGCTGAAGCATGGGCCACCAACCGGCGCACCGAGTTCAACTGGTGGTAGCGCGGAAAAATCATCGTCTCTTTGGTGATCTTCTTGATGCCCTCATCGGTAAGGATGCGCTTCTCTTCCACCTGCAAATGCATGAAGCGACCCAAGATATCCAGCAAACTGTCACGCTGCCACACCTCACGCCATAAATAGGCTGTGCGGTAGCCGCCGTCCGCGGCGGGCGGGTTACCTGCATGCCCGTGGTCACCCAAGTTAAAAGGCAAGAAGTGCGTCTTGTCACCACTCAGGCGCGTGGCCATGAACACCTGGTCCTGGTCCACCGCAAAATGCACCAGCGTCCGTTTCTTAAACTCAAACAGCAGCTCGCGCGGATCGCGGTCTTTTTTGTATTGCTTCTTGGCGTCTTCCACCGTCTGGCCCGACAGCGGATTCTTCAGTTCCACGGTGGCAATGGGCAGGCCGTTGAAAAACAGCACCAAGTCCAGCGACTTGCTATGCGCCTCGCTGTAATACAACTGGCGCGTCACGCTCAACACGTTCTGGCCGTACAGCGCGAGTGTGTCCGGGTTCATAGCGTTATTGGGTGCAAACACCGCCACACGCAGCTTCTTGCCATAGCACTTAAAGCCCTGACGCAGCACCTTGAGCATGCCCTTGGTGTCCAACTCTTTCACCAAGTGGTCCAGCACCACCTTATCCGTCTCGCCCTTGTGGATGGCCTGCAGGCTTTGCCAGACCTTGGGCTGGGTGGCTTGGATAAAGCCGAGCACCTGAGCCGGGTCCAGCGCCCGCGCCTTGTCATAGCGGCCAGCGGCTGCGCCCGTGCGGTAGTCCACCGCTACATACCCGCCCTGCTGGGTCAGGCTGTCCACAATGGCATCTTCCAGCCGGGCTTCGGTATGTTTTTTCATAAGGAGGCGGGCCTCGTTTTTTAGGCTTCTATTTCTGCCAGCGGCACCGCCGCCGTGAAGAGGCTGTGCAACAGATCAAGCTTTTCGCTGACCTCGGCCGCAATCGTCTTGGGGTCCACCATAGCCACCAGGCGATGCAACTCCCCCTTGGTCAGCAGCATGCTGCCGCCCATGCGTCCAGCCAAGCGCCTGAAAAACTCTTCAGCAAACGTGCTGAGTTTGAGCCGCTGGGTGGTGGCCTCCCACACTATGCGCGCTGCCTCGGGCGGCGCCTGTTTCCAGGCCTGGAAATCCGCATCGACCGATTCAAAAACCTGCTCCCGCACCAGCGCATCCAGTACTTCATCCACCTCCAGTTCTGAAGCATCAAACAACTGCGGCACCGCTTTGTCCCCGAGGGCATAGCGCCTGAGTACATCCGGCGTGACAAAGTAGTTTTCTGCCTCGTAGCGCCGCCAGTAGGTCAGGGTCAGGCGGCCTTCAATGCTATTTTTCCGATTCTGGCCATCGTTGTCCAGAATGGCCAACCCCTTGAGGTCCGGCAGCAGGTTATTCAAGCCATTGAAATGAACACGCGGCGTCACGCCAAAACCGCCCTCTACCCGCTCCAGCTCACTCTCCAGCGAAACATCAGGGTAATTGTTTTGCACATAAAAAGTATTGGTCCGCTCATCCCACACCCCCGCAATCGGGTGCTTCAGCCGTTCGGCCAGGGCGCGCAGCATATCCACATCGGTGCCGCCCTCCACATACAGCACATAACCACGCTCGCGGGCCTTGATGTAGTGGTCTGCACCAAAATGCTTCAGGCTATTGCGAATTTCCGGCTTGCGCGCCAGATCATCCGTCTGGCCTTCCATCAAAAGCGTGAGGTTCTTGTCCAGCGCCTCGTCCAGAATCACCTCCGAATGGGTCACCATCACCACCTGCGACTGGTTTTCAGAGGCAATGTCGCGCAGCAGCACATAGACTTGTTTTTGCCGCAAAATTTCCAGATGTGCATCGGGCTCGTCCACCAGTAGCACGCTGCCCTTGTGCGAGTACAGGTAGGCAAAAATCAGCAGCATCTGCTGGAAGCCACGCCCACTGGACGACACGTCCAGCGCCTCACGCACACCCGGCTGCTTGTAGCGCATCTCGATAGCGCCGCGCGAGGTTTCCTGAGGCGTATCCAGCTTCACATTGAACAAGCGATGCATCAGCTTCACAATACTTTTCCAGTCATCGGGCGTGTCTTTGGCCACCATCAGGCACAGGTTGCGCAGCACCTGTGCGGTTTGCCCCTGACCCAGCAAAACGTCAATGCGGCCCGGCTGCAAAATCGGCTCTTCGGTCTCCAGACCCGACATGGGGTACAGCAATTCCACATTGATCAGCGCAGCATGCTTCAAAAACTCCAGGTTGGCCGCCACCGATTCATCAGGGGTGCAATACACCAGTTCATCTCCCTGGTTGCGAAAGCGCATGGGCAATGCCAATACCTGGCCTTTGAACTCAATGCCCACCGTAATCGTCAGTGGAATGTCTTTGGTGCCCGCCCGCACATTGGTGTTGTGCCAAAAGAAGCGGGTGCGTTGCACCGGCACCGCCACGATGTTCAGCCGGTTCAGCGCCGTGGCAGTGCGCTCTTTGGCAGATGAGTCCTTGCGCACGTCGTACCAGGTCTTGACCGCCTGTGACCACAAGGCCAACGCCTGAATGGCACTGGTTTTGCCACAGTTATTGGGACCAATCAGCACCGCAGGATGGTCTAACTCAATCCGCTGCTTATCGCCAAAGCGTTTGAAATTTTCGATTTCGAGGTAGTGCAGTAGGCGCATGGCTCAGGGCTCCATCAAGGGGATGCAGGTATTTTGACGTGCCGCACGTCGATCTTGCCAGTGGTGGCCGCGGTGATCAGGGCGGTGCGGTACTCGGTGAGGCGGGTGATGGCGTTCTTAGCTGCCGTTTCAAGCGCATCAAATTTGACAACTTCCTTATCAATCTTTTCGGCAATTTTTGATTGCTCGTCCAACGTTGGAAGTGGCAGGTTTAAATTGGCGTATTTCTCCGCGCTGAAATTCTGGATGGTCGCCTGAATAAGTGACGCATTGATGCAGGCCCAGTAGTGCTCTGAGCGCATGTAATAGTAAGCAAACCTTGCACGAACTAGTTTTGCATCCACGCGAAACCGAATTAGATAGCCAGCGTAAGCTGCAATACCCCAGGTTTCTAAGTATTGAAAGCTCTTCCCAACAGTCGCGCCACTGCGTGCAAGCAGAATGTCTCCTTCTTTGAGTAGGTATGGTGCAGCGACTTCCTGTAGCAAAGAACGAAAAGTATCATCGTGCAAAGTTCCATCGTCTTTGACATCTGTGATACGTATGTAACGCGGCAATGTGGGGTCATCCAGCTCTGCAGCTTCATTGGCACCGTACATCAATGGTTCACTCGCCAAGAACTTAAGTCTCCGTACCTCCCAATGAGTGGGCATATCCCCCAGCCATGCAATACCAGAATCACGCATCGGCGCATCCGGGTTGAGGCCCTTGGTGACGGCTTGGGTGATGACGGCCTGACGCTTTTCCTTGAGCTTGTCCAGCAGCTCTTGTTTCTTGGCAATCAGCGCGTCGATCTGGCTGGTTTTCCAGTCCAGGAAGGCGGCGATTTGTTGCTGTTCAGCGATTGACGGCAACAAGATAGGCAGGCCGCCAATCGTCTCCCAATTCGCCCGAGGCATCTTGGCACCAAACGATGCACCGGATACGGCGTCAATGAACTTTCCTGACAGAAGCAGGTACTTCAAAAATTTGGGCGCCAAAGCAGATTCAGCGGTCAGGACCAGTGCTTCGGTTGTCGCCATACCCTCTTTGCTAGCCAAATAGACTTTGGCTAAGTAGGGACGAAGTTTTCCGAACAGCACATCATCCTTAACAAACCGGGTCGCAACGCCTTCGCTGAACGCCGTTTCGTCATCAATGCGCTTCCCGGTCCAAGACTCGATGTGCTCCAAGCCCATGTATTCAAGGTCCGTAGCCTCGGCATCTATTTTTTCGTTGCGGAGTGAGACTGAGAATTTCAGTCGCCGCGCTTCCCAACCAAGTGGAATATTGCCAACTTCTTGCCAGCGCGCGGGGCTGCAGTCAGCGTATGCCGGATAGCTCACGTCTTATCCCCCGTGCGCTTCACCCGCTCAAAGTCCGCATCCACGGCACGCGGCGATGCATTCTGCTGCGAGCGGTAGCTATTTTTGGCGGATTCAGTTGTCAAGCATTCTTTGACAACCGATACCCCTGCCAAGCCCCAGGCTCGAACTGTCAAGTTTTCCTTGTCAGTTGCCGCATTGGTATTCGTGGCGCTCATGCCGTCACGTCTTTCAGCATGGCCATGATGTCTTTCTCCAGCGCCAGGATGTCGGCCTCAATCGCCTCCAGCGCGCGGGGTGGCTCGTATTTGTAAAAGTGGCGATTAAAAGGAATCTCGTAGCCAACCTTAATCTTGCTGTGGTCTATCCAGGCATCGGGGCGGTAGGGCAACACTTCCGCCTTCAGGTAAGCCTCGCAGTGGTCTTGCACCAGAGCCAGCAGGGGCGCTACGTCTACCTTACCTTTGTTCTTTTTGCCTTCGTAGTCCAGTGGCAACGGCAGCGCAATACCAGCGGGCAGCGGCACGTTTTCGGTGTCGCGCAGGTCGGCGTCGGGCTCGGGCTTGCCTTTTTTGTCCAGGCAGATTTCAGCGCTAGGGTCCTTTTCGCCCAGGCTGCCAGCGGCGAGCAAGGCGTCTTTGAGCTTGCCATCCAGAGTGAGGTCGGCCTTCTTGAAGGCTGCGGCCAGTTGCGCCTCGAACACGGCGCGGTCTTTGACGAGCTGCCCGGCCTTGAAGGCGGGTTGCATACCGGAGAGCACTTCCAGAATGAGTGTTTGCGCGGCTACACCCACCAAAATTTCTTCTTCGATCTTGGCTTTGTTCTTGCGTTTGCGGGACAGCGCCAATTCGACAAAGGCGCCGGTGGCTTTGAATCGGGTAATGCGCTCAGGGGTCACACAGAAGTTGAGGCGCAAGGGGCGCTCCACCGTGATCTTGAGGAAGCCGAACTCCTGGTTGTCAAATATTTTGCTGACGGCCAGACTCTTGGCTTGGTCACGTTTGGCGTCCACATTGGTCTGAATCTGGGCCACGGTCCGACGTACATCGTTTTTGAACTGGTGATACAGCCGGGTGAGCACGGCGATATGGTCCGGTGTGCCATCCGTGCCGTCACCAATGCGTTTGCGCTTGTTGCCCAGGCTTTTCTTCATCTTCCAGGCAAAGTCGGTAGCGTTGATGAGCTGAACTTTGCCCACTCGCCCCGCAGGTTTGCGGTTGGTGACGATCCACACATAGGTGTAAATACCGGTGTTGTAGAACAGTTGGTCGGGCAGGCCGATGACGGCTTCCAGCATGTCGTTCTCGATAATCCAGCGGCGGATATTGCTCTCGCCACTGCCCGCATCGCCCGTGAACAGTGGCGAACCGTTGAAGACGATGGCAATGCGCGAGCCCTCGCCGCCCTCAGCGGGTGACTTCTCCATTTTGGAGATCATGTGCAGCAAGAACAGCAAGGCGCCATCGTTGATGCGCGGCAGGCCGGGGCCGAAGCGGCCGTTGAAGCCAAACTCGTTGTGTTCGCGGGTGACGTGGTCTTTTTCAGGCTTCCACTCCACGCCAAAGGGCGGGTTGGCCAGCATGTAGTGAAAGTGTTCGTTGGGGTGGCCATCGCCATCCGCAAAGCCTTCTTTGGCCTTGCCCGTGCCCAGGGTGTCGCCAAAGACGATGTTCTTCACATCCTCACCCTTGATCATCAGATCGGAGCCGCAGATGGCGAAGGACTCGGGGTTGTATTCCTGCCCAAACAGGCGCACATCCGCGCTGGGGTTCAGACCATTCTCTGGATCAACAATGTACTTTTCCGACTCCGACAACATGCCGCCGGTGCCACAGGTAGGGTCATAGATTTTGATGAGTTTGCTTTTGCGGTATGCCAAATCGTCGTTGGTAAACAGAATGCTCACCATGAGCTTGACAACTTCGCGCGGCGTGAAATGGTCGCCCGCCTCTTCATTGGCCTGCTCGTTGAAGCGCCGCACCAGGTCTTCAAACAAATAACCCATGGCGATGTTGGGGATGACGTCGGGGTGCAAATCTACGGCGGCGACCTGTTTGATGACTTCAAACAGGCGGTTGGCTTCTTCCAGTTTCTCGATTTCCTCGTCAAACTTGAACTTCTCGATGATCTTGCGTGCGCGGGTCGAAAAACCGGCCATGTAGTTGGCCAGATTGGCGGCAAGCTTGTCGGGGTCACCCAGCAGAGATTGGAATGTGAATTCGCTGGTGTTGTAGAACGAGAGCCCAAACTTGTGGTTCACCATCTTCTCGACGGTTTCTATGTCGTGTTTAGGTTTGCCATCTTTACCCTTGGCATCTTGGAGATGCCTGTGGTATTTGATGACGGCATTTTTGTCGCCCTCTAGAACGCAATCCAAACGTCGCAGCACGGTAAGCGGGATCATCACCCGGCGGTATTGTGGCGGGCGGTAGGGGCCGCGCAGCAGGTTGGCAATATTCCAGATGACGTCGCCGTGTTGTTTAAGGGCGTCTAGATTTTTCATGCAGGCGGTGACTCAGGTGAACGGACGGATAGCGGTGGGGAGTTTGCGGCGCGGACCCAGAGCAGCCATGCGGACTCTCGCTTTTTGCTCTGGCGTCGAGCCACTTCCCTTTGGGCACCGATTCTAGGGCCTGATGCAGGCCATCCCTATTGACATGCCAAATATGCTTCCAGCCCTTACAGAATATGCGCAAGCAGCTACGTTTTTTATAGCAAAACAAACGTATAAACATCCGCAAGCCGAATGCCCATCACTGCGGCAGGCCAATGCCCTACTCCACGCTAAGACCCTGCCCCGCCTCTTCATGGGTTTGCCCATCCCGGATGTGGTAGATGCGCTTGAACGTGGGGATGATCTTCTCGTCATGCGTCACGACGATGATGGCCGTCTGGGCCTGGTGTGCCATGCGGTTCAAGATACGCACCACCGCCAGGGCGCGCTCGCTGTCCAGCGGTGCGGTGGGCTCGTCGGCCAGAATCACCGGCGGCCGATTGGCCAACGCGCGGGCAATGGACACGCGCTGCTGCTCGCCACCCGAGAGCCGCGATGGCTGCGCGTGGGCGCGGTGCGCCACATCCAGTGCGGTCAGCAGGTCCAGCGCTCGCTCCCGGGCCTGGGCATTGGGCTGGCCCGCCAGCATGGGCAGCAGGGCCACGTTGTCGATCACATTCAGGAAGGGAATCAGGTAGGGGGCCTGAAAAACAAAGCCAATGCGGTCCCGCCGCAGCGCGCGCAGGTCGCGCACCGTCCAGCCATCGTCGTAAATCACGTCGCTGCCCAATTGCATGCGGCCCGAGGTGGGCTCGATGATGGCGCCCAGGCATTTGAGCAAGGTGCTTTTGCCCGAACCCGATGGCCCCACCAGCCCCACCACTTCACCGGGGCTGACCTGCATATTCACGTTTTTCAAGGCTTCGACCGCGGTGTCCCCGTGGCCGTAGACCTTGCGCAGCCCTTCGATCAGGATGCCACCCCGCGGTGGCGCAGGGAGAAGGTGCGTGCTCATCCAATGGCCTCCGCCGGGTCTACCTTGAGAGCCACGCGGATGGCCAGGGTGCTGGCCAGGGCGCAAATGGCGATGGTGGCCAACAACCCGGTGATGGCGTCTTGTGCCAGCAGCAGCACAAACTTGGGGAACACCGGAGCCCAGAGGGTGGCCGCCACTTTGCCCGCCAAAAACCCGATCAGGCCCAGGCCCAGCGCCTGCTGCAGGATCATGCTGGCAATGGTGCGGTTGCGGGTGCCGATCAGCTTGAGCACGGCGATTTCGCGGATCTTGCCCAGCGTCATGGTGTAGATGATGAACGCCACAATGGCCGCACTCACCACGGCCAAAATTACCAGAAACATGAAGATTTGTTTGGCGGCCGTGGCGATCAGCTTGGCCACCAGGATTTCTTCCATGCCTGCGCGTGTGAACACCTGCAGGTGTTTCCAACGGCGTAGTGGCTCGGCCACTTCTTCGGGGTCCAATCCCGGCGCCAGCTGAACCAGGATGGCGTTGACGTTGTGGCTGCTGGTTTGCGAGGCTTGCACCGCCTCCAGCAGGCCCGGCACGCCGGGACGGTTGAAGGCAGGGTTGGCCGCCGTACGCACGCGGTCATTCACGATGGCATCGTTGTCCTTCAGAAACTGGGCCTCTTGCGCGTCCTTGAGTGCAACAAACACCATGGGGTCGCCGCCCGAGGAGACCATGCGCTGGGTCAGCCCGACGACGGTGTAGTCGTGGCGGCGGATGCGGATGCGTTCCCCCAGAGCGAAGCCGGTCTTGACATCGGCCACCGCCTCGTAGTGGCTGCGCGTGAGCTGCCTTCCGGCCAGCAGATAAGCGGGTTCACCAGGCAAGCCGCTTTCGATGCCGACCACCATCACGCGGGTGTCCGTGCCGCTGGCGGCACGCACCTGCATGGTGAAGTAGGTCACGTTGGCCGCTTGGGCAATACCGGGCATGCCGCGCACACTGCGCACCACATCGTCTTTCAGACTGGAGGACTCGGCATAAGGCCCTTGGGTGTCTTTTTGCACCACCCACAAATCGGCGCGGCTGTTGTTGAGCAGGGCATGGGCATCGTCCACCATGCCACGGTACACGCCCGCCATCGTCAGCGTCACGCCAATCAGCAGCCCCAGGCCCAGGCCGGTCAGCACAAACTTGCCCCAGCTGTGGGCAATGTCACGCCCCGCCAGGCTAATCATCCTAGATTCCTCAGTTGACCGCTCATTTCTTTCAGCAAGTTCCTATGAATATGGACCTTTTTAGCGTTGATCAGCTTCACCTTTTGGGTGACAGCGCTACAAGCCCGATTGAGCCGCTGGCGACGCGCCTGGGGGCGTTGCTCCTCCTTGCAGGCAGTAGCCTGCTGCGTTGTCGCGCCTACCCAGACACGCCGCCACCAGCCCACTCGGGCTCGTCCAACTGAGGAATCTAGGATCATGGCGCGCCGCCTTGGCCAGCGGTCTTCACCAGTGCGTCCACCACCTTCACCCGGACTCCTGCGGTGAGTGCCTTCTGGCTGTAGACCACCACAGAATCACCGGCTTGCAGACCTTGGAGCACCTGCACCTGCCCGTCCAGGCTGCCAGCCCCCAGGTGCACAGGGACAAAGACTGGTTTGCCCTCCTGGATACGCCACACGCCGACCTGCCCCTGCACGCGCTGCACACTGGCGTTGGGCACCAGCAGCGAGGGCGCAGTTTGCGGCAGCTGAAGGGTCACTTCGGCCAGTTCGCCCAAGGAGGCCGCGATGGCCTTGCCCCCGGCGGGCAGGTCGAAGGCCACCTGTGCAATCCGCTCTTCCGTCACGCTGTCGGCAAGCAGCTCGACCCGCGCAACTCGACCGGCCAGGGGCGAACCCGGCTGTGAACGCAGCACAATGCTTGCCGGTAAGCCCATCGCGAGCCCTGCGGAGCGCCCCTGGTCGATCCGCAACTTCACCCACAGGCTATTGAGGTCCACCAGGCGCAGCACCGGCTGCCCGGCCACCACCGTGCTGCCGGCTTCGGCATCGCGGCTGGTCACCACACTGTCGGCCGGGGCCAGCAGCCGCACATTGCCCCGCTGCTGCGCCAGCGCAGCGCGCTCGGCCTGGATGCGGGTGAGGTCCTGACCCGCAGCACGCAGGTTGGCCTGCGCCGTTTGAAGTGCGGCATCGGCAGAGGTTTTTTCTTGCAGGCGGGACTCCAGTGCGCCTGAACTGATGAAGTTTTGGGCCGCCAGATCCTGGTTGCGCTTGGCATTGAGTTGGGCCAGATCGCGCTTTGCCGTGGCGTCGGCGACCTGTGCCCCGGCTGCGGATTGCGTGCTACCCGCCCGTGCAACGGAAGCATCCAAGGCCTTCAGGCGCTGGTCCAGGTCCACCGCGTCCATTTCGGCCACCAGTTGGCCCGCCTTCACCACCTCGCCCACGTCTACCCGCACATTCAGTACCCGGCCGGCCACCGTAGGGCCCACCATCCAGCTGCGCCGGGCCTCCACCGTACCGATGCCAAAAATCGCAGGCTGCAAACGGCCCTCTTGTACCGCGGTGACCGTGACATGCAGCGGTGCCAAAGGCCCCGCATGGAGCACCATGTAGCCGAGCACACCCAGTACCACCAGCGCCAGCACGGACAGGCCCAAACGTTTCAGCACGATGGATCGTTTCACGGTGATTCCTTAAAAGTGATTCCACGGAGATAGATTGCAAACACCCCCGGCGCCTGCGCCGCAATGGCCTGCACTTGGCCGCTGAGAAGCGATTGCATGACCAGGCCTTGAACCGCCCCCAAAAACAGCACCGCCGCAGATGGCAAGTCGGTACCGGGGGCCAGCAGGTTCTGGGCGTTTGCGCTTTGCAGCAGGCCCGTGACCAGGGCGCGGTGCTTCTGCATCAATGCGCGAACGGCCAGTTTGAGCTCGGTCTCCCGGGCGTGCTGAAGTTCCTGAAAAACGATACGGGGCACCCCCGGATGGGCCACCACAAAGTCCACATGCGCGAGGAAGACTTTTTGCAACGCCGTCAGCGGATTGAATACTTCGGAATCTCCGCTTCGCGGCTGTGCAGCCGTATGTAACTGCTGCATCAAGTTGTCGGAAACCCAATCCAGCACCGCGAGCCAAATGGCCTCTTTGCTGGAGAAGTGCCGAAAAACGGCGCCCTGTGTGATACCCACAGCCTGCGCCAAATCGCCCGTGGTGATGTCTGCCGGATTGCGTTGCGCCGCCAGCAGCAGCGCAGCGCTGATCAGGCTGGCCTGTCGGACATCCGTCGTTTGCCGTGGGGGTGGAATGGGGCGCGGCATGTCTTTATGTAATTGAGTAATTACATGGATTGTAGGGCTTTTTTACATACCCGCATGGGTATATTTAACTTGGCGGAACTGCACCCTGCGGTCATCGCTTATGCCCGTGTGTTCGACCACCTGCAACTACAGGGTGACCCTCTTCCCGATGACAGCAGCACCGAGGTATCCAAAATTTTGGAACCTACCCGCGTTCCGCGACAATACCAGTCACAAAGCCTCGCCCAAGCTCCCCTTGGCCAAGACTCGGGTACATCACAGATTGGGTGACGCCCCCCCCCCCTGCACGGAGATTCAGCATGCTGATCACACATATCAAACTAAAAAACTGGCGTAACTTCAGAACCCTGGATGTGCCCATGCGCGAGGTGAGCTACCTCCTGGGACCGAATGCATCGGGCAAATCCAACCTGCTGGACGTATTTCGGTTTTTGCGCGACATCAGCAAACCCAAGGGCGGCGGGCTTCAAACCGCTGTGGCTGACCGGGATGGCATCACCAAAGTGCGTTGTTTGCATGCACGTAAAGACACAGAAGTTCTGGTGGATGTGGAACTAGCGGAAACCGCCGATGGCCCGCCGGTGTGGCGTTATGTCCTGGGCTTCAAAACGGAGGGCAAGGGTGCGCAACGGATTGTTGTTTCGCGGGAAGAGGTGTGGCACGACGGCGTACAGATCGTGATGCGCCCCAATGAGAGCGATAAAGCCGATGTGATGCTGCTCACGCAAACCCATCTGGAGCAAATTCAGACGAATGCACGCTTCCGTGATTTGGTTGAATTTTTCAGCGACACCACTTACCTGCACTTGGTACCCCAGCTACTGAAATTTTCCGGAAAAATCGGGGGTCGCCATTTGGAGGATGATCCGTTTGGGCAGGGGTTTTTGGACCGTATTGCCAAGACACCAGAAAAAACACGCACCGCCCGCCTCAACAAAATCACCGAGGCACTGACGCTTGCAGTACCCCAATTCAAAGAACTACGATTTGTCAAGGACGAACTGGGCCACCCCCACTTGGAGGCCTTGTACGCCCACCACCGTCCCAACGCGGGATGGCAATCCGAGGAGCATTTTTCCGATGGAACCTTGCGCCTACTGGGTCTGTTGTGGACATTGCTGGACGGAAACTCCCTCTTGTTACTGGAAGAACCGGAAATTTCCCTCAACGACGCCATCGTGAAAGAAATTCCCTTAGTCCTGCACCGGTTGCAGCGAAACAGAAAAATCAAACGTCAAATTATTCTGAGTACGCACAGCGAAGCCTTGCTCAGCAACCCTGGAATTGATGGGCGCGGGGTCATTGTGCTGGAAACCGGGCCACAAGGCTCCACAGGCAGAATGCTCACTGAAGATGAATCCTCTGCGCTTGACGCTGGGTTGACGGTGGCCGAGGTGGTGCTCCCCAAAACCCGGCCAACATCTGTCAACCAGTTGGGCCTTTGGCAATGATGGAAGTGGCCCTGGCGATTGAGGATGAGCTGAGCAAAGCCATTGGTCTGCGTTTGCTTGCCGAGCTACCAACCCCCGTGACGCCCAACCACATCCTGCACAAGGGAGGATCTGGCTATCTGAAATCGCGTATGGACAGCTGGCGGGAAATGTCGCAACGCCAAATCGTGTTCCTATTGACGGACCTGGACCGAATTTCTTGCCCCGTGGCACTGCGCGCCGATTGGCTTGGCAAAGCGCCTCAACCTGCCAACTTGCTGCTGCGCATTGCGGTCCGGGAAGTCGAGTCCTGGGTGTTAGCCGACCATATCGCGATGCGCAAGCTGATCGGAAATAAAGGTGCACTGCCCCCACAGCCCGACGATCTTCCAGACCCCAAGCAGCACTTGCTCAAGCTCGCAAAGCTAGCACCCCGGCCAGTGCGCCAGGACTTGGTCAAAGAGGCGGGTGCCATCGCATGCCAGGGCATTGGCTACAACACGCTCCTGTCGCATTGGGTGCAATCCGATTGGAGCCCGGCGCGCGCTGCGGAACGTTCGCCCAGTTTGGCGCGAACCCGTCAGAGGCTACGCGAGCTGCAATAAGTGATTTGCGGTCATTTGCACCGCAGTTACCCCAACTGCCCCCAAGCCTTCTCCAGCCGCTTGACACTCACCGGCTGCGGCGTGCGCAGTTCCTGGGCGAAAAAGCTCACGCGCAGCTCTTCCAGCAGCCAGCGGAACTCCACCATGCGGTCGTCGCTCACGCCCTTGCGTTCGGCCACCAGGCGCCAGTAGCGCTGCTCCAGGGGGCGTAATTCGGCTAGGCGGGTGGCGTCGCGGGCGGGGTCGGCGCGGTATTTCTCCAGGCGGGCGGTGATGGCTTTTTGGTAGCGGGCGTAGTGCTGCAGGGCGGTCCAGGGGGTTTGCAGCAGAAAGCGCTTGGGCATCAGGCGCGCCAGTTGCTGGGCGGCGTCCGCCGTGGCGTCGGGTGCGTTTTTGGTGTCCTTGATCTTGCGGGCAGCTGTTGCGTATTCGGCCAGGATGGTGGCGGCCAGGCGCGCCACTTCGGTGGCGATCAGGGTCAGGCGGCCGCGGCCTTCCTCGACCCGGCGTTTGAAGGCGAACTCGTCGGTGGGCAGCGGGTCGAGCAAAAAGGCCCGGTCCAGCGCCACGGCAATGATTTGCTCGCGCAGCTCTTCGATGGTGCCGCCGCCGGTGCCGCTGTCCGAGCGGCCCACCTGCATGAAGGTGACGGCCATCTTCTGCAGGTCGGGGATGTTTTTTTCCAGGTACTTGAGCGCGTCCTTGAGCTGCAGCGCAAACAGGCGGCGCAGGCCGGCACGGTGTTTGGCGGCCGCCATTTCGGGCTCGTCAAACACCTCCACCGTGACCGCATCGCCCGCGTCGATGAGGGCGGGGAAACCGATGAGGGTCTGGCCACCCTTGCGGATTTCCAGCAGCTCGGGCAATTCACCAAAGGTCCAGGCGGTGTGGCGCTGGTCTTGCAGTGCCGGTTTGGTGTTGCCCGCAGGCGCCGCTTTTGTTCCAGATGCTCCTGTTGCTCCTGATTTCATAGCTGCTTGCGCAGGCTCTACGCGGGCTGGAGACCTATTTTGTGCAGAATTTCCATCCGCACGGCCTGCTGGACCCGCATTTGCTCCGTTTTTGATAGCTGCTTGCGCAGTATCCACGGGGGCTAGAGTACTATTTGATGCATTATTCTGGTTGACCTGCCCCAGTTTCAGGTTGGCCAGCGCCTGGAAGGCACCGCGCGCCTGTTTGCCCCACTCGGCTTTGAGCGCACCCAGGTTGCGCCCCTGCCCCAGTTGGCGGCCGTGTTCGTCCACCACGCGGAAGTTCATAAAAAAGTGCGGCGTGAGCATGTCGACCTTGATGTCGGCGCGCGCGATGTCCAGCGCGGTGGCGTCGCGCACCAGTTTCAGCACGGCATCGACCAGACCGCCGCTGCCAAACTTCTCGGGCGCGTTCAGCGCTTCGGCAAACTTGGTGGCGGTGTCGGGCAGCGGCACCAGGCGGCTGCGCGGGCGCTGGTGCAGGGTTTTGAGCAGGGCCTGCACTTTGTCCTTGAGCATGCCGGGCACCAGCCATTCACAACGCTCCTCGTTCACCTGGTTCAGCACAAACAGGGGCACGGTCACGGTCAGGCCGTCTCTGGCGTCGCCGGGTTCGTGCAGGTAGGTGGCCGCGCAGTCCACTCCCCCTAAGCGGATGGTTTTGGGGAAGGACGCGGTGGTGATGCCGGCGGCCTCGTGGCGCATCAGCTCTTCGCGGGTCAGGCGCAGGAGTGTGCTCTCGCGGAGGCTGGGCGGCTGAGCGCTCTGCTCCGTGTCCCCCGGCCTTTGGCCTCCTCCTTTTACCTGCGCAGAACGCTCAGCCGCCCAGCCTCCCAAGTTGGATTGCGTGTACTGCGGCTTTTTGGATTCCTCCCGGTACCAACGCTCAAAGCTGTAGCCGCTGCACACGTCGGCGGGCAATTGCTGGTCGTAAAAGGCGTAGATGAGTTCGTCGTCCACCAGCACGTCTTGTCGGCGGGCTTTGTGCTCCAGGTCTTCCACCTGTTTGATGAGTTTCTGGTTGGCGGCCAAAAACGGCAGCGTGGTTTCCCACTCCTTGCCCACCAGCGCTTCGCGGATAAAAATTTCTCGCGCGCCGTGCATGTCCACGCGGCCGTAGTTGACCCGCCGCCCGCTGTAAACCACGATGCCGTACAGCGTGGCCCGCTCCAGCGCCACCACCTCGGCCGCCTTCTTTTCCCAATGCGGGTCCAGCAACTGTTTCTTCAGCAAATGGCCGCCCACCTGCTCCAGCCACTGCGGCTCGATGGCGGCAATGCCGCGGCCAAACAGGCGCGTGGTTTCCACCAGCTCGGCCGCCACGATCCACTTGCCCGGCTTTTTGACCAGGTGCGCGCCGGGGTGGGCGAAGAACTTGATGCTGCGCGCCCCCAGGTATTCGCCGTTTTGCCCCTCTTCCAGCTTGCACCCGATGTTGCCCAGCAGGCCCGCCAGCATGGAGAGGTGCAATTGTTCATACGAGGCAGGAGCCGCGTTGAGCAGCCATTTGTGCTCGGCCACCACCGTATGCAGCTGCGAATGGATGTCCTTCCACTCGCGCACGCGGCGCATGTTGACGAAGTTTTGCCGCAGCAATTGTTCGTATTGGCGGTTGGTCAGCTTGTGCGTGGAAGCATGCGCCGGGAGTTGGAGCGGCTGGGCGCTCTGCTCCGTGTCCCCCGGCCTTCGGCCTCCTCCTTTTACCTGCGCAGAACGCCCAGCCACCCCAACTCCCTGAGTCGAGTAAGGCTCACCACCCCGCGCATCGTGAATCCATTTCCACAACTTCAGGTAACCGCTGAATTCACTCTTCTCGTCGTCAAATTTGGCATGCGCCTGGTCGGCCTGCTGCTGCGCGTCCATGGGCCGGTCGCGCACATCCTGCACGCTCAGCGCCGAGGCAATCACCAACACCTCGTCCAGCGCCTGGCGACTGCGGGCCTCCAGAATCATGCGGCCCACGCGCGGGTCCAGCGGCAGCTTGGCCAGCTCCTGGCCCATGGCGGTCAACTCGTTGGCATCGTCCACCGCGCCCAGCTCGTTGAGCAACTGGTAGCCGTCGGCAATGGCACGGCCCGACGGGCGTTCGATAAACGGAAAGTCCTCCACGATACCCAGGTGCAGCGACTTCATCCGCAAAATCACGCCGGCCAGCGACGACCGCAAAATTTCGGGGTCGGTAAAACGCGGGCGGCCGTCAAAGTCGGCCTTGTCATACAGGCGGATGCAAATGCCGTTGGCCACGCGCCCGCAGCGCCCGGCGCGCTGGTTGGCCGAGCTTTGGCTGATGGGCTCCACCAGCAAC
>MESI01000126.1 GCA_001770935.1 Burkholderiales bacterium RIFCSPLOWO2_12_FULL_61_40 | reverse complement strand
CAGGTTTTCCAATACCACTGGCGCTCCTGCTTGCGTGCGGTGATGTCCTCACACTGCCCGCTGGTGCGCAGCACCGTGGAGTATTCGGCGCCGGTAATGCCGGCATGGGTGGGCAGTGCCACCGTGCTGGCGTTGCCACCGAGGACGGAGCTGGCGATGCAGATCGGCCCGCAGTTGAGCTTCAGGACATCCTCAAAATTGAGGTAAGGGCCTTCAAGCACGTTGTACGAGAGCGAGGAGCCCGCCTGCTTGGTCACCAGCACCGGGTAGGCCCAGTCCTGCGTTTTCTTTTCCACGGTCGCGCCATAAAAACCGTGCGACAGGGAGTCTCCGATCACGCCGGGCTTGGCAAACATGTCCGCTTGGGTCGCAGCCGTGGCGGCGACGGAGGTAGCAGCGGCCAGCAAAGGCAGCAGCAGTTTTAAAAGTAGATTTTTCATAAACATCCATCAGTTCTGGAGAATCGAACCCTTGCTCCCTTAACGGCGACTGACCTCTTGTTTTTATAGGGGAAGACCGCATGCGCGACGCTGCATGCCTGTTGTGCATTTGAAATATTGAAACGTTTCCAATATGTTCTTTAAATGACAACCGATGTAATGTTACGCGTGTAAACGAAAAATAGCGCGCCGCTGAAACGAACCGTCGCATCCCCACGACAACACGCAACGGCGCGCAGCGCGGTCAAAAAGGCGCACTGCTCCAGTGAAGCGCGGGCTTTTACGATGCCCATACGAGACCACCTATCGGATTCGCGGATTGACAGGGAAGCTCTTTTCATGGCTGTTTGACGCGTGCGCCGCATTTGGGAAGCTTTGGTGACCAGGAGAGATAGGCTTACGGTTTGTTCAGGATATGCCAGAGTGCTATTGAATTTGTAGCTTCCTACGCATATTCCGCGCGCGCTAGAGGCCTATTCAATGGTTCAACCATGGCGCCCGGCGGCCTCTTTTTCCGATGGATCTCCGCGTCCAGTTCCTCGTCATGTCTGCCTATGAAGAAGCCCAGAATGGCCCCCGGATGATCATGCAACCCTGGTGTTGGTCCGCTGGATAATGGCATCTCCCATGCTGGCAAGCGGCAGGCTGGCGCAAGCCGCTTGCGGTGCTTGACACGCCGTTTCAAACAGCACAGACTGCCCGCGTGGGTGTGGAGAAAATTGTCAATTCCGGCAGGCCGTGAAAGTGGATCGCCGTTGCGAGTGGTTCATCTGCGAAGGAGAAAATATGTTGAAGTTGTCCTCTGTCACCATTGCACGGCGTCTGACCCTGCTCGTCATCAGCGCCATTTTGGGCGTCATCTTGCTTGCAGCCGTATTTCTTGCCTCGGAGAGGCGTTTGATCATGGAGGAACGGCAAAGCGGTGTGCGGCAGACGGTGGAGATTGCCCACGGCCTGGTGGCCCATTTCCATGCCCTGGCCAGTGCCGGAAAAATACCGGAAGACGAGGCCAAGCAGCGCGCCCTGGCCGCCCTCCGGGAATTGCGCTATAGCGGTAACGAGTATTTTTGGATCAATGACATGCAACCCATGATGGTGATGCATGCGATCAAACCCGAGCTTGAGGGCAAAAATATGTCCGATAACAAGGACCCCACCGGTAATTACCTGTTCATGGATTTTGTCAAGGTGGTGAAGGCCAGCGGAGCCGGTTTTGTGTTTTACCTGTGGCCCAAGCCGGGGAGCGCGCAACCCGTGCAAAAAGTGTCCTACGTCAAGGGCTTTGCGCCGTGGGGCTGGATCATCGGCTCCGGTGTGTATGTGGATACGGTGGATTCTGAAATTCTGGGGCGGATTCTGGGTTTTTCCATCGGTTCCGTGGCATTGGCCGGTGTGCTGCTGGTGATTGGCTTGTTTATTTCACGTGGAATACTGAGGCAAATGGGGGGTGAGCCAGCCTATGCTGGTGACATTACCCACCGCATTTCCGAGGGCGATCTCACGACCAGCATCACCCTGAACCAGGGTGACCAAAGCAGCTTGCTGCATTCCATCCAATCCATGCGGGACAAGTTTGCCGACATTGTGGAGCAGGTCCGTCAGAGTGCGCAAGGCGTTGCCGCTGCCAGCTCCGAAATTGCGCAAGGCAACCACGATCTGAGCGCGCGCACCGAGCACCAAGCCAGTGCCCTGGAAGAAACGGCCGCCTCAATGGAAGAACTCAGCGCCACGGTCAGGCAAAACGCGGACAGTGCCCGCCAGGCCAACCAGTTGGCCATGAATGCGTCTACGGTGGCGGTCAAAGGGGGGGATGTGGTTTGCCAGGTGGTGGAAACCATGAAAGGTATCAACGAGTCCTCGCGCAAGATCGCAGACATCATTGGCGTGATTGACGGCATTGCATTTCAGACCAATATCCTGGCCCTCAATGCGGCTGTAGAGGCGGCGCGCGCGGGTGAACAGGGGCGTGGTTTTGCGGTGGTGGCGTCTGAAGTACGTAGTCTGGCTGGGCGGTCCGCTGACGCGGCCAAAGAGATCAAGACCTTGATCCATACCAGCGTCGAACGGGTGGAGCATGGCGCTACGCTGGTGGACCAGGCCGGCATCACCATGACGGAGGTGGTGAGTTCAATCAGGCGCGTGACCGACATCGTGGGAGAGATCAGCGCCGCCAGCAACGAGCAGGCCATGGGGGTCTCCCAAGTGGGCGAGGCTGTCACCCAGATGGACCAGACGACCCAGCAAAATGCCGCACTGGTGGAGGAAATGGCAGCTGCGGCCAGCAGCTTGAAGAGCCAGGCGCAAGAGCTGGTGCAGGTGATGGCGGTGTTCAAAACGCGCGCAACCTAAGGGCTCGCGCATGAATAAGCTGTGCATTTGGCCGTCGGATTTGGGATGCATTGCTAGGCGCAAAGCGTGCCGTGCAGCTCTGCTGCACAAGCGATTTGCAACAACGCAGTGCGCCCAAATATGATGCGCCAAATGTGCATGTTATTTGTGCACGAGCCCTAAGCCCCACGCCCAAGGCGTTCACCGCTCCAAGGGGCGCCCCAGTTCTGGGGTGGTATTTGTTACATTTGTTTACAGGACATCTCTGCTATCGTCCTCGCACACAGTGCGGGGAAGGTCAAAGCACTTGTGATCCCTCGTTGGGGCGTGACCAGCCCGAATTTTTCATAAACGTCAGGTAGAACAGGAATGTCCACTCGCTCGCCCTCCGGGCTCCAGGCCGTCGCCCCTGCGGTGCCCGCAGAAGCGTCGGCGCAATTGCGCGCACTGATGGCCAAGATGCTGGTCTATTGTGTAACACGGGAGGCCGACAATCTTGTGGCGATACGCTCGCGCCTGTTTGACCTGCTGGACGAAATGCCCTCCCATGGGCGGGCGCAAAACCTGCGGTTTGCCAGCGTGATGCTGGGCAAACATGCTGAAGTTTTCCACCGTGCATTTCAAGACGCCCTGCATGCGTCGCTGGAAGCATTGGCGCGTGAAGCCTTGCCCCAGGCGGACCAACCCCAGTCGCGCCCGTTTGCGCTGAACGATGACATGGACGGCCTGACCCTGTCTTTGATTGATGTGCAGGAGGTGGAGCGCATTTTGCTGGTGGACCGGGTGGCACAGCGCTTTAGCGCGCATTACGACGCCGTGGTCAGCCCACTCACCCAGCGCCTGGGGGTGTTGCTGGGGCTGGATTCGGCGAGTTTGTCCAACAATCCGTTTCGCCCGGAAGTGTTCGTGCGCGCCTTTTTGCTGGCATGGGAAAAGTGCGATTGGGATAACCAGGTTACCGAAGATTTGCTATCGGCACTGGATCCGGCGCACTGCATGGACCTTGCGCCTTTGTACGTTGAATTGAATACCATGCTGGTCAGCGCCGGTGTGCAGGCGCAGGCGGCCTACCGCATCAAAAAATCGGACGGTACGGTGACCGGTTATGGCGGTCTGGGTCCTGCGTCCGCCCCCGCGCCTCCGGCACAACAGGAGGCTGGCCCCAACACAGGCACCCCGTCCGTCGGCTTGGGTGCTCTGGAGCCGGATGGCGCTCGCTCGGCTTGGGGGGTGCTGGCCCCCGTGGGGCGAAGTATGGCGGCGCAAGCCAGGCATTTTTTGCAAAGAATCGGCTTTGCCACGTTCGCCAACCCAGGTGACCACGGTCCCGTCCCCGCGCCTCTGGCGCCGGTGGACTCTGAGTTCATGGGATATCTGGGGGGCTTGCAGGCGGGCTCCTGGGCTTCCGTGCAGTCTTCCGGCTTTGATGAAAGCGATCTGGAACAGCACAACATCCTGCGCCACCTGCGCAGCCGGGACGAGGTCCGACGGGCGCCCGAGCTGGACCGTGGCACGGTGGATGCGCTGGCCGAAATTTTTGACTATGTATTTGCCGACCAGGCGATTCCCTTGCAAATGAAGTTTGTGATTGGCCGCCTGCAAATCCCGGTGCTCAAGGCCGCCATGATCGACCGTGATTTTTTCCTCTCGGACGCGCATCCGGCGCGTCGGCTGGTGGACACCCTGGCCTGCGCCTCCGTAGCCTGGGCCCCCGAGAAGGGTGAACACGACCCGCTGTATGTGCAGATTGAGCGCACCGTCCAGCGGGTGCTGACCGAGTTTGAAGACGACATCGCGGTCTTCAGCGATTTGCTGCGCGAGTTCACCGAATTTCTGTTTGAAACCGAGCAGCAGGTGCAGGGGCGTATTGCGCCGGTGGCCAGCCACGAACAGGTGGGTGAAACGTATGAACAGGCCCTCGCGCATGTGGATGAGGTGATCCACGCCCGAATCAGGGCGCTGCCGCCGGAGTTGCCGCTGGCCCCTTTCCTTGCGCCCTTTTTGACGACCCAATGGCGCGAAGTGCTGGCGCGTGCCTGGCTGGGTGTGGAGTCTGAGCCTGCGCAGTGGGAGAGTGCACTCGCCGCCATGGACCAGCTGATCTGGTCGACCCAGCCCAAAATCAAGTCCGAAGAGCGCCGTCAACTGGTGGCGGTGCTGCCGGAACTGGTGCGCACACTGAATGGCGCGCTGGATGGCATTGAATGCCATGGTGAAGTCCGCGAGACCTTCACCCGACGCCTGATTTCCACCCACATGCTGGCCATTCGCATGACCCAGCCCGCCGCCCTGGACTCGGCTTCGGCCGCGTTGGATGCGAGTGAAGGGCAGCAGGCGATGAGCGAGCTGGACCAACGCCGTGCCGACAAGCGCATTGGCGCCGTCGATGCGTTTGACGATATGGTGCAAACCTTCACCCGTGGCCTGTGGTTTGACTTTATGGAAGACCCCGCCACACAACACCGCTGCCTGTTGAGCTGGGTCAGCCCCTTGCGCACCCGTTTGTTATTCACCAACCGGGAAGGGTTCGAGGCCTTCGTACGCTCCGAGCGCGAGGTCGCGGCACTGCTGCGCCGCGGCCTGCTCAAGGTGGTGGACCAGGAGCCCATCGTGTCGCGGGCCATCGGCCGCATCCTGTCGGATGCGGAATTGGAATTGAAGCAGGCGGCCTGAGCTGCTAGCCCTGCGCCACCGGGCGTTGGGCATCGCTACACCATTCGCTCCAGCTACCGGCAAACAGTGCGGTGCGGCCCAAACCCGCCACTTCCATCGCCAAAATATTGGGTACCGCGCTGACACCGCTGCCGCAGTGGTGGACCACGGTGGCCGGGTCGCGCTGGCCCAGCAGGGCCTCAAATTCACTGCGCAACTGGGCTGCGGGTTTGAAGCACCCGTCGGCCCCGATATTTTGGGTGAAGGGGCGGTTAAGCGCCCCCGGAATGTGGCCTGCGGCCGGGTCCAGCGGCTCGACTTCACCCCGGTAGCGTGGCGCGCCACGGGCATCCAGCACGGTTTGCCGGGCGTGTCCCATCTGGCGGTGCACGGTGGCAACATCCACCAGCGTTGCCAAGGGTGCACCCAGGGTGAAGGTGCCCGCCGAATGGGGGGCTTCGGAGCCCGCGCGCACAGCGCCACCGTTGGACTGCCAGGCCTGCAATCCGCCGTCCAGCACCGCCACCTTGTGGTGGCCCGCCCACTTCAGCATCCACCACAGGCGCCCGCAGTAGTTGGCGCCCTGGCGGTCATACACCACGGCTTGCATGGAGCTGTCAAATCCAACGCTGGCCAGCCAGGCGGCAAACGTTTCGCGCGAGGGCAGGGGATGGCGGCCCCCCGATGCGGCACCCGTCACAGCACGGTCGCCCTTGGCGCTCAGCGCCGTGTCCAGGTGCGCGTACACCGCGCCGGGAATGTGGGCCTCGTGGTACTGGGCGGTGCCGGCCTGCGGCTGCATGAGGTCAAAGCTGCAGTCAAACACCATGCAGGGCTGGCCGCTGGCGAGCAGGGCCTGGAGTTGGGGGGTGGAAATGAGGGTGGTGTACATGGGTTCCCTTTAATCAATTGAGGACAGCTTGAAGCGCGGCGCAGGACATCGTCGCGCACCATTGCGAATGGGATCAAGGCTACGTAGGGGCAATCGGCTGGATGGTCAACTTGAAGCCCAGCGCCTTGATTACTTTAAGCAGGGTGTCTGAACTGGGCGCGCGGTCGCCCGAGAGGCTTTTGTACAGGCTCTCGCGTGACAGGCCGGTGTCTTTGGCGAGCTGGGTCATGCCCCGCGCACGGGCAATGTCACCCATGGTGGCCGCCAACAGCGCGGGGTCACCATCCTCAAGCACTACGCTCAAATATTGAGCGATGTCTTCGTCGCTTTTGAGGTAATCCGCCACATCGAAATCCGGCAGGTCTGAAATCTTGGTGACTTTGGTTGTTGTAGCTTGGGTCATTGCAATTACTCCTTAAGTGTTGCAGCCAAAGCGATGGCCGCTGCAATATCGGCCTGCTGGGTTGACTTGTCACCACCGCCCAGCATGATTACCAGCACCTGCCCATGTTGCACGTAGTACATGCGCCAGCCGGGGCCAAAGAACTCGCGCAACTCGAACACGCCCTCGCCCACCGGCTTGGTATCGCCCAAGTTACCCAGGCTTACCTTGCGAAGCCGAGCCAGCAAACGGCGCTGGGTCAGCCCCTCCCGCAGGCCATTGAGCCACTCATCAAATTCGGGGGTGCGTTTGACGGTGTACATGCCTTTATTGTAGCCACACGGCTACGAATAATGGAATCAATGTTCTTCTGCCGGGGTATTGGGCATGGCCCGGGCGCGCAGGATGGTGGCCAGTAGGCCGCTGGCCACAATGACGGCAATGCCCAGCCAGCCCATGGGCGCAATATGGTCGCCAAACAACACTAGGCTGTAAATGACCGCAAACACAATGCCCGAATACTGCATGCTGGCCACCACCAGTGTGGCGCCTTTGCTGTAGGCGCGGGTCATGCACCACTGGCCCAGGGAGGCCAGCACACCGATGGGAATGACCCACGCCGCATCCTGCCAGCGCACCTCGGCCCAGGGCGTGATGTCGGTGAACAGCATGCCGACCGAACCCACCACGGCGGTGCCCAGGGAAAAATAGAAAACGGTGCGTTCCTCGGGTTCGCCGGCCTTGCCCAGCGCGGTGACCTGCATATAGGCCAGCGCCGCGCCCATGCCTGACAACAGGCCAATGACGCCAGCAAAGAGCTGGTTGTGGTCCATGGTCGGGCGCAAGGTCATCACCACGCCCCCAAAGCCCAGCAGCACCGTGCCCAGCAGCGGCCCCTGGCGCTGGGCGTCCTGGGGCTGGCCGTAAAGTAGCGCGCCGCCCACCAGAAAGGCCGCCACCCACACGCCGCTCATGTAGTTGAGCGTCATGGCCGTGGCCAGGGGCAAATGGGCAATCGCATAAAACCAGGAGCCCAGCGCCAGCACACCAACGCCGCTGCGCCACAGGTGCATCATGGGAATGGGGGTGCGCAGGCTGGCGCCACGGGCCCGCACCACGGCGGCCATGAACACCACGCTGACCAGCCCCCGGTAAAACACCAGCTCAAACGTGGTGAAGCTGTTGGACGCGAACTTGATGCCCACCGCCATGGTGGCAAACAGGAACGAGGCCAGGACCATCCACAGGGCTTGCATAAAAATAACCAATCGCAGATTCAAGTGACCAATTGCACCGGCTCGCAGTTTAAATGGCCCGGTAAAATCGGCGCATGCCTACGCCCTACCGCCAACCCTTCAAAAAGGTGCTCAGTTTTCCGGGCAGCGGACTGGCCCGTGGCTATTTTTATTCCGTGACACCGCCCTGAGTCTGAACAGCGGGCACAGCACCCGCTGGCTAGTCACGCTACACGCCTGCGCCTGCAGGCGCCGTCTTTTCCTTTTCACCACGACATTGCGCCTTGGGGCGGGTGTCGCATTCACGCTGATGTTTCTATGAAGTTTTCAAATGTCCGACAGGACTGGTTTTCCAACATCCGTGGCGATGTGTTGGCCGGACTGGTGGTGGCGCTGGCCCTGATTCCCGAGGCCATTGCCTTTTCCATTATTGCGGGGGTCGACCCCAAAATAGGCCTCTATGCCTCGTTTTCGATGGCTGTCGTCATCGCCTTTGCGGGCGGGCGCCCCGGCATGATCTCGGCGGCCACCGGCGCCATGGCGCTGGTGATGGTGACGCTGGTCAAGGAGCATGGCCTGCAGTACTTGCTGGCCGCTACGCTGCTCACGGGTGTGCTGCAAATCGTGGCGGGTGCGCTTCAATTGGGCACGTTGATGCGCTTTGTATCGCGCTCGGTGGTCACCGGGTTTGTGAATGCGCTGGCGATTCTGATTTTCATGGCCCAGCTACCGGAGCTGACGAACGTGGGGTGGCAGGTCTATGCCATGGCGGCGGGGGGACTGGCCATCATTTACGGTTTCCCGTACATCACCAAGGCAGTGCCTTCGCCCCTGGTCACCATCGTGGTGCTGACGGGCATCTCCGTGGCGCTGGGGATGGACATTCGTACCGTGGGTGACATGGGCGAGCTGCCCAGCACGTTGCCGGTGTTTTTGCTGCCCGACGTGCCATTGAACCTGGCCACCCTGAAGATCATCTTTCCCTATGCCGCCACGCTGGCTGTCGTGGGCTTGCTGGAGTCGATGATGACGGCCTCCATCGTGGACGATCTCACCGATACCAGCAGTGACAAGAGCCGCGAATGCGTGGGCCAGGGCGTGGCCAATATCGCAACGGGTTTCATAGGCGGCATGGCGGGCTGCGCCATGATCGGGCAATCCATGATCAATGTGAAGTCTGGCGGGCGCGGGCGCCTGTCCACTTTGGTTGCGGGCTTGTTTTTGCTGATCCTGGTGGTGTTCTTGGGTCCGTGGGTCCAGCAGATTCCCATGGCCGCGCTGGTGGCCGTGATGATCATGGTCAGCATAGGTACTTTCAGCTGGGATTCCATCCGCAAACTGCGCGAGTACCCGCCCAGCTCGTCGCTGGTGATGGTCGCGACGGTGGTGGTGACCGTGTTTACCCACGATCTGGCCAAAGGGGTGTTTGTGGGGGTGTTGCTGTCGGGCATTTTCTTTGCCCACAAGGTGGGCAAGGTGCTGCGCATTGACCGCGAGAGCGATGCCGATGGCAAGGTGCGCACCTACGGCGTGGTGGGGCAGGTGTTTTTTGCGTCGGCCGACACCTTTGTAGAGGCTTTTGATTTCAAGGAAGTGGTGGCGCAAGTGCGCATTGACGTGAGCCGCGCGCACTTTTGGGACATCACCGCCATCAGCGCGCTGGACAAAGTGGTGCTCAAGTTCCAGCGCGAGGGCACGCAGGTGGAGGTTATCGGTCTGAACGAGGCCAGTGCCACCCTGGTCGACCGCTTTGGTTTGCACGACAAGCCCGGTGCCGTTGAAAAGCTGATGCACTAATTCCATTTCCATATCAATGCGATAGGTCGTTGCCCCTCCTTGTCGTGCTAAAGCACTGCCTGCGTCGGGGCGCCTACTCTCCCATTGATCTGAAATTGGAATAACCCCCGCAAACAAAGGAGCACACTATGAACAAGGTATACGCCTGCATCGACGGCTTGGACACCAGCAACGCCGTTATCGACTGGGCCGCATGGTCCGCCCAGCGCCTGCAGGTACCGCTGGAACTGCTGCATGTGCTGGAGCGCCACCCGGAGCGCGCGGTAGCGAGCGACTACAGCGGCGCCATTGGCCTGGGCGCACAAGAGCTGCTGCTGCAGGAGCTCAGCGCGCTGGACGCGCAACGCAGCAAGCTGGCCCAGGAAGCGGGGCGCCAATTGCTGGCGGACGCCCGTGCCCGCGCCGCCGCCAGTGGTGTCGTGCAATTGGATGGCCGCCTGCGCCACGGCGAGCTGGTGGACGCCGTGCTGGATGTGGAGCCCGACGCCCGCCTGTTTGTGCTGGGAGAGCACTACCACGCCAGCCAGCCCCGCAAAATCCACCTGGACCACCATGTGGAGCGCGTCATCCGGTCCGTTCAACGGCCGGTGCTGGTGGTCACCCGCGCGCGCTTTGCCCCGCCTGAGCGCGTGGTGATGGCGTTTGACGGCAGCCCCACCGCCCGCAAAACGGTAGACACCATAGCCAGCAGTCCCTTGCTCCAAGGCCTGCCGGTGATGCTGGCCATGGCGGGGGATGCGACGCCTCAGGCGCAAATGCAATTGGAAGAGGCACGGCAGGCCTTGACCAAGGCAGGCTTTGAGGCAAGTGCGGAGCATCTCCGTGGCGAACCCGAGGTGGTGTTGCCCGGTTTGGTCAAGGACCAAGGCCACGCGCTTTTGGTGATGGGGGCCTATGGCCACTCGCGGATACGCCAGTTTTTGGTGGGCAGCACCACCACCACGCTCTTGCGCCTGAGTGAAGCGCCCGTATTGATACTGCGGTAGGGCGGCGGATGTTGCCTGCTTTTATTGGCCAAATTGGGCTCTAGCCCTTGTGGTTATTGCGCAGGCAGCTAGTGCGCCAGCGTAAGCCGGTAGATCGTAGTTGATGGAAGTTCAATACAGGGAAGAAATAGCGGAATCACTCTGGCCCCGAGTCA
>MESI01000125.1:11893-12840 GCA_001770935.1 Burkholderiales bacterium RIFCSPLOWO2_12_FULL_61_40 | reverse complement strand
CCGAAATACCGATATTGCGGTAGCGCTCAATGGGGGTATGGCGAGCCATGATGGATCCTTGGTTGATCTGTATATTTCAAACGACGACGCCGCAAAGACTTTTGGTCTTCACGGCGTAGCGAGCGGTTTTCAGACTAGGCGCAGCCCCGCAGGCAGTGCTATTCGCACAACAAGGGATTGCAACGACGTATGAAAGCCGCGCAGTAGCCGCAAATTAGAAGCGGAAGTGGGAGAACGCCTTGTTGGCTTCAGCCATGCGGTGAACTTCGTCACGCTTTTTCATGGCGCCGCCACGGCCTTCGGTGGCTTCCATCAGCTCATTGGCCAAACGCAGGGCCATGGACTTTTCACCACGCTTGCGGGCAGCTTCTTTAATCCAGCGCATGGACAAAGCCAGACGACGAACTGGACGCACTTCCACTGGCACCTGGTAATTGGCACCACCCACACGGCGGGACTTCACTTCAACCATGGGCTTGACGTTGTTGATAGCCATAGTGAAGGCTTCAACCGGGTCTTTACCAGGGTTCTTCTTTTCGATCTGCTCCAGCGCGCCATAAATGATGCGCTCAGCAACCGCTTTTTTGCCGCCTTCCATGATCACGTTCATGAATTTGGACAGCTCTACATTACCGAACTTGGGATCCGGCAGAATTTCACGTTTAGGGACTTCGCGACGACGTGGCATTTTTTCACCTCTTTGCTTCAGTTGACATCTTTAGCAGATGCCGCAAAAACCATTTTGGTTTTTACTTACTCGACCCAACAGCGGGTCACTTCGTTCATTCACCGCGCCACGCAGCAAACAAACACCTTTTATTCCGACAAACCAGCAGCTTATTTAGCCTTTGGACGCTTTGCACCGTATTTGGAACGCGACTGCTTGCGGTCTTTCACGCCCTGCAAATCGAGCGAACCACGGACGATGTGGTAACGCACACCGGGCA
>MESI01000125.1:0-11881 GCA_001770935.1 Burkholderiales bacterium RIFCSPLOWO2_12_FULL_61_40 | reverse complement strand
ACGCACACCGGGCAAGTCCTTGACACGACCGCCGCGAACCAGCACCACGCTGTGTTCCTGCAGGTTGTGGCCTTCGCCGCCGATGTAGGAGATAACTTCAAATCCGTTGGTCAGGCGCACTTTGGCGACTTTACGCAGAGCGGAGTTAGGTTTCTTAGGCGTGGTGGTGTACACACGGGTGCACACACCGCGACGCTGCGGAGAGTTTTGCATCGCAGGGCTTTTTGACTTGATCGTTTCGACCTCGCGCCCCTGACGTACTAATTGATTGATGGTTGGCATTGAAAAACGTCCCTAAACGTTTGGTAACTTAAAAACTTCGAAAACGTGAAACCCTTCGGAATTTCCGAAAAGCCTTCTAATGTAGCAGATCAAGAGATCCACCGCAAGAAGAAGCTTTGTCCAATGAGGTGTGCGCCTGAACAGCAGCCTGATTTTTAACGAAATGGGCCTCTGACCCTCATGAAATGTGCGCAACACGCTATTCAATTGATAGCAAAAAGATTTTTCCCGGATTCAAAATGTTGTCCGGGTCCAGCGCCCGCTTGATGCTGCGCATCATGTCCACGGCGCCCGCGCCGGTTTCCTCCAGCAAAAAACCCTGCTTGTGCAGGCCCACGCCGTGTTCACCGGTGCAGGTGCCGCCCAAGCGGAGCGCGCGGTGCACCAGTTGGTGGTTAAGCTTTTCGGCCAGTTCCCGTTCTTCCGGTTGGTTGGGGTCGATCAGGTAGCCCATGTGGAAGTTGCCGTCGCCCACGTGGCCGACCAGAAAGTAGGGGATGCCCGCTTCCTGCGCCTCGGTCACCGAGTCCAGGAGCGCATCGGCCAGGTGCGAGATCGGCACGCAGGTGTCGGTGGTGATGGCCTTGCAGCCAGGCACCGACTGCACGCCAGCAAAGTAGGCGTTGTGCCGCGCGGTCCACAGGCGCGTGCGTTCCTCGGGCGTGGCCGCCCACTCGAACGCATGGCCGTGGTTCTCGGCGGCAATTGCCTGCACCAGTTCCACCTGCTCGTTGACACCGGCGGGCGAGCCGTGGAACTCCATCAGCAGCATGGCGCTCTCGGGCAGGCTTAAGCGGGAGTGCTGGTTGACCACCTTCACCGTGGTGGCGTCCAGCAGCTCGCAGCGCGCAATCGGCACGCCCATCTGGATGATCTGGATAGTGGTGTTGACGGCGTCGGCCAGGGTGGCAAAGCAGCAGGTGGCCGCCATCACGGCCTCGGGCAGGGGGTAGAGCTTGACGGTGACTTCGGTGATCACGCCCAGCGTGCCCTCGGAGCCCACCATCAGGCGCGTGAGGTCGTAGCCGGCGCTGCTCTTTTTGGCGCGGGTGCCGGTGCGGATGACCTCGCCGCTGGCCGTGACCACTTCCAGCGCCAGCACGTTCTCGCGCATGGTGCCGTAGCGCACGGCGTTGGTGCCGCTGGCGCGGGTGGCGGCCATGCCGCCAATGGTGGCGTCGGCGCCAGGGTCGATGGGAAAAAACAGGCCGGTGGATTTGACTGCCGCATTGAGCTGCGTGCGGGTCACGCCGGGCTGCACCGTCACGGTCAGGTCTTCCGCGTTGATGGAGAGCACCTGGTTCATCTGGCCCACGTCCAGGCTGATGCCGCCTTGCACCGCCAGCAAATGGCCTTCCAGCGAAGTGCCCACGCCAAACGGAATGATGGGCACCTGGTACTGGGCCGCCAAGCGGACCACGAAGGCCACTTCGTCGGTGCTTTGGGCAAAGACGACGGCGCCCGGTGGCGGCACGTCGAAGGCGGACTCGTCGCGCCCGTGCTGCTCGCGCACCGCCTGTGCCGTGGTGCAGCGCGTGCCCAGGCGGGCTTGCAGCGCCTCGATCAGTGCTACAGGCACGGGTTGTTGGTTTATGGTGGGCAGCAAATGCAGGGGGGATGCAGGGGTGTTCATGGGGTCCGTTTTTTCGCAGGGCCGCCCCAAGAAAAAATGCGCCACCGCACCGGGCAGCGGCCACGCGAAGCGGTGGAGCGTGGGGGATCAGTTTACGATAGGGGCACAATTTTTGTGCTTTCATGGAGCTGACTATGGGCAACCGCCTTTCGCAAATCGCCACCCGCACCGGGGACAACGGCACCACCGGCCTGGGGGACAACACCCGTGTGTCCAAAAACAGCCTGCGCGTACACGCCATGGGCGATGTGGACGAACTCAACTCCCACATCGGCGTGCTGTTGTGCGAAGACATGCCCGCCGGGGTGCGCACCCTGCTGGTGGAGATTCAGCACCAGCTGTTCAACCTGGGCGGCGAGTTGTCCATCCCCGGCTTTGAGCTGCTCAAACCCGAGGCCGTGCTGGCGCTGGACGAGGCGCTGGCCGAACACAACGAACACCTGCCGCGCCTGCAGGAGTTCATCCTGCCGGCCGGCACCCGGGGCGCGTCGCAGGCCCATGTGTGCCGCACCGTGGCCCGCCGCGCCGAGCGCGCCGTGGTGGCGCTGGAAGCGCAGGACACCCTGAAAGACACGCCCCGCCAGTACCTCAACCGCCTGTCGGATTTGATGTTTGTGCTGGCCCGCGTGCTCAACCGCCACCGCACGGATGGCGCGGTGGGTGACGATGTGTACTGGAAGAGCGAAAAGCTGGCGCAGCAGGAGTAAGCGGAAAAAGGCGTGCAATTGCTATAAAAATAGGAGCTGCCTGCGCATATACCACCAGGGCTAGCGCCCTGTTTTGCTTAAGAAAGCCTCAGCGCGGCGCCAGCACCGCCATGGTGATGCGCGACACACAGCTCATCTCGCCGACCTCGTTGCACATGTCGATTTGCCAGACCTGGGTGGTGCGTCCGATGTGCACGGCGCGGGCGGTGCCGGTCACCCAGCCGCTTTTGACGCCGCGCAGGTGGTTGGCGTTGATGTCCAGCCCCACGCACTGGTGACCGGGCGGGCTGGCGTAGTTGGCGCCCACCGAGCCCAGGGTCTCCGCCAGCACCACCGATACGCCGCCGTGCAGCAGCCCGAAGGGTTGCACGGTGCGGCTGTCCACCGGGACGCGGGCCACCAGGTAGTCGTCGCCGACTTCCAGAAATTCGATGCCGAGGTGGCTGACGGCGGTGTTCAGGCTTCCAGCGGTCAGTGCTTCAAGGGAAACGGGTTTTTGCCAAATACGCATGCGGGCTCCGGGCAGATAAAAGTGGCACCACTATAAGCACAAGCGCTGCCCGAAGCTGTCGTGTGGGTGCCTCTACCGCGCAAGACGCAGGGTGGCTGCCCTTGCAGAGGGGAGGCGTTGCGGCGCCTGGAATTCATCCTGGGCGCCCAGTTTGAACACCGCCACCACCTGCACCAGCTCCTGGGCCTGGGATTTGAGGCTGCTGGCTGCGGCCGCCATCTCCTCCACCAGTGCGGCGTTTTGTTGCGTGACCTCGTCCATTTGTGTCACGGCCTCGCCGATCTGGGACACACCGGCACTTTGTTCGCTGCTGGCGGCGCTGATCTCGCCCATGATGTTGGTCACACGTTGGATAGAGCCCACCACTTCGGTCATGGTGGCGCCAGCCCGGTCCACCAGGGAACTGCCTTGCTCCACCCGCTCGACACTGGCGTTGATCAGGGACTTGATTTCCTTGGCGGCTTCGGCGGAACGCCCGGCCAGGCTGCGGACTTCGCTGGCCACCACCGCAAAGCCACGGCCCTGTTCACCCGCGCGGGCAGCCTCCACCGCCGCATTGAGGGCCAGGATGTTGGTCTGGAAGGCAATGCCGTCAATCACCTGGATGATGTCGGCGATCTTGCGGGAGGACTCGTTGATGCCCTTCATGGTTTCCACCACCTGGCCCACCACCTGGCCCCCTTGCACGGCCACGGTGGAGGCGTTCAGGGCCAGCTGGTTGGCCTGGCGGGCGCTGTCGGCGTTGTGCCGGACGGCGTCGCTGAGTTCCTCCATCGAGGCCGAGGTTTCCTCCAGCGAGCTGGCCTGGCTTTCGGTGCGTGCACTCAGGTCGTGGTTGCCCTGGGCGATCTCGGCGCTGGCGGCGGACACCCCTTCCGAGCTTTGGCGCACATGGGCCACCACCCGGACCAGCCCGGTTTGCATCTCCTTGAGTGCCTGCAGCAGCTGGCCGATTTCATTGCGGCCGGAAGCGTCAAACTGCCGGCTCAAATCGCCCGCCGCGACGGCCCGCGATATCTCCACCGCCTGCAGGATGGGACGGGTGATGGAGCGGATGATCCACCAGCCCATCAGCACGCCCACGGCCAAAGCCACCGCCAGGGTGGCCCCGATGACGTACTTCACGCTACTGGCGGCGGTCTGCGTGGTCTGGGTGGACTGGTCCAGCAAGGCGTCCTGGTACTTGAGCAGGTCATCCAGCGTGGCAAAGTAAGCGTCTTGCGCGGGCACCACCTTGTCCAGCATCATGGCTTTGGCCTCAAAAATCTGGCCGCTCAGGGTCAGTTCCATGGTTTCGGTCTGCAAGGGTTCGTATTTGCTGCGCGTGTCACTGACCCGGGCCAGGATGGCACGTCCTTCGTCGGACGTGGTGTGGTCGCCCAGCTGCTTCAGGCTCGCATCAATCCGTTTGCGTGCCACGTCGATGTGCGCGGCCTCTTTTTTGATGGCCTCGGTGTCACTCATGATGATCATGTTGCGCAGGGCCACAGCGATCAGGTGGACCTCTTCCTTGATCTGGTTGGCCGACACAATTTTGGGGATGCGCTCCCCGATCACTTCGTTGAACAGGCCGTTCATGACGTTGACCTTGAACTGTGCAACGCCGCCCATGAAGGCAATCAGCAAGCCCAGCATGGCAAAGCCGACCATGAGCCGGGTGGAGATTTTCATGTCGTCGAGTTTCATGGTGGGTCTCCTTGGACCGTAAAGATGCTGCAAATGCCCTGTCGGGCCCTGTCTCAGAAGGCATTAGAAAGCGGGACTGCGGGGCAGTCAACGCCTGAATTTTCCTGATGCACTGATGATGGACAGGTCGGAAAAATTCAGTCCGGTGTGGTCGCTGGGGCTGTAGCTGATTTCCAGGCCACCCAGATCAAACTGGCGCATGCCCTCCAGGGCGCTCTGGATATGCTCACGCGTGGGCTTTCCACCGGTGCGGCGCAGCGCTTCCACCAGCACCTTGGCCGAGGCAAAGCCTTCCAGCATGGCGGGGCTCAGGTCGGCGATGTCCCGTGCCTTGGCCAGCTGGGCGGCCTCTTTGACCAGGGCGTAGCTGAAGGTCTGCGGCATGACCTGGCTCACGATCACACCACGGGCCTGCTCTCCCAGCAGCTTGACAAACCCATCCGAGGCGTTGTTGGACAGCGTGAGAATTTGCGCCCCGATGCCGGCCGCTTTCATGGCCTTGATGCCGTCGACCACGGCTGTGCCGGAGCCGATGATCAGAATGGCCTGGGCTTGCGCTTTCACCAGCACCGGCACGATGGCGGAAAAATCGGGCTTGCTGCGGTCGAACTTGGCAATCGCCGCGGCCTGGAGCTTGGCGGCGCCCAGGCCTTTTTGCGCACCTTCAAGACCGTCGGCCCCAAAACTGTCGTCCACATGCACCACGGCAACCCGTGTCATGCCCTGGGCGCCCAGGTGGGCCATGGCCCGTTCGGCTTCGCGCTGGTAGGGCGCCCGCACGTTGAACACCCGTCGCCTGACCGGGGTGTGCAGCACCATGGCGCCGGTGGAGGGCCCGACCAAGGGCACACCATACTGCTCCAGCAGCGGGATGATGCCTTCGGTATGGGGCGTGCCGCGCGTCATGAACAGGGCCACCACCTGGCGTTCTTCGATCAGCTGGCGCGCATTGGCGGCAGTCAGCTTGGGGTCAAACTTGTCGTCCAACGTGGTGATTTCGATCTTCTCGCCGCCCACGCCGCCCCTGGCGTTGACGGCGTCAATGTAGAGCTGGGCTCCTGTGGTGGATTCCTTCACCGTGGCGGCCACCGCGCCGGTGATGCCCACCGTCTGGCCGATCAGGATCTGCGCCTGGGCTGCGATGCCCCACAGGGCCAGGGCACAGGCCCCGGCGGTGCGGTACACGGTGGAAGGTGCCACCTTACATCATCCCGAGCAGGCGCGGGAACCAGGTCGACATGGCGGGCCAGTAGGTGACCAGGCCCAGGAAGACCAGCATGGACAGCAGCCATGGCCAGACCGCCACGGTCAACTCCGTGATGCCCATCTTGGTGATGCCCGAGGCCACGTACAGGTTCAAGCCGACGGGCGGATGGCACATGCCCACTTCCATGTTCACCACCATGATGATGCCGAAGTGCACCGGGTCAATGCCCAGCTTCATGGCCACCGGGAACAGGATGGGGGCGAAGATCAGCACAATGGAAGAAGGCTCCATGAAGTTGCCCGCCAGCAGCAGGATCACGTTCACCGCCAGCAAGAAGGTGATCATGCCCAGGCCGTGGCCCAACATCCAGTCGGCCAATGCTTGTGGAATGTTCTCGTTGGTCATGATGAAGCTGAACAACACGGCATTGGTGATGATGTACAGCAACATGGCCGACATATTGGCCGAGTTCAGCAGCACCTTGGGTACGTCTTTCAGACGCATGTCTTTGTAGATGAAGACCGCCACAACGAAGGCGTACACCGCACTCATGGCTGCCGCTTCGGTGGGCGTGAACATGCCGGAATAAATACCACCCATGACGATCACGATCAGCAGCAGGCCCCAGGCTGAGGCGCGAAAGGCCTTGATGCGTTCACCCCAGCTGGCTTTTTGCAGGCGCGGGTAGTTGAACTTGCGGGCGCGGTACCAGGTCACGCCACCCAAGACACCGGCCAGCGCCAGGCCGGGGATGACACCGGCCATGAACAGGGCGCCCACCGAGGTGTTGGTGGCCACCGAGTACATCACCATCACGATGGACGGCGGTATCAAAATGCCCAGAGCCCCCGAGGTGGTGATGACGCCTGCGCCAAAGCTCTTGGGAAAACCGGCGCGGGTCATGGCGGGCAGCAAGATGGAGCCGATCGCCACCACCGTGGCCGGACTGGAGCCAGACACCGCGGCAAACAGCGCGCAACCCACCACGCCGGCCAGACCCAGGCCACCGTACCAGTGGCCGACCATGCTGGAGGCGAAGGTGATCATGCGCCGGGCCACGCCGCCGTGGGTCAGGAAGTTGCCCGCCAGAATGAAGAACGGAATCGCCATGATCTCGAACTTCTCGATGCCGGTGAACAGCTTGAGCGCGACCGACTCCAGCGGCACTTCGGTAAAGCCAAACAGAAAGGTCAGCACCGTCAGACCCAGGGAGATCGAGATCGGCATGCCGGTGAGCATGAGCACCAGCAGGATGATAAAGATGATGGCTGCGTTCATTTCACACCGCCTTCTTTGTTCTGCAAATCGGTGGGGTGCAGGTTGTCGTTCATGGCGTAGGGGTTGGTGTCAACAGCTGGGGGCTCTTCGTCCAGACCATCGACATGGCCGTGGTCGTGGTGGGGCAATTCACCGGTTTTCAAAAAGTTGACCATCACCTGTAAAAAGCGGAAACACATCAGGGTGGTGCCCAGCGGAATGGCGCTGTAGACCATCCAGGTGGGCCATTCCAGATCGGGCGTGGTCGGGCCTTCAAAGAGGCCATCCATCGGCAGGCCCAGCAGGTTGAAAAAGTAGTGGTGTGCGCCGTTTTCCCAGACAAAGCGCGCACCCAGGGTGGCCACGATGCCGGTGAACACCGCGCCAGCACACAGGCCGAACACGATGAACTTGGAGCGCATCTTGTCATTCAGCCGGTTGATGAGCACATCCACCCCCACATGGATGCCGGTGCGCACGCCGTAAGCGGCACCAAACTTGGCCATCCACACGAACATGATGATGGTCAGCTCTTGTGCCCAGGTCAGGTTGAGGGACAAGAGCCAGTCTTGCAGGCCGGGGACGGCCATGCCTGCCGCATAGCGGTGCAGCACCGCGACAAAGATGATCAGCGTCGCCGCGCCCATGAGAAAGGTGACGATCCACTCTTCCAGGTGATCCAGAATTTTCATGTTTTTTGACTCCGACGGTGCGTCATCTGTGTTGCGGTGTGTATCAAGCGCGCTTACAGTTTTTCTGGATTAAAACCTGTGGCCTGGTAGATGGTTTGCAGGGTTTCCTTGCCCACGCGGTCGGCCATCTTGCTGTGCACCGGGGCCATGGCTTTCTTCAGGGCCATGCGCTCTTCCTTGGTGGGGGTGTACACCGTGGTTTTGCCGCTCTTTTTCACACCGTCCAGCGACATGTCGTTCTCGTCCTGCGCAATTTTGTTGGCGTAAAACGTGGCTTGTTTCATGGCGTCTTCCAATTGGGCGCGCACATCCGCAGGCAGTCCGTCCCAGAACTTCTTGTTCACGATGACCGCGTAACCCAGGTAGCCGTGGTTGGTAAGGGTGAGGTGCTTCTGCACTTCATGCATCTTCTGGGTGTAGAAGTTGGAGATGGGGTTCTCGGTGCCGTCCACCACACCGGTTTGCAGCGCCTGGTACACCTCGGAGAAGGCCATCACCTGGGGAATGCCGCCGACCGAACGGATCTCTTCTTCCAGCACCTTGGAGGACTGGATGCGGAACTTCTTGCCCTTGAAGTCAGCCGGAGCCTTCAGGGGCGTGTTGGCCGAAAAGGATTTGAAACCGTTGTCCCAGTACGCCAGGCCCTTGATGCCGCGTGGCTCCAGCTTGGCCATCAAGCTTGCGCCCACCGGGCCCTGGGTGATCTTGTGCAGATCGGCTGTGTCATCAAAGATGAAGGGCAGGTCAAATGCCTCAAACTCTTTCACGCCCAGGGGGCCGAACTTGGCCAGCGAGGGCGCCAGCATCTGGACCGATCCGATTTGCAGGGCTTCCATTTCTTCCTTGTCCTTGTACAAGGCGCTGTTGGCGTACACCTCCACCTTGACCTTGCCTTTGGTCAGCTCTGCCGCCTTTTTGGCGAAAAATTCGGCCGCTTTGCCCTTGGGTGTGTCCACGGCCACGACGTGGCTGAACTTGATCACGGTCTGGGCGCTGGCCGCCACACCCACGGCAAGCAGTGCGCTGGCCAACACAAATTTCAATTTAAATTTCATCATGGTCTCCTGGTTAAAAGAATTGGAAAACGGACCCGCGAAGGTTATCGCCCCGACCAGAATGCCGTAACTGTGGTGTTCAACAGCTAGGGTTTACCCGAGTCAGGGTTTCGCCAGCGCATAGCGCACCGCATCAATCCACTGCGATCCGATGCGGCGCGCCAGCCCCTGGTGCACCGGCTGCACGGCCTTGCGCAGGCGCTCCCGTTGGCTGGCGGAGGGCTGGTGGATGCGGGTGGTGCCCGCGGCGCGCAAGGCTGCCATGGCCTTGTCGTTTTGCGTGTCGGCGATGGTGTTGCCATAGGCCAGCGCCTCGCGCAGGGCCTGGCCCAGCAGGTCACGGTCCGGTGTTGGTATACCGCGCCAAAAGCGCTGGTGGACCACCACGGCGTAGCCCAGGTAACCGTGTTGCGTCAGGCTCAGGTCGCTTTGCACCTCGTGCATGCGCTGGGTCCAGAAGTTGGAGATGGGATTCTCCGTGCCATCGACCACACCGGCGGCCAGGGCACGCCGCGTTTCGCTAAACCCGAGGGTCACGGGCTGCGCACCCAGGGCGCGCATCTGCTCGGCAATGACTCTAGAGGCCTGCACCCGCATGCGCAGGCCGACAAAATCGCCGGGCTCCAGCAAGGGGCGGTTGGCACTCATTTGCTTGAAGCCATTGTCAAAGTAGCCCAGCCCCACCAGCCCCTGGCGGCCCAGGCGGTCCAGCAGACGCTGGCCCAGCGGCCCCTGGGTGATGCGGCGCACATCGGCCACCGCATCAAACAAAAAGGGCAGGTCAAACAGCTCAAATTCGGGCAGCCCGATGCGGGCGAATTTGGACAGCGAAGGCGCCAGCATGTCCACCGCGCCGAGTTGCAGGGCCTGCATTTCGTCCTGGTCGCCGTAGAGTTGGCCATCGGGGTAGACCTGCACGCGGATGCGCCCGTGTGTGCGCTGTTCGACCAAATTTTTGAAACGCTGGAGCGCCAGCCCCTTGGGCGTTTCTTCCGCCACCACATGCGAAAACCGGATGGTCAAACCAGGTGTGGACTCGGCGATTGCGTGGCTTGCAGCCAGCACCGATGCCGCTGCTGCACGCAGCCAATGGCGGCGATGGGCACAGGCTGGCAACACAGGGGTGGACATGCTCGCTATTATGCGGGGACCCCATTCCTGCTTGGAAATACAGGCCAACCCTCGGGCGCATGCTGCATTGGATAAGGCTAACGGTTGCAAAAGGTTGCTTTTAAAGCCATAATGAAACCAATTTAAGGAGCGGCATGATGGCTGTGGCATTGAAGTTGTCCGACGAACTGGTGGAGGATGCAAAATCGTATGCAGCGGCAGAGCATCGCTCGGTCCCGAAACAGATTGAGTATTGGGCGCGTATCGGGAAGGCGGTGCTGGAGAACCCCGAACTGCCCTTGCGCCTGATTCAAGACACGATACTGTCGCGCGAAGAAGTCAAGGCGGGGTTGGCCACGCCGTACCAATTGGGTTAGCCCGATGGTGTGCACCGTCATGGCGTCGCCATCGTTTGCCCGAGTTGCCAAAAAGCTGCACGGCAGAGACAAAAGGGTGCTGGATCAAGCGGTGAAAGAGATTGCGAACGCCCCCTTTCTTGGGGAGGAAAAACGCGGTGATTTGGCCGGTGTTTTTGTTCACAAATTCAAGCTCAACAACCAGGAAACCTTGCTGGCCTATGAACTCAACCCCAACAAGCAGAGTCCCGACGTGGTCGTTTTATTGGGTGTGGGGCCACATGAGAATTTCTACACGCAGCTGAAACGCAACTGACACCGGGTGCGGACTCGGCGATTGCGTGGACACTGGCTGCAACACAGGGGTGGGCATGCTCGCTATTATGCAAGGACCCCACCGGACCACCCTGCCGCCCATGCCACTCCCGTCACCTGCGCCTTCTGCTGCTGAGGCGCCCTTGGACTTTGCCTTGCTGCAACAGACGCTGCCCCGCCATGCCGGGCGCAACCGCCGGGCCTTGCTGTGGCTGCTGGGTTTCTCGGTGTTGCTGGTGGGGGCCGTGGTCACGCTGGTGCTGTACCTGAACACCTTTGAGCGGGAGGAAGAAGACCGGCGCAAAACCACCGATGCGCAGTGGCTGGAGCAAAGTGTGCAGTTTCACTTTCGGCGCCTGGAAGACGACCTGGTGGTGCTGGCGCGCCAGGTGGTGCTGGGCGGTGACCCGGTGCCCGTGGCCAGTGCCAAAAGCCCCACGGTGCAGGGCGGCCTGCTCTGGCGCGAACCGGGTGTGGTGCTGTCGCACGGCTGGATGGCCGCTGACCAGGCCCACGATGCACAGCTGGGGCCAGAGCGCTGGCAGGCCGACTGGAGCGCGCACCCCGGCAACCGGCAGGTGCTGGCCACCATGCAAGACGTCACCCGTGGCTTGCGCCGCTCGGCTTATGCCGGCCCCATGCAGCAGTCCGATGGCAGCTTGACCGATGTGGTGTGGTTGGCCGTGCCATTTTTCGAGCGCGGGCAGTTCGCGGGCAACTACCTGGCCGCGGTCGCGATGGACCACGCCGCCAAGGGGCTGGTGCCCACCTGGTTCACGCAAAACCAGGTGGTCCGCCTGGTGGGGCCAGAGTCGGACGCCACAGCCGGGAACGGGCAGGGTGCCAAGCCCTACCTCGCGTCCATGAACCTGCCAGGAACCGACCTGTTCCTGGAGGTGGCCCCCCAGGGTGCGACGCCCGCCACGGTGCCGCGCATTTTCTTTCTGGTGGCGCTGCTGTTTTTGTTGGGAATGACGGTCAGCCTGTTTGCGCTGCGGCGCGATTTTGTCAAACGCCAGAAGATGCAGGTGCTGTTGCAAGCCGAGGTGGCCCTGCGCACCGCCATGGAA
>MESI01000124.1:15410-105204 GCA_001770935.1 Burkholderiales bacterium RIFCSPLOWO2_12_FULL_61_40 | reverse complement strand
CGTCACATACCTGAGGCAGGAGCCGTATGCGGGAATTCCGCACGTACGGATCTGCGCGGGGGGCAGAGGGTAACCTTTGTTCCTACCGCAACTCGGGGACGTAGTTGCCGGTTTCAAAGCGTTTGAGCTTGTGGGCGGGGAGGTTGGATTGCTCGGCGGCCTGGGCTTGGCTCAGCCCGAGGAAGTTACGAGCGGCGCGTGACTCGTTGGGGGAAAGTGCCAGCTCTGAAAAGTCGATCATGAAAACTCCAATTTAAACAAATCAGGTCAAAACGCCTGATTTGTTTAAATCATAAGGTAGTTTTCAAATCAGTGCAATAGAACTGTTTTGTTTATTTTTTGACGACGCCTGAATCCGACTACTTTCATTTCCCCAGCTTGTCCTCGAAGCGCTTTTGCGTTTCCGCTATCAGCGCCAACAACTCGGCTTCTGATACCTTGACTGCACCGTCTGCAACGGTAATCCTGTCCAATGCGATCATTGCCTCTTGTGCTGCGAGCATCAATTGATCGGAAACCTCCGGGCTTCTCGCTTTTATCAAACTGGCAACTAGAAATAGAAGGCTTTGGACCTCTTCTTCATCCAATAAAGACGCCATCAGTGGCATACACATTACGTAGAAAGTCCCCGCGAGTTCTGGTCGCGCTCTCACTTTCCTATAGAAAGAAATGAACGTAGATGGAGTGCCTTCAAAAACCTCGCCGCCCAATATCAGCCGGTTTGGCGACACATTTAATGCAATGCACAGCAATCGTATTTCTCGTGCGCCTGGCTTAGTTCGGCCCCGCTCATATCCGTGCAAGACAGTCTTTGAAATACCAGTTTGTTTGCTGAGTTCTACGATAGAAAGACCAGCGTCCACTCTTGCTCGCTGGAGCTGAAAAGAAATAGAGTCCGTGTCATTCGCTGGGTCGCGTTTAACACTTTCATCCGTGTCAGAAGGGGGGGTGTTTGCATTCACACTTGGCATCTACAAAAGTGATTTGCTTCAAGGATACACGGCGCGGGACTGGTCGCAAAAATATCCTGATTTGTAGAAGTAGAATCCGCCAACTACCTGGGACGATTGGTTTTTCGTTCAGATTGAAAATCCTTGTGTCGGTGGTTCGATTCCGCCCCAGGCCACCAAATTTAAAAAACCAACCCCTCAAAGGTTGGTTTTTTTTTGCCCAAAAGGATTTGCGCCATGAGTTTTCCACTCGATCCAGACACGGTTTCCCACGGCATTCAGCTGGCGGTCGCTCCCGTTTTCCTGCTGACCGCCGTGTCGGGTTTGCTCGGCGTGGTGGCGAATCGACTGGCCCGCATTATTGACCGGGCCCGTCTGCTGGAGGACCGCATTGGGGGTGCCGCCAGTTCCATGGAGGCGGACGCCGCTTACCTGGAATTGGGCCAATTGCGTACCCGCGGACTGCTGGCCAACGGCAGCATTGGTTTGCTGACCTTGTGCGCCTTTCTGATTGGTGTCACTATCGTCGTTTTGTTCCTGGGCGAAACCATCGACTTTCAGATGTTGCGCATCTCCATGATCAGCTTCCTGGCAGGGGTGGTGTGTTTCCTGTTAGCGCTGCTGTGTTTTATGGTGGAAACCTGGATTGCCACCCGCCTGCTCAACTTCGGCCGCCCTCGCCGGTAGCGCTCTGGGCACTGTTGGTTAAACGGGCCACTTGAACGACGCAATCATAAAACGTGGGGCCGCGGCCCAGGTCGGTCAGTTTTTGGCTGGTGAGTTGGTTCACGTTGGTGCCATTCAACCCCAGTTTGCGCCACCAGATGCCCAGGCCGTTGACCACACCGTCGCGTGCGCGGGGGCTGATTTCCGCAGCGCAGTGGTATTCCCCCCGGTCGTTGAACACCCGCACCCTATCGCCCGATTGGATGCCGCGTGCCAGAGCGTCCTGCGCACTGATTTCCAGCAATGGTTCGCCCTCGATATCGCGCAGGCTTTTGACATTGACAAAGGTGGAGTTCAGGAAATTGCGCGCCGGAGGTGAAATCATGGCCAAAGGGTAGTCGGCATGTACGCCGCCCAACTCGTAATTGGGAACATGGCCTGGCAGGCCATCCAGGCCCCGGATTGCCAGGCGATCACAGAAGAATTCGCACTTACCGGAGGGGGTGGGGAACCCGCCCTGCGCAAAGGGGGCTTCCGGCATCGGCAGGGATGCAAAGCCCTGGTTCAGCAGCAGCTCAAAATCCACTGCCTGACCGTAGGCCGCGCGGCACAGGGTAAGGTCATCGTCGGCAAAACAGGGGTCGTCCAAGCCCATGTGCCGTGCCAGGTCCCGGAAAATCTGCGTATTGGTTTTGGCTTGGCCCAGGGGCGCAACCGACGGTCGGTTCAACAGCACATCGGTGTGGCCGTAGCTCAGGTGCACATCCCAGTGCTCCAACTGGGTGGTGGCGGGGAGGATGTAGTCCGCGTAATCGGCGGTGTCGGTCTGGAAGTGTTCCAGCACCACGGTAAAAAGGTCTTCGCGTGCAAACCCCTGCACCACCTTGCCGGATTCCGGGGCGACGGCCACCGGGTTGCTGTCGTACACGATGACGGCTTCGATGGCCGGACCAAATTCGGGGCTGGCGGGGCGTAGCAGGTCGTCCCCGATGGTGACCATGTTGATGGTGCGCGGTGTTTTTCCGGCCAGCAAGTCCGGGCGTTGCAAGGCGGCGCGATCAACAGGGAAGGCCCCCGAGCTGGACAGCAGCACGCCACCCGCGCGGTGGCGCCAGGCCCCGGTCAGTGCGGGCAGGCAGGCGATAGCCCGAACGGCATTGCCGCCGCCATGTACCCGTTGCAAACCGTAGTTCATGCGGATGGCCGCCGCCTTGCCCTGTGCATAGGCCTGTCCATAGTCCCGTGCCAGGGCCTTGATTTGCTCCACCGGCAGGCCGCATACCTGGGCTGCCCGCTCGGGTGGCCACTCCAGTGCGCGGGCGCGCAAGGCCTCCCAGCCCACCGTGTAGCGCTGGATGTAGTCGTGGTCCAGCCAGTCGTTCTGAATCAATTCATGCATCATCGTCAGCGCCAATGCGGCATCGGTACCCGGCAACAGCGCCAGGTGTTCATGGCATTTGTCGGCCGTCTCGGTACGGCGCGGGTCGATGCAAATCACTTTTGCGCCATTGCGCTTGGCGGTCTGTACATGGCGCCAGAAGTGCAGATTGCTGCCAATGGAGTTGCTGCCCCAGATCAAGATCAGTTGAGACTCGGCAAAAAACTCTACCCGCATGCCCACCTTGCCACCCAGGGTGTGCACCAGGCCCTCACCCCCTGCGGTGGCACAGATGGTGCGCTCCAGTTGAGATGCGCCCAATTTGTTGAAAAAACGGGCCGCCATGCTTTCACTCTGCACCAGGCCCATGGTGCCCGCGTAGCTGTAGGGCAGGATGGCCTGGGCGGAATCCGGGGCACGCTGGGCGATGTGCTGCAGGCGCTGGGCAATGTCCTGCAGCGCACTGTCCCAGCCCACGGTCTCAAATTGCCCGGAACCCTTGGGGCCTGTGCGGCGCAGGGGTTGCAAAACCCGCTCGGGGTGGTAGGTGCGTTCGGGGTAGCGCGAAACCTTGGTGCACAAGGCGCCATTGGTGTGGGGATGGGCGGCATTGCCTTGCACCTTGATAGCCACACCATTGTGTACGGTGGTGACCATGGAGCAGGTGTCGGGGCAGTCGTGCGGGCAGGCGCCGACCACGTAAGAAGGGTCATTTCCTGTGGGGGTGGAGGTGGATGCATTCATGCCCTGCATGGTAAAGCCTGCAGCGCAATAATGGCACATGAACCTGATTCAATCCATTGTCAACAACGCCGCAGAGATCGCCGCCTTGCGCCGCGACCTGCACGCCCACCCTGAACTGTGTTTTCAGGAAGTCCGCACCTCTGAGGTGGTGGCCACCCAATTGAGCCAATGGGGCATCCCGGTATACCGCGGGCTGGGAGGCACCGGCGTGGTGGGTATTGTCAAGGCCGGCAGTTCGCCGCGTGCCATTGCCCTGCGGGCCGACATGGATGCCTTGCCGATGCAGGAGTTCAATACCTTTGCCCATGCCAGCCAGCATCCGGGAAAAATGCACGCCTGTGGGCATGACGGCCATACCGCCATGCTGCTGGCAGCGGCGCAGTATCTGGCAACGGAGCGCCCTTTTGATGGCACGGTGGTCCTGGTCTTTCAGCCTGCCGAAGAGGGCGGCGGAGGTGCGCGGGAAATGATCAAGGACGGGCTGTTTGAGCGCTTTCCGGTCGAGGCCGTGTTTGGCATGCACAACTGGCCGGGTTCGCAGGTGGGCAAGTTTGCGGCCAGCAGCGGGCCGGTGATGGCGTCCAGCAATGAATTCAAGATAGTGGTCCGGGGCAAAGGCGGGCACGCCGCCTTGCCGCACAACGCACTCGACCCGGTGCCGGTGGCCTGCCAGATGGTGCAGTCTTTCCAGACCATCATCAGCCGCAACAAGAAACCCATCGACGCCGGGGTGATTTCGGTCACCATGATCCATGCGGGCGAGGCCACCAATGTCATTCCCGATGCCTGTGAACTGCAGGGCACGGTGCGGACCTTCTCGCTGGAGGTGCTGGACATGGTCGAGCAGCGCATGCGGGACATTGCCACCCACACCGCTGCCGCCTTTGGCGCGCAGTGTGAATTCGAGTTTGCGCGCAACTACCCGCCCACGGTCAACTCAGGCAGAGAGACCGAATTCGCACGCCGCGTGATGGCTGGCATCGTGGGGGAGGAGAATGTGGAGCAGCAAGAGCCCACCATGGGCGCTGAAGACTTTTCCTACATGCTCATGGCCAAGCCGGGCTGCTACAGCTTCATTGCCAATGGGGATGGCGACCACCGCGCCCTGGGCCATGGCGGCGGTCCCTGCATGTTGCACAACCCCAGCTACGATTTCAATGACCGGCTCATCCCCTTGGGGGCGACCTATTGGGTGCGTTTGGCGGAAGCCTGGCTTTCGCCAGACGCGGGGAATTAGTATGATCCAAGTCCTTCAAAGTAATGGGAGTCGCCATGACTGACTGGAATGAGTTGAACTCCCGCGCAAAACCGGTCGGCTTGCCTTTGGCCGCCCAGCGGCAAACGTCCCCAGGAAATTTTCGTTACACCTTTGTGCATGACGGCCTGGAGGTGATCGACCCCTCGGTGGATGCCACTGGGGAGTTTTTTGTGTCGCCACGCGAATATGGTTTTGCCATTCGGGGGTTCAAAGACGGTAAAACCGCATGGGCCCGTGACTTTGGCAACGGGACCATGCTGGTGGTCAATGCCGATGGCCAATCGCATGTGTTGTCGCCCAAATTGTCGGCGCGTATTTTGTTCGTTGCGCCGGATGGGGCCTTGCTGCAAGACAGTGGCACGGATTTGCGGCAGCCGCAACGTGTGCCTGACCTGGCGACAGTGCGACTTACGGTTAACGTGACATTTGATTTACACGGCGAGTCGCCCGAGGTGGCCCGCACCATCCTGATGCGCATGGTGGACCAGGCCATTCTGGCCGGACCGCCCGCAGGCCAGACCGACGTGGCGGTGGTTCACCATGGTTTTGAGTTGAGTGCAGTGATGTCCGACGAACAGCGCCGCTCGACCGATACCGATTTTTCCCAGTTGCTCGATATCTGAGCCGCCGGGCCTGGGGTGGCACCGTCAGGTGGCGAACCGGCGCTGCGCCATTTGCAGCAGACCTTCGAAAATCAGGTTGTCCACCAGCTCAAAAGGCACCGACATGCTGGGGGCCATCTTCCAGCCCGCCCCGCCGGTCATGATGCATTTGGGCTCCACGCCGCAATGCGCACGCAGGTGCTGCACCATGCACTGCACGGCGCCCGCAATGGCGTAGGTGCCGCCGCTGGTCAGGGCGTCGCTGGTGTTGGTGGGGAACTCGCGTACCTCGCCCGTAGGGACATGCAGGCCGGCGGTGCCAGACTCCAGGGCGCGCAGCATGATGCCGTGGCCCGGCAAAATCAGGCCGCCCAGGAATTTGCCGTGGATGTCCACCGCCTCCACGGTGACTGCGGTGCCCACCATCACCACCACCATGGGGCGAGGATCACCCTGGGAGAGCATATGGTGGTAGCCACCTACCATGGCAACCCAGCGGTCGGCCCCCAGGCGGGTCGGGTGGTCGTAGCCGTTGCGCAAACCGGCCTCTGACTCGCTGGCCACCACCCACTGCGGGGCGACCTCCCACAGCTCCATCTGGTCCTGCACCCGCCGTTTGACGGCGTCACCGGCCACCACACAGCCCAGGATGTGCTTGGGCGCCTGGAGGCCAGACCATGCACCCTCGGCCAGCCGGTCGATGTTTTCCAGAAACTCGGCCCCCTCTGCCAAGAGTTGCGCACCCGCGTGGGGCGCTGCGTACAGGGCCCATTTCAAGCGGGTGTTTCCAATGTCCAGTGCGAGAAATGTCATGCGGCGCTCAGCATTGCCGCCAGGGAAGGCCATGCAGGCGCCAGCCGCCTTGGTGCCCCCGCTGGGCCTGGGGGTCCAGGTCGCCCTCAAAGCCTTCCAGGATGTTGTAGGCCTCCAGGCCCAGCTCGGTGGCGCGCTTGGCGGCGGCGACAGAGCGCACGCCGCTGCGGCACAGCAGCACGGCTTTTTTCCCGGTCGGTACGGCGGCCCGGATGGCGTCGTCAAAGTCGGCGTTCATGGCCATGCCGGGCCACTGCTTCCAGGCCACGGCCACGGCACCGGGGATAAAGCCCACCCACTCGCGCTCGGCATCGGTACGCACGTCGATGAGGACCGCGTCCCCCGCCTGCCACCACGCACAGGCCAGCTGCGCGGATACATCGCCGGCATAACCGGCGCCAGCGCGCACCGCGTGGGGCGCGGTGCCGTCGGCGCTGTGCCTATCCGGGGGCGGCACTGCGCCATCGCTGCATTGGGGCTGGGGAAGATGGGGTGTATGCATGGTGTTTTCGGCGAAAAGGGTTCAACAAAATGCTGATGGCTTGGGTTGCAACTTTAAAGGATTTCGGATGGGTGGCTGTCTTGCGGGGCAGACCGTGCGCTGGACCACTGGGGTGCAGTACCACAACCCCATTGCAACCCCGAAAAAAAACGGGACAAATTCACGAACCACCGGTTTAGTTGGCGCTCAAGGGGCGGTGCATCTCATTTTCGGTCGCAATCGGGATGTAATCACCCCAGGGCCAGCCGTTGGTTTCAGCGCCTGCGGCGACCAGGGTGTAGTGAAGGAAGAAATAATGAGCACGATCGATATCACGGTGGCGGAGCAGCCCAGCACGGTTCAATCCAACGCCAGGACAGAAAAAACCACCACGCCGGTACAGCACATACCGGGTTTTTATGTGGGGACCACCTTTATTCCAGACAGCGCGCCAGCACCGAATACGGGTTTGGCCCAGAGCAGCCCCATGGAAATAGCGCAGCAATGGATGGCCTCTGCCAAACGCTCCAGCAGCCTGCTGTGACACGCCCAAAGCGCTGAGAATCAGCCCCGCTGAAACAGAATTTTCCGGCGACCCAGTTGGCCGTGAGCCGCGGTTGGGCTAAATGGTTTACAGTTGACGTTTACGTAAACGTCAACTCTGCCCATTACCATGACCGATTTGTCCGCTGAATTCAAGGCCCTGGCCAACTACAAGCCCACCCACAAAGTCCGTTTTGTCACGGCGGCCAGCCTGTTTGACGGGCACGACGCGGCTATCAATATCATGCGCCGCATCCTGCAGGGCATGGGCGCCGAGGTGATCCACCTGGGCCACAACCGCAGCGTGGACGAGGTGGTGACGGCTGCCTTGCAGGAAGACGTGCAGGGCATTGCCATCAGCTCCTACCAAGGCGGGCATGTCGAATACTTCAAATACATGGTGGACCTGCTCAAAAGCCGGGGCGGCGCGCACATCAAGGTGTTTGGCGGCGGCGGTGGCGTGATTGTGCCCAGCGAGATTGCCGAGCTGCAGGCCTACGGCGTGACCCGCATCTTCAGCCCCGAAGACGGCCAGCGCATGGGCCTGGCCGGCATGATCGGCGAGATGGTGATGCGCTGCGACCAGGACCTGAGCCCCTATGCGCCCACGGACCTGTCCGCCATCCAGGGCCACACCGAAGCCAGCTGGCGGGCGCTGGCCCAGTTGCTCACCGTCATCGAAACTTCCAAGGTAAATGAGGCTCTAGCCCTTGAAATACGGGCGCAAGCAGCTACTAAAAAGATAGCGGTTGTGGGCATTACCGGCACTGGCGGTGCGGGCAAATCGTCCCTCACCGACGAGCTGATCCGCCGCCTGCGGCTGGACCAGAACGACAGCTTGCGGGTGGCGGTCATTTCTATCGACCCCAGTCGGCGCAAAAGCGGGGGGGCCTTGCTGGGTGACCGCATTCGCATGAACGCTATATCGCCCTGGCAGAAAGACGCGGTGAGCGCCGCCGGGCCGTCCCAAGGCGCGAAGGCCCCCTCGGGGGGCAGCGCACCACATGCAGTGGGAAGCGTGGGGGCGCGAGTCTTTATGCGCAGCCTGGCCACGCGCGACTTCGGCTCGGAGATCAGCGCGGCGCTGCCCGACGTGATCGCCGCCTGCAAGGTGGCCGGCTTTGATCTGGTCGTGGTCGAGACCTCCGGCATTGGCCAGGGCGACGCGGCCATCGTGCCGCTGGTGGATGTGCCCTTGTACGTGATGACGCCCGAGTTTGGCGCGGCCAGCCAGTTGGAAAAAATCGACATGCTGGACTTTGCCGAGTTTGTCGCCATCAACAAGTTCGACCGCAAGGGCGCCAGCGACGCCCTGCGCGATGTGGCCAAGCAGGTGCAGCGCAACAAAGAGGCCTGGACCACGCCGCCCGAGCAGATGCCGGTGTTTGGCACCATGGCCGCCCGCTTCAACGACGACGGCGTGACCGCGCTGTACCAGGGCCTGTTGCCCCGCCTGAAGGCGCTGGGCGTACCGCTGCTGGAAGCGGGCAGCTTGCCCCGCGTGAACGTGCGCCACAGCTCCAACCAGACGCCGGTGGTGCCCGCCGCGCGCACGCGTTACCTGGCGGAAATCAGCGACACCGTGCGCGGCTACAAAACCCGCGCCCGCGCGCAAGCCCGCTTGGCCCGTGAAGTGCAGCAGTTGCGCGCCTCGGGCCGCATGCTGCAAGAGGCCAATCCGGACAAGACCAATGCCGTGGGGGCCGTGCTGGATCTGGCCGTGCTGCGGGAGGAGCAAATGGGCGCCTCCGAGCGCAAGCTCCTGACCCAGTGGCCGGAAATGCAAAAGGCCTACGCCGGCGATGAATACGTCGTCAAAATCCGTGACAAGGAGCTGCGCACGGCGCTCACCACCAAGTCGCTCTCCGGCACCACCATCCGCAAGGTGGCCCTGCCCACCTACGAGGACCACGGTGAAATCCTGAAATGGCTGATGCTGGACAACGTGCCAGGCAGCTACCCCTACACCGCCGGCACCTTCGCCTTCAAGCGCGAAGGCGAGGACCCGACCCGCATGTTCGCGGGCGAGGGCGACGCCTTCCGAACCAACCGCCGTTTCAAGCTGCTCAGCGAAGGCATGGCCGCCAAGCGCCTGTCCACCGCGTTTGATTCGGTCACGCTCTATGGCAACGACCCCGATCCGCGCCCCGATATCTACGGCAAGGTGGGTAACTCGGGTGTTTCCATCGCCACGCTGGACGACTTGAAGGTGCTGTACGGCGGCTTTGATCTGTGCAACCCGGCCACCAGCGTGTCCATGACCATCAACGGCCCGGCGCCCAGCATTCTGGCTATGTTCATGAACGCCGCCATTGACCAGAACCTGGAGAAATTCCAGGCGGACAACGGCCGCGAACCCACCGACACCGAAAGCCAGAAGATCAAGGAATGGGTGCTGGCCAATGTGCGCGGCACGGTGCAGGCCGACATTCTGAAAGAAGACCAGGGCCAGAACACCTGCATCTTCTCCACCGAATTCAGCTTGAAGGTGATGGGCGACATTGCCGAGTACTTTGTGCACCACGACGTGCGCAACTTCTACTCAGTGTCTATCTCTGGCTACCACATTGCCGAAGCCGGGGCCAACCCCATCAGCCAGCTGGCGTTCACGCTGTCCAATGGCTTCACGCTGGTGGAGGCCTATCTGGCGCGCGGCATGCACATCGACGACTTTGCGCCCAACCTGAGCTTCTTCTTCAGCAACGGCATGGACCCCGAATACACCGTCATGGGCCGCGTGGCGCGGCGCATCTGGGCGGTGGCCATGAAAGAAAAGTACGGCGCCAACGAACGCAGCCAAAAGCTCAAATACCACATCCAGACCAGCGGGCGCAGCCTGCACGCGCAAGAGATTCAGTTCAACGACATCCGCACCACGCTGCAAGCGTTGATTGCGATTTACGACAACTGCAACAGCCTGCACACCAACGCCTTTGACGAAGCCATCACCACGCCCACCGAAGAGTCGGTGCGCCGCGCCATGGCGATCCAGCTCATCATCAACCGCGAGTGGGGGCTGGCCAAGAACGAAAACCCGGGGCAGGGCGCTTTCATCATTGAAGAGCTGACCGAGCTGCTGGAAGAAGCCGTGCTTTCGGAGTTTGAGCGCATTGCCGAGCGCGGCGGCGTGCTGGGCGCCATGGAAACCGGCTACCAGCGCGGCAAGATCCAGGACGAGTCCATGCACTACGAGATGCTCAAACACACCGGCGAGCTGCCCATCATCGGCGTCAACACCTTCCGCAACCCGCACGGCGACCAGGTCATGGACAAGCTGGAACTGGCCCGTTCGACCGACGAGGAAAAGCAAAGCCAGCTGAAACGTCTGGCCGATTTCCATGCCCAGCACGTCGCCGAATCCCCCGCGATGTTGAAGCGCCTGCAGCAGGCGGTGATCGATAACCAGAATGTGTTTGAGGTGCTGATGGACGCGGTGCGCTGCTGCTCGCTGGGGCAGATCACCAATGCGCTGTTTGAGGTGGGCGGGCAGTACCGGCGCAATATGTAGAGTGCACGGTTCGGAGTGGGGTGAACCGGATGTTGCAACCCAAGACGCATTGAGCAATGTGTCTTGGTTCATCAGCATTCACAAACCTCCCGGCGTCTGACTGGGGCGCTACACGCGCCACCATATAAACAGTGGCACTTGGCAATATCGGCGCCCTTCGGCCAGCAGAGGATGTCTAGTTGATTTGGAGGCTGGCACGCGAGGTGGTCGCAGTGGTTGGCGACGTAACTGTCACAATTAACTGCCCGCTAGCGGCCGGGTTGGGGCAGCCTACAGTCACCGTAGTGATCGGGATTGTCAGCGGTTGGCCCACAGCGAGCACAACGTTTGGAACCTTGACGCTGGCGGGTTTCACAGTACCCACGGCACCCCCGCCAAACACCGTGCCGAATTCGATGGTCGTTCCAGCTGGCATACTATTTCCATTCAGGTCTGTGACTGTCACGTCAACGTCCACTATGTTGCCAGCCGGGCACACCAGCGTCTGAGGATTAAAACTAACAAGCGCGCGACTCCCGGAAAATGTGTGTACGAGCTGACCCCAGACATATAGAGTTTGAGGGTTATCTACTTGCGGGGTACGCAGTACAGCGTTGAGCACACCGTTGTACAGCCCATCTCCGGGAGTGCTACAGGCACCGTTTGTATTTGGCCCAATGCATGGCTCTCCTGGGTTCCAGACCCCATCCTCGTTATCGTCTCGGAAAATATCAGGACTCTTGTCGGTGAAGCTCGCTCCAGTGTTATCGAGCAAATCTTCTTCACCCAAAGCATAGGCAAGAATCGTCACGAGACCATTTGCCGGCCGTGGATTGCTTGCTCTCAGCAACACAGTGCAGGCCCCCGAACCTGGACCAACCTTGGAGTTGGTCGTCTGGCCAATTGGAGTAGCTCCGCCAGGCGGCAAAGAGCCAGTGACACAAGAGGCACCCATGACACCACCTTCAGTGGTGAAGTTCACCGCTGTGCCATCTGGCGCAGGGTTGCCAAAATGATCTCCTAAAGTCGCTGTGACGTAGGCGCAATCCTGATCAATGTCCATTCCTTCGCAGTTTCCCGTTGATGTTGAGAGTGAGAAATGTTTTTGATCAGGCACGCCGGTTGAAATCACCAATATATTTGAGAGGGTTGTAATCAATGAGGTCCCCGTGCCAATCTTGGCGACAACACGCACCGACGTGGGAATGGTTCCCGCTGAAACCACGGTTGTCACGGTGCCATCGGAACTGGATTTCGTGGAAGGCGGCAGGATCGCGAGCCCGCCCACGGTCAGAGCGGTGTTGGAGTCAGAGAACACGAAATCGACCTGCGCACCTTCAACCTCCTTCCCTGCATTGTCATACACCGTGAACTTAAGGGTTGAGTACTCCTGGCGTCCGAAGCCCCCAGTTCCCTTCAGCGCAATGTTGGTTGTGTCTGCGGAATCGAATTTGATAGATGCGGCTGCATTGTGCGATGGGCCTGTAGCCAATGTGTTCGCAGCTACCTGGGGGCAGGGGGTCGGGTTTGCCATCGTAGGCGTGCAGCCGGTAGATGCGCCACCTTCCCCGCCGCCGCATCCCACCAGGACTGCCGACAGTAAAACCGACAAAATTGCCATGGTTGTTCGCATGAAATTCCTCCCTGATTCAGCCGCTCGCGTGCAGTTCAATACCCATGGATTGGCTCTGACAAGTTGTGGTTTCCTTGCGTGGCCAATCCATAGCATTCATGTTAGGAGGCCAGGGGCTTGGATTCGAGGGAGGGTGCGCGGTGGGTGACGAGAGCTTTGTCCCGTGCATGGCAGGAGCTTTATCACCGCAGGAGGGCCTGTCAGCCCTGGGTGTACTCATCCAGCCCTATGGGCGGGAGGCGCTCATGCCCAAATGCATGGCCAGATCGCTGACCGACGCTTCTCCGTCCACCAGGGCTGCAAAGGTGGCGCTTAAGGCAAGTGTTGATCGATCGCAAGACATGCGGTGGTTGGCTTTCTAGAATTTGTCGAGTGTTCGTGGGATAACTTGACTCTGCCCAATCTGAAATGAAGCCTTTCTTCAACGCGCGCCGCACCCGGTTTACCGCCGTGGTGATGCTGTTCGTCTGGAGCATGGCCTTGGCCTTGGCCATGGGGATGGCGAATGCGTGCCTGCTCACGCAGACGGAGCTGCAACACAGACACGCTGCCCCGACCGCCACCTCGGCCGACGAAGGCATGCACGGACATACACGCCTGGCTGATGCCCCGCTGAGGATGGCTGGCGTTCCGAACTGGCCTGAGCTTTCCGTGGCCATCCGATTCTTGCGACGCACGATTTGACTTGTCCCCCGCAGGCCTGTGGCCCGGCGCACCGTGGCTTGGACGATAGACCTGTATCTACTTTGGGAGACCCCAAGGAGCTCTGCTGAATTGTTTTTCTTTTCTGTTATTTTTTTGAATGGAGTTTCCAATGTCCTACCTTCACCGCACCGCCATTTCCCTTGCCATCGTCGCCTGTTCCCTGGGTGCATGGGCACAAACCAATGCCGAACTTCCCCAGAAACCTTCCGCTGAAGCGAGCAGCAAAGTGAGTAAGGCGGCCAAGGCGACCGCTGCAAAAAACAAGGCCAAACAGACCATGGCGGCCATGGACAGCCAGATGAAAACCATGCGCGAGATGCATGAAAAAATGATGAACGCCAAAACGCCCGAAGAACGCAATGCGCTCATGGCGGACCACATGAAGGTCATGCAAGAGGGCATGGGCATGATGGGTGGAATGGGTATGGGTATGGGCATGGGGGCCAAAGGCGACATGGGCGCCGATGGCATGAGGGGGGGCATGCCGACCGACATGGAAAGCCGCTACCAGCTGATGGAGAAACGCATGGACATGATGCAGTCCATGATGCAGATGATGATGGACCGCATGCCCGCTCCGGCGGCCCAGTAAAGGCGCTCACACCATGGGGCATGATCCTGTTGGGCATGAGGCTCCACCTGGCTTTTGGGGCTCTCGCTACGCCATCGGCTTGGCTCTGGTCGGAGCGATTGCCGCTTATTTCCTGCTGACCGAGCACTTGGCGCATGTCGTCGGCGCTTTGCCTCTGCTGTTGCTGCTGGCCTGCCCGCTGATGCATGTTTTCATGCACCACGGCCATGGGGGCCATGGTCACCACCCTGGTCACAGCCCCGGTGGGGACGGGGCGGCTGCCGAGCCGCAAAAGCCCAAGCCATCCCAGCCGGGAGGTTCCCCATGAGCCATGAGCAAACTGCCTATGGCTTGTGGCCCCTGGTGATTTTCAATTCGGCCATTTTCATCATGTTCGCCTACAGCTTCTTCAAACCCGCCAGCGCCCGGGATTGGCGAACCTTTGGTGCATTTGGCGCCTTCGTGGTGGCCTTGTTTGTGGAGATGTACGGTTTTCCGCTCACCATTTACCTGCTGTCGGGATGGCTGCAAACCCGCTATCCCGGTCTGGACATCCTGAGCCACGACGCCGGGCACCTGTGGTCTACCTTGCTGGGGGCCAAAGGCAACCCCCACTTTGGCGTCTTGCATATTGCCAGCTACATCTTCCTGGGCTGGGGCTTTTTCCTGCTGTCCAGTGCGTGGAATGTGCTGTACCACGCCCAGCGTCGGCATGCGCTGGCCACCGCCGGACCTTACGCCCGGATTCGCCATCCCCAGTACGTGGCCTTTGTGTTGATCATGTTTGGTTTTCTGCTGCAATGGCCCACCTTGCTGACCCTGCTGATGTTTCCGGTGTTATTACTCATGTACGCCCGCCTGGCGGTGGCGGAAGAGGCTGAAATGCGTGCGCAATTCGGCGATGCATTTGACAGTTATGCCCGACGTACACCGCGCTTCATTCCCCGTTTTTCCCGTCTGCCACGCGCTGCGTGACGGCCACGCAATCACACCCTATGAGGAGCAATCTATGATATCTGACCCATCTCAACCGCAACGGGCTGGTGACGCCGCCTATGGTCTGCATCTGCACTTGCAACAGGTTGACTTTGCAGCCGTTGTCAATCAAACCATCGATGCACTCCAGACCGAAGGCTTCGGTGTACTAACTGATATTGATGTTCAGGCGACGATGAAGGCCAAGCTGGACATGGATGTTCTTCCCTACCGCATCCTGGGTGCCTGTAACCCAGCGCTGGCATACCGGGCGCTCACGGCTGAACCTGACATTGGGCTTCTGTTGCCTTGCAATGTGGTGGTGCGTGAAGATGAGGATGGGGGCGTTACCGTCAGCCTCATGGATCCGGTGGCGGTGCTGCAACTCACCCAGCAGCCCGAGGTGGCCGTCATTGCACGGGAAGCGCGGCAACGGTTGGAGAGGGTACGCAGTGTGATTGCGGCGCAGTCTGGATCCAGCGCGCATTGTCCCTAGGAGCGCATCACATGTTTCATGATTACGGGTATATGGTGGGCATGCACATTTTTTGGTGGTTTTTCTGGGTGGTCGTGGTGGTTGCCATCGTCTTTTGGGGGCGTGGAGATTCCTGGGTGCGCCGGGAGCGTCCACGCGAAACGCCCCTTGAGTTGCTGCGCCGTCGCCTGGCCAATGGCGAAATCAGCCCGGAAGAGTACGAAAAACGCAAAGTCATTCTGGACCGGGATTCTTAGGAGAATCGCCCTGACCATGAGTTTCGGCTCGGTTCTCGTGATCGGCAATGCACTGCGCCTGCGCTCGCAGCGGGCGTGAGGTTTTGAATCTTTTGCTACTATTTTGATAGCTGCTTGCGCAGTATCTACGAGGGCTGGAGGCTTAAAACATGTATGTTCTATGGCGTGGCCTGCGCGGTGGGTGCCGGTGGGATCAGTTTGCCCCGGCCGATCAGCTGCAGTGTCTTGGCCGCCAGAAAAAGGATGATGCCGCTGGCCAGCAGCAAGGCAATGCCTCCCACCAGATGCGGCCAGTTGCCCCGGCGCACCACTTCGATCACCGCACCGGCCAGCGCCGCCACGGGAAAGGAAAAAGACCAAAACCCAATGGAAAAGGGCACACGGCTCCACCAGTGCCAGCGCGCCATCACCGCCACCACCGGGCCGGCGGCAATGCCCAGCCCCACGATCAGCACCTCGCCCGGCAAGCTGGGCCAGATGGCGCCGGCCACCAGGGTGGCCACCGAGGGCGGCGCCAGTTCAATGCCGATGGTCGGGCGCAGAGGCTCGGGCATGGCGCCTTCAAACAGGCGGTTCAGCACACGCGCCTCCAGCAAGGCCCAACTGGCCAGGCCCATGCCAAACAGCAAGGCGGCCCAGCCGGGGTAACCCAGGGTATTGAACGCCATGGCGCCCACCAGGCCGCCGGCCACCGGCGGCAAATACAGGGCGGGGGTCACCGCCACGGCCAGCAGGTTGCCGGTGGCCAACAGCCCGACAATGCGCAGCGCCACCACCCCTTGCACCGCCAGTGCGCCCAGGGAAAACAGCAGCCAGCCCAGATGGTGGGGCTGGCCAAAGTACACGGTGCACATCATCAGGGACAAAGGGATGAGTGCCAGCAGCGAGCCCACCAGCGGGTGGGTGAACTCCCCCCGGATCACCTGGGGGTGCCGGATTGCCTTGGCGGCGTACGCAATCAGCAAAAAGACGAGGATGAGCAGCGCGCCACTGGCGATGGCGTCGCTCACTGGTTGGGCCAGCTCCCAGCCAAAGCCCAGGGCACGGCGCCAGGTGCCCGCCAAGGCGAACAAGCCCACCGGCATGGCAAACAAACCCACGGGAAAGCGGGCAAGGCGTGAGAGGGGAGGGCTGGACATGGGCACTATTTTTGGAAAAAAAGAGGGGTAGGCTGGGATCGCTGCGGTCTAGTCGCAGGTTTGGGCGTGCAGGGCGTGCGCCAGCCATTGGCACAGTGCACTGTCGGGGGCTTCAAAGCCATGGATGGCCGTGAAATGGTTGGCCTTGGCTTGCGGGCTCAACTTGGCAACGTTGCCCTGCGCCCGCCATGCCGTGTGAAATACCTTGCTTTGGCGGGCAAACTCACCGGATTCTGCGGCGCCCCAGGTAACCCACACGGGTGTGGGGCAGGGCCGCACAGCAAAGGCGGGCGAGTTGCGCCGGATGCTGCCCTCGTCCAGTTGGATTTGCGGCTGCAGGTAGCTGTAGCGCAGCGGTTCCAGGTCGTACAGGCCACTGACCAGCACCGCCGCTTTCAGCGGGTCGTGCGGCAGTCCGTAGTCTTCGGCCCAGGGCGTTTGCAAACACATGGCTGCCAGATGCGCCCCCGCGGAATGGCCGCCAATGGCCATGCGTGTGGGGTCGCCGCCGTACTGGCCCATATTGCGCAGCGTCCAGGCCACGGCGGCGCGGGCCTGGCGTGTGATTTCGTCGATGGTGACCTGGGGACACAAGGCGTAGTTGATCACCACGGTGGTGATGCCCAGCGGCTGCAGGCCCAAAGCGACGCCGCTGAAATCCTTGCTGGAGAGTGCGCGCCAATAACCGCCGTGGATGAAGAGAAAGACCGGTGCGTTGGGCTGGGCTGCGGGGAAGATGTCCAGCGTTTCTGCTACGGTGGGGCCGTAGGGCACGTCCAGCACACAGGGCAATTGGGTTCTGGCCTGTTGCGCTTGCGCTGCGTAGTGCAGCATGGGGTCTGCCGTTGGCGCCAGGGCCAAGGAGGGGTTGTACTGTGCGTCGATCTGCGCCTGGGAGACAAAGTCACGGTACAAAAAATGCATGGTGGTTGTGCAGAGAATGGTGTGGCCCCATTATCGGGCTACGCCACCTCCGGTCGAGCCCCCACCGGGCCCGACATGAGGCTGTGCTTGCTCAGTTCAGGAAGTCGGAGCCGGCCAGGGCTTCCAGGTCTTCCGCGTCAATGGCCGCGTCATACGCAGCGCGGCTGGCCAGGGCTTCCGCGGTGTAGGGGATCAGCGGTTTGTCCAGCGGGCGCAGTTTGTGGCGGCGCAAACCACGCAACTGTTGCGAACGTTCCATGGTCTGCAATACCAGTTCAGGTTCCATCATCAGGCTGAAGGGATTGAGTTCAAGGGCAATGGTTTTCATGGTGGTTCTCCGGTGGTTTCAAGCGCCTTGAATTACTTTGGCGCTTAGGACAACTGTAGCCACACCGCGTTGAAACTGGAGTCAGGAAGTCTCTAGAAAACGTGTAGGAAATTGCCCTACAGAGAAACCCTGCCCAGCCCCTATTTCCGCCCCATTACATGACGCGCACCTTGACGCTTTTGCCCTTGATTTTTCCGGCGTTGAGCTTGGCGCAGGCTGCATTCGCCAGGCTGCGCTGCACTGCCACGAAGGTGCAGAACTCGGTGACCTGGATCTTGCCGATCTGCTCGCGGGTGTAGGCTGGGCCGCCTTCGGCGCCAGTCAGCGCGCCCAGCACGTCGCCAGCGCGCACTTTTTCCTTGCGGCCGCCCAGAATCTGCAGCGTGGTCATGGGCGGCTGCAGCGGGCCGTTGCCGGTAGGGGTGAGTTCGTCGAGTTTGTGCCAGGTGGAGGGCTGGTTTTGGTACTGCTCGATCTTGCCCACAAAACCCATCTCGTGCATGCTGGCCAGGCTCAGCGCCAGGCCGGACTCCCCGGCGCGCCCGGTGCGGCCGATGCGGTGCACATGCACCTCGGGGTCGGGCGTGATGTCCACGTTGATCACTGCTTCCAGCTGGCTGATGTCCAGGCCTCTGGAGGCCACATCGGTGGCCACCAGCACCGAGCAGCTGCGGTTGGCAAACTGGGCCAGCACCTGGTCGCGCTCGCGCTGCTCCAGCTCACCGTACAGGGCCAGGGCGTTGAAGCCTTGCTCCTGCAGGTAGGTCACCAGGTCTTTGCATTGCTGCTTGGTGTTGCAAAACGCCAGGGTGCTGATGGGGCGGAAGTGGTTGAGCAACAGCGCCACGGACTCCAGCCGGTTGGCCCGCGTGACCTCGTAAAAGCGCTGCGCAATCAGGTTCTCGGCGGCCGGTGCTTCGATTTGGATCTGCATCGGTTCACGCATAAACTGCTTGGCCAGTTTTTCAATGCCTTCGGGGTAAGTGGCGGAGAACAGCAGGGTCTGGCGCTCCTTGGGGCACTGTTTGGCCACGGTGGCGATGTCGTCAAAGAAGCCCATGTCCAGCATGCGGTCGGCCTCGTCCAGCACCAGGGTGTTGAGCCCTTCGAGCGTCAGGTAGCCGCGCGCCAGGTGGTCCATGATGCGCCCGGGTGTGCCCACCACGATGTGCGCGCCGTGCTCCAGAGAGGCGCGCTGGCCGCGCAGGGCGATGCCGCCGCACAGGGTCACGACCTTGATGTTTTCCTCGGCGCGCGCGAGGCGGCGGATTTCGGTGGTCACCTGGTCGGCCAGTTCGCGTGTGGGGCACAGCACCAGGGCCTGCACCGCAAACCAGCGCGGGTTGAGCTTGGCCAGCAGCGCCAGGGCAAAGGCGGCGGTTTTGCCGCTGCCGGTTTTGGCCTGGGCGATCAGGTCCTTGCCCGCCAGCGCGGCGGGCAAGCTGGCCGCCTGGATGGGGGTCATTTCCAGGTAGCCCAGTTGTTGCAGATTGCCCAGTACGGCGGGGGAAAGGTTCAGGGTGGCAAAAGAAGTCATGCCTGGATTATCGGTTGCGGTGGTGTAGGTCACCCGATGCATGCACCATCGACCTTCGTGGGAGGCCGCTTGTGCGACATTGAAAATGTCGCAATAATGCGTTTTGCGACATTAATTTTGATTAATGTCGCAATTAACCATTGCGCGACAGGAAAACATGGCCAAACCGATTCCGACGAAGCAGTACCAGCTGGTGGTAGATGCAGTGGCGCGGTCTGCAGGTGGTGCCTGCCTGGAGCAAATTGAAGCCCAACTGCCCAGCCCTCCCACGCGCAGAACCCTGCAGCGCTGGCTTAGAGATTTGCTGCTCCAGCAGCGGCTGCGCAAAACGGGGCAGGGTCGGGCAACCCGCTATACGCCTGTAAACCGGGTCGGGCTTGGCGCAAAAGCCCCTGTGAAAGCTCCACCACTTAAAACTCCACCACTTCAAGTGCGTGAAGATGAAGTGGAGCATGTACGAACGCCTATTGCGCTCAGTTCCGAGTCCCGTGCCATTGATGCGTACATTCGCCAGCCCGTGCAAAAGCGCACGCCGGTGGGGTACGACCGGGCGTTTCTGGACAATTACCGGCCCAACGTCAGCTTCTACTTGCCCAGCGCGACGTGCGCAGAACTGCTGGCCCACGGTCAGGCCGCCCACGCCAATGCGCCTGCTGGCACCTATGCCCGGCAAATTGCCAGCCGCTTGCTCATTGACCTGTCGTGGAACTCCAGCCGACTGGAGGGCAACACCTACTCGCTACTGGAGACGGAACGGCTGATATCGGCGGGCCAGACGGCGGTGGGCAAGGACGCGCTGGAGGCACAGATGATCCTGAACCACAAAGAGGCGATTGAATTCCTGATTGCCTCTGCCCAGGAGATCGGGTTTAACCGCTACACCGTGCTGAACCTGCATGCGCTGCTGTCCGATAACCTGCTGGAAGACCCCAACGCCAGTGGCCGACTGCGCACCATTGCCGTAGGCATAGGGCAGACCGTGTTTCATCCATTGGAAGGCCCCCAGCGCATCGAGGAGTGTTTTGAACAGGTGTTGGACACTGCAGCCGCCATTACGGACCCGTTTGAGCAGGCGTTCTTTGCCATGGTGCACTTGCCCTACCTGCAACCGTTTGAGGATGTGAACAAGCGCGTGTCCCGGTTGGCAGCGAACATTCCGCTCATTCAGCGCAATCTGTGCCCGCTGTCGTTTGTGGATGTCGCACAACAGACCTATATCAGCGCCATGTTGGGCGTTTACGAACTCAACCGGGTGGACTTGTTGCGGGACGTGTTTGTGTGGGCCTATAAGCGTTCGTGCGCACGTTATTCGGCGGTGCGGCAGTCGCTAGGGGAGCCCGATGCCTTTCGAATGCAGCACCGTGCGCTGATTTTTGAGACGGTTTCCGAAGTGGTGCGCACCGGGTTGACCAAAGTACAGGCGGTGGCGCTGGTGCGCCAAACAGCCCAGTCCAAGATGGCCCAAGAGGACCAGGCGCGGTTTGTGGAGGTTACGGAAACCCAGTTGATGAGCCTGCACGAGGGCAACATCGCCAGGTATCGCCTGCGCCCCGGTGAATACCATGCGTGGCGCAAGCATTGGCACTGAGGCGCGCGCCCCAATGGCATGGCGGGTATTGGCGGCAATTTAAAATTGGGCAAAGGCGTTGCCTGTTTGATCACTGGAGAGTTGGTATGCGTTCCATTTTTACAATGTCATTGTTGTGCACTGCCTTGCTGGCCGGTTGCGGCAGCACGGTGGTCAACCCCGTGACCGGCGAGGAGGAGCGCACGGTCATGGACGAAAGCGCCGAGCTTGCCGAAGGCCGAAAAGCGCATCAGCAAGTCTTGCAGGAATACGGGGCCTACGCCAACCCGGCTGTGCAAGCCTATGTCAACGACCTCGGTCAGCGGCTGGCGGCGCACTCGCACCGCACACAACTGGAGTGGCACTTCACCGTGCTCGACAGCTCCGAGCTCAACGCCTTTGCGTTGCCGGGCGGCTATGTGTACGTGACCCGCGGCATCATGGCCTACATGGACAGCGAGGCCGATCTGGCGGGCGTCATGGGCCACGAAATTGGCCACGTCACCGCCCGCCATGGCGCCCAGCGCGCCACCCGCCAGCAAAACGCGGGGCTGGGTGTTTTTGCCGCCAGCGTGCTGGGTGCGGTGCTGGAGAGCCAGGGCGTGAGCGGCGCCGGGCGCATGGCGGGCCAGGTGTCGCAAACCGTGGCGGCGGGTTACGTCGCCTCCTACGGGCGGGACCAGGAGCTGCAGGCCGACGGACTCGGGGCCGAGTACCTGTCGCGCAGCCATTACGACCCGCGCAACATGGTGGATGTGATTACCGTTCTGAAGAACCAGGAGCGTTTTGCGGCGGACCAGGCCCAGGCCGAAGGGCGCCCCGCACCCGCGCAGGGCGATTGGCTGTCCTCGCACCCGTCCAACGACCAGCGTCTGCAAATCATCACCCAGTTGGCCAGCCAGTACAAAAACCAGGGCGATTACAGCGATGAGGGGCGTGCCCGCTACCTCAAAATCATCCAGGGCATGGCTTTTGGCGACAGCGCCAGCCAGGGCCTGAGCCGGGGGCGCAATTTTTACCACACACCTCTGGATGTTGCGCTGACCGCGCCGCAGGGCTGGCGTATCCAGAATGCGCAGGACAGCTTGAGCCTGGTCAACGCCGCTGGCGACGCCGCCCTGGTGGTGCGGCTGGTGCCGGGGCAGGCGGGCAAGACCCACGCCGAGGTGCTGCGCAGCGCGCTCAAGCCCACCCAAGGACGCACCGAGTCCGTGACCATCAACGGCCTACAGGCCACCCGCTTCACCGGCACGCGCCAAAACGCCCAGGGCCAGGCGCAGCCTCTGGACGCCACGGTGGTCAGCGGACCGAAGGACACGGTCTACCTGCTGCAGTCCAGCGCCAAAGATGCGCCAGCGCTGCAGCGCGCGCGGGCATCGCTGCGCGAAGCCGAGGGGAGTTTTCGCGCCATGACCGCACAGGACCGTCTGGCCGCCAAACCCTGGGTGATCCGAAACGTGGCCTACCCCAAAGGCGGCTTTGCCGAGCTGGCCAAAACATCCCCGATTGCCAACCCCGAGCAGCAGCTGCGCCTGATCAACGGCTACTACAGCGGCGGCGAACCCAAACCGGGGCAACGGGTCAAAGTGGTGGAGGCGCTATGACCCCACTCCACATTTCGACCCAGTTTGACTCCGGCGCCATTGAAGTCCTGAGCCTGGACGACCACCGCAATATCCAGCTGAACATCCGCAAGGACAATGCCGCCGACTATGCGCAGTGGTTTCACTTCTGCCTGCACGGTGCGGCGGGTTTGCCCGTGACCCTGAAGTTTTTGAACGCCGGTGATTGCGCCTATCCCAAGGGCTGGGAGGGTTACCAGGTGGCGGCCAGCGTGGACCGGCAGCACTGGTTTCGCATCGACACCCAGTTTGACGGCCAGGTGATGACGGCGCGCATGACCCCGGACAGCCCATGCGTGTACTTCGCCTACTTTGAACCCTACAGCTACGAGCAGCACCTGGACTTGCTCAGTTCGGCCGGTATGTCCCCCCTGGTGACCCTGGAGCGTCTGGGCAGCACGGTGGAGGGGCGCGACATGACCCTGATGCGGGTGACCGATGCCCACAGCGCAACCCCGCTGGCGCAGAAGAAAAAGGTGTGGCTGATCGCCCGCCAGCACCCCGGTGAGACCATGGCCGAATGGTTTGCCGAAGGATTTTTGGAGCGTTTGCTGGACCCGCACGACGCGGTCAGCCGGGTGCTGCTGGACCGCTGCATGTTTTATGTCGTGCCCCACATGAACCCGGACGGCGCCGTGCGGGGCAATCTGCGCACCAATGCCGCCGGGGCCAACCTCAACCGCGAATGGGCCGAGCCCAGCCTGGAGCGCTCGCCCGAGGTGTTTTGGGTGCGCCAGAAAATGCTGCAGACCGGCGTGGACCTGTGCCTGGACGCCCACGGCGACGAAGGTTTGCCCTACAACTTTGTGGCGGGCTCGGAAGGCACGCAGGGCTACAGCCCGCGCATCGCCGACCTGGAAAACAGTTTCAAGCGCCACTGGCTGGCCACCTGCCCGGATTTCCAGGACGAATACAACTACGGCATCTGTGCGCCGGGGCAGGCCAACCCCACCCTGGCCACCAACTGGATTGCGCAGCAGTTTGGCTGCCTGGCCTTCACCATCGAGATGCCCTTCAAGGACAACGCCTACCTGCCCGACCCCGCCGTGGGCTGGAACGGCGAGCGCTCCAAAAAACTGGGCGCCAGTGTGTTGCAGCCGCTGCTGGCAGTACTGTAGACCGAAGGCACATGCCTTATTCCATTTCCATATCAATGCGATATGTCGTTGCCCCTCCTTGTCGTGCTAAAGCACAGCCTGCGTCGGTGCGCCTAATCTCCCATTGATCTGAAAACGGAATTGCCCGTGCTGGCGCGCGGGACAAAAATCAAAACCCAGGCAAAAAATCTTGACATCCTTGGGATGGCAAGCAATTTAAGACAGATCCTTTTGAAGAGGAATCGGTATGTCCTGGCTCCCGTTCAAGGCCCATCGCCACGGTTTTTCCGCGCTCTGCGTCCCTGCGGTGGGGGTGGTGCTGGGCTTGGGCGCGCTCGATGGGCACGCCGCCGTGTCCACGCGCGAACTCGCCAACCTGTCCTTTGACGAACTGGCGAATATCCGCATCACCTCGGTTTCCAAAAAGGACGAACGGCTGGGCGACGCGGCCGCCTCGGTCTTTGTCATTACCCAGGATGACATCCGGCGCTCGGGCGCCATCAGCCTGCCCGAAGCCCTGCGCCTGGCACCCAATCTGCACGTGGCGCAAGCCAGTGCCAACGGCTACGCGATCAGCGCCCGTGGATTCAACAACAGTGCGGCCAACAAGCTGCTGGTGCTGATTGACGGGCGTTCTGTCTACACACCCTTGTTTTCCGGCGTATTTTGGGATGTGCAAAACGTGGTGCTGGAGGATGTGGAGCGCATCGAAGTCATCAGCGGCCCGGGCGGAACCTTGTGGGGCACCAATGCGGTCAATGGCGTGATCAATGTGATCACCCGTTCCGCTAAAGACACACAAGGCACCCTGGCGGCCGTGGGCGCCGGAGGCCGCGGGGCCGACGCTGTGCTGCGTTATGGCGGCTCCTGGAGGGAGGGAGGCAGTTACCGCGTCTATGGCAAGTATGCGGACCGCAGGCCCACCGAGACCGCTGCAGGCACGGCGGTGGATGACGCATCCCACATGGCACAGACGGGGTTTCGCATGGACTGGGGCCGGGCCGACGACCAATGGACCGTGCAAGGTAATGCCTACGACGGCGGGGAAGGGCAGCCGGCACCGGGCTCCATCGTCACGGGTGCGCGGTTTACGCTTGGCCCCATTGCGCTGTCGGGTGCCAATCTGTTAACCCGTTGGGAGCGCACCCTCGACCAGGGTGGTCGCGTGAGTGTGCAGGCCTACTACGATGGCACCCGGCGCACGGTGCCCCCGACCTTCAGCGAATCGCTCGACATCGTCGATGTACAGCTGCAGCACGCCTTGTCCCCGATGGGCATGCACGCGCCGGTGTGGGGGCTGGGGTACCGCTATGGCATGGACCGGGTGGACAACAGCCCCTTCATCGCCTTTCTGCCAGCGCAGCTTGACCAGAAGTGGGCCAATGTGTTTGCGCAGGACGAAATGGCCTTGCGCGACGACCTGCGGCTGACCCTGGGTGCGCGTATCGAGCGCAACGACTACACCGGCAACGAATTTCTGCCCAACGCGCGGCTGGCCTGGAAGGTGGCGCCGGACCACCTGCTGTGGGGTGCGGCATCGCGTACCGTGCGTGCACCGTCGCGCCTGGACCGTGACGTCTTTGTGCCCGGTGTTGCGCCATTTTTGCTGGTCGGCGGACCCGATGTCCGCTCCGAAATCGCGCATGTGTTTGAGATTGGTTACCGGGGGCAGCCGAGCGAGCGGCTGTCCTATTCAGCGGCGCTCTACCACGCGGACTACGACCATCTGCGCACGCAAGAGGTGATTCGGAGCCCGCTTTCCGTGTTTTTTTCCAATCGGATGGAGGGCAGCACCAACGGCCTTGAAATGTGGGGGACCTACCAGGCCACGCCCGCATGGCGTTTGCGCGGTGGATGGGCCACACACAGGGCGAGCCTGACACTCAAGCCTGACAGCAACAACCTGGCGGCCCCTCTGAATGTCGGCAAGGACCCGGCCCACATGTGGCAGCTGCGCTCCTCGCTTGATCTTTCCGGGCAGAGCGAACTGGATGTCGGCATTCGCCACGTCGCTGCCTTGTCGAACCCGGAGGTGCCTGCGTATACCGCGCTGGACATCCGTTACGGCTGGCGTCCGCGTCCGGGCCTGGCGGTCGCGGTGGGAGTACAAAACCTGGGCGGCACGGGCCATGGGGAATTCACCGATGTGCGCACGCGCAGTGAACTGATGCCCAGCCTGTTTTTCAAGTTGTTGGCCCGCTTTTGACGGGTGCCGTCCTGACTATGCATGCCGCCCTGAACCGCCCCACCGCCCGGTCGGTTTGTTGGAAACTCCTTGGGTTGGGGGTGGCATGTGTTTTGCTGGTGGCCCTGAGCATGGCACGAGGAGTGGGGGCACAAGCGGCGCCCCAGACCACGGAAATCAGCCGCCAGGTCAAGGCCGCCTACCTCTACAAATTCACCAGCTATACGGAGTGGCCCCGCGGGGCCTTTGCCGATCCCGGAAGTCCGATCGTCATTGGTGTCATGGGGGACGACACCTTGGCCGAGGAACTGGAGCAAGTGGTTGTTGGCCGTACCGTCAACGGTCGGCCACTCGCGGTGCGCAAGTTCCGGCGTGGCGAGGTGTCGCTGGCCGGTGTGCACATGCTGTTTGTGGGGCGGGCAGACAAGAGCCGTTTGGCCGAAATGCTCTCCACCCTGAAAGGCCGCCCCATTCTGACGGTGACCGATGCCGACGACGCCCTGACGCTGGGCAGCATGATCAATTTTGTGGTCACCGGCGAGCGCTTGCGTTTTGAGGTCGCCCTGGCGACGACCGAGGTCAGCCGCATCAAGATCAGTGCACTGATGCTGGCGGCTGCGTACAGGGTGGTGAAAGAGCCATCGTGACGCTTCCTTTCCGTTCGATCCGGCAAAAACTGCTGGGGATCGTGCTGATGACAACCTTTGCAGCGCTGCTGATCGCCTTCCTGGGGTCGGTCGCCATCCACCTGTGGGTGTTTCAGCGCAATCTGATGGCGGACATGCGCACCCAGTCCGAATTGCTGGGCAGCATGACCGCACCCGCGCTGGTTTTCGACGATCCGCGGCTGGCCTCGGACAACCTGCGGCTGCTCCAGTTCCGCTCGCAGATACGGGCGGGCGCCATCTACAACGAGCGCGGCAGCCTGTTTGCGACCTACGCTGTGCCTGGTGAAATCAGCCGCTTGCCGACGTTTCCAGAGGCCGATGGCGTGCGGGTCGATGGGCGGAATTTGGTGGTATTCAAACGCATCGTCAAGGACGGCGCTATTTTGGGCACCGTCTACCTGCGTGTTGACTATGACCTGTGGGGCAACATCCTGGACGATGTCAGCATTGCGGTGGTTGTGTCCGCCATTGCCATGGCGATTGCGTTCTTCATGATCGCCCGTTTGGAGCAAGTGGTCACGCGCCCGATTTTTGCCATCGCCAGCGTGGCCCGCGAGGTGGTGGAACAGCGCGACTACTCGCGCCGTGCCGAAAAAATAAGCAATGACGAAGTGGGCCTGCTGGTCGAATCGTTCAATGGCATGCTGGCCGAGATCGAGCGGCGCACGGCCGACCTGGAGGCGTCCAGCCGGGAGATCGCCCGCGAGGCCGAGGAGCGCCAACGCGCCCAGCAGGAGGTGATGCACCTGAATGCGGACCTGGAAAAACGGGTGGGTGAACGCACGGCCGAACTGGAGCGTTCAAACCGCGAGCTGGCGCTGGCCACCGCCGCTGCGGAAAATGCCAACCGGGCCAAGTCGGAGTTTTTGTCCAGCATGAGCCATGAACTGCGCACCCCGCTCAACGCCATTTTGGGTTTCTCCAAGATCATGGTCACCGACAGCATGCCCACCACGCAGGAGCAGAAGAAAGAGTACGCCCGCCACATCCTCAAGGCGGGCAACCACCTGCTGACGCTGATCAACGAAATTCTGGACCTGGCCAAGGTGGAGTCGGGTGCCATGGCGCTGTCTCTGGAGCCCGTTTTTCTCGCCGAAGTCATGCAGGAATGCCAGACCCTGATCGAACCGCTGGCCCACCAGCGCAATCTTCAGACCCTGTTTCCCAAGGATGCGGGTTTGTGCGTGCTGGCCGATCGCACGCGGTTGAAACAGGCGCTGCTCAATCTGCTGTCCAACGCCGTCAAATACAACCGGGCGTCCGGGGCCCTGGCCGTCGATTGGGAAGCGGGCACGGCCGGGCGGATTCGCATTTCCGTGCGGGACACCGGCATGGGCCTGAATCCCGCGCAAGTGCAGGCCTTGTTTCAACCCTTCAACCGTCTCGGTCAGGAAGCGGGGAAGGAGGAGGGCACCGGAATCGGGCTGGTGGTGACCAAGCGGCTGGTGGAGTTGATGGGGGGCGCCATCGGGGTGAGCAGCACCTTTGGGATCGGCAGCGTGTTCTGGATTGAGTTGCGTGCGGCGGGCCCCATCCCTGCCATGCCGGCCAAAGACCTGGAGCTGGTGCCGATCCAGGCGCCGGTTCTCCAGCACGACGCATCGAAGCACACCCTGCTGTACGTGGAAGACAACCCGGCAAATTTGCAACTGGTGGAGGAAATCATCCGCTTCCGTTCCGACTTGCGCATGCTGTCGGCGCCCGACGCCCACCTGGGCATCGAACTGGCCAGGGCGCACCAGCCGGAAGTGATTCTGATGGACATCAACCTGCCAGGCCTGAGCGGCGTGGATGCCCTGAAAATCTTGCGCTCGGTTCCCGAGACCGCGCATATACCGGTCATTGCCGTGACCGCCAATGCGATGCCCCGCGATGTCAGCGCCGGGCTGCACAGCGGCTTCTTTCGTTACATCACCAAACCGATCAACATTGACGAGCTGAACGCCGCCATCGACAGCGCGCTGGGTCAGGCGCATCCCCCGGGGGATGCGCCTGACCCAGCGCTGTAGCCGTTACATTCATAAACCTTGGTACAGTGCGTGGTTCAAACGCAAGGCAGGGCGTGGCCATGGTCCAAAAGGTTGTTATGAATGTTGATAAGCGCTGGGGGTTGGCATCTGTGGCAATGGTGCTGTTGTTTGCGCTTGCGGGGTGCGGCACGGTGTCGCCCCAATACCCTGCATCTGCCAGTGCTGCGGATGTGCCCACACGGCTGTCGCCAGCGCAAGCCAACGAAGTGACGGTTTATGCCATTGGTTTGGTGGGTACGCCCTACCGTTATGGTGGCAATACGCCTGAAACAGGCTTCGATTGCAGCGGCCTGATTGGCCATGTCTTGCGAACACGGGGTGGCGTTGCCTCCCCCCGAACCGTTGCAAAGCTGCAAACCTGGGGGCAATCCGTGCCGGGTGAGGCCGTGCGCACGGCGGATCTGGTGCTGTTTATGCAAAGTGGCACGGCTGTGCACGCGGGGATCTATGTGGGAGACGGCCGGTTTGTCCATGCACCCTCCACCGGTGGGGTGGTTCGGCTGGACGATTTGCGCTCCCCCTACTGGTCGTCCCAGCGCGTTGCATTCCGTCGGCCCTGACTTCGGGCTGGGGCTGGGGTAGGCGCATGGACGTACCCCCCGGCCTTCCTGTACTGGCCGCATTAACAAGGGTTAATGCATGCGCGCCCTGAAACGTCCACACTGGCGCCGCGGCTGAACCGGCCGCTTCACCGGAGCGAGTGCATGACTTTTAAACCGGGCCGTAAAGGCCTCCCGACCCACCGGCGCGCCTTTCTGGGCGGTGGCCTGGCCATGGGCATGGCGGCCCTGGGTGGCGATGCCACCGCCGCCGCGCCCGCGTCGCCACCCCTGGCGGCCCGCATGCCGGATTCGATGAAAACGCTGGGGGGCGCGGACCTGGCCTACGGCCAACCCTCCGTCCATGAGCAGGCGGTGCAACGGCTGGCCCACCCCAGCACCGCGCAGACGGCGGGTTTTGCCATCTGGCGCACGCCTTTGCAACACCAGCGCGGCATCATCACGCCCAGCGGACTGCATTTTTCGGTGCACCACAACGGCCTGCCCGACATCGCGCCGGATCGCCATGCGCTGATGGTCCATGGCCTGGTGAAGCGTCCCCTGCGCTTTGATCTGGAGCGTCTGCTGCGCTACCCCATGGTCAGCCGCATCCACTTTCTGGAGTGCGCGGGCAATTCGGCGACCAACGCCCTGTCGCCCACGGCCATGAACCAGACCCTGGGCGATTTGGCAGGCGAGGTGTCGTGTGCGGAGTGGACCGGGGTGCCGCTGTCGTATTTGCTCAACGAAGCCGGCCTGAAGGAGGGTGCCACCTGGGTGGTGGCCGAAGGTGCGGACGGCGGCTCGCACGCCCGCAGCCTGCCCTTGTCGGCCTTGCTCAAAGACGGCTTTGTGGCGCTTTACCAAAATGGCGAGCGCCTGCGCCCTTCGCAAGGCTACCCCATGCGCCTGTTCATGCCGGGCTGGGAGGGCAATGTCAACGTGAAGTGGTTGCACCGCCTGGAGGTGACCGACCAGCCAGCCTATACCAAGGATGAATCCGGCCTGTACGCGCAGGTCCTGGACAACGGGCAGATCGAACGTTTTGCCTTTCACATGGACGTCAAGTCGGTCATCACCCACCCTTCGGGTTTGCAGACCCTGCCCGAGGCCCGGGGTTTCTACGAAATCGGGGGGCTGGCCTGGTCCGGCCATGGGCGCATTGCAAAGGTGGAAGTCTCGGTGGACGGTGGCAAGTCCTGGGCGCTGGCGCAACTGCATGCGCCGGTGCTGGACCGGGCCTTCACCCGCTTCACGGTGCCTTGGCAGTGGGATGGGAAAAAGGCCACCTTGATGAGCCGCGCCACCGACGAACAGGGCCGCAGCCAACCCGCGCGCAGCGAATGGAAGCGCAAGTACGCCATGCAGTCTTTTCACCACTACAACGCGGTGCAGGCCTGGCGCGTGGGGACGGACGGCCGCGTGGAGAACGTGTATGCGTAGGCCTGGGGCGGCGCTGGGGCTGGTGGGCGTCTGGCTCCTGGCGGCTGCCGCGCAAGCACAGCCCCTACAGCCCATCACGCAGCCTGCCATGGCGCCGACCACGCCGCCCGGCATCGGCCTGGGCCTGCCGCTGCCGCAGGCGCAAATCGACCGCTTTTCCATCACCATCTTCCCCGATGGGCGCAACCTGCCGACCGGACAGGGCAGTGTGGCCCAGGGCGCCCGCCTGTACCAGGCGCAGTGCGCCGCTTGCCATGGCGACACCGGCATAGAAGGTCCGGCGGCGCGCCTGGCGGGTTCGGACGGCTTTTTTGGCTGGAGCGACCCCTTGCGTGTGCTGCGTATCCGCAAATACCCGCTGCTGGTGCTGTCGGTGGGGGCGCGCTGGCCCTATGCCACCACGCTGTTTGACTATGTGCGCCGCGCCATGCCGCACCCCGCGCCCAAGAGCCTGAGCGACGACGAGGTGTACGCCCTCACGGCGCACCTGTTGCACCTCAACGGCCTGGTGCCGTCCACCGCCGTGATGAACCGCGAAGCGCTGGTGCGTGTGACCATGCCGGGCCTGGCCAGAACCGTCTCGGCCTGGCCGCCCACGGCGCAGTGAGCCACCCGAGGGGGGCTTGCTTTTTTGACGCTAAGAGGCCCGGCCCTGGTTGGCCATGCCCAGCCGCGCCCGGATGCGCGATAAGGAAACATGGGAGATGCCCAGGTAGCTGGCCACATGGTGAATCGGCAGGCGCTCCACCAGCGTGCTTTGCTCCACCAAAAACGCCTGGTAGCGCGCTTGGGGAGACAGGGTCAACAGCGCCGCCTCGCGTTGCGACTGCTTGGCAAACAGGTAAGCCATGGCTTCGTTGAGCAGGGCCTGGATGTGCGCAAACTGCTGATGCCAGGCCATCAGCGTGGCATACCCCAGTTCCACGGTGTGGGTCTCTTCCAGGGCTTCGATGCCGTAAGGGCTGGGGGTGGCCGCGGGCGGCATGCTTCCGCCGACCCAGGCGCCTTCGGCATGGAAAGAGCGGTTGCGCTGCGTGCCTTGCTCATTCAGGTAATAACAACGCACCAGCCCCTGCTCGATCAGCCAGCTGCGGGTGCAGGGCTGGCCCGCCGCCTGCAGGTCCTCACCCGGGGCAAAACGCTTGCGTGGCAAGGCGCGCCATTGCGCCGCGACGGCCGGCTCGCTGCGGATCAGCCGCTCCAGTTCGGAGGGTTGGCACAGTGCGCAGTTCAGTGGCGTGGGCATGGCGTTGGGGGGAGTGAGTTCAGCAGCATCCGGCCAAGTATCGCAGCTTGGTGTGCCCGGCCAAGCACGGTGCCTGGCGCAGGGGATGTCCATGCTGCCTTCCTGCATGGCGCCATCGCCGACAATGGCACCATGCATTCCACCTCCTCCCCCCACGCGCCCGTTCACGCATTCGAGGCGCTCACCCCCGACCTGGTCATGGACGCGCTGGCCAGCGTGGGGCTGTATGGCGATGGCCGCCAGCTGGCCCTGAGTTCCTACGAAAACCGGGTCTACCAGTTGCACCTGGAAGACGGCCCCGCGGTGGTGGCCAAGTTCTACCGGCCCGGGCGCTGGAGTGAGGCGCAGATTCTGGAAGAGCACGCCTTTGCCGCCGAACTGATGGCCGCCGAAATTCCCGTGGTGGGACCGCTCACCCTGAACGGCAGCACGCTGAACCACTTTGGCGGCTTTGCCTTCAGCGTCAGTCCCCGCCGGGGAGGACGTCCGCCTGAGCTGGACGACCCTGATGTGCTGGAGTGGATCGGCCGCTTCCTGGCCCGCATCCACACCGTGGGTGCCGCCAAGCCCTTTGTGCACCGGCCCGCGCTGGACCTGCAATCCTTTGGCACCGAGCCGCGCGCCTGGCTGTTGGAGCATGACAAAGTGCCGCTGGATGTGCAGTCAGCCTGGGCCAAGGCCTCTGCTACTGCTATTGAATTAATAGCTGCTCACGCATGTTTTACGGGGGCCGGAGGCAAAAATGGCCTTGAATCCGAGCCGATCAAGGTACTTCGCCTGCACGGCGACTGCCACCCCGGCAATATTTTGTGGACGCCGCTGGATGTGCCCGCCAGTGCCGGGCCCGGCCCGCACTTTGTGGACCTGGACGACGCCCGCAGCGGCCCTGCCGTGCAAGACCTGTGGATGCTGCTCAGCGGTGACCGCCAGCAGCGCACCCGCCAACTGGGCGCGCTGGTCGATGGCTACGAGCAGTTCCGGGAGTTCGACCGGCGGGAACTGGCGTTGATCGAGCCCTTGCGCACCCTGCGCCTGGTCCACTACAGCGCCTGGCTGGCCCGGCGCTGGCACGACCCTACTTTTCCCATCAACTTTCCGTGGTTTGGCTCCAGCGACTACTGGCAAGGGCAGGTGCAGATGCTGGAAGAGCAGATGGAAGCCATGCAGGAAGACCCATTGGTGGTGTAGTTCCTGGATGGAGCCAGCAAGGTAAAGACGCTATTTTGCGAATACGCATACCCATTTCTTCCTTGTTTTCCTAGAGTGAATTTGGCAGCGCATGCCGTTCGGTCTTGGCCGTGGCGGGTGTGTGCCGACACCCAAGAGGAGCGCACCATGGAACAGATCTGGCTCAAGAACTACCCTCCAGGCATTCCCGCCGAAATCAACATGGACGAGTTTGCTTCGCTGCGTGATTTGCTGCGCAGCAGTGGTGAACTCTTTGGCGACTTGCCCGCCTACAGCAATATGGGCGCGTCCCTCACCTACAGCGAAGTGGACAAGGCCAGCCGCGACTTTGCCGCCTACCTGCAAAACGGCCTGGGGCTGCACAAGGGAGACCGGGTGGCGCTCATGCTGCCCAATCTGTTGCAGTACCCGGTGGCCCTGTTTGGCGTGCTGCGGGCGGGGCTGGTGGTGGTCAATGTCAATCCGCAGTACACCGTGCCCGAACTGGAATTCCTGCTGCAGGACTCTGGTGCCTCGGCCATCGTGGTGCTGGAAAACTTTGCCCATACCCTGCAGGAGGTGTTGAAAAGGAATCCGGCACTGAAGCCGCATGTCATCACCACCGAGGTGGGCGACCTGTTCCCCGTGGTGAAGGAGTTGCTCACCAACCTGATGGTCAAGTACATCCAGAAAAAGGTGCCTCCCTGGGAGATCGCCCATACCTCGGAATTCAACGCCGCCTTGCGCACCGGCGCCGAGCAGACCCTGCACCACGTTCCCTTGAGCCACCGTGACATTGCCTTTTTGCAATACACCGGCGGTACCACGGGGGTGGCCAAGGGTGCGGTGCTGACCCACGGCAATATGGTGGCCAATCTGCAGCAGGTGGGGGCCTGGATCACGCATGACCTGCAAGACGGCCAAGAGGTGTTTCTCTGCCCCTTGCCACTGTCCCACATTTACGCGCTGAACGCCTGTCTGGTGTTCATGATGATCGGCGCGCACACCCTCCTGGTCACCAACCCGAGTGACATGCATGGCTTCATCCACGACCTCAAAAAATACCCGGTGACCGTTCTCATTGGTGTCAGCACCCTGTACCGCGACCTGCTGGACGCCCCCGAGTTTTCCGATGTGGACTGGCGCACGCTGAAGGTGGCCAACGCCGGTGGCATGCCGGTGCAGCGCGTGGTGGCCGAGCGCTGGAAAAAAGCCACCGGCCATCCCCTCATTGAGTCGTATGGCTTGACCGAAACCTCGCCAGGGGTGACTTGCAACCCGCTCAACATCGTGGAATGGACCGGCACCATCGGCATGCCTTTTCCGTCCACGCAGGTGACGGTGCTGGACGAGCGGGGCAAGGAGCTGTCTTTGGGCGAAGTCGGGGAGATCGCCGTGCGTGGCCCCCAGGTCATGGCCGGTTACTGGAACCGGCCCGACGAAACGGCCAAGGTGTTCACGCCGGACGGGTGGCTGCGCACCGGCGACATGGGGTTTATGGACGAGCGCGGTTACTTCAAAATCACGGGCCGCAAGAAGGACATGATCGTGGCTTCCGGCTTCAAGGTGTTTCCCAACCAGGTGGAAGACGCCGTGGCCCTGCACCCCGATGTGGCGGAAGTGGCCGCCATCGGGGTGCCCGACGAGCGCTCGGGCGAAGTTGTGAAAATTGTGGTGGTCAGAAACGATCCCACCCTGACCGAACAGGACCTGCTCGCGCACTGCCGCAAACACCTGGCCGCCTACAAGGTGCCCAAGATCGTGGAGTTTCGCAGCGAACCCCTGCCCAAGTCCAGCCTGGGCAAGATTTTGCGCCGCCAGTTACGGGAAGCTGCCTATTTGGAGTAATCCGCAAGCAACTTGGTCAGGACACCGGCTTTCTTCGCCTCTTCAATGGCCGTGTTCATTTTGGCGATGAAGTCCGCCTTGTAGCTCGCATTGTTGGCCATGCTGTAGCCAATGAAGGCGTCCTCACCCGACAATTCAACAGCTTCATTCAGCTTGAAGTTTTTGAACTCGGAGTTCCCCCGCAGCCCCTTGGCGCTGTGGATCACGGACATGCGGTCATTGGCATAGCAGCCAATACGCCCGGCGTTGAGCTTTTTGATATTGGCTTCGTTGCCCTTGACCTCTTCGGTCTTGATCTTGCCGGACTTGGCGGCGGACACCATTTTTTCACCCAAAGCAAATCCCAGATTGATGCCGATGGTGAGTCCGGCAAAGTCATCCGGGAAATTTTTGCGCGGCGTTTTCATGACCTCGTCGGTGCAGAACAGCACCACGGTTTCCCGGAACAGCGGCGTGGAGTAGGGCTGGATGAACTTGCGCTCTTTGTTGAAATAGGGCGGGAACAAGGCCAGTGAATCGCCTTTTTCCAGGTTCTGCAGGCCACGCTTCCAGGGCACGGGCTGCAGGCTCACCTCGTAGGCGGGCGCCAGCTTTTCCGCGACCTTCTTCAGAAAGTCCACATAGATGCCTTTGTGCTGTCCTTTTTCGACGTAGGAATACGGCGCATAGTCATCGTCCGCTTCCAAAACCACTTTTTCGCCAGCAGCTGCCTGACCCGCCAACACCGCAATGGCCAAACCGACAAACAGAATATTTCGCATGAAATTTCTCCCAATTGAGTAGACCCACAACTCCCTGGAGGCAGTGTGGTTACCTCCCGGTATTTGTCAATGTGGGTAAACACCAGTGCACAGCCAAACTGCGTTGGCTGTGTGGTGGAGGTGGGTCTGCCCTTGCGCGTCCAGCGGCCTATTTGCCGTTGATGCCCAGCAGTTCCACTTCAAACAAGAGCGTGGCATGGGGCGGAATCACACCACCGGCGCCGCGCGCACCGTAGGCGATGGAGGCCGGGCAGGTGAGCTTGGCTTTGCCGCCGACCTTGATGCGCTGCACGCCTTCGGTCCAGCAGGCAATGACACCGCTCAAGGGGAATTCAATGGGTTCACCGCGTTTGTAGGAGCTGTCGAACTCCTTGCCATCGGGGAAGGTACCACGGTAGTGCACCTTGACCTTGTCGCGGGCCGAGGGGCTGGCACCCGTGCCGTCCTTGAGGGAGCGAAATACCAGACCGGTGGAGGTGACTACCGCGCCAGCTTCTTTGGCGGAGGCTGCGGCCACCACGTCCTGGGCCCACAGGCTGGTGCTGGACAAGGACGGTGTCAGCAGGGCGGCGCTGAGGGCGGCGATGCGAAAAACAGTTTTCATGGGAAGGTTTGGGGTTGAATGAACGAAAGAAAAGGGGATTGTCGCTGGCTGCTGGGGTGCACCGGCAAAAGCCCCGCCTGACGTGTCCGTTCGTACCGCTGAACCTCCTCCAAGGCATACCGAAGTTCGCCATCCACCTTGACATACCGCGGCCCAAGACCGACGGCGCTTGCCAGTCGGATCGCCATCTCGGACTTGTTCCAGCGCCGGGCGAGATCGTGGGGTGTAAGCGGTGTGTTCAAGTAGTTTTCCATGGGTTTCTCCCTGCGCTGTGGTATCGGAGATTGTTGTCTGGGCGCGCTAAGGGGGAAGGGGAGAGGTATAGTGGTTTTGGGGGGCATTTCCTGCCGTTTTGGAGGTGCAATTCATGTTCCTGAAAATGCAAAACTGCAAGGGCGACCGTCTGCATTTGCTGACTACTATGTGTCCTTGGATATCGTTGCTTCTATCCTGGTTTTAGTGCTAGTGGCCATTCATGGTGTGGCCGTGCTATCTTCTTGGAAGAACATCCGTACAAGAGGCGCGGTGTTAGCCACCTCGATAGGACATGATGCGCAGCTATTTCAAACAAGTAATTTACGTTCAGGTGTCGCCCGATCGCCTGACGGTACGCAATACCAAAACCGGCGAATCCTTTTCAGAGATTCCGGAAGTGGCGATAGCCAACAAACCGAAGCCCTGCATCGTGGGCTTGGGTCAGGATGCCCGAACACACAAATCAACGCCGTCGGTGCGCATTGTTAACCCATTCGCGCATCCGCGTTCTATGGTGTCTGACTTTACGGCTGGCGAGCAAACGCTAAAAGCATTCATTCAACGCGTGAAAGTCAGCTCCTTTCTTGCTCCCTCTCCCGCGGTCGTGATGCATCTGCTGGGGGATCCTGATGGTGGCTTCACGCAAGTCGAAGTCCGTGCGTTTTATGAAATGGCGCTCGGAGCGGGCGCGTATAAAGTGACGGTCTGGCAAGGTCGGCACCTCAGTGACCAAGAGCTGCTCTCCTGGCAATTCCCAAATGGCAGTGGCGGCAAGGTGCTTTCATAAGGTTCTGGCGGCCCCCTCAGGCCAGTCCACATGCCGACAAGCTACCACCCCCGGACGCGCGCAAAACCGGTACCTGTTGCGCACACACGGCCTGCGCCTTGGGGCAGCGGGTGCGAAAGACGCAGCCCGAGGGCGGGTTCAGGGGGGAGGGCAGCTCGCCTTGCAGCAGTTGCACCACCTTGTTGCGCTCCAGGTCGGGGTCGGGGATGGGAATGGCCGAGAGCAGGGCCTGGGTGTAGGGGTGGCGCGGGTCGGTGTACAGGGCGGTCTTGTGCGCCAGTTCCATGGCGCGGCCCAGGTACATGACCATCACACGGTGGCTGATGTGGCGCACCACGGCCAGGTCGTGGGCGATGAAGATCAAGGCCAGGCCCAGTTCCTGTTGCAGTTCCTGGAGCAGGTTGACGATCTGGGCCTGGATGGACACGTCCAGCGCCGACACCGGTTCGTCGCAGACGATGAGCCGGGGCTCCAGAATCAGCGCCCGCGCAATGCCGATGCGCTGGCACTGGCCGCCTGAGAATTCGTGCGGGTAGCGGTTGATCTGGTGTGCGCTCAGGCCCACGCGCTGCATGATGGCGCGCACCTTGCGCATCACATCGGCCGCGGACAACTCCGGGTGGTGGGTGCGCAGCGGTTCGCCAATAATTTGCGCCACCGTCATGCGGGGGTTCAGGCTGGCCAGGGGGTCCTGGAACACCATCTGGATGTCCTTACGCACGGCCATCCAGGCTGCGTCGGACGCGCTGGACATTTCCTGCCCCTTCCACCGCAGGCTGCCCGAGGTGGCCGGGTTGAGGTGGAGCAGGGCGCGGGCCAAGGTGGACTTGCCGCAGCCCGACTCCCCCACGATGCCCAGGGTTTCACCGGGGTAGAGGTCAAAGGAGATGCCGTTGACGGCCTTGAGCGTGTGCTTGGGGGTCCAGGGCCAGGCTTTGTCGCCCTGGATGGCAAAGTGCACCTGCAGGTCACGCACCGACAAAAGGGCTTGGCGTGCTTCAGACATGGGCCATCTCCTGGTGTGGGGCTGGCGGCGCCGCCGCCGGGTCGCGGTGGCAGGCGCGCAGGGCCTGTGCGCCGCCGCCCACCGGGAGTAGCGCAGGCAGGGTGCTGGCGCAGCGTGCGCTGGCGTGGGCGCAGCGCTCGTGGAACGGGCAGCCCTGGGGCGGGCGTGCCATGTTGGGCGGTGTGCCGGGAATGGCCAGCAGGCAGGCGTCGTCGCGGTCCATGCGGGGCACGGCGCGCAGCAGGCCCTGGGTGTAGGGGTGCGAGGGTGTGTGGAAAATATGCCGGGCAGGCCCTTGCTCCATCACCCGCCCGCCGTACAGCACCATGACCTGGTCGCACAGGCCGGCCACCACGCCCAGGTCGTGGGTGATCATGACAATGGCGGTGCCAAAGTCGCGCTGCAGCTCGCGCAGGAGCGTGAGGATTTGGGCCTGCACCGTCACGTCCAGCGCGGTGGTGGGCTCGTCGGCCACCAGCACCTCGGGTTCACACAGCAGCGCCATGGCGATCATGACGCGCTGGCGCATGCCGCCTGAAAACTCGTGCGGGTACATGCCGATGCGCCGCGCCGCCTCGGGAATCTTCACGGCATCGAGCATTTGCACCGAGCGCAGCCGGGCCGTGGCGCGGTCCTGGCCCTTGTGGAACTGCAGCACCTCGGTCATTTGCCGCTCCACCGTGAGGTAGGGGTTGAGCGAGGTCATGGGGTCCTGAAAAATCATGGCCATGCGGTTGCCGCGGATCTGGTTGAGCTGCGCGGGCGGCATGCCCAGCAGGTTGTCGCCGTGGAACAGCACTTCGCCGCTGGCGCGGCCGTTGCGGGCCAACAGGCCCATCATGGCCAGCACGCTCTGGCTTTTGCCCGATCCGCTTTCGCCCACGATGCCCAGCGTCTGCCCCCGGTCCAGCGCAAAACTCAGGCCGTTGACGGCGTACACCGTGCCGTCTTGCGTGGAAAACTGCACGCCCAGTTGCTTGACTTCGAGTACTCGCATGCCGTGCTCCTTAGCGGTCCTTGGGGTCGAGCGCATCGCGCAGGCCGTCCCCGATGTAGTTGAAACAGTAGAGCGTGACCGACAGCAGGGCCGAGGGGAACAGCAGCATCCAGGGTGAGATTTCCATGACCGTGGTGCCGTCGTGGATCAGCACGCCCCAACTGGTCATGGGTTCCTGGATGCCCAGGCCCAAGAAGGACAGCACCGATTCGGTCAGGATCACCCCGGGCACGGTGACCGTGGTGTAGATCACCACGATGCCCATCAGATTGGGCACGATGTGCTGAAAGATGATGCGCCGCGTGGGTACGCCGATGGCGCGGGCCGCCTCCACAAACTCGCGCGAGCGCAGGGACAGGGTTTGTCCGCGCACCACGCGGGCCATGTCCATCCAGGAAAACACGGTGATGGTGATCACCACCAGGTAGAAGGCGCGGCCCAGCAGGGTCACCATCAAAATGGCGATCAGCAGGTAGGGCACGGCATACATCATGTCCACCACCCGCATCATCACCGCGTCCACCTTGCCGCCCATGAAGCCGGCGGTGGCGCCCCAGGCAATACCCAGGCTGACCGAGGCCAGCGTGGCCAGCAGGCCCACCATGAGCGAGATGCGCCCGCCGATGAGGCTGCGCACCAGCAGGTCGCGCCCCGACTCGTCGGTGCCAAACCAGTGCAGGTTTTTCCAGGTGGGGGCCTGGCTCATGGCGTCCCAGTCGGCGGCGTCAAAGGCGTGGGGCAGCAGCCAGGGGCCGACGATGCAGGCCAGCGTGATGCCGCACAGCAGGGCCAGGCTCAGCACGGCGGCCTTGTTGCGCAGAAAGCGCTGGCGGGCGGCCGTCCAGGGGCTGCGCCCGGGCAGGGCGGGCTCCAGGGCCTGTCCCAGTGTGGCGACCAGGGCGTCGTTTTTGTTGTTCAGGATCATGGCGCTTGGGGTTTCAATAACGGATTTTGGGATCGAGCAGTGCGTAGGCCAGGTCCACCAGCAGGTTGAAGGTGACGGCCAGCACGGTAACCAGCACCACCAGGCCCAGCACCAGCGTGTAGTCGCGGTTGCTGGCGCCATTGACGATCAGCTTGCCCAGGCCGGGGATGGAGAACACCGATTCGGTCACCACCGCCGCGGTGATCACCGAAATCGCCAGCGGCCCGACCAGGGACACCACCGGCAGCAAGGCCGGTTTCATGGCGTGGCGCAGGACCACGGTGCGCAGGGGCAGCCCCTTGGCGCGGGCGGTGCGGATGTAGTTGCTGTGCAGCACCTCGATCATGCTGGCGCGCATCACCCGGCCAATGGTGGCCACGTTGATGAACACCAGCAGCGCCATGGGCAGCAGCATGTAGCGTGGCGCAAAGTCGTTCCAGCCGCCCGCCGGGGCAACCTTGAGCCAGATGGCAAACACCAGGATCAGCACCGGCCCGATCACAAAGGAGGGAAAGGCGCTGCCGATGCTGCCCAGCAGCATCACCCCGTAGTCCACAGCGCTGTTTTGCCGCAGCGCGGCCACGGTGCCCAGGGCCACGCCCACCACCAGGGACACCAGCAGCGAGCCACCGCCAATGGCCGCCGAGATCGGCAGGGCATTGGCCACCAACTCGTTCACGCTCCAGTCTTCGTAGCGAAAGGAGGCGCCCAGGTCACCGTGCAAAAGGCTGTTGAGGTACAGCAGGTACTGCTTCCACAGCGGCTCGTTGAGGTGGTACTTGGCCTCCAGGTTGGCCAGAACCGCCGCCGACACCCGGTGCTCCGCATCAAAAGGGCCGCCCGGCGTGAGGTGCAGCAAGAGGTAGCACACGGTAATCACGGCCAGCAGGGTGGGCAGGGTTGCCAGCACCCGGCGCAGTGCATAAGACCACATGGTGGTTTCTCCAGAAAAACACACAAATAGCCACCGGGCCGGGTGGGCCTGGTGGCTGACGGATCAGCGTGGTTGGCACCTCTGGGGTTCAGATGGGGTGCCAAGGTGCGCTCAGTGCTTGATGATGTACAGGTCCTTGCCGCGGTAGCGGTCCATGCTGTTGGTGCTGGTGTAGCCGCCCACATAGGACTTCACCAGGCGCGGCACGGTGTACTGCAACAGCGGCAGCATGGGGTAGTCGTCCATGATCATCTTGGCGGCCTGGGTGAGCAGGGCCTGGCGTTTGGCCGGGTCCGCGCTCTGGTTACCCTGGTCGATCAGCGCTTCGGCCTTGCGGTTGCAGTTCTTGTGGCTGTTCTGGTCGGAGTCGCACTGCACCAGGGTCAGGAAGGTGCTGGCGTCGTTGTAGTCGGCCACCCAGCCGTTGCGGGCCATCTGGTATTCGCCATCGTTGCGCTTCTTGATCAGCACCTTGAACTCCATGGCCTCCATTTCCATCTCGATGCCCAGCTTGGTTTTGAATTCCGAAGCCGCAAAGATGGCCATTTTCTTGTGGTAGTCGCTGGTGTTGTAGGCAAACTTGACTTTGGCGCCGGGCTGTACGCCCGCCTGCGCCAGCAGCTTCCTGGCCTCGGCCACGCGTTTGTCCATGGGCCAGGCGGCCCATTCGTAGGCGGTGACATCGGCGCCCTTGGTGCCATTGACGATCACGCCGTAGGCGGGCAACTGGCCGTCGGCGGTGACTTTTTCAGACAGGATGGTGCGGTCCACCACCATGGACAAGGCCTTGCGCACACGCACATCCTTGAGCAAGGGCTCGGCGTTCTGGTAGGAGTAGTAGCGCAGGCCCAGCATGGGGGCGTTGCGGATGTCCTTGGGGTATTGCGCCTTGTATTTCTCGTAGGTGCCGGGGGGCAACTGGTAGACCCAGTCGTTCTCGCCGGACTCGAACAGCTTCACATCGGCATTGCCGTCCTCGATGGGCAGGTAGGTGAACCTGGTGAGTTGCACGTTCTTGGCATCCCAGTACTGGGCGTTCTTGGCCAGCACCACTTTGCTGTTGACCTGCCAGTCGGCCAGGGCGAAGGCGCCGTTGCTGACGATGTTGCCGGGTTTGGTCCAGGCTTTGCCGTGTTTCTCGATGGTGGCTTTGTGCACCGGGCCGAGCTGCAGGTTGGACACCACGTCGGGCATGAAGCTCACCGGGTAGGGGGTCCTGATTTCCAGGGTGTACTTGTCGGTGGCCTTCACGCCCAGTTCGCTCGGGGCCATCTTTCCCTCCACAATCTCCTTGCCGTTCTGGATGAAAACGCCGTAGGTGGAGGCGTACTGGGAGGCGGTGGCCGGGTCCACAAAACGGCGCATGCCGTAGACAAAGTCGTCGGCGGTGACCATGTCCCCGTTGGACCACTTGGCGTTGCGGCGCAGCTTGAATACCCAGGTGGTGGGGGTGGTTTGCTTCCAGCTCTCGGCCACACCGGGGACGATGGCGCCCGAGCCGTCGGCGGCGGTCAGGCCTTCGAACATGTCGCGGATGATGTTATTGGCCGGCACACCTTCGGCCAGCGCCGGGTCCAGCGTCTCGGGCTCCGAGCCGTTGTTGCGCACCAGCTCCTGCTTGTCGTGCAATTGCACGCCGGCGGGAATGGTGGCGGCCTGGGCGAGTCCGGCAAAACCGAGTGCCAGGGCGGCGGCCAGGGCGCGTGGGGTGAAGGTGGGATGCATGGGTTAATTACTCCTGTGACAAGGAAATTTGTAAAGAAGTAATGCTAGGCGGGCTTCGCCCCCCGCTGTCAGCGGTTAAACCCCTAGGCCGTGCCGGTACGGAAGGGTGGTGGAATGTGGTATAGACAAGTTGTACTTGCGGAGGGCTGGACGAACCGGGGCGGGCAGGGGCGCACACCAAAAAAGCCCCGCCAGCCGGGGCGGCTGCGGGGCTTGGAGGTAGCGAATTTGCTATTGTTTTAGTAGCTGCTCACGCAATGAATACGTGCCATAAAGCCTTGTTTGATCGATAAAGTCACACCAGCGGGGCATTCACCCGCTTCACCTACGCCGCCGGGTCCGCTGGCAGACCGCCTTCGGCCAACGGCGCCTGTTCGGGTAGTTCTGCACCCACTTACTTGTTTACGCGGTCGGGCATCGCACTTCGACAAATCCTTCTCCCTTGAACACCCGTGCCGCATGGCCCCGCTCCACACCGTAATGCTGTAACCAGCGTTCGGTGCGTGCGGTGGTGGCACGCTCCTGCGCCATGCCTGCCAGTTGGTGTGCCAGCAGGGCTCGGGCCAGGCGCTTGTTGGCGTGCTGGCTGCGTTCGGATTGCACCTTCACGCTCAGGCCGGTGGGCACATGCGTGGCGCGCACGGCAGAGTCGGTCTTGTTGACGTGCTGGCCACCGGGGCCGCTGGCGCGCAGGGTTTCAAAGCGCAGGTCTTGGTCTTGCAGCTTGTCGGTAGTGCACGGCGCGTCGGGTTCAAACACCTCCGCACCGATGAACCAGTTTTTGCGCTTGTGCCCTGGCCGGTAGGGACTGGGGCAGCTCCATTGCACGCTGCCGCGCCAGCGCTGCGCCACCGTGGGAGCGGCAGCGCCTTCCAGCGCCAGCAGCACCGAACGCAGGTTGCCCGGCCTGTCTCCTGCCACCTGCTCCAGTGGCTCGGTGGCCACCCCCGCGTCCGCGCATTCGCGCAGCAAGACCTGCAAAGCCTTGCGCACGGCCAGGCAGCATTCTTCTGGCCCCGTATTGGCGGTGAGTTGCAGCAAGATCATTCGCAGCACTCCCCACGGGTTTTGTAGGTCAGCACCGGCTTGGTCCGTGCCAGCAGCTCCACCAGCCCGGCGCCCACCAGCGCCTGCACCACGCTGGCTATGCCCTTGTAGGCCTGCGGCGCCTCCTCGTAGATGAGTTGGCGGTCGTTGCAGATCACGCGGCTGCCCAGTGCGGTGCGGCCCATCTGCGTGGGCGTCATCAGCTTGAACAGGCGGTCTTTGCAGGCCGAGCGAATCCACTTGCGTCCCGCACCATGCGCAAGCGACAGCAGCGTGTCGTGGCACAGGCGCGTGGGACGTACCAGGTAGCTGTAGTCCCCGCGCGAGCCAGGGATCAGCACCGGCCCCTGGTCCGATGGCGTGGCCCCCTTGCGGTGCAGCCAGCCCGCCTGGCCGTGGATGCTGGCGCTGGCCACAAAGTTGTGGTGCACGTCCAGCACGCAGCGGCCCTCAGACCGCACGTTGACCAACAGCCGCTGCGCCACCAGCTGGCGGTTGCAGCGCGCAAAGCGCAAGGCCGCATCGTGCCGCGCCAGGTAGTCCGCGGCCTCTGGCGTACCCGCCTGCAAGCCACGGTGGCCAAAGGCGTCCACATGCTGGCGCAAGATGCGCTCTCCCAGTCCGCGCGAGCCACTGTGCACCAAGAGCAGCAGGTGCTGCTTGTCTATGCCCAGTGCGACCAGCGCTTCGGGTGCGTGCACCGTGTCCACCTGCTGAAACTCGGCAAAGTGGTTGCCGCCGCCCAGGGTGCCCAGCGAGGCCTCAAAGCCGCTGGGCTGCACATCGGCATCGGCGATGGCTTGCGCCACGGCATCTGAGTCGTCCATCGGCCCGTCGATATTGCCCACGCGCTTTTCCAGCTTGTCGAGCTTGACTGCGCTTACGCGCAAGTCGGTTTGCCACAGCGCCATGCCGCAGCCAATGTCGTTGCCCACCAAGGCGGGGTAAAACATATCTGTTGAAAAAAATGCGGCCCCTACCGGATAGCCGCGCCCAGGGTGCAAGTCGGGCATGCCCGCGACGCGCCGCATGCCCTCCAGTTGCGATGTGGTGACGAGCTGCGCAATGGCAGCATCTTCCATCCACGTAGCGTCAGACGCGATCACGCAGGCGCGGTCCGACACGTGTTTGACAAAATTGCCCATAAGAAAAATCCAGATTCAAAAATCGTTGAAACCGGACCGGGGCAGACGCGCGCGCGCCAACGCTACGCCGCAACCGCATCAAGCGTTGTGCGGCGCGCCATGGGGCGCTAGAAAAGGCGGGAGAGGCTTATTGGAAAAGCCCCGCCACCGCTGACCCAGCCCACAGGGAGGTCGTGTTTTTTTGCATGGTGTTCTCCTGGTGGGTGGATGGAAGGGTGGGGGGGTGCAGGATTTGCGCGGCTGCAATGCGTCACGGCGAAAACTGCGAGTGGGGACTTTAACGGGCAAGGACGGTGTATGGCAAACGTCAATTGCACAAGTGATGCATATTGGCAACGGAAGCGGCGCCCTGGAGGCATGCAATCGCGGGGCGGTTCTATGTATGAGTGGGTGCGCGGTTATTCGTGCTGAGTCTCACTGACTCTTCTTTGAGCCAGCTTGAAAAGCTTTCGCAGGCCATTTGGACGGCAACAACCGAGGTGGTTAGTGAACGATAAGTCAACTGGTCCAAGGACTGAACAATGATTCTTACCATTTTCCCATCAGGGCACAGGATGAAAGCTTTGCCTTCTCGGTCAAACATCTCTTCCCAATTGGTGAGGAAAATGAATGAGCCCAATTTGGGGCCATCTTGCACGCTCTGCATTAAATTGCGGTCGTCGTCAATTTCGCCCCCATCTCTGTAGCCATACAGTGAGGCATCCAGATAGCGGAATATGTCTGCGTCACTCATGCCTTCAAAGCCTTTGTGCCACAGGGTTGGCAGATCCCTGTAAAGTTCTTCAAGATGTTCGGACGGAAGTCCACAGTGTTCCTTCGAGTAGTCGCCCAATGGTGTTCCCTCGCACCAAATGCGCGTACGCCCCCAAACAGAAGACGGCGGAATCAAATCCGGCTCAACCATCGCCTCAATGGCAAAGTCCTCTTTGTGTCCAAACAGCATGGCTTTACCCCCAAGTTTCTTTCAGCACCTTGCGAAACAGATCCGACAACAAGGGCTCCACGTCTGATCGGTCATGGCGAACAGGAGAGAACCGTTCAAGCCGCTCCAGCTCGCGCTCGATGAATTTTTGAATGGGCGCTACTTGGGGCGAAAGTCCGAGCTCTGGTGATTCCCGTTTCAATGCGAGCAAATCATGGATTGCCGTGTCCAATCCCTCTTCGCCTTCAACGAATTCCAATAGGCGCTGAAACTCAATGGGCGCAGGTGTTTGGTTGTGCTCCAGCCAACGTACCGAGAGCAAGGGCCGCAGCACGTAAAAGTACTTCTTGAGCGGCACCTGATCCGTTTGCAGGTAGCCCCTGTAATTGGTCTTGGCCATGCTGCGGTAGTGGTAGATGCCACTTTCAACGGAATAGACCTCTGGAAGTAGCTCCAACGCTTTTGCGTGAAACGCGCCTGCCCGCTCATAGAGGATGGGAGACTGGATCCACTCCACAAAGCCAGGATTCGACTTGGAAAACAGGCGCAGTGCTTTACGCAAGTCCCATCCATTGATATCCATGTCGTCCACGATGGGGTACTCGATCACATCGCGCTTTTCCTCCAAACCCACCGACAAGTACCACTCCGGCGGATGAACATAAATGAAGCGGGCGTCGTAATCGCTATTCGGTGAGGCAAAGCCCCATGCCCGGCTACCTGACTCAATGGCAAGTAATACCTTGGTGTGGTGCTCGGATTCAGCCACTCGCAGGCGATGCAGAACTTCCCTGCGTACGTTTGTTGAAATCATTGAGATATCCTAGTCTGTGTGGACTCATGCTCAGTATGAGGTCCAAACAAAAGCCCCGCCGGTGTCACCACTGGCGGGGCTTCTCTTGCATCACTTGCTACCAATTAAGTAGCTGCCTGCGCAATGCAGGCGCTAGCTAGCGGTCGATTTGACCGCCAAAAAATCACACCAGCAGCGCATTCACCCGCTTCACATACGCCGCCGGGTCGGCCGGCAGGCCGCCTTCGGCCAGCAGCGCCTGGTCGAACAGGATGTGGGCCAGGTCGTGGAAGTGCACCGAGCCGTCCAGCTTTTTCACCAGGGGGTGTTCGGCGTTCACTTCCAGCACCGGCTTGACATCGGGCGCGGCCTGGCCGGCCTGCTTGAGCATGCGGGCGAGCTGGGTGCTCATGCCGTCGTCTTGCACCACCAGGCAGGCGGCGCTGTCCACCAGGCGGGTGGTCACGCGCACGTCTTCGGCCTTGTCTTTCAGCGCTTCTTTCAGCTTGGCGAGCAGGGGCTTGAAGGTTTCAGCCGCTTCTTCGGCTGCTTTCTTCTCGGCTTCGTCTTGCAGCTTGCCCAGATCGACCGCGCCCTTGGCCACGCTTTGCAGCGGCGTGCCGTCGAAGTCGTGCAGGTAGTTCAGCGCCCACTCGTCCACGCGGTCCGTCATCAGGAGCACTTCGATGCCCTTTTTCTTGAACACTTCGAGCTGTGGGCTGTTTTTGGCGGCAGCCGCCGTGTCGGCGGTGATGTAGTAGATGGCTTCCTGGCCTTCTTTCATGCGCGCCTTGTAGTCGGCCAGGCCCACGGTGGCGGTGTCGGTGGTGCTGGAGGCAAAGCGCAAGAGCTTGGACAGGCGTTCCTTGTTGGCGAAGTCTTCGCCCAGGCCTTCCTTGAGCACCGCGCCAAATTCGGCATAGAACTTGGTGTACTTGCCAGCGTTGGCTTCGGCCTCGGCTTTTTCCTCGGCGCTCAGCACGTCGGTCACGCCATCGGCGGATGCGGATGCCCCTTCGGTAGCGGCCTCGGGCAGCTTGTCGTGTTTGGCCAAATCTTCCAGCATGCCCAGGACCCGCTTGGTGCAGCCTTCGCGGATGGCTTTGACGTCGCGGCTTTCCTGCAGCAACTCGCGTGACACGTTCAGGGGCAGGTCGGCCGAGTCGACCACGCCTTTGACAAAGCGCAGGTAGGTAGGCAAGAGCGCTTCGGCGTCGTCCATGATGAAGACGCGTTTGACGTAGAGCTTGATGCCGGCCGATTTCTCGCGGTTGAACAGGTCCATGGGCGCTTTGCTGGGGATGTACAGCAGCTGCGTGTACTCGGTGCTGCCTTCCACGCGGTTGTGGGTGTGGGCCAGCGGCGCTTCAAAGTCGTGGCTGATCTGTTTGTAGAACTCGGTGTACTGCTCTTGCGTGATGTCTTTCTTGGCGCGCGCCCAGATGGCGTTGCCCTTGTTGGCGGTTTCCCACTCGCCGGTCTTGACCATGCCACCGGGTTGGCGGCCGCCTTGCTCGTCGCTGGGGTTGATCAGTTCGCCGTCTTTCCACTCTTCCTTTTCCATGAGGATGGGCAGGCTGATGTGGTCGGAGTATTTGCCGATGATGCTTTTGAGCTTCCAGGCACTGGCGTAGTCCATGGCGTCGTCGCGCAGGTGCAGGATAACGCTGGTGCCACGGGCCGGGCGGTGAATAGTTTCCACCTCGAAGTCGCCCGCGCCACCGCTGATCCAGCGCACGCCCTCAGACTCTTGCATGCCCGCGCGGCGGGACTCGACGGTGATCTTGTCGGCCACGATAAAGCCGGAGTAAAAGCCCACGCCGAACTGGCCGATGAGCTGGGAGTCGGCCTTCTGGTCGCCGCTCAGTTTGCTGACGAAATCCTTGGTGCCGCTCTTGGCGATGGTGCCCAGGTGGTCGATGGCCTCCTGCGCGCTCATGCCGATGCCGTTGTCGGTGATGGTGAGCGTTTTGGCGTCTTTGTCGAAGGTGACTTTGACCTTCAGTTCGGAGTCGTTCTCGTACAGGCCGCCGTCGTTGATGGCTTCAAACCGCAGTTTGTCGCAGGCGTCCGACGCGTTGGAGATCAGCTCGCGCAGAAAAATTTCCTTGTTGGAGTACAGGGAGTGGGTGACGAGGTGCAGCAACTGTGCAACTTCGGCCTGGAAGGAATGGGTTTGTTTGGTCATGGGTAAAGAAAGGTCTCAAAAAAACGGATTCCGCGCGCAAAGACTGTGCCGCGGTCAACCCGCAATTATGGGCGATAGGGGCGGGATTCAAGAGCCCCCTGGCGGATTCAAATTGGAGTCCGGCGCAGGGGTAATACCATGCGAGACCCCGGTGGCGTTCGGGATCGTCTACATTTTGGCCCATCGCAGGACGTTGAGGAGTTACCACCATGAACCCGACTGATTCGAACCCCGCGGCTCCATCTGCAACAACGGTCAAAACCTACGATCCGCTCCTGGACCCCTTGCCACAGCCCGAGGTGGTGGAGAGCAATACAGACACGGCCTGGAGCCGCTGGGAAGATCTGGTCAGGGCCGAGGATGCCTGCAAAGACGATGAACCCCAAGGCCCGGATTTTGAAGACACGGTGCCCACGGGCTTGTAACGGCCCAGGGCGTTAAAACCGCTCGTGTGGCGCCAGGTAGCGCCATTGGCCCAGGGGCAGGTTGCCCAGCATCACATTGCCGATACGCACCCGCTTGAGGCCCACCACCTTCAGGCCCACCAGTTCACACATGCGGCGGATCTGGCGTTTTTTGCCTTCGGTCAGCACCACGCGCAATTGCTCGGGGTTTTGCCAGGTGACCTTGGCGGGCTTCAGGGCCTGGCCGTCCAGGCTCAGTCCGTGGCGCAGCAGGCGCAGCTTGTCGGCCGGAAAAACCGACTGCACATCGGTGCTCACCGGGTCGTCGTCGTCAATGCGGCTGAGCTGCGTGGGTTTGCCGCCGTAGGTGGCCGCGGCGGAATTGGCGGCGGCCGCGTTTTCGGTGCCGGTGTAGACCACCCGCACCAGATATTCCTTCTCCATCACTGCCTCTTCACCAATCAGCTGACGGGCCACGCGGCCGTCTTGCGTGAGCACCAGCAGGCCGGTGGAGTCGATGTCCAGCCGCCCGGCGGGCACCAGGCTTTGCAGTTGTTTGGGGTGGAAGAAGAAGCGGGCGTTGTCCTCGTCCCAGCGGTTGTGCGGCTGCACCAGGGTGATGGCGGGCAGGTGGCCGTCTTCGGCCTGGCCGCTGACCAGGCCCAGGGGTTTGTTGATCAGCACCGTGACCTGGTTGGCCTGCTGGCCCTGGGCCTGCTTGTGGATCTCGATGCGCACATTGGGGTTGACTTGCATGCCCATGGTGGCCACTTCGCCGTTGACCTTGACCCAGCCCTTGGCAATCCACTCGTCGGCCTCGCGCCGGGACGCCAGGCCCAGTTCGGCCATGCGTTTGTTCAGCCGCAGTGTGCCGTTGGGACCGAGGGCCGCCGTGTTGGATTGTCCTGCGGGCAGGCCCGCGCGGGGGCTGGGCGCGCGCCCTGGTGGGGGGGCTGCGCGGCGGAATACGGGAGGGCGGTTGGAATCGGTTGAATCGGTCATTTGCTATAAATTTCGTAGCTGCTTGCGCATATTTTACGGGGGCTTTGGGCCTATTTTCCTTGAAAAACCTGGGAGCGCAAGGCCTGCAGGTCCAGCACCCGCAAACCGCCGTATTCCACGCGGATGGAGCCCTGCTCGGCCAGCACGGTCAGCGCCTCGTTCACGCGCTGGCGCGACAGGCCCACCAGGTAGGCCAGTTCCTGCTGGGTGATGCGTAGCACCGCCCCCACGCCGGGGTAGAGCACCGGATTGAACAGGGTGGCCAGGCTGCGCGCCACGCGGATATTGGGATTGGTCATGCGGTCGATTTCGCGCGCCGCGATGAACTGGCCCAGGCGCTCGTTGAGCTGGTTCATGACAAAGCGGTTGAAGCCAATCGAGTGGTCCAGCAGCCAGTGGAAGGTGTCCACATGCAAACCCGCAACCAGGCTTTTGCGCAGGGCCTGGATGTTGTAGCGGTAGGTTTCCCGTTTCATGGCGGTGCCTTCGCCAAACCAGCCGCCCGGCGGGACGCCGGTGAAGGTCATGGTCTGGCCTTCTGCTGTGTCGCTGCTCATCTTGAGCAGGCCATCCACCACGCCAAACCAGTAGGTGACGGGGCGGCCCATGCGGCAGATGTAGTCGCCGGGGCAGGCATCGGCGATTTTCAGGTCGTCCACCGCGCGCTCGCGCTCAGGTGCTGCGAGCAATTGAATCCACGGAATGGCGTCAAGTTCGGTCGCTGTAGGGCTGCGGCGGCGTTGGTAGAGCGGATTGTCGGGGTGCATGGGCAAGTGATGGCGAAGCGCTGTAAGTTGGCGATAAGTGAAGGGAAAACACCTACTGAGTTTTGCGTGAATTGTCGTTCAAATGACAACTTGACGTCAAACTCGTGGCTAATAATTGCGGCCATACCAGCGCCCTTTTGCATGCAACAGGGCTTATGACGGGCGAGACACGGTGACAAGGATTCGGGATGCAAACGACTTTTCCTCAACTTTTACTGCAGCATGCAAGCAGCCGCCCTACGGCTGCCGCCATGCGCGAAAAGGAATACGGTATTTGGCAATCGCTCTCCTGGGCCGATATGGCCACTATGGTGCAGCACCTGGCCGCGGGCCTGCACCAGGCGGGGTTGTGTCGCGGGGAGCACATGGTGGTGGTGGGGGCCAACCGCCCGCGCCTGTATGCCACCATGCTGGCCGTGCAAGCGCTGGGGGCCATTCCCATTCCCCTGTACCAGGATGCGGCGGCGCTGGAGTGCATCTTCCCGATCAACAACGCCGATGTGCGTTTTGCTTTTGCGGAAGACCAGGAGCAGGTCGACAAGCTGCTCGAAATTCGCGAGCAATGCCCGCAACTGGCGCACCTCTTTTTTGATGACCCCCGTGGCATGCGCAACTACGACGAGCCGGGGCTGGCCTCGGTGGATGAGCTGCTGGCCTCGGGCAAAGCGTTTTCCGTCATGCACCCGGACTTTCTGAGCACCGAGGCAGCCAAGGCCAAGCCCGATGACGTGGCGGCCATGTTCTTCACCTCGGGCACCACCGGCAACCCCAAAGGGGTGGTGCACACCCACAACAGCTTGCTCAACCGCGCCAAGGCCGGTGCCGACTTTGACAAGTTGACCGGCGCGGATGAAGTGCTGGCCTACCTGCCTCCGGCCTGGATTGGGCAAAACATTTTTTCGTATGCGCAGTGGCTGGTCAGCGGCTACGTGGTGAATTGCCCCGAATCAGCCGCTACGGTCACCATCGACCTCAAGGAAATCGGCCCCACCTACTACTTTGCCCCGCCGCGGGTGTTTGAAGGTCTGCTCACCAGCGTGATGATCCGCATGGAAGACGCGGGTACCCTCAAGCGCGGCATGTTCCATTACTTCATGGACGTAGCGAAGCGGGTCGGCCCCGCGCTGATGGATGGCAAGGATGTCGGCCTGATGGACCGCATGTTGTACTCCCTGGGCAATGGATTGGTCTACGGCCCCCTGCGCAACAACCTGGGGTTCAGCCGGGTGCGGGTGGCCTACACCGCAGGCGAGGCGATCGGCCCCGATTTGTTTACCTTCTACCGCTCCATCGGCATCAACCTGAAGCAGTTGTACGGCTCCACCGAAACCGCTGTGTTCGTGTGCCTGCAGCCCGACCACGAAGCACGTGCCGACACCGTGGGCGTGCCCTGCGTCGGGGTGGAGATCAAGGTGGCTGACAACGGTGAAATTTTGGTCAAATCCCCGGGCTTGCTCAAGGAATATTTCAAAAACCCGGAAGCCACCGCCGAGGTGCTCAGCGCAGACGGCTGGTACCACACCAGCGATGCCGGCTTTATTGACGCGCACGGCCACCTTAAGATCATTGACCGTGTGAAAGACGTGGGCCGCATCAAGGGCGGTGCCAACGATGGCGCCATGTTCGCCCCCAAGTATGTGGAGAACAAACTCAAGTTCTTCTCGCACATCAAAGAGGTCGTGGCCTATGGGGATGGCCGTGAAAAGGTCTGCGTCATGATCAACATCGACTTCGACGCCGTGGGCAATTGGGCCGAACGGCGCAACCTGCCCTATGCCGGTTACACCGATCTGGCGCAAAAAAGCGAGGTGTACCAGTTGATCAAGGAGTGTGTCGAGAAAGTCAACGCCGACCTCAGCGCGGACACCATGTTGGCGGGATCGCAGGTCAGCCGTTTTCTGGTGCTGCACAAAGAGCTGGACGCCGACGACGGCGAGTTGACCCGCACCAACAAGGTCCGCCGGGGCTTTATTGCCGAGAAGTACGACGTGCTGATCGATGCCCTGTACGGCGGAAAAACATCGCAGTTCATCGAAACCGTGGTCAAGTTCGAAGACGGGCGCACCGGCAGAGTCAGTGCCACGCTACGGCTGGACGACGCCAGGACATTCACCCCGGTCAAGGCCTCTGATCAGTTGAGGACAGGGCTTGCTCGCGCCGCGTAGCCGCGGTCTGTCCCGCAAAGCAACACTTAAGCACCATGGCAACTAAAAAAATCGGCGACGTCATTCTTGCCGTCCACAACATCTCCCTGAGCTTCGGCGGCGTCAAGGCGCTGACCGACATTTCCTTTGATGTGCGCGAACACGAGATCCGCTCCATCATCGGACCCAACGGTGCAGGCAAGAGCTCCATGCTCAACTGCATCAACGGTGTCTATACGCCCCAGCAGGGCTCCATCACTTTCCGTGGCAAGGAGTTCAAACACATGGACAGCCACCAGGTGGCGACCATGGGCATTGGCCGCACCTTTCAGAACCTGGCGCTGTTCAAGGGCATGAGTGTGCTGGACAACATCATGTCCGGGCGCAACCTCAAGATCAAAAGCAACCTGCTGATGCAGGCCCTGCGCATCGGCCCCGCCCAGCGCGAGGAGTTCCAGCACCGCGAGGCGGTGGAACGCATCATCGACTTCCTGGAAATCCAGGCCTACCGCAAAACCCCGGTGGGCCAGTTGCCCTACGGCCTGCAAAAGCGGGTGGACCTGGGTCGCGCGCTGGCCATGGAGCCGCAGGTGCTGCTGTTGGATGAACCGATGGCGGGCATGAATGTGGAAGAGAAGCAGGACATGTGCCGCTTTGTGCTGGATGTCAACGACGAATTCGGCACCACCGTGGTCTTGATCGAACACGACATGGGCGTGGTGATGGACATCTCCGACCGCGTGGTGGTGCTGGACTACGGCAAGAAGATCGGGGATGGAACCCCCGACGAAGTACGCAACAACGAAGAAGTGATCAGCGCCTACTTAGGCACTTCACACTGAACGAGCAATAACCATGTACATACAAACACAGACCGCGCCGCAGGGGCGTCTTTCAGGGATGCCGTGGAACCGGCTTTGCCGGGCCTCTGGCATCGCCCCCTTGGGGGGGGATGCGGCTACACGCAGTGAGCAAGCAACGGGGGGGAGCATTTAGCATGGCATTTTTTCTTGAAACATTGCTGGGTGGCCTGATGGCCGGCATGTTGTATTCCCTGGTGGCACTGGGCTTTGTACTGATCTACAAGGCATCGGGCGTGTTCAACTTTGCGCAAGGGGCCATGGTGCTGTTTGCCGCCTTGTCCATGGCGCGCCTGGCGGAGTGGATTCCGGCCATGACGGGTATCACCCATCCCATTGCCGCCAATACCTTGGCGTTTGTCGGGGCCGGTGCCCTGATGTTTGTGGTGGCCTGGGTGATTGAACGCCTGGTGCTACGCCATTTGGTGAACCAGGAAGGCACGACCTTGCTGATGGCCACCCTGGGCATCAGCTATTTTCTGGACGGCATTGGCCAGACTATTTTTGGCAGTGACATCTACAAGATCGACATTGGCATGCCCAAAGACCCCATCTTCGCCTTTGAAAATATGTTTGAAGGCGGTGTCCTGATCAACAAGGAAGACCTGTATGCGGCCGTCATCGCCGCCGTGCTGGTGGCCCTGCTCAGCGTCTTTTTCCAGAAAACGGCCACCGGCCGCGCCCTGCGGGCGGTGGCGGACGACCACCAGGCGGCACAAAGTATCGGTATTCCCCTGAACCGCATCTGGGTCATTGTGTGGTGTGTGGCGGGCGTGGTGGCACTGGTGGCCGGCATGATCTGGGGCAGCAAACTGGGGGTGCAGTTTTCGCTGACCACGGTGGCGCTGCGTGCACTGCCGGTCGTGATTTTGGGTGGCTTGACCTCCGTGCCGGGCGCCATTGTGGGCGGGCTGATCATTGGCGTCGGCGAAAAATTGTCCGAGGTGTTCCTTGGCCCCTATGTGGGCGGTGGTATCGAGATCTGGTTTGCCTATGTGCTGGCCCTGGTGTTTCTGCTGTTTAGGCCCCAGGGCTTGTTTGGCGAAAAAATCATTGACCGTGTTTGACCATCGTAAGAATTTGTGGGACAGCCGCGTAGCCAGGCGTTCGCTGAGCAAGCACTGTCCTCAACTGATTGAGAGTAAGCAATATGTTCTATAGAGAAAACGGCCAGTACAAGACCAGCTACGGCGCAGACCAGCAGATCTTCCCCATTGCGCAGGACCGCTGGGCGGTGTTGCTGCTGATCGCCGCAGCGTTCGTGGTGGTGCCCCTGGTGGGCAGCGACTACATGTTCCGCGCCATTTTTATTCCGTTCCTGATCATGTCCCTGGCCGCGCTGGGGGTGAACATTCTGGTGGGCTACTGCGGACAGATTTCCCTGGGTTCGGGGGCTTTCATGGCGGTGGGGGCCTATGCCGCCTTCAATTTCTTTGTGCGCATTCCGGGCATGCCTTTGTTGCTGGCCTTGGTGTTGGGCGGCTTGTGCTCCAGCGTTTTCGGTATTTTGTTCGGGCTGCCCAGCCTGCGCGTGAAGGGGCTGTATTTGGCGGTGGCGACCCTGGCAGCACAGTTTTTCAGCGACTGGATGTTCTTGCGCATCAAGTGGTTTACCAATGACGCGCCCTCGGGATCGGTTTCGGTGTCGGGACTGCAGGTGTTTGGCATGCCCATTGAAAGCCCCATCTCCAAGTACCTTTTGTGCCTGTCCATCCTGGTGGTATTGGCTCTGGTGGCGAAAAACCTGGTGCGTGGCGCAGTAGGCCGGGAATGGATGGCCATCCGCGACATGGACGTGGCCGCTGCGGTGATCGGTATTCGCCCCATGTACGCCAAGCTCAGCGCCTTTGCGGTCAGCTCCTTCATCGTGGGCATCGCCGGTGCGTTGTGGGGCTTTGTTTACCTGGGGGCCTGGGAGCCGGCCGCCTTCTCGGTGGACCTGTCCTTCAAGATGCTGTTCATGGTCATCATTGGCGGCATGGGTTCCATCATGGGCAGCTTCTTTGGTGCGGGCTTCATTGTGGTGCTGCCGATTTTTCTGAACCAGTTTTTGCCCTTGCTGGGGCGCCTGGTGGGGGTGGAGATTTCCACCGCCGGTATTTCGCACGCCGAGTTGATCATTTTTGGCGCCTTGATTGTGTGGTTCCTGATCGTGGAGCCGCATGGTTTGGCCAAACTGTGGGCCTTGTCCAAGCAGAAGCTGCGCCTGTGGCCCTTCCCGCACTGAGTTTTTTGCCGCGTTGTTCGTTCATTAACCACAGGCATACCAATGCCGAACTTTAGGAGACTTTCATGAAACTTCGCAACATCGTTCTGGCCAGTGTGCTGGCCGCCGCCGGCGCTGGCGCGTTTGCCCAGGCCAAGGAGCAGTTCTTTCCGGGGCTGCCTTACCGCACCGGCCCCTATGCGCCCAACGGCGTGCCATGGGCCAATGGATACTCCGATTACCTCAAGCTCACCAACGCGCGTGGCGGTATCAACGGGGTGAAGGTCATTTATGAGGAGTGTGAAACAGGCTACGACACCGCGCGCGGTGTGGAGTGCTACGAGCGGCTCAAGGGCAAAAATGGCGGAGCTACGGTGTTTCAGCCCCTGTCCACCGGAATCACCTTTGCACTGACCGAAAAAGCCCCTGGCGACAAGATCCCCTTGATCACCGCCGGTTATGGCCGCAGCGAGAGCCAGGACGGAACCGTCTTCAAATGGAACTTCCCTCTGGCTGGCACCTATTGGCTGGCGGCTGACGCACTGGTCCAGACCATTGCCAAGAAGGAAGGCGGACTGGACAAGCTCAAGGGCAAGAAGGTCACCCTGGTTTACCACGATTCACCTTATGGCAAAGAGCCTATTCCTTTGCTGCAGGAGCGCGCAGCCATGCACGGCTTCAACCTGCAATTGCTGCCGGTGACCGCGCCTGGCGTGGACCAGAAGGCCACCTGGCTGCAGGTGCGTCAGGCCCGGCCTGACTACGTGTTGCTGTGGGGCTGGGGTGTGATGAATTCCACCGCCCTTAAAGAAGCGCAGGCCACCGGATATCCCCGTGAAAAGATGTACGGTGTGTGGTGGTCCGGTGCCGAGCCCGATGTGAAGGACGTGGGCGATGGGGCCAAAGGCTACAACGCGGTCACCATGCAGCACGGTGCTGAGCCGCAATCCGCTGTGGTGAAAGAAATCCTCGAAAAGGTCCATGCCAAAGGCGAGGGTGCCGGGCCCAAGGAAGATGTGGGGCAGGTGCTGTATATGCGCGGCGCCATGAGCGCGATGCTGGCCGTGGAGGGGGTGCGCCGCGCGCAGGAGCGCTTTGGCAAAGGCAAGTGGGTCAGTGGCGAACAAGCGCGCTGGGGCTATGAAAACCTGGCACTCGACCAGAAGAAGCTGGATGCCCTGGGCTTTGCGGGCGTGATGCGCCCGATCAGCACCTCCTGTGCTGACCATATGGGTTCCAACTGGGCACGGGTGCACACCTGGGACGGCAAGAAGTGGAATTTCTCGTCGGATTGGCTGCAGGCCGATGAACAGGTTCTCAAACCCCTGGTCAAAACCACGGCTGCCAAGTACGCAACCGACAAGAAGCTGACACCCCGCACCCCTGCGGATTGCCAGAGTTAGTAGGGCACACCCCCCGGCTTGCCCACTGCGTGTGGCCGCTTTCCCCCTTGCAGGGGGCAACACCAGCGGTCCGGCGAAGCCGGTCCCGCGGTGTTTCTGGAAAGGGGCTTGCTGCGCTCGCCCTTGGGGTTGGGGGGCGTTGGCTGCGGCTTTTGGGAGCCGCCAAATGAAAGGGCCGCGGTGCGGGTCTTTCATTTGGTTTGAATGGAACTACCACTATGAGTGATACGAAAAAAATCGTTCTTAACGTCAACGGGATTGAGGTCATTTACAACCACGTGATTCTGGTGCTCAAGGGCGTGTCCCTGCAGGTGCCCGAAGGCGGCATCGTGGCCATATTGGGGGGCAATGGGGCGGGCAAGACCACCACGCTGCGGGCCATCTCCAACCTGCTCGCCGGTGAGCGTGGCGCGGTGACCAAGGGGTCGATCGAGCTGCGCGGTGAGCGCATTGAAAACCTGTCGCCCGCCGATCTGGTGCGCCGTGGCGTGGTGCAGGTCATGGAAGGGCGGCACTGCTTTGCCCACCTGACGATTGAAGAGAACCTGATGACCGGCGCCTACACCCGCAATAGCAGCGCCGAAGTGGCCGCCAACCTGGAGAAGGTGTACAACTACTTTCCCCGCCTGAAAACGCGCCGCACCAGCCAGGCCGCCTACACCTCGGGCGGCGAGCAGCAGATGTGCGCCATCGGCCGTGCCCTCATGGCCAACCCCAGCATGGTGTTGCTGGACGAGCCGTCCATGGGTCTGGCGCCGCAAATTGTGGAAGAGGTGTTCGAGATTGTGAAAGACCTCAATGCCAAGGAAAAAGTCACCTTCTTGCTGGCCGAGCAGAACACCAATATGGCCCTGAAGTACGCCGACTATGGCTACATCATGGAGTCTGGCCGCGTGGTGATGGACGGCGCGGCACAGGATTTGCGCACCAATGAAGACGTCAAGGAGTTCTACCTGGGCATGGGTGGGGGCGAGCGCAAGAGTTTCAAGGATGTGAAGAGCTACAAGCGCCGCAAACGGTGGTTGGCTTAGAGGAGGCTTTGTTCCATGGCGAATTCTCATTTTGACGCGCTGGAAGCGCGTGACCCGGCGCTGCGTGAAGCCGCTTTGATGGCGGCGCTGCCTGCGCAGGTGGGGCACGCCCAAAAGTCTTCTGCGGCCTTTGCCGCCCTGCTGGCGCATGTCAATCCCCTGGCGGTGATGGACCGCGCAGCGCTGGCCCGGTTGCCGGTGGTTCGCAAGCACGAGTTGCAAGCGCTGCAACAGGCCGCACGGGCCCGGCAGCCGGGTGCGGTGGCCAGCGGCGACGTGTTTGGTGGTTTCAGCACCCTGGGTTTTGGCGCCGCCATGCCCCGCGTGTTCGCCAGCCCGGGTCCGATTTACGAACCGGAAGGGACTGCACGGGACTACTGGCGTATGGCGCGCTCCATGCACGCAGCGGGTTTTCGCTCGGGGGAGCTGATCCACAACAGTTTCAGCTACCACTTTGTGCCGGCCGGCTCCATGATGGAAACCGGCGCCCATGCCATGGGCTGTACCGTGTTTCCCGGTGGCACCGGGCAAACTGAACAACAGGTGCAAGCCATGCGCGAGCTGCAGCCGTCGGGCTATATCGGCACCCCCAGTTTTCTGAAAATCATTGTGGAAAAGGCCATGGCCATGGGCGTGGCACTGCCCAGTGTCAAAAAGGCCATGTTCGGTGGCGAGGCCTATCCTCCGAGCCTGCGGGACTGGTTTATGGCACACGGCATTGCGGGCTACCAGTGTTATGCCACGGCGGACCTGGGGCTGATTGCCTATGAAACCGTGGCGCGCGAAGGCCTGGTGCTGGACGAGGGCGTTATTGTGGAAATTGTGCGTCCTGGCACCGGTGACCCGGTGGTGCCGGGGGAGGTCGGGGAGGTAGTGGTGACCACCCTCAACCCAGGCTACCCTTTGATCCGTTTTGGAACCGGTGATCTGTCGGCGGTGCTACCGGGGCCTTGCCCCACGGGGCGCACCAATGTCCGCATCAAAGGCTGGATGGGCCGCGCCGACCAGACGACGAAGATTCGCGGCATGTTTGTGCACCCCAAGCAGGTGGATGACATTGTCAAACGCTTTCCCGAGGTGGCGCGGGCGCGCCTGGTGGTCAGCGGTGAGATGGCCAATGACGTCATGACCTTGCAGGTGGAAACCGCCTGCAGCGGGCCGGATGACCTGGCGGCCAAAATTGGCGAGGCCATTCGCGATGTCACCAAATTGCGTGGCCATGTCGAGATGCTGTTGCCGGGTACCTTGCCCAACGATGGCCGGGTGATCGAAGACGCGCGCAGCTACAAATAGGCCCGGCGGTGCCGCCACGGGGTGGCCTACACCCCCCAGACGATTTCTTTGTCCGCTTGCTGGCAGCGTTTGAGCATGGCGATGAAGGGGGTTGCACGCAGGCGCAGCGAGATCCCTTCGGGGCGCTGAGGCGTTTCCCCTTGGTCCTGGGCCTGCTTGGCGCGTGCCTGCCGGGCCGCTTCGTCTTGTGCGATTGCGTTTTCCAACGCCACAATAGCGGCCTGCATGTGTTCGGGCAATAAAATGCCTTGGGTCGCTGCGGATTCGTCCTTGCCAATGATGTTCAGTATTTGCCGACCGTTGGGTTCCAGCATGATGAGGTCGCCAGTGACCTTGGATTTAAATTTATACATAAAACTGAAGGAGAACGGTGGTGGCAAATCTTCACATACGGCGTGAACACACCCTGGGGCTGTTGGCCGCGCGCAAGGTCGCATTCAAATGGGCCGAGCAGGTGGAGGAGGAGTTTGACATGGAATGCACCTATGAAGAAGGTGACACGTCGGATGTGGTGACCTTCACCCGGTCGGGGGTCAACGGCACTTTGAAAGTGCTGGCCGACCACTTTGAACTGGACGCCAAACTGGGTTTTTTGCTGGGCGCTTTCAAGAACCGCATTGAAGCCGAGATCGTCAAAAATCTGGATGGTTTGCTGGCGGCCAAGGCTGTAAAAAAGCCGAGCTCCAAGAAAAAATGAGACTGCGCAGTTGCTATAAATTAAATAGCAGCTTGCGCAGTATCCATGCGGGCTTCGGCCTGATTAGCTCAAAGATTCGATCAGGTCGATGTATTGTTGCATGGCGTCTTTGTCCGAGGTGCCTTTGAAGCCATTCCAGGCATCCCATTTGGCGCGCCCCACCATGTCGGTGAATCCGGGTTTCTTTTCGGTGTTGTCACCGGCAGTCGCTTGCTTGTACAGCGCATAGATTTTGAGCAAGGTGCCGTTGTCGGGACGCTCTGTCAGGCTTTTGGAGCCTGCAACTGCGGCTTCGAATTTCTTTTTCAGATCTGCCATGGGTTTCTCCGTTGGGTTTGATTGAGAGAGTGATCAAGGGTCAACACCCGACGAGTCTGGGTGTCCGGCCCATATCTTACGGTGCGTTTTGCCTGCAAAATAGTGCGGCAGGCCAAGCGTTTGTGAAATGCCTGCCCTTTCTACCGATTTCCCTTTGTTCTGGAGTTTGCATGGTGACCCGAGTGATTGCCCAAAAAATCGCCCCCAAGGTATCCCGGGCTGCGCGCAAAACGGCAAAGGGGGTGCAACACCATGTGACCGATGCCGTAGTGGGGGCTTTGGGGCTGCATGGCGAACGCATGAGCAAGGTCGATACGGCTTGGTTGCGCATGGATTCACCGTCCAACCTCATGATGATCGTCGGAGTATGGGTGATCCAGCCCGGCATCCGGTATGAAGATTTGCGTTGCCGGATTGAGGAGCGCTTGCTCAAGTACCCACGCTTTGTGCAGTGTGCAGTGGAGGACCCGGGCGGTGCCACCTGGGTGAACGACCCCAGGTTTGATATGGCTAACCACCTGGTGGTCGAGAAGTTGCCCAGGAAACCCGCCGGACGAGAGCAAGAAGCCTTGCAAAACCGCCTGGCCCAGCTGACCATGGAGCCGCTGAACAAGCAACACCCGCTGTGGCAGTTCCATCTGGTGGAACAGTACAAGGGTGGGGCGGCCTTGTTGGTACGTATCCACCATTGCATTGCCGACGGCATTGCCCTGGTTTCGGTGATGCAGTCCCTGGTGGACGGCGGCTCGCCACCTCCCGAGGCACCCCATTGCGATGCCCGGCGCACGGGGCTTGAAGGGGCCGAAGATTGGATTGCCGACGCTTTGCTCAAGCCCCTGACCCATATGGCGGTGCGCGCCCTGGGGGCGGCTGGCGAGGGGGTCGTACGGTCCTTGGACTTGCTGATGGACCCCCAAAAGGGAATGGAAAAGGGGGTGCATGAGTCGATAGATTTGGCCAGGCTGGCATTCCATGCCGCCAGTGATCTGGCGGCGTTGGCGCTGATGCCCGACGATTCGCCGACCCAGCTCAAAGGCACCCCCGGCCAAGCCAAACGCGTGGCCTGGTGCGCACCGATACCCCTGGTCGAAGTGAAGGCGGTCGGCAAGGCCCTGAATTGCTCTGTCAACGATGTGCTGATGAGTTGTGTGGCCGGAGCCCTTGGCAATTACCTGCGGGAACACGGCGAGGCCGTTCTGGACAAGGAGGTCCGCGCCATGGTGCCGGTGAACCTGCGGCCATTGGACCAGGCATACAAGCTGGGGAACCAGTTTGGACTGGCGCCTGTGGTACTGCCCATTGGGCTGGATAACCCGGTGGAGCGCCTCTATGAAGTGCGTAAGCGGATGCGCGAGCTCAAGGGCAGTCTGCAACCCTTGCTGGCCTTTGGCTTGCTGGCGGTGGCGGGCTTGCTTAACAAGTCCACGCAAGATGCCATGCTGGGCTTGTTTTCCAGGAAGACCACGGCGGTCCTGACCAATGTTCCGGGGCCGGGTGCCAAACTGAAAATTTGTGGCGCAACGCTGGAAGAAACCTTGTTTTGGGTGCCGCAGAGCGGTACGGTCGGCCTGGGAATCTCCATTCTGAGCTACGGAGGCGGCGTGCAGTTTGGTGTGGTGTCCGACGCCACCCTGTGCCCGAACCCCCAAGAAATCATCGACCAGTTTGAGCCCGAGTTTGCCAAACTGGCCTTGCTCACCTTGATGTTGCCGTGGGGGGAGTAGGGCTCAGCGATCCCGCCCAGGCCAGTGTGCTGGCTTAGTTGGCCAGCTCGGCCTGCGCCATTTCAATATCCAAGCGCTCCATGGCGTCCATGGCTTGCGCGCGAGCGACTTGCTCGTACAGGCGTGTGGCTTCGTCCAGGCCCTTGTCGCCCTCCAGCATGACCAGCGCATTGGCGTATTCAATCAACGCGACGGTGGATGCTGGCGTGAGATTCAGTCCTTGCTGAAACAGCTTCAGGCTGGTTTCTTTTTTGGCGCCATACGTCATGTTGCCTATCAAGGCACCCACTTTGTCAATCACTTCGGCGTGAAATGCACCCAGGCCGATGTGGGCGTCGGCGTGGCGCGGCTGCAGGCGAATGGAGGTTTCCATGGCAGATTTGACCTTGCGGCCAATCCCTTGCGCCAGTGCCTTGGCCACGCTGATGCCTTGGCTGTAGCGGCTCAGGGCGTAGCCTTGCCAGTAATACGCGTTGGCGTTGTCGGGCTCGGCGCTGGCTTGGCTTGCAGCACGCTCGGCCACCTGCATGAAAAGGGTCAGCTTGGTTTTTTCGTTGGGCTCCAGATAATTCGCATAGATACAGGCGGCCTTGTTGGCCACAGTGGTGCCAGCGGCACCGGCTTTCAGCCCTGTCTCTACGGCTTCCTGAAACTGGCCACTGTGGAACAGTGCCCATGCGGCCAGCACATTCTTGTCTTTGGGCAAAGGCTCCTGGTCGCCTGCGTGAAGACGCTTCCAGTTTTTCTTGACGCCAGCGGGATCAAACGGATAGTCGTCGGCGTGGATGAATGTGGTCCAAATGGCCATCGTAGCGGTCTCCTCGGTGCGCCTAAGACGCGGTGTAAGCGCCAGCCAGTCTTTGCAAATGGGTGCGTTGCTCGGCCTCCAGGTAAGGCACCAACAGGTTCAGTACATGGTGCGCCCCGCGCATCAGGGCGGCCTGGGCACTTCCGGGCTCCAGCGCATTGCGCGGGTCCCGAACATACTCGAAGCTCAACCAGTAGGTCAGTACCACGACCATGCTGGTGGCCGTGGCCTCCACTTCGCGGGAGTCAATCCGTACCGCGCCCGCACGGCTCATGCTGTCCAGCAAAGCCTTGACAGACCGTGTCTTGTTTTTCAGTACCGATTGGAAATGGGTCTCAAGCCGTCGGTTCTTGCTCAGCAGGTCATTCAGGTCGCGGTACAGAAACCGGTGTTCCCAAATCAGCTCAAAGAGCGTGTGCATGAAGAACCAGGCATCTTCGACATCGCGCACATCGTCGCTGGCGTTGAGCAGGTCGTTGAGTGATTTTTCGTAGCGATCAAACAGAGAGTTGATCAGCTCGTCTTTGGCTGGATAGTGGTAGTACAGATTTCCCGGGCTGATCCCCAACTCGGCCGAAATCAAGGTGGTAGACACGTTGGGTTCGCCAAAGCGGTTGAACAACTCCAGCGTGACTTCAAGGATGCGTTCTGCAGTGCGGCGGGGGGCTTTTTTGACCATAATTTCTTCTTAATGGGACGGGATACGTGCAGCTGCTGCCACTGCGTCGGCGATGTCGTCCATGACTTCTTGCAGTGTTGCAATGGCCCGTCCCAGTCGGGTGTTGGCTTTGGCGGGCGCTGACAGATGCCGTTTGGGGTCATCCAGCACACTGTGGTTCAAGCGGATGCCATGGCGTCCGAGCTTGGCGGACAAGCCCGTCTTGCGGGAGCGCAGCATTTGCCGTGTTTGTTGGTAGGCGTGTTCGGCCAAATGGCGCCGCTGGGCGTAGCTGAACGTGTTGGCCAGGTACAACTCCGGGTCCCGGTGGTCTGGTTCAATCAGAATGATGTCTGTATGGGGGTAGGCGTGCTCATACTGCTTCATGCCCAATTCCATGCGGGAATGAATCAGGGAGCGGAACGTTTGGCTGAGCACCGCTGGCAGACCACCATCCACAATGCGCGGAATCCTCCGCTTCTCGGATGGCAGCCCTTGTTGCATCACTTTGGCGACGCGCGGTGCGGTGGCGTCAAATGGCACCAATGGGTTCAGGCAAATCATGAGGTCCACGCCCTCTTCCAGCGCCACGGAGGCGTGCATGGTTTTTTTCAGCGCCCCGTCAACGAAATACTGGTCGTCGATTTCCACCGGGGGAAACAGGCCTGGCAGGGCTGAGCTGGCCTGTACTGCCTGTGATATGGGGATGTGGTCCCAGCCCGGACGACCAAAGGGAGCGGGCTCTCCGCTGTCCAAATTGGTGGCGACCAAAGTGAGTTTGGTTTTGAGCTTGCGAAAGTCGTTTGTTCTGCCTTCACGGCTGAACAGGCGGGCCAATTGCGTATCAACCTGCCGATTGGAGAATACGCCGGTCGGTAGAGCAGGGCCCAGCCGTTCCAGTGCATGCACGATGGACTTGCGTCCCAGCGTCATATGCCACAGGGCGGACAGAATCAATCCGGGCAGCCTGATGCCGCGTCGGGCAAATTCACCGTAGGCAGGCTCCAGCAGCCACGATGGATCAAAGGTTTCGGAGGGCGAGCTGTCATTTTCAATAAATGACGCACACAGCTCGCGCGGCGTGATGCCGTTGGCCAATGACGCCACGATGAAACCACCCGCTGAGACGCCGACGTAATGGTGCAGCTGGGTGAAGTCCAAACCGTCCAGTGATTCCTCCAGGGCGCACATGGCCCCAATTTCGTAAATTGCACCCAGCGGCCCCCCCCCAGACAGCGCCAAGGCGATCTTTGGTGGCCTATTTATTTTTTCATTCATATGTGCAAAGTGTAGAGCGCCGACGGGCTTGTTTTTGTTGCATTGCAACAAGTGAAGAAGGGTCTCTGTGGCGGGACAAAACGTGCAGCAAAAAAAAGGGCGCCTTGGCGCCCTTGGAGGATTGGTCCTGAGCCGCCTGCGCGGACTATTCCGTTTGGGCGGGTGTTGCTGGGGTGGCTGCCGCCGGTGCTGCCTTGCGTGCAGGGGCGGTGCGCTTGGCTGTGGTTTTGGGAGCTGCTTTGGGCGCAGCAGCTTTGGCCTTGGTCGTTGCAGTCTTGGGCGCGGCTGCGCTAGCGGGGGCAGCCTTGGTCGCTGGTGCTTTGGCTGACATTTTTTGAACCGCCTTGTTCAGCTCGTCAATGCGGGCAATCAGCGCAGCAATATCTTTGGCCGAAGGAACGCCCAGCTTGTTCAAGGCCTTGGCCACGCGCTCTTCAAAAATATTCTCCAGCTTGTCCCATTGGCCCGACGCCTTGGACGAGATGTCGGTGGCCATGGTGGACATTTTGTTGGTAGCTTCGGAAATTTTTTCTTCTGCAGCCGCTTTCGTTTTGCGCTGGATGCTGACGCTGTCCTTCACCAAGGTTTCAAGCGCCTTGGCGCCTTCTGCCTGGGCCTTGGTGAAGGCACCCAAACCCGCTTGCCAGATTTGCTGCGCCGAGTCTTTGACGGAGCCTGGCAACGGAACGCCAGCGGTTTTTTGTGTTTTGGATTTCTGCAGCTTTTTGACCATGGGGTACTCCTGAAAAGAGGGGGGTAATATTTGCGAAACTGGTTTCCTGATGCACAGGGAAATGTAGCGCTTAATCTCGACTGTACGCGCGGACCCGGTTGGGATGTAGGTGGTGCTTTCTAACTTCGTGGTTTCTGATCTTTATTTGACTGTCATAGCCGTTGAGTTTACGAGCGGGGGGCTTTGCGGCTTTGCCTTGCCTTTTGGCCGAATAGGATTAGCTGTGATAATCGGAAGTGCTGCGGCGCCCTTTCCAATTTACGCGTATGACCCCATCAAATTCACCAAGCTCCTCTCCTAAAGTTGCACTGATTACCGGCATCACCGGCCAGGATGGTTCTTATCTTGCGGAGCTCTTGCTGGACAAAGGTTACGAGGTTCACGGTATCAAGCGCCGGGCCAGTTCGTTCAATACGGACCGTATCGATCACATTTATCAAGATCCGCATATCGACAATGCCCGCTTCACGCTCCACTATGGCGATTTGACGGACACCAGCAATCTCACCCGCATCATCCAGCAAGTGCAGCCTGACGAGGTCTACAACCTGGGGGCGCAGAGCCATGTGGCGGTCAGTTTTGAAAGCCCAGAGTACACGGCCGACGTAGATGGCATGGGTACTTTGCGCTTGTTGGAAGCCATCCGTATTCTTGGCTTGGAGAAAAAGACACGCTTTTATCAGGCATCCACCAGCGAACTCTATGGCTTGGTCCAGGAAACGCCGCAGCGAGAAACAACCCCCTTTTATCCTCGCAGCCCTTATGCGGTAGCCAAGCTTTATGCCTACTGGATCACGGTCAATTACCGTGAGGCCTACGGCATGTATGCCTGCAACGGCATCTTGTTTAACCACGAGAGTCCGCGCCGTGGTGAAACCTTTGTCACCCGCAAAATTACCCGTGGTTTGGCCAACATGGCCCAGGGCCTGGAAAAATGCCTCTACATGGGCAATATGGACGCCCTGCGCGACTGGGGCCACGCCAAAGATTATGTGCGTATGCAGTGGATGATGTTGCAGCAAGATCAGCCGCAAGACTTCGTGATTGCCACGGGAGTGCAGTACAGCGTGCGGGAATTCATTCTGTGGTCTGCGCAAGCCCTGGGTATCACCGTAGGTTTCGAAGGGAAGGGCGTAGAGGAGCGCGCCGTGGTGCTGGCTATTGCGGGGAGCGATGCCCCGGCGCTGAAGGTGGGGGATGTTGTGGTGCGGGTCGATCCGCGCTACTTCCGACCCACCGAAGTCGAAACTCTTTTGGGAGACCCCGCCAAGGCCAAATGCGAACTCGGCTGGGTGCCTGAGATTGCCGCACAAGATATGTGCAAAGAAATGGTGGCGAACGACTTGGCCCACGCCAAACAGCATGCGCTGCTCAAAAGCCATGGGTATAACGTGAATGTCAGCCATGAGTCCTGAAAAAATCTACATTGCCGGACACCGTGGCATGGTCGGCAGTGCGATTGTGCGCACGCTGTTGGCTCAGGGTGTGTCGCAGGCCAGTTTCATCACCCGTACCCACGCTGAACTGGATTTGTGCAATCAGGCTGCAGTGAATGCGTTTTTTGCCCAGGAGCGGCCTACGCAGGTGTATTTGGCCGCAGCCCGCGTAGGCGGCATCCATGCCAATAACACCTATCCGGCGGACTTTATCTATGACAACCTGATGATGCAGGCCAACGTCATCCACGCCGCCCACACCCATGGTGTGCAAAAACTGCTGTTTTTGGGCTCCAGTTGCATTTACCCCCGCCTGGCGCCACAGCCCATGGCCGAGGACGCCTTGCTAACAGGCCCACTGGAACCCACCAACGAACCCTACGCGGTCGCCAAGATCGCGGGGATAAAGCTCTGCGAAAGTTATAACCGCCAGCACGGGCGCGATTACCGCAGCGTCATGCCCACCAATCTGTACGGTCCGGGGGACAATTACCATCCGGAAAATAGCCATGTCATCCCTGCGCTGATTCGTCGGTTTCATGAGGCTAAGCTTAATGGGGCGCCGGAAGTTGTTATTTGGGGCACGGGGACTCCAAGACGGGAGTTTTTGTATGTGGATGACATGGCGACCGCCAGTGTGTTTGTCATGCAACTCCCTGTTGTGACCTACCAGGCGCATACCCTGCCCATGCAAAGCCATATCAATGTGGGGTTTGGCAGTGATATCACGATTCTTGAATTGGCCGACGCGGTAAGGCAAGCTGTCGGTTATGCGGGGCACATCAGTTTTGATGCCACCAAACCCGACGGGACGCTTAGAAAATGGATGGATAGCCGCAATCTCAACACACTGGGTTGGAAGCCAATCGTTGGACTGAATGAGGGGCTGGTCAATGCTTATGCGGGTTTTTTGGCTAGCTATCCATAAATCCCATGAGCCAAGCACATTGCCTGACGAAGGCGCCATCATCTCTATGAAAATTCTTGTTACTGGTTGTGCCGGGTTTATCGGTATGCACGTAAGCCAGCGTCTGCTGGCTCGTGGTGATGATGTACTCGGGATCGACAATATCAATGAGTATTACGATACTCGCCTAAAACTGGATCGACTGGAACAGCTAGCTGGATATTCCAACTTCAAGTTTCACAAGTTAGATGTGGCTGATCAATCCGGTATAAGTACTCTGTTTTCCCAAGAAAAACCGCAACGTGTTATTCATTTGGCTGCGCAAGCAGGCGTACGCTATTCGTTGGTTAATCCGCATGCATATATTGACTCCAATCTGGTTGGGTTCACCAATGTGCTGGAGGGGTGCCGCAACAACGGTGTGGAGCATTTGGTTTATGCCAGCAGCTCCAGTGTGTACGGTGGTAACACCAAGCTACCGTTCAATGAGCATGACAATGTTGATCACCCAGTTAGTTTATACGCAGCCACAAAAAAAGCCAATGAGTTGATGGCACATACGTACAGCCACTTGTTTCAATTACCAACTACTGGGTTGCGCTTTTTTACAGTCTACGGACCCTGGGGCAGACCGGACATGGCGCCGTTTCTATTTGCCAAAGCCATCACGGAGGGTAAATCCATTGATGTGTTTAATTATGGAAATATGGCACGCGACTTTACTTTTGTAAATGATATCGTCGAGGGTTTGGTCCGGGTTGTTGATAAACTTGCAGCACCAGATTTGATGTTTAATACCGCTAATCCAGATCCGTCCACAAGCAATGTGCCATATAGGATATTTAATATTGGAAATAACCAGCCAACGCCCCTTATGGAATATATCGAAGCAATGGAGCTTGCGCTTGGAAAGAAGGCTGTGAAAAACTACTTGCCGTTGCAACCGGGAGATGTGCCTGCAACAGCAGCTAATACGGATGAACTGAGCGCCTGGGTCGGATTTAAGCCCAATACACCTATTAAGGATGGCGTCGCAAAATTTGTTGAATGGTATCGTGGATACTACCTATGAAAATCACAATTATTGGAACTGGATACGTTGGATTGGTCAGTGGCGCGTGCTTGGCCGAGGTCGGCAATCATGTTTTGTGTTTGGATCTTGATCTCGAAAAAATTCGCACGTTGGTGGAGGGCGGTATTCCGATTTTCGAGCCAGGCCTGCTAGAGATGATTCGGCGTAATGTTGAAGCAGGTCGTCTTCACTTCACCACGAATGTAAAAAAAGCCGTAGCCCACGGCGCCATTCAGTTCATCGCCGTAGGCACACCACCCGGGGAAGATGGCTCCGCTGATCTGCAATATGTCATAGCGGCAGCCCGATCCATTGGTCAAACCATGACCGAACATAAAATCGTTGTAGACAAATCTACAGTGCCTGTGGGCACGGCCGACAAAGTGCAGGCTACCATTGCGCAAGAGTTGAAACTGCGAAATGAAAAAATTTCATTTAGCGTTGTCTCTAACCCTGAATTTTTAAAGGAGGGCGCAGCAGTAGAAGATTTCATGCGTCCTGATCGCATCATCGTTGGCACAGATGATAAGCATGCTATTGCTGTCATGCGAGCCCTTTATGCGCCCTTTCAACGCAACCATGAGCGTCTCGTCGTAATGGATGCGCGCTCTGCTGAACTCACCAAGTACGCGGCCAATGCCATGTTGGCAACCCGTATTAGCTTTATGAATGAATTGGCCAATTTGGCCGAAACCCTTGGGGCGGATATTGAGTCTGTCCGTCAGGGCATTGGGTCTGATCCGCGTATTGGGTACCATTTTCTCTACCCGGGCTGTGGGTACGGTGGCTCATGTTTTCCCAAGGATGTAAAAGCCCTGATCAAGACCGCAGCCGACCATGGCCATGAACTCAAAGTGCTAAGCGCGGTTGAAAATGCCAACGCTTTACAAAAACATATCCTCTCCCAAAAAGTGAAAGCTCGATTTGGTAACGATTTGGCTGGCAGACATTTTGCTATTTGGGGCTTGGCTTTCAAACCCAACACTGACGATATGCGTGAAGCTCCGAGCGTAGAGGTTATTGATGATTTGCTGGGTGCTGGAGCGACTGTCACTGCCTATGACCCAGTGGCCATGCAAGAGACACAGCACCTTTATGCCAACGAGCCACGCATCACGCTGGCAGACAGTCCTGTGGCCGCACTAGACAGTGTTCAACCCGCTGACGCCTTGTTGATCGTTACCGAGTGGAAGGTGTTCCGCAGCCCAAACTTCGAAGAAATCAAGGCAAAGCTCAAGATGCCAGTTATTTTCGATGGCCGAAACCTCTACGAACCTGAGCAGATGCATCAATACGGGTTTGAGTACTACCCTGTGGGTCGCCTGCAAGGCGGGGAGCATGTCTAAAGGGTGTGGTCACAGGCTAGGCACGTTTCTTCGGCATGCATGCAGAAAAAAAATGTTGCTACGTTTTGATTTGGTTGTTGGCATTGATAACCTCGACGACCATCATGATCCGGAATCCAAACACATCGGACTGGAACGGTTAACCTCGTGTGCGAATTTTCAACTGAAGCGAATGGGCGACGTGAGCCGCCTGAACATGGTCCGGCGGTTCGCGCCGTCTCTATTGTTGCAGCGAGGAGTGGGCGCGCATACTCATACTGATTGGTCTCTAGCCCTCCACCACCGTCAGCGTGGATTCTGCTAGTGATGTTAAATATCAAGGGGCTCGGACGACTTTTTAAGGAGGGTTTTTGGATTGTCCTTGGCCAGGTAATGATGGTGACGGGGTCGTTGGTGGGAGTGCGTTTGTTAACGGAGCTTCTTTCCCCAAGTTCTTATGGGGAGCTTGCATTGGGGATGACCATTGCCACCTTGGTCAACCAAACCATATTGGGCCCATTGTGTGGAGGGATAACCAGGTTTTATGCTCCAGCTATTGAGTATGGCGATCTTTCTGGATATTTGAATGCCGCCAGAAAATTGGTGTTATATGCAATTGGAGTAATTGGATTAATAGCTATTTTTTCCACAGTAGGCATGGCCCTCTCAGGAAAAATAAAATGGGTATCCATTACGATAATCGCTTTGTTGTTCGCAGCCCTTGGCGGCTGTAACGCGATTCTCAGTAGTATTCAAAGTGCAGCGCGTCAACGAGCGATTGTTGCACTTCATCAGGGAAGTGACTCTTGGCTGAGATCACTAGTCGGCGCAGGTTTACTGCTTTGGCTGGGTGCAACCAGCACAGTGGCTATGATTGGCTATGCCTTTGCAACCATACTGGTACTTGGCTCCCAAGTCTTTTTCTTTCGGAATATTATTGTCAGTATTACAGTAAATACAAATATAGAAAAGAATTGGAAAAGCGAAATATGGGGTTTTTCGTGGCCATCTGGAATTTGGGGTATTTTTACGTGGATGCAACTGACGTCCGATCGTTGGTCGTTACAAATATTTTCCACAATGCACGAGGTGGGCAGCTATGCGGTGCTCTATCAATTGGGCTTCTATCCCATTTCAATGATCACAGGAATGGTGATGCAGTTCTTAGTGCCGATCTTATATCAACGCGCAGGTGATGCCAGTGATCGCACTCGCAATAATGGCGTTAACAAACTGAGTTGGTATTTAACGTGGACGACTCTTGGTTTGACTTGTTTTATTTTTATGGCAACTCTTTTATTCCATGCGTTGATATTTAGAATTCTAGTGGCTGAAGAATACAATTCTTTTTCTTATCTATTGCCGTGGATGATTCTTGCCGGCGGCGTGTTTGCTTCCGGGCAATCCTTGGCATCTAGTCTGCTGGCTCAAATGAAAACACGTGAGATGATGACTGTGACTATCGTTACGGCTCTGTTCGGCGTGATGCTGAACTTCGCAGGTTCATATTGGTATGGCATTGTAGGAATAGTCGGTGCGGGCGTTTTGTTTTCAATTTTGTATTTTTTATGCATCGTTGTGCTGGTAAAAGAAGCAAATAAATAATGTTTTGTTCGAATAGATAATATTTATCTCAAATATATTATTTGAGATAAATATGCAGTCAATAATTTCAGAAGATATTTAAAAAGTTTATTGGGGTGAGGTTGAATTTAATGGTGACGATTTTTTATTCTGTAGGCCTCAATGATAAATATATTGTAGAAAATATCAAATTTAAGGATGGTGGTGTTTCAACTTACTATGGTTTAAGGTGCTCGGGACAATGCAAATTTTAGTTTTGAAAAACTATTTGTATCGCATCAAGGCGAAATTGCGCGGCATTCCCTTTCCTGCTGCGGTCAATGGTGCATTGAAGGCGCGCCAGCTTCGTGCTGGCCTGCAGAAATTGGCAACGCACTATAAGAAGCAAGCAGAAAAAAGCTCGTTTCGATATCAAGAGCAGGTGGTTATCGATGAATTTCGACGCCGACAACTAAACCTTGATCAACACCCAAAAGAACCTGGCGATCTTAGGATTTTTTGGGTTGGCGCGAATAGAGATCAGGATGAGTCCGGTTTTCTTCAGGCTTTGAGGCGTATCGCGACGGTAATTGAATTTCATAACTGGAAAGGCAGTTACGGCCAGTGGTATTGGGATTCGCTGGGGCGTGTTCAAGTCTACGATCCGACAATCATCGCCTTGAATGATCGCGCCCTGAAATCACAACTTGAAACCGCGCTGAAGAATGGATCGGTCGATTTGCTAATGGGGCAAATGTGGGCAAACTACATTTCAAAAGAGGCGCTTGCCTGGGTGCGTGGGCGTGGAATTCCTGTCCTAAACATTTCAATGGATGACCGCTTGCCAGATAACTGGGGAAGGGCGCAAGGTGGGGTTCGTCTCGGCGCAATCGGTTTGGCCTCAGTGACGGATCTAGTGCTAACGACCTCGTCAGAGACCTGCGCTTGGTATGGCGCTGAGGATTGTCCGGCAATTTTCTGGCCACTTGCTAGTGATCCGGCTGTGTTCTGTCCATCTGAAAATTCTGAGCGAAATATTGATGTGCTTTTTGTTGGCAATAAATACGGGGTCCGTGAAGGAATTATTCGGGAGCTAAGTAAGCGGGGGGTCAATGTTGAATGTTACGGTGCAGGATGGACTAATGGCCCCGCTACTGCTGAACAGTCCGCTGCACTGTTCAAGCGCGCACGAATTATTTTGGGGGTTGGCACAGTTGGGCACTGTAAAGATGTATTTACAATGAAATTGCGTGACTTTGACGCCCCTATGTCGGGGGCTCTTTATTTGACACATCGTTGTGCCGATCTTATCCAACTCTATCAAGAGGGATGTGAAATCGAGTGCTATGCGACGCCTGAAGAGGCCGCACACAAGATTCATCACTATTTGGCTCATCCGATAGACCTGTTGCGAGTTGCGGCAGCGGGGCATGCAAAAGCGCTTTCGCGAGATACATGGGCTGGTAGACTGGAGGAAACCTTTTCTCGCCTCGGTTTAATAGATGCCTCTGCACACGTTACTGCTTCATCAACTGACGCTTTAGGACAAGATAAACAACTAGGAGCATCATGAAACTAGCCGGAACAAACAGCGATAAAGCTCGAATCGATTGGGTGGCGAATGCGCTAAAGTTCATTCCCAATGGGTATCGAATACTGGATGCCGGTGCTGGGGAGTTAAGACTCAAACCCTATTGTGCTCATTTGGATTACGTTTCCCAGGATTTCTGCCAATACGAAGGTAAAGGTGATGGTAATGCGCTGCAGACTGGGGCCTGGGACACTACTCGAATTGACATTGTCTCAAATATCGTTTCGATCCCCGTTTCCGATGAATCGTTCGATGTGGTTTTGTGTTCCGAGGTCCTGGAGCACATCCCGAATCCTGTTGCTGCCATTAAAGAATTTTCGCGCATTCTGAAGCCTGGGGGTATCCTGCTGGTAACAGCCCCATTTTGCTCCCTCACACACTTTGCGCCATATCATTTTGCCTCCGGACTGAATCGTTACTGGTACGAGGAGCATTTACCAGCCGTGGGGATCAAGATTAATCAGATCACCGCCAATGGAAATTGGTTTGAATTCATCGGGCAAGAACTGAGTCGTACCCGTTTCGTCAGCAAAACTTATTCTTCCGCCTTTTTGGGTTGGCTGATGCTTGCTGCCTCGATTCCTTTGCGAATGATGCTGTCCTTGTTAAGTAAAAAGGATCGCGGCAGCAGTGAGTTGTTGTGTTACGGATATATGGTGCGTGCGCAGAAGCTACCAACATTAAGTAACCTGGGCGAGATGTAGTGTGACGTTATTCAACAGGTTTTTATTTACGATTGTCGTACTATTGCAGGTGGTGGAAGGCAGATGTCTAAGATCCTACTAAATGGGCATGACAAAAATAGGTAATGTGTATTAAATACTATATATATTCGATTGACGATGCGTCGACTCATAAGTGCTCAATCGTTATGCAGCGCAAAATGGGCTACTCGTCATTCTTAACGGCGAGGGGTGTTTAATGTGCGGTATATACGGCATTGCCAATCGCGATGCGGGAGTTGACAAATATTCGCTAATCCGCCGGGGTGATGTGCTCAAGCATCGTGGCCCTGATGATGCTGGTTTGTGGATGAGCCCCGATGGTCAAGTTGCATTGGGGCATCGCCGTCTTGCGGTCATCGACCTATCTCCAGCAGGGCATCAGCCAATGGTGAGCGAAGATGGTCGCCATGTGGTTGCTTTTAACGGTGAAATCTACAATTTCTGCGAGCTTAAGCGCGAATTACAGCAGCAGGGGTATCACTTTAGTACCGATAGTGATACAGAAGTCATGCTAGTTGCCTATCGGGCGTGGGGTGAGTCTTGCCTCAGCCGCTTCAATGGTATGTTCGCTTTCGTCATTTACGATCAAGGGAGTGATGTTTCACCACCTTCATTGTTTTTTGCCCGAGATCGTGCTGGTGAAAAACCTTTGTATTACGTACACACAAATTCAACATTTCAATTCGCCTCCGAACTAAAAGCACTAGACCACTCTAAACAGATCAACCTGCAGTCCCTAAATCACTATCTTTCTTTAGGCTACATCCCTGCGAATATGTGCTTGTTCGAGGGTGTTCAAAAGCTGCCAGCTGCTCACTGTGGAAGACTCAATCTCCAAACAGGTGAGTTGAAAATTCTTCGGTATTGGGAGTTACCGAAGAATCGTCTTGGCTCCGAGTTTGATGGAGTCCAATTGACCCTGAAGGCCGGTGAGTTGATTGAAGATTCCGTGCGCCTGCGTTTGGTTGCGGATGTTCCGGTGGGTGTCCTGCTCTCTGGTGGACTCGATTCAAGTTTGGTGACTGCCGCTGCCGCGCGCGTGAGCAGCGCACCTGTCGAGACATTCACAATAGCGTTGCCTGGGTCATCTCTTGATGAAGCACATCACGCACAGAAGGTTGCAAGCTACTTCGGCACCCGGCATCATGTGTTGCCGCTAGGCAAGCCGAGTTTGGATTTGCTGGATGGGTTGGCGCCGTTCATAGATGAGCCGATTGCTGACTCGTCCATACTTCCGGCGTGGTTGGTGTTCGGCTTGGCGCGCAAACATGTGACGGTTGCACTCGGCGGTGACGGTGGTGACGAACTGTTCGGAGGCTATTCCGACTACACGACCAGCTTGGCAGATGCGCGCCGCTGGGGTTGGGTACCGCAGCACCTGTTTCAAGCTGCCGCTGCAGCGGCAGCCAATTTGCCAGCAGGTGTTCGTGGACGAAACCGGATAGCGTCCTTGCGGGGTGGGCCATTTCAACAACTTATTTGGGGGCGTCCATACTTTGACAGTCGGTTGCGGCGTCGTCTTTTGAAGACAGACGCAACTGCTGAGTTGGGTGCCGGTCTGGAAGCCCCCGAGCACTTTCTCCGCGACCTGTTTCATCAGGGCTCTGATCCACTGGACAGCATGACGCGCACCCACTTTGGCAGCATTCTTCCGGATGATTTTCTAGTGAAGGTGGATCGCGCCAGCATGGCACACAGTCTGGAAGTGCGCGCGCCATTTCTGGACCATCGACTGATCGAGTTCGCTTTTGGTCAAGTTCCCTCAGATTGGAAAGTTCAGGGCAACGAATCCCGTCGTTTGCAGCGCTTGCTCGCCAGGCAATGGCTGCCACCAGATTTGGATATCAATCGCAAGCAGGGCTTTTCAATTCCCATCAATGAGTGGCTCCGCAACGACGGGGAACAAGGCCTCATGGCACGTATGGAGGGCTTGCCTGATGTAATTAACCTTGATGAAGTTCATCGCTTGGTACTCGGTCATATTTCGGGTCGAGCAAATGGAGGGCGCCTCTTCGCACTCATTATGTTAGCCATTGCTATGCGCAATATTTATCCATGAATCAACGACCGCTATTAACCGTCTGTATTCCGGCATACAACCGTGCTGGCTTGCTTGCTCCGTTGCTCGAATCCATACTTAGTCAAGACTTCGAAGACTTTAATGTGCTGATCTGTGAAGATGGCTCACCTGAGCGTGTTGCCATTGCCGACGTGGTACAGCGGTTCCAGCTGACACATCCCGGGTGTATTCATTACGAAGAAAATACCATCAATCTTGGCTACGACGGCAATATACGCCGTCTAGTGGAACGGGCCAATGGCCAGTACTGTGTGTTCATGGGAAACGATGACTTGCTATGTGTTGGTGCTTTGGCATCCATCGCCGCATCGATTCAGCGTCAGCCTGACTGCGGTGTGGTGGTGCGTACCTACGCCTCGTTTGAGGGCCGTCCCGATCAATTCAAGCAAGTGTTTCGCTATTTTCCGCAAGAGCACGTATTTCCGGCGGGCGCGCAAGCGGTGTTTACGGCCTATCGGCGCTCGGTTGTGATATCTGGCATGGTGATTCATCGAGATGCAGCGATTGCGGTCGCGACCGACCGCTTTGATGGATCCTTGCTTTACCAGCTTTACCTGGTTGGGATGGTTTTGGCCCAGCGTAGCGTGGTTTTTGTGCCGCAGATCATTGCCCTTAGACGTGATGGCACGCCGCCTGATTTTGGCAACAGTGCCTCAGAGCGGGGCAAGTTTGTTCCACATGACCAAACGCCAGAATCTTCCATTCACTTCATGCAGGGCATGCTGGCGATTGCACAGTATGTTGGGGCTGCGACGCAACTTGATGTGTATTCAACCATCCGTGCTGACATCGGCAACTATGCCTATCCCATTTTGTCGATTCAGGCTAAACGTCCGCTGCATGTGTTTGTGAAATATGGACTGGGCCTCGTCAGGCTAGGGCTTTGGCGCTCTCCCTTGTTTCATGTGTATTTCGTCACGTTGCTGTTGATTGGCCCGGACCGGTCCGACCGCATCATCAACATGATCAAACGACGGCTGGGGTATACACCGCGGTTTGGTGCCGCCCGTGAGGGGCAAAGATGAAAGTGCTGATTGCTGGGGATTGGCACTCGGATTTGCATGAACAAGAAGTTTTGCGAGCATTGTCCAGACTGGGACATGAAATTGACAAGTTCAAATGGCACACATATTTTGCATATGAGCCGCATACTGGCGCCGGTTTGGGTGGCCTGCTGAAACGTGCGCAAAATAAGTATGTTGCTGGTCCGGAAATCGCTCGTATTAACCGCGATTTTGTAGCAAAAGCACATGCGTTTCGGCCCGATGTCGTGTTCGTCTACCGTGGCACTCATATTGATGCAAATGCTTTACAGGCAGTCCGCGCCGCTGTCCCGGGTTGTTTCCTGGTTGGTTACAACAACGATGATCCGTTTGCGCCTAGCCAGCCCAAGTACCTTTGGCGGCACTTTATGGCTGCGATTCCGCACTATGACTTGATGCTAGCCTACCGGCACGCGAATGTGGATGCCTTGCAATCCGCCGGGGCCAAGCGTGTCGAGTTGATGCGATCTTGGTATGTGGCTGATCGCAATCACCCGGTTGAATTGTCGAACGACGAGAAGTTGAGGTTTGCCGCTGACGTCGTATTCATTGGTCACTACGAGCCCGATCAGCGTCTGGCTTACCTGGAGGAGATTGTTCGCCAGGGATTCAGTCTTCGCTTGTTCGGGCCAACTAAGTATTGGACCAAGCCGCTGGCTCAGTCTTTACTGCTACGGCAGTTGGCGCCCGCTCAGATGGTCTGGGGCGCAGACTACAACCGTGCGCTCTGCGGAGCCAAGATTGCCTTGTGTTTTTTTTCCAAGCTGAATCGAGACACCTACACGCGCCGGTGCTTCGAAATCCCCGCTACCAAGACTTTGATGTTGTCCGAATACTCGGACGATGTGGCTTCACTCTACGGCGAAGGCGTTGAGGCGGATTTTTTCAGAAATCAGAATGAAATGATTGACAAAATAAAGTTCTATGTCGGTGATGAACGCGCTCGTCAGCATGTTGCCGACAGGGGTTATCAGAAGGTTGTGAACGCCGGCCATGATGTGGATTCAAGGATGAGGACTATGCTTGGCTGGATTGCCGAAATCAAGAAGTCGCAGGTGTCTACATGAGGCTTTCTCCCGAATCACCGTCTATGTCATTCATGCGACGCCTTGGTTTTGAGCCCATAGCGTGGGCACTTCGACGGTTTCATACGCCTGTTGACTCGCGGGCATTGGTCCTCGAGGTTGGTGCAGGGGGCAACCCGTATCCCCGCGCTAACGTGTTGCTAGATGCATATGAGACAACCCGCGAACGCCATTGGGTGCCACTGGCTACAGATCGTCCAACCGTACTCGGTTTTGTTGAAAATTTGCCATTCAAGGACAGTGCATTCGATTTTGTGATTGCCGCGCATGTCCTTGAACATTCTGCTGACCCGGTGCGCTTTTTGGCGGAGTTGCAGCGAGTCGCTAAAGCGGGCTATATCGAGGTACCGGATGCATTTATGGAGCGTATCAATCCGTATATGGATCACCGCTTGGAGATTACCTGCCGCGGTCAAAAATTAGTTATTCGCAAAAAGAAAGCATGGCAGCATGACCCTGAGGTAATTGAACTCTACGAGGATAGAGTCAAACCGGTCCTCACAGGTGATCTCATTCCCAAGCACCCCTTTGAGTTTCATGTGCGCTATTACTGGAAAAATCGAATTGCTTATGAGATCGTGAATCCAGATGTCGATGCCGGATGGTTGGCGCCTGTTGTTGAGCGTACTGCTCCGCCGGTGACGGCAGGTGCTGGTGCACGCCAAATAACGCGTGACTTTTTACGTGGCCTGTTGTCGCAGCGCCGTCGTAATGCATCTATTGATCTTTTGCCTTTGCTGCGATGCACTGCCTGTCACGCGACTGATCTGTATCGCGAGCCCCAAACCCTTCACTGTGTGGGTTGTGGAATGCGGTTCCCGGTTCGTAGAGGCGTTGTGGCGATGAACGAAGGTCAAAAAGGAACGAACTGACATGCTCGGCCAGTCAGGTTTGCATCTGGGCATCGACGCCACCAATATTCGGCAAGGTGGAGGCGTGACGCATCTGTCGCAGTTGTTGCAGGCGGGCGACCCTGTTGCTGCGGGGTTCAATAGAGTGACGGTGTGGACCTGTCAATCCACCGCCGAAACGCTGCCGGAACGCTCCTGGCTGGTTAAACGTAGTACGCCGTGGGTGGAGGCTGCACTACCACGGCGCATGGTCGGGCAACAGTTACAGTTGCCTCAGGACTTGGTTGATGCCGGTTGCGATGTGCTGTTTTCTCCTGGCGGAACCTTGCCGTCATGGTGCTCAGTGCCAGCAGTCACCATGTCGCAGAACATGTTGCCCTTTGAACCATTGGAGGCGGCGCTGTTTGGAAGGTTTAGCCTCATGCGTTTGAAGATGATGCTGCTGCGGCACACGCAGAGTCGTTCGTTTCGGCGTGCGGACGGCATGATCTTTTTGACGCGATACGCGGAGACGGTCGTTTCGAATGCATTGGGTGGCATTTTCAACCCCACAGCCTTGATTCCCCATGGAATTGAGCCACGCTTTCTGCAGTCGCCACGCCCTCAACGGCAACTTGCAGCTTGTTCCGTAGGGAATCCTTTTCGGGTGTTGTATGTATCGATTTTGATGCCTTATAAGCACCAGATGGAGGTGGCGTATGCAGCAAGTCAGCTTCGCGCCGAGGGATTCCCGATTGAAATGAGATTTATTGGTGCTCCCTGGGGGGACTATGGTCGCGATTTCAGGACCTTGTTGGACAGGTTGGACCCGAAGCGTGAGTTTTTACTCTGGTCAGGGGCTGAGCCTTTTGAATCGTTGCATGCCTTCTACCAACGCGCCGATGTATTCGCGTTTGCGTCGAGTTGTGAGAATTTGCCTAATATTTTGATCGAAGCCATGGCAGCAGGTTTGCCGATAGCCAGTTCGGACCGGGGGCCAATGCCAGAGGTGCTGGCTGAGGCCGGCATTTATTTTAATCCAGAGGTATCGACCTCAATGGCCGATGCCTTGCGCAAACTCGCGTTGGATGTGTCGCTGCGGGTGAAATTGGCGGAGTTGGCGTGGTGCAGAGCACAAGCCTACTCATGGGAGCGCTGCGCGAGTGACACATTTGCATTTATCGCTCAGGTGGCGCAACAGCGCCGGGGTAGTCAGTGATTGCACAGGGCGTCAACGCGATGCAGCAAAAATCTACCATCTATTATTTAACCTTATTTTAATGAGCTTGCATGTTTACCGATAAGACTCTTTTGATAACAGGTGGCACGGGCTCCTTTGGCAATGCCGTGTTGCGCCGGTTTTTAAATTCCGATTTGCGCGAGATCCGTATCTTCAGCCGTGATGAAAAAAAGCAGGACGACATGCGCAAGCGCTACAGTAGTCCGAAACTCAAGTTCTACATTGGTGATGTGCGCGATTGCCGCAGCGTATCGCAAGTCATGCGTGGGGTGGACTACGTGTTTCACGCCGCCGCGCTCAAGCAAGTGCCTTCATGCGAATTCCATCCCATGGAAGCAGTGCGTACCAATGTGCTGGGCACGGAAAACGTTCTGGAGGCCGCCATTGCCGCAGGCGTCAAACGTGTAGTGTGTCTGAGTACGGACAAAGCGGTATATCCCATCAATGCCATGGGTATCAGCAAGGCCATGATGGAAAAGGTAATGGTGGCCGCCAGCCGCAACCTGGAGGGCGCCAATACGGTCATTTGTGGAACGCGTTATGGCAACGTGATGGCATCTAGAGGTTCGGTGATCCCGCTGTTTGTGGAGCAGGTGCTGGCGGGTAAGCCAATCACGGTCACAGATCCGACCATGACGCGCTTCATGATGACGCTGGACGATGCGGTGGAGCTGGTGCTTTACGCGTTTGAGCATGGCAGTAACGGTGACATTTTTGTGCAGAAGTCCCCTGCTGCCACAGTGCAGGTACTTACGCAGGCTATTCTGGAGTTGATGGGCAAGCCTGCGCACGAGGTGCGCCAGATTGGCACCCGCCATGGTGAAAAGCTGTATGAAGCGCTGCTTAGCAGAGAAGAGATGGCCTGTGCGGAAGACAAGGGCGACTATTTCTGCGTGCCACCGGATGGGCGCGATTTGAATTACGCAAAATTTATGGAGCAGGGTGAGCAACGCATCACCCAAAGCACACACGGTGAAGACTACAACTCGCACAACACCACCCGGCTGGGTGTAGAAGGTATGAAGACGCTGTTGCTCAAACTGGACTTTATGCAGCGCATCGCACGTGGCGAACACGCTTTGGCTGAGGAATAACCCATGAAGGTGCTGATAACCGGAGCCAATGGCTTTGTTGGCAAAAACTTGCAATTGCACTTGGCCGAACGCAAGGACGTGCAGGTGGTGTGCTTTACCCGCGGCGATGATGTGGCCCAATTACCCGCCTTGCTGCAGGAGGTAGACTTTGTTTTTCACTTGGCTGGCATCAACCGCCCGCTAGACCCGCGGGAGTTCACCATAGGCAATGTGGAATTGACGCAGGCCTTGTGTGAGGCCGTTTGTGCTGTGGCTGAGGCAGCCGGCAAAAAGATACCCATTGTTTACACTTCATCTACTCAGGCGGGGCACGACAATCTCTATGGCCAGAGCAAACTAGGGGCGGAAGCTGCATTGCTGGCCACTTCGCGCAGCCACCAGGTACCGGTGCACATATTGCGGCTACCCAATGTGTTTGGCAAATGGTGTAAACCCAACTACAACTCGGCCGTGGCCACGTTCTGCCACAACACTGCGCGGGGGCTGCCTATTCAGGTCAACGACCCGGCCTCTCCTGTTACGCTGGTCTACGTGGACGATGTGATAGTACGCTTTGTGCAACTGATGGATGGTGCCGATGCCTGCGTGGACTCTGACGGCTTTGCTGCCGTGGCGCCACAGTACACCACCACTGTGGGTGAGCTGGCGCGTCTGGTGCAAGTTTTTAAAGATAGCCGCACTACCCTCATGACCGAGCGCGTGGGCACAGGGCTAATGCGGGCGCTGTATGCCACTTACGTGAGCTACCTGCCGGTGGAGTCGTTTGCCTACACCGTGCCGCAACATGGTGACCCGCGTGGCGTGTTTGTGGAAATGCTCAAGACGCCAGACGCGGGGCAGTTTTCTTATTTCACCGCGCACCCTGGCATTACCCGGGGTGGTCATTACCACCACAGCAAGACCGAGAAGTTTTTGGTCATCAAGGGGCAGGCGCGTTTCAAGTTCCGGCATATGCAAACCGGCCAGGAGCATGAACTGATCACCACGGGAGACCAGCCGGAAATTGTGGAAACCGTGCCTGGCTGGACGCATGACATCACCAACATCGGCAGTGACGAGATGATCGTCATGCTCTGGGCCAACGAGGTGTTTGACCGTACCCGCCCCGATACCTTTGCTTGCCCGTTGTAATCACTTTAGTCAACATTTGCCTTTTCCATGAAAAAACTCAAAGTATTGACAGTGGTCGGTACACGGCCCGAGATCATTCGTCTCTCGCGCGTGTTGGCTCAATTGGACGAACATTGCGAGCATGTGCTGGTGCACACTGGACAAAACTACGACTACGAATTAAATCAAGTGTTTTTTGATGATCTGGGCGTGCGCAAGCCGGATTATTTTCTGAGCAGTGCAGCCAATAGCAGCAGTGCGGCTCATACCATTGGTAACCTGATCATTGCCGTGGACGAAGTGCTAGCTAACGTTCAACCTGAGGCCATGCTGGTGTTGGGCGATACCAATAGCTGTTTGGCAGTCATTCCAGCCAAACGGCGAAAAATCCCAATCTTTCACATGGAAGCGGGAAACCGTTGTTTTGACCAGCGTGTGCCAGAAGAAACCAACCGTCGTATCGTGGATCACACGGCGGATGTGAATCTGACCTACAGCACGATTGCACGCGACTACCTGTTGCGTGAGGGTTTGCCGCCGGATTTGGTCATCAAGACCGGCAGCCCGATGTTTGAGGTGCTGGCACATTACCGCCCTCGTATTGAAGCGTCTGACGTGCTGACTCGCCTGGGGTTGGAGATCGATGGCTACTTTGTGGTTAGCGCCCATCGTGAGGAAAACATTGAGTCAGAACAGTCGTTCACCAAGCTGGTGGCGGTGCTCAATGCCGTGGCGGAAGACCACAACCTGCCGGTGATTGTGTCAACCCACCCGCGCACGCAGAAGCGCATTGATGCCACCGGTGCCGTCTTTCACCCGCAAGTGCGTTTGCTCAAGCCGCTGGGTTTTCATGACTACGTGAAGCTGCAACTCTCAGCCAAAGCGGTGTTATCAGACAGCGGCACCATCAATGAAGAATCGTCGATTCTGAATTTTCCAGCACTGAATTTGCGTGAGGCGCACGAGCGTCCCGAGGGTATGGAGGAAGCTGCCGTGATGATGGTGGGACTGGATGTGGCGCGTGTGCGCCAGGGGCTTGCCATTCTGGCGACGCAGTCACGCGGTGATGACCGCGCTGACCCACATGGTATCCGCCAAGTGGCGGACTACAGCATGCCGAATGTGTCTGACAAGGTGTTACGCATCCTTCATAGTTATACAGACTACGTAAACCGCGTGGTTTGGAAAAAATATTGAATGGCCGTTAGATGCGACTGCTTGTTGTTTCGCAATATTTTTGGCCAGAAAATTTCAGAATTAACGATCTGGTAGCTGAGTTTGTTAAGCGTGGTCATCAGGTCACGGTGCTGACGGGACTTCCAAACTATCCTGATGGCAAGGTATTTCCGGAGTTTCAAGGTAATTCCGCCAAGTTTCAAGAGTATGAAGGCGCCAGAATCGTGCGCGTGCCCATGATGCCTAGAGGTCAAGGTGGATTGCGTTTGATCTTGAATTATTTTACTTTTGCTGTCAGCGCGTCTTTTTGGGGATTGTGGAAATTACGGGGGGAAAAGTTTGATGTAATTTTTGCATATGAACCATCTCCTATTACGGTTGGGCTGCCCGCCGCACTGCTCCGCGCCGTTAAGCATGCACCGCTGGTTTTTTGGGTATTGGATCTTTGGCCTGAGACACTTCACGCCATTGGTGTTATACGTTCAAAAACTGCATTGAGAATAGTGGGTAAACTAGTTGCATTTATCTATAAACGCTGCGATTTAATTCTTGCGCAATCCAGAAGTTTCATGCCGGAAATTTACAAATATGCGGGAAGAAATCGCTGTGTATATTATTTTCCAAGTTGGGCCGAATCCGTTTTTGATGTGCAAAATGCTGAGTCGGCAACTGAGGTTTCATTGCAGTCAGAAGGTTTTACAGTGGTTTTTGCAGGGAATATCGGTGACGCCCAGGATTTTCCGGCGATTCTGGCAGCAGCGGAAAAGTTAAAACCATTTCAGGGCATTCGATGGCTTATCGTTGGTGATGGGCGGATGGCGGAATGGGTAAGAAATGAAATTAAGCAGCGTAAATTACAGGAGTGCGTTCATATGCTGGGGCGCTTTCCGGTGGAGAGGATGCCTTCATTTTTCAAACATGCGGATGCATTGCTTGTGAGTTTGAAAGATGAATCCGTTTTTTCCATGACGATTCCAGGCAAACTGCAGTCATATTTGGCGGCTGGCATTCCTGTGATCGCTATGCTCAACGGTGAAGGTGCAGACGTAGTGGAGAGTTCTGGCGCGGGTGTTGTTTGTTCCGCAGGTGATCCAGATGGGTTGGCATCTGCAGTGATAAAACTTATGAAAATGACTAATACGGAACGGGCTACGTTGGGGCAAAATGGGTTGAATGTAGCTACCAGAGATTTTTCGCGGGATGTGTTGATAAGTCGATTAGAGCAGTGGCTTATAGATCTAAGCACCAATACCAAGCTGCCATCAGTGTCTCCGGTCTAGTTATGATATTACTCACAGGTGCAAATGGTTTTGTTGGGAATGCATTGGCCGTAAGACTCGCATCTCTAGGGCTGGAAACCCGCGCATGTATCCGTGGTACTGCGATGCACGTTGGTCAGCAGAATCATATAGGCGTCGTGAGAATTGGTGATTTAGGCCCCGCAACTGATTTCGCGTCTGCATTGCCAGGCGTTGATATTCTGGTTCACCTCGCCGCTCGCGCCCATGTCATGCATGAAAAATCTGCGAGCCCTCTTGCCGAATACCGAAAAGCTAATGTCGATGGCACCTTAAACCTCGCCCGCCAAGCCGCAGCAGCCGGAGTAAAACGTTTTTTGTTTGTAAGCTCAGTCAAAGTCAATGGCGAGCACACGCGACCCGGTTTTGCTTTTACTGAAGCTGATGAGTCCCAACCACAAGACGCCTACGGGCAAAGCAAATACGAAGCAGAGCAAGGGCTGAAAGAAATCGCCGCAAATACTGGCATGGAAATAGTCATCATCCGCCCGCCGTTGGTATACGGTCCCGGCGTCAAAGCCAATTTTGCATCCCTCATGCGGGCTGTCCAGTACGGCTGGCCCCTGCCTCTGGGTTCTGTGCATAACCAGCGCAGTTTGGTAGCGCTGGATAATTTGGTGGATTTCATTATTACCTGTATTTCGCACCCGCAGGCAGCCAATCAAACCTTCCTGGTGAGCGACGGCTGCGACTTGTCGACGACCGAATTGGTCCGGGGTTTGGCGCAAGCTGCCGGCGTGCCTGCACGGCTTCTTCCGGTGCCTGTCTGGGCGCTGAAAATGGGCTCCAGAATTTTTGGAAAAGCGGATGCCGTAGAGCGGCTTTGCGGCAATTTGCAGGTGGATATTTCCAAAGCGCGCAATGTATTGGGCTGGACACCGCCCATTTCCGTGGAAGAAGGTTTGCGCAGGGCGGTGGACGGGATGAAAAAATCATGAAAAGAATATGCGACCTGATGTTTGCCATGTTGGCCAGCCTTTGTTTGATGGTGCCATTTGTATTGGTGTTTCTACTGGTTCGCATCACATCCCAAGGCCCGGCCCTGTACTGGTCGGATAGGGTAGGGCGCGACAATAAAGTATTTAAAATGCCGAAATTTCGCAGCATGAAAGTGGATACCCCGGTGGTTGCCACCCATTTGCTGGGTAATCCGGATGATTTTCTTACACCTGTTGGAAGCTTTTTGCGCAAAAGCAGTCTGGATGAACTGCCGCAGTTGTGGAGCATTCTCAAAGGCGACATGAGTTTTGTCGGTCCACGCCCTGCGCTCTATAACCAAGCAGACCTGATTGCCCTGCGGACCAAGTATGGAGTGCATCAACTGGCGCCCGGATTGACCGGTTGGGCGCAGATTAATGGGCGTGACGAATTGCCAATTCCTCAAAAAGTGGCGCTGGATGTGGAATACCTGCGCATGCGCTCGTTTTGGACCGATATCAAGATATTATTTTTGACTGTATTCAAGGTCATCAGGCGTGATGGCGTATCACACTGATTTAAACTCCTGCTTGGCCCCTATTTTTTTTGGAGAAACCCGTGACCAATTTGATTGATATTCAAAGCCAGATCGAAAAACTGCAAAAGCAGGCGAACGAAATCAAGGCGAAAGAGTTTCAAAGCACCGTTCAGGAGATTCAGGCCAAGATGCAAGCCTTCGGTATTACCGTCAAGGATTTGCAGGGCGGAAAAACCGCAAAAGCGGGCAAAGGCGGACGAGGAAAAGCAAAGATCATTGCTCCCAAGATACCCAGAGTCTCCAAAAAGTCCACCAACCCGGTCGCTGCCAAATACCGCGGTCCCAACGGTGAGTCCTGGTCCGGCCGTGGGCTGACGCCGCGCTGGTTGACCACCTTAATTGCCCAAGGACAAAGCAAGGAAGCATTCGCGGTCAATGCATAGGGACGTCCTCGCTTGGTCGCGCACGGCCAAGCGCTTGGTGGTGATTGCACTGGATGTGGTGCTGGCGTTGCTGGCCACGTGGATTGCCTTTACCTTGCGTCTGGATGCTTTGCACCAGCCGGTTGATGCGCAGTGGTGGGTCTATGGTCTGGCACCGATGCTGGCCGTTCCCGTTTTCACCAGATTCGGTCTTTACCGCGCTATTTTTCGCTACACCGGCCAGGCCGCTCTGATCGCGACGGCACAAGCCGTTGCGGTGTATGCAGTCTTGTTATCAGCAGTCTTGTTGTGGCGCCAGTGGCCCATGGTGCCTCGCAGTCTGGGCGTATTGCAACCACTGATCTATCTGCTCCTGGTGGGGGCTAGCCGTGCATTTGCCCGGTTTTGGCTCGCAGGCTTGTCGGGCGGTCCGGAGCTTGGGCGGCTGTTGATTTTTGGAGCGGGGACTGCGGGGGTCCAAACAGCGACCGCGTTGGGTGTTTCGCGGCAGTTCGAACTGGTGGGTTTTGTGGACGATGACCCGGCAAAAGTCGGGCGCAGTATCAATGGGGCGCCGGTATTGTCCGCAGCCAACATGCCCGATCTGGTGGTTTCTGAACGCATCACCGACATCCTGCTTGCCATGCCAGGTGCGTCCCGTGACCGCCGCAACCGCATTATTGAATCGCTGAACAACCTGCCGGTCCATGTGCGTACCTTGCCCAGCATGGCCGATTTGGCCAGTGGTCGGGTTTCGGTGCAGGATTTCAAAGAGCTGGATATCGAGGACCTTTTGGGGCGTGAGCCGGTCGCGCCCAGAAACGATTTGCTGGCGCGCGACCTTGCGGACCAGGTGGTGCTGGTCACCGGGGCGGGGGGGAGCATTGGTGGCGAGCTGACGCGGCAGATCGTGCTGCAGCGGCCCCGTCAACTATTGTTGCTGGACCACAATGAGTTTGGCCTGTACACCATCCACCAGGAGCTCGAAGCCATCTGCAACGCCCAGGCATTGGCGGTGCAACTGGTGCCGCTACTGGGCAGCGTGGTGGACGCTCCACGCATGCATGCCTTGTGTGCTGCCTACCGGCCCGCCACTATTTACCATGCCGCAGCCTACAAACATGTGCCTTTGGTGGAAGGCAACGCTGGTATTGGTGTGCTGAATAACGTGATGGGCACCTTGAATATGGCGCATGCCGCCATGGAAGCCGGGGTGCACCGCTTTGTCCTGGTCAGCACCGATAAGGCAGTGCGCCCGACCAACGTCATGGGCGCCACCAAACGCGTGGCCGAACTGGTATTGCAGGCGCTGTCCGCAGAACCATCCCAAACCAGCTTTTCCATGGTGCGTTTTGGCAACGTGCTCGGATCCAGCGGCAGTGTCGTTCCCCTATTTCGCAGGCAACTCGCTGCGGGTGGCCCGCTTACGGTGACCCACGCCGAAGTCACGCGTTATTTCATGACCATTCCCGAGGCCGCCCAACTCGTCCTGCAAGCGGGAGCCATGGGGCGGGGTGGGGACGTGTTTGTGTTGGACATGGGTGAGCCGGTCAAAATCATGGATTTGGCACGCCGCATGGTGCAGCTTTCTGGTCTGGCGTTGCGAGATAGCGCCCATCCCACAGGTGATATTGAAATTGTGGTGACTGGCTTACGCACCGGAGAAAAGCTGTATGAGGAGTTGCTGATTGGTGACAACCCAGAGCCTACGGAACATCCCCGCATCATGAAGGCACGGGAACCCTTTTTGCCGTGGTCGCAGTTGCAGCAAGAATTGGCAGCGCTGGAGTCGGCAGCAGCCCAAAATAATGTGACAACCATCAAAACTTTTTTGCTTCGCCATGTGCAGGGCTATCAGCCCAGTTGATCGAGGCGCGCTTACTGTCGGGCAAGCGTATTGCGGCACAATTTGCCACCAGTTTTACCGATTTACTTCACAAAACGAGTCGACCATGTCCGAACCCAGCAACGTAGCTTCTTCCCCCATTGCCCCCCGTGACCAGGCCCAGATTCTGGCCCAGGCCTTGCCTTACATCCGCAAGTTCCAT
>MESI01000124.1:0-15395 GCA_001770935.1 Burkholderiales bacterium RIFCSPLOWO2_12_FULL_61_40 | reverse complement strand
GGCAAGACCATGGTCATCAAATACGGCGGCAACGCCATGACCGACCCCGCCTTGCAAAAAGCGTTTGCCGAAGACGTGGTGCTGCTCAAACTGGTGGGCATCAACCCTGTGGTGGTGCATGGCGGCGGGCCGCAAATTGAGAACGCGCTCAAACGCCTGGGCATGCAGGGCCAGTTCATCCAGGGCATGCGCGTCACTGACGCCCCCACCATGGAAGTGGTGGAGTGGGTGCTGGGCGGCGAGGTGCAGCAAGACATCGTGGGCCTGATCAACCAGGCTGGTGGCAAGGCCGTGGGCCTGACTGGGCGCGATGGCGGCATGATCCGGGCGCAAAAGCTCAAGATGCTGGACAACGCCGACCCCAGCATTGAACATGATGTGGGCCAGGTGGGTGACATCGTCAGCATCGACCCCAGTGTGGTCAAGGCGCTGCAGGACGATGCCTTTATTCCGGTGATCAGCCCCATCGGTTTCGGGGAACACAACGAGAGCTACAACATCAACGCCGATGTGGTGGCGGCCAAATTGGCCACGGTGCTGCATGCCGAGAAGCTGATGATGCTCACCAACATCAGCGGCGTGCTCGACAAGGCGGGTACTTTGCTTGTCGACCTGACGGCCCGCCAGATCGACGAATTGTTTGCCGATGGCACAATTTCCGGCGGCATGTTGCCCAAAATCAGCGGCGCGCTGGATGCCGCCAAGAGCGGCGTCAATTCGGTCCACATCATTGACGGGCGGGTGCCCCATGTGCTCTTGCTGGAAATCTTGACGGACCAGGCCTTTGGCACCATGATCCGTTCCCACTGAGCGACATTTTGGCTTGATTTTTGCTATTGTTTTGATAGCTGCTTGCGCTTATTCTACAAGGGCTGGAGGCCTGTTTCATGCGACTTTTACTGGTGGAAGACGATGTCATGGTGGCCAGTGGCATCAAGCTGGGACTGTCCGACGCGGGGTATGCGGTGGACTGGGTCGGCAGTGCCGAACGCGCCCTGGAAGTCACCAAGATGGAGTCGTTTGATCTGGCCGTTGTCGATATTGGACTGCCGTTGATGGATGGCCTGGCCCTGACGCACCGCTTGCGCAAAGAGGGGCATGCCATGCCGGTGTTGATTCTGACCGCACGCGATGCACTGCACGACCGGGTGCAGGGGCTCGACATGGGGGCGGACGACTACATGGTCAAACCCTTTGAGTTGCCCGAACTGTTGGCGCGCTTACGTGCGCTGTTGCGCCGTTCGCAGGCGGCCACCTCGGCCACCCTCACATTTGGCCCGCTGGAACTGGACACCGCCCACCGCATGGCGTGCATCCGTCCCGTGCCGTCGGCTGCGGGTGTTTCGGCATCACAGCCAGCGGCCACGGTTCCGATTGAGCTGGGGCCGCGCGAATGGACGGTGATGGAGTATTTGCTGCTCCAGGCGCCCAAGCCCGCAAACAAAGACAAGCTCTTGCAGGCGCTGACAGGGTGGGACAAGGAAATCACCCCGAATGCGGTCGAGGTCTACATCTCGCGCCTGCGTGGCAAGTTGGAGCCGCATGGTATTGCCCTGCGCTCGATTCGGGGCTTTGGCTATCGGCTCGAATTGCTGGCGCCCAGCGGCGGCGCTGGGTTGGTCGCTGACGCCTTGCCCGGCGAATAATGCCGGCCCCGACTGGCATGACGTCCGGCCTGCAGCGGCGTTTGCTGTTGCTGCTGTTGGTGCCCTTGTTTTTGCTGGCCGCGCTCAATGCCTGGTTTGATTTTCGTTCTGCCGGCAGCGCTGCTTTGCAGCAAGACCGGCAGTTGCTCAGCCTGGTACCGCTGTTGGCGGATTCGGTGGTGGCGCGGGGGCTCACCGAAGGCGATCCGCCCGCGCTGCTGACGGCGCCCCCGGTGGATGAGTTTTTGAACGAGCGCCCAGGGCTGGCGGCTTTTGCGGTGCTCGGGCTGGACGGTGATGTACAGATCGGGGAACGGTGGTTGAGCAGCCCCCTTCCCGCCACCCGTGAACCCGAGTTTTCCAGTGAGGAGTATGGCGGTGTGACCTACCGTATTGTCAGCCAGCGGATGAATACCGTGGCTGGTGAGCTGGTTGTGCGCCTGGCCGATGGCTCCGACCCACGCCAGCAATGGCTGCACCTGGTATGGATCAAGGTCGTCTTGCCCAACGTAGTGCTGGTAACCGCTGCCGTTTTTGGCGTGAACTGGGCGGTGCGCCGTGCCCTGCGGCCCTTGCTTGAGCTGAAAGAAGCCGTAGAGCGGCGTTCACCACGCGACCTGAGCGCCTTGGACCCGCAGGCCTCACCCGATGAGGTGCGTCCCCTGGTTTTGTCGCTCAACCGCCTGTTTGATCTGGTCAACGCGCAAGCCGAAAGCCAGCGCCGCTTTGTGGCCGATGCCGCGCACCAGTTGCGCACGCCGCTGGCTGCGCTGCAGGCGCAAGTGGAGGCCTGGGCGCAGGCGGTGAACCGCGGCGGCCAGGCGGACTGGCGTGACCGGTCCGTCACGGCCGGGGAGGCGGGGCCGCTGCACGGGGCCGCGGAAATCACGCTCAGTGCCGACCAGATCAACAAACTGCGCAGTGCCGCACGGCGCACGTCCCAGTTGGCGAACCAGTTGCTGGCCCTGTCCCGGGCGGATGCGCGCAGCAGCCAGACACAAGCCATGCAGCGGGTGGACTTGAAGCAGTTGTGCGAGGTGCAGTTGGAGAACCACCTGGACGCCGCAGCAGGCAAGGACATCGACCTTGGAATGGACTGCCTGCCGGCCCATGTCTGTGGCCACGAATGGCTGTTGCGTGAACTGTTGGGCAATTTGGTGGACAACGCGATCAAATACACGCCGACCGGCGGGCGCGTCACGTTGCGCTGTGGAATGGGCCCCACCGATGCGCCGGGCGGAACGCAAGCATTTTTGGAAGTCGAAGACGACGGCCCCGGTGTGCCCGAGGCCGAGCGCAAAAAGGTGTTGGAACGCTTTTACCGCGTGCAAGGCGCCCAGGGTGATGGAAGCGGGCTGGGGCTGGCCATTGCGGAAGAGATTGCGCGCGCACACCGTGGCAATCTGTGCATCGAATCCGGTGCGGCAGGGCGTGGATTGCGGGTTGCCCTGTGGCTGCCCGCCTAGGTGAAACCCTAGCTGGGGCTGTGCGAGAATCATTGCACACCACCGCCTTGAGCCCCATGCCAGACGCCACACCCCTTGACGATCTTCAGAACCACGCGACACTGCAAGCGCCGTCCGTGGCGGATGCTGGCGTGGCACCCGGTCGCAAACGCCCCAAACCCGGAGAGCGGCGGGTGCAAATCCTGCAAGCATTGGCGGGCATGTTGGAGTTGCCGGGCGGGGAGCGCATCACCACAGCAGCGCTGGCGGCACGGCTGGAGGTCAGCGAAGCAGCTTTGTACCGGCACTTTGCCAGCAAAGCGCAAATGTTCGAGGGATTGATCGAGTTCATCGAGCAAACCGTGTTCTCACTCATCAACCAGATTGTTGAACGCGAGGAATTGGCCAACGATGGGGCGACGGATGTGGGGGCCCGCCAGGCCGCCAAGCTGATGGCCATGCTGATGCAATTTGCCGAAAAAAACCCCGGCATGGCCCGTGTCATGGTGGGGGATGCGCTGGTGTTCGAAAACGAGCGCCTGCAAGTCCGTATGAACCAGTTTTTTGACAAAGTGGAAGCCACCTTGAAGCAGTGCTTTCGCGTCGAAGTGTCTGTATCTGGGCAGGACCTTTCCACCCTGGAGCCCGGCGTGCGCGCCTCGGTGCTGGTGGCCTTTGCGGCCGGGCGCCTGCAGCGCTTTGTGCGCTCGGGCTTCAAGCGTTTGCCTTCGGAACGTTTGGAGCCCAGTCTGCGCCTGCTCCTGGGGTAAACCCACCCCATCCTTAGAAGGATTCCTCTAGATCCTCTGATTTTTTTCGGAGGGAGCGGGGGAAATGCTGCAAAATAGCACGATCGTTCTATTTAATGTTGCATTGATTCCATGACCGCCGTTTCACCCCTTGACCCATCGCCCCGCGCGCCCGCTTCTGTGCGTTCGCCGTCCGGGCGTGCTTCGCACAAAGGGCAGCAAACCAAGCTGGCCATTGTGGAGGCGGCGCTGCATCTGTCCACCCAAATCGGTCTGGAGGGATTGAGCATTGGTGTGCTGGCGGAAGCCACCCACATGAGCAAGTCCGGCGTGTTCGCCCATTTCGGGTCACGCGAAGAATTGCAAATTTCGGTGGTTCGCGAATATTTCAACCGCTTCGAGCAGGAAATTTTCTACCCGGCACTGCACGCGCCCCGGGGGCTGCCGCGCTTGAAAGCCCTGTTTTCCAACTGGATGAAACGCGTCGCTGTGGAAATCGAGTCCGATTGCATTTTTATCAGCGGTGCGGTGGATTTTGATGACCGCCCAGGTCCGGTGCGCGATGCGCTGGTCACTTCGGTGCAGACCTGGCTGGATGCCTTGCACCGCGCCGTGGTGTTGGCCAAAAAATGCGGAGATTTGCTCCCCGAAGCCGACGAGCGCCAGGTGTGTTTCGAAATCCATGGCCTCATTCTGGCGCTGCACTACGAAGCGCGTTTTCTGAAAACCCCGGGCTCGATTGCGCGCGCCAACCAGGGTTTTGACAACATTCTTGCCCGCTACGGCGTTCCCAAAGACGCCCCGGCTTCCACCCCTTCACTTCACCCCACCCACGTTACCAAGGAGTAATCAGCATGCCTACCTACACCCCGCCCCTTCGCGACATGCAGTTTGTCATGCACGAATTGCTCCACGTTGCAGACGAACTGAAGCAAATTCCGCAGCACGCCGATATGGACGCCGACACCATCAACGCGGTGCTGGAAGAGGGCGGGAAATTTGCATCCGAAGTGATCTTCCCGCTCAATATTTCGGGCGACGCCGAAGGCTGCACGCTCAACCCGACGACCCACGAGGTCACCACGCCCAAAGGTTTCAAGGAAGCCTACAAGACCTATATTGACGGCGGATGGGCGGCCTTGGGTTGCGACCCGGAGTTTGGCGGCCAGGGCTTGCCTCTGGTGGTTAACGGCCTGTTCTACGAGATGATGAACAGCGCCAACCAGGCCTGGACCATGTACCCGGGCCTCACCCACGGCGCCTACCACGCCCTGCACACCCACGGCACCGACGCACAAAAGCAGACCTACCTGCACAAAATGACCAGCGGTGAATGGACCGGCACCATGTGCCTGACCGAACCCCATTGCGGCACCGACCTCGGCCTGATGCGCACCAAGGCCGAACCGCAAGCGGACGGCACCTACAAGATCACCGGCAACAAGATTTTCATCAGTGCCGGTGAACACGACATGGCCGATAACATCATCCACCTGGTGCTGGCCCGCCTGCCCGATGCGCCTCCCGGCATCAAAGGTGTGAGCCTGTTCATCGTTCCCAAGTTCAATGTCAACCAGGACGGCAGCCTGGGTAGCCGCAACGGCATCTACTGCGGTGGCCTGGAGCACAAGATGGGCATCCGGTCCAACGCCACCGCGCAAATTGTGCTGGACGGCGCCGTCGGCACCATGGTCGGCCAGCCCAACAAGGGCATGCAGGGCATGTTCGTGATGATGAATTCCGCGCGTCTGGGTGTGGGCAACCAGTCCCTGGGCCTGACCGAAGTGGCTTACCAAAATGCCTTGGCCTATGCCAAAGACCGCATCCAGATGCGTTCGCTCACCGGACCGAAGGCCAAGGACAAGGCCGCTGACCCCATCATCGTGCACCCCGATGTGCGCAAGATGCTGCTCACCGCCAAAGCCTATGCCGAAGGCGGCCGCGCGCTGCAGGCGTTTTGTTCCATGCTGCTGGAGAAAGAGCACGGCCACCCCGATGAAAAGGTGCGGAAGGACTCCGGCGAAATGCTGGCCATGCTGACCCCCATCGTCAAGGCCTTCCTCACCGACAACGGCCACATCTCCACCAACGCCTGCATGCAGGTGTTTGGCGGCCACGGCTTCATCAAGGAGTGGGGTATGGAGCAGTTTGTGCGCGACAACCGCATCAACATGATCTATGAAGGCACCAATACCATTCAGTCGCTGGACCTGCTGGGCCGCAAGATCCTGGGCAACAACGGCGCCACGCTGAAGAAATTTGGCAAACTGATCGGCAAGTTGGTGGAAGAAGAAGGCGTCAACGAAAAGATGGCCGAGTTCATCACCCCCATCGCCATCCTGGGCGACCAGATGACCAAGTTCACCACCGAAATCGGCTTCAAGGGTTTCCAGAACCCCGATGAAGTGGGCGCTGCGGCTGTGGACTACCTGCGCGTGGCCGGCCACCTGGTGTTTGGTTACTTCTGGGCGCGTATGGCACAAGTGGCATTGCGCGAAATCGCCGCGGGCAATACCGACCAGTTCTACCTGGCCAAGGTGCAGACGGCGCGTTTCTACTTCGCCAAGCTGTTCCCCGAGACCGCCACGCTGATGCGCACCGCACGGACGGGCAGCAAAGTGTTGATGGACACCGACGCCGTATTTGCATAAACACGCGGTCCAACGCGTCAATTTTTTCCAATCCAAAAAAGGAAAGTTCTTATGGTTCGTTCAGCAATAGCGTTGGTACTGGGTTTGTCATCGGCAGCCGCCATGGCGCAGATGTCTCCGGTGGGTTTGTGGAAAACCATCAGTGACACCGATGGCACCGTGACCTCCGAGGTGCGCATCATCGAAACCGCCGGTGTGCTCACCGGAAAAATTGAGCGCAATCTCGGCCCCAAAGCCAAACCCGATGACAAATGCATCGAATGCAAGGACGACCGTAAGGACCAAGCCATTGCCGGTCTGGAAATCATCCGCAGTGCCAAGAAAGCCGACGCCATGGATGTCTGGGAAGGCGGCAATATTGTCGATCCCAACAACGGCACGGTCTACAAACTCAAGATGACGCCTATCGAGGGTGGCAAGAAGCTTGAAATCCGCGGCTTTGTGGGTTTCTCCTTTCTTGGCCGAACCCAGACCTGGGTTCGCGTGAACTAGTAATTTTGCGGGACAGACCGCAGCGGCAAGGCCGCAAGCTCTGTCCTCAACTGTTTAAATGAGAGGAACTTTTATGTCCCGTTTTCAAGTCAAAAAAGTCGCTGTGCTCGGTGCCGGCGTGATGGGTGCGCAGATTGCGGCCCATTTGGTCAACGTCAAAGTGCCGGTGGTGCTGTTTGATCTTCCTGCCAAGGAAGGTCCGAAAAACGGCATCGTCACCCGCGCCATCGACGGCCTGAAAAAACTCAAACCCGCGCCCCTGGGCGTGGCTGAAGACGCGGTGCTGATTGGCCAAGCCAATTACGAAGAGCATCTGGAACAGCTGCGCGATTGCGACCTCATCATCGAGGCCATTGCCGAGCGCATGGACTGGAAACTGGACCTCTATAAAAAGATTGCCCCCTACATTGGCGCCAACACCATCGTGGCGTCCAACACCTCGGGCCTGTCGATCACCAAGTTGTCCGAGGCGCTGCCGGAAGAAATCAAACCGCGTTTCTGCGGCATCCACTTCTTCAACCCCCCCCGCTACATGGCGCTGGTGGAACTGATCAACACCCCCACCACCGAAGCGTCCTATCTGGATGCACTGGAAGCCTTTGTCACCAGCAATCTGGGCAAGGGTGTGGTGCGTGCCAAAGACTCCCCCAACTTCATCGCCAACCGTGTCGGCATCGCCGGCATGCTGGCCACCATGAAGGAAGTGGAAAACTTCGGCCTGAGCTACGACGTGGTGGACGACCTGACCGGCAAGAAACTGGGCCGCGCCTCTAGCGGTACCTTCCGCACCGCCGACGTGGTGGGCCTGGACACCATGGCCCATGTGATCAAGACGCTGCAAGATACCCTGAGCATCGAGACCGATCCCTTCTACGCCAGCTTTGCCACCCCCGAAGTGCTCAAGACCCTGCTGGAAATGGGCCACCTGGGCCAGAAGACCAAGGCTGGTTTTTTCAAGAAGGTGGGGCGCGATGTATCGCGTTTTGACCTGGTGAGCAAGGAATACGTGCCCGCCGGTCAGAAAGCAGACGAGGTGTATGGCCGCATGCTCAAAAAGCCCGCCGGTGAACGCCTGAAGTTGCTGCGCAATGCCGAAGGCAAAGAGGGCCAATTCCTGTGGGCCATTTTGCGCAACAGCTTCCACTACGCCGCCGTGCATCTGGCGTCCATTGCCGACAACGCCCGCGATGTGGACTTCTGCATGCGCTGGGGCTTTGGCATGAAACAAGGCCCGTTTGAGCTGTGGCAAGAAGCCGGTTGGCTCGAAGTGGCCAATATGGTCAAGGAAGACATTGACGCCGGTAAAGCGCTGTGCAGCGCACCGCTGCCGGATTGGGTGTTCAAAGGCCCCGTGGCCGATGCCGGTGGCGTGCACACGCCTGCCGGTTCGTGGAACCCCACCACGGGTACGTTTGTGGCACCGCGCAGCCTGCCGGTCTACCAGCGCCAGCACTTCCCCGAGAGCGTGCTGGGTGCCAATGCGCCTTCGGCCGCCACCGCTGGCAAAACCATCCACGAAGACGAAGCCATCCGCCTGTGGACTTTGGATGACGAAGTGCTGATTGCCAGCATCAAGACCAAGATGCACGCCATCGGCGCGGGGGTGATCGAAGGCCTGGACAGCGCCATCGACCTGGCCGAAAAAGACTACCAGGGTCTGGTGATCTGGTCGCCCGACGAGATGTTCTCCGCCGGTGCCGATCTGCAGTCCATGCTGCCCGCCTTCATGATGGGCGGCGCCAAGGCCATCGACGGTGCTGCCGCTGAACTGCAGCGCGTAATGCTCAAGCTGCGTTACGCCAACGTGCCCACCATCTCCGCCATCCGTGGCCTGGCTTTGGGCGGCGGCTGCGAAATGGCGGTGTACTCCGGCAAACGCGTGGCCGCCATGGAAAGTTATATCGGCCTGGTGGAAGTGGGCGTGGGCTTGGTGCCCGGCGCCGGCGGCCTGACCTACATTGCCCGCCGTGCCGCCGAAAACGCGGCGGCCTCCACCGGCAAAGACATCGTGCCCTTCCTCACCGAAGGCTTCACCGCCGCCGCCATGGCCAAGGTGGGCACCAGCGCGCTGGAGTCGCGCAAGCTGGGTTACTTGCTGGACAGCGACGTGGTCGTTCCGCACAAGGACGAGTTGCTGTTTGTTGCCATCAACGAGGCCAAGGCCATGTTCGCCAGCGGCTACCGCGCGCCGCACAAGCGCCAGTTTGCCGTGGCGGGCCGCAGCGGCGTGGCCACCATCAAAGGCTCGCTGGTCAATATGCGTGATGGTGGCTTCATCAGCGCCCACGACTTCCACATTGCCGGGCTGATCGCCGAAGTGGTGTGTGGTGGCGACGTGGACGCGGGCTCCCTGGTCACCGAGGAATACCTGATGGCACTGGAGCGCAAGGCTTTTTGCTCGCTGCTGACGAATGCCAAAACCCAGGAACGCATCATGGGCATGATGTCCACCGGCAAACCGGTTCGTAACTGATCAAGCTACTGCGCGCCTGCCATGCGTCGTTGGGCGGTGCTCGGAATCCTCACGTACAGAAGTACGTTCCGGTTCCTGCGCTCCGTCCGCCTAGCCTGACAGGCGCTCGCTACGCTTGCTCAGTCACGAACTCACTTCGATAAAGGGACACTATGACTTACGCTGCTGTTTCAAAACCCAACCGCCTGGTGCGTTCGCTCAAGCAATTGGAAGTGGTGCCTGCGTTTGCACGGGGCTGGGCGCGCAACCTGGTGTTGCGCCGTGCGGTGCCGTTTACCGGCACGGCCAGGCTGGACTTTGCCGTGATGACGCCCGAGCGCGTGGAGGTTGCCATTGCCAATGAGCGCCGGGTGCAGAACCACATCAAGGGGGTGCATGCGGCGGCGATGACGCTGCTGGCGGAGACTGCCACCGGCATGGTGGTGGGCATGAATGTGCGCGACGATTGCCTGCCGCTGGCCAAGGAGCTGAAGGTGGCGTTCAAGAAGCGCACACAAGGGGCTCTGCGCGCCGTCGCGGTGCTTACGGAGCAACAGCGTGCCTTGATGCAAGCGAGCGACAAAGGCGAAGTGACGGTGGCCGTGCAGGTGAGTGACGAGTCCGGCGCACAGCCGATTGAGTGTGTATTTATCTGGGCCTGGATACCGTCGGGCCCACGCAAGACCAGTGAACCATCGGGTGCCAAACCGCGGGCTGCGAAGCCGGTCCGCGCTGCCCTCAACTGACAAGGAGCCAACATGAAACAAGTTCAAGACGCCTACATCGTTGCCGCCACGCGCACCCCCATCGGGCGTTCGCACCGGGGCTTTTTCCGCAACACCCGCCCCGACGACCTCCTGGTCAAGGCCCTGCACGCCGCGCTGGCGCAGGTGCCCAGCCTGGATCCGCAGTCGATTGAAGACCTGATTTGCGGCTGCGCCATCCCCGAAGGCCAGCAGGGCCTGAACATTGCCCGTATCGGCGCCGTGCTGGCCGGTTTGCCCACCAGCGTGGGCGGCATCACCGTCAACCGTTTTTGCGCCTCCGGCCTGAGCGCCATCCAGATGGCGGCCGACCGCATCCGCGTCGGCGAAGCCGATGTGATGATCGCCGCTGGCGTTGAGAGCATGAGCATGGTGCCCATGATGGGCAACTCGCCTTCGCTGTCGCCCACCATGTTCGAGCGCGACGAGAACATCGGCATCGCCTACGGCATGGGCCTGACCGCCGAAAAAGTGGCCAACCAGTGGAAGGTCAGCCGCCAGGCGCAGGACGAATTCGCGGTGGAGTCACACCGCCGCGCCCTGGCCGCCATGGAAGCCGGCTATTTTGCCGACGAAATCACGCCGGTGGAAGTGGTCGATCGCAGCCCCGACCTGGCCACCGGTGAAGTCATCGAAAAACGCCGCATGGTCAGCCTGGATGAAGGTGCCCGCCTGGACACCACGGTCGAAGGCCTGGCCAAGCTGCGTGCGGTGTTTGCGGCACGCGGTTCTGTCACGGCGGGCAACAGCTCACAAACCTCGGACGGCGCGGGCGCGCTGATTTTGGCCAGTGAAAAGGCCGTCTTGCAGTACGGACTGAAACCGCTGGCGCGCTTTGTGAGTTTTGCCGCCAAGGGTGTGCCCCCGCACATCATGGGCATTGGCCCGATCGAGGCGATTCCTGCCGCTCTGCGTTACGCGGGGCTCAAGCAAGACGACATCGACTGGATTGAGCTGAACGAGGCCTTTGCTGCACAGTCCCTGGCGGTGGTCAATACCCTGGGCCTGGACCCGGCCAAAGTCAACCCCATGGGCGGCGCCATCGCCTTGGGCCACCCGCTGGGCGCGACCGGCGCTATCCGCTCGGCGACAGCCATCCACGCCTTGCACCGCAACAATCTGAAGTACAGCATGGTCTCCATGTGTGTCGGCATGGGGCAGGGGGCTGCGGGCATTTTCGAGCGCGTCTGATCAGGGCTCGCACCAAGCCACCTGCGGGTGGCTTTTTACTTGGAGGGGTGTATGACAGCTGACGCATCTGCGCTTGAAAACCCGACGTCTGTGGCGGTGACCGTGCAAGCCCATACCCTGGCCAGCACCGGTGGTGCCCGTATAGCCGTGCGGGACTACCGGGCACCGGCCGTGGAGCCAAGGGGTGCTGTGGTGGTGGCCTGTGCCATGGGGGTGCCGCAAGACTTTTACGCCCCGCTGGCCCAATGGTTGGCCCGCCAGGGCTGGCGCGTGCACACCTTTGACTACCGGGGCTCGGGCGACTCGCTGCCCAACACCCGCCACGGCGGACTGTGCGGTTTCAAGGCCGATTTGCTGGACTGGACGCACGACTACGAGGCCGTGGTGGACCATGCCCACCAGGCCAATGCCCACCAGCCCGTGCACCTCCTGGGCCACAGCCTGGGGGCGCAATTGCCAGGGCTGATGGGCAATGGGCACAAGGTCAGCGGCCTGCTCGGGGTGGCCACGGGCAGCGGCTACTGGCGCGAAAACGCGCCGCAACTCAAACACTCGGCGCTGTTCCTCTGGTTTTTTCTGGTGCCCGTGTTCACGCGGCTTTTTGGTTACTTCCCCGGCAAACGCCTGGGCGCTGTGGGCGATCTGCCGACCGGTGTCATTCGCCAGTGGCGCCGCTGGTGCCTGAACCCACGCTACAGCGTGGGCGCCGAGGGCGAAGCGGCGCGCCAAAGCTACGCCCGGGTGCAGTTTCCGGTGCTGGCCCTGGCGATGAGCGACGATGAGATGATGACCGCCCAAGGCCTGGAGAGCTTGATGGCGCTGTACACCCAGGCGCCGCGCCGGGTGCTGCGGCTGACTCCGGCCGAGGTGTCGGTGCGCCGCTTGGGCCACTTTGGCGCTTTTCGTGGCGAACACCAGGCCGTGTTATGGCCCCGCATCCACCAATTTTTGAGTAACTTACCCCAGGCGGTACACGTATGACCCTGCATCCTTTTGACCAGGCCACGACCCTGGAACCCCAGGCCGACGGTACCTGGCTGGGCCACACCAGCCCGGCCTACGCCAATATGGTGGGGCCGTTTGGCGGTATCACCACGGCCCAGGCCCTGAGCGCTGTGCTGCGCCACCCCGAGCGCCTGGGCGACCCGGTGGCGCTCACCGTCAACTTCTGCGCAGCCGTGGCCGATGGGGCGTTTGTGGTGCAGGCGCGCCCGGTGCGCACCAACCGCTCGACCCAGCACTGGGTTGTTGAAATGCTGCAAGAGGGGCAGGCGGTGTTCACCGCCACGGCCGTCACGGCGGTGCGCCGGGAAACCTGGAGTCTGGACGAAGAGGCCATGCCCGAATGCCCGCCTCCGCATGACGTAGCGCCGCCCGCGGGGCGTGCGCCCATGGAGTTTGTCAAGCGCTATGAGCAGCGCCCCATCACCGGCGGTATGCCCACCGTGTGGGACGGCAGCGGCGACAGCAGCCTGACCCGGCTGTGGGTGCGCGACTACCCGGCGCGCCTCCTGGACTTCGCCTCGCTCAGCGCGCTCTCGGACATCTTCTTTCCGCGCGTCTTCATCCGCCGCTCCACCCTGGTGCCGGTGGGCACGGTGTCCATGACGGTGTATTTCCACGCCGATGCCCAGCAGTTGGCGGATACCGGCAGCGGCTACCTGCTGGGCCAGGCGCGGGCACAGGCCTTTCGCAACGGCTACTTCGACCACACCGGCCAGCTGTGGAACGAGGCCGGTGTCCTGCTGGTGACCACCCACCAGCTGGTGTATTACAAATCCTGATTCCCCAACTGTTCAAGCCTTGCGGCATTGCCAAAGGAGACCCATGTCCGATATCCTGATCGACACCGCCGACGGTGTCATGACCCTCACCCTGAACCGGGTGGACAAGAAAAACGCATTCACCCAGGCCATGTACGGCACTTGCGCCGACGCCCTGGCGCAGGCGGCCAGCGACCCCGCCATCCGCACCGTTGTCCTGCAGGGCCACCTCACGGTGTTCAGCGCGGGCAATGACATTGGCGACTTCCTCACCCGCGCGCCTTCCACCCAGGACTCGCCCGTGTTTCGCTTCCTGCGCGGGCTGGCCCAGTTTCCCAAGCCGCTGATTGCGGCGGTCTGCGGCCCGGCGGTGGGCATCGGCACCACCTTGCTGTTCCACTGCGACCTGGTGTACGCGGGCGACAACGCGGCCTTTTCCATGCCCTTTGTCAACCTGGGCCTGTGCCCCGAGGCCGCGTCCAGCCTGCTGGTGCCGCAGATGATGGGTTACCACCGCGCCGCCGAGGCCCTGCTGCTGGGCGAGCCCTTCATGGCCGAAGCCGCGCTGGAGGTGGGCCTGGTCAACCGCATCGTGCCGCCCACCGAAGCCAACGCCGTGGCCCAGGCCCAGGCGCGCAAGCTGGCCGCCAAACCGCTGGCGGCGCTGGTGGAGACCAAGCGCCTGATGAAAAAAGGCCAGATGGCGCAGGTGCTCAGCGCCATGGCGGAAGAGGGCGAGAGCTTCGGGCGCATGCTGCAGGAACCTGCGGCCAGGGAAGCGTTTACGGCCTTCATGGACAAACGCAAACCCGATTTCAGCCAAGTCTGAGTTTCGTCAAGGCCGAGTCCGGTTTCGCCTTAATAATACAAGCCAAATCGGCCTCTGGCCCCCGTAGACAGTGCGCAAGCAGCTACTAAATCAATAGCAAAAGACAACCTTTAAGGAGACGGTATGAGTGATTTAAACCAAGCCAACCCGGTCAGCCTCCAGGGCAAAACCCTGTTCATCACCGGCGCCTCGCGCGGCATCGGCCTGGCCATTGCCAAGCGGGCGGCCCTGGACGGTGCCAACATCGTCATCGTCGCCAAAACCACCGAGGCCAACCCCAAGCTGCCCGGCACCATCTACAGCGCCGCCGCCGAGGTGGAGGCCGCCGGCGGGCGCGCCCTGGCGCTGTCGGTGGACATCCGCGACGAAGAAGCGGTGATGGCGGCGGTGGCGAAAGCGGTGGAGGTCTTTGGCGGCATCGACATCCTGGTGAACAACGCCAGCGCCATCAGCCTCACCAACACAGAAGCCACGCCAATGAAGCGCTTCGACCTGATGAACGGCGTCAACGCCCGCGGTACCTACCTGTGCACCCTGGCCTGCCTGCCCGAACTCAAAAAATCGGCCCAGGCCGGGCGCAACCCGCAGGTGCTCACCATGTCGCCACCCCTCTCCATGCAGACCCACTGGTTTGCGCCGCACACTGCCTACACCATGGCCAAATACGGCATGAGCATGTGCACCCTGGGCCATGCGGGCGAATTCAAAAAGTACGGCATCGGCGTCAACAGCCTGTGGCCGCGCACCGCCATCGCCACCGCCGCCATGCAGATGATCCCGGGTGTGGACCTGGCGCTGTGCCGCAAGCCCGAGATCATGGCCGACGCTGCCTACTGCGTGCTGACCAGCAGCAATGCGAACACCGGCAACTTCTACATCGACGACGCGGTGCTGGCAGACCATGGGGTGACGGACCTGGACTGTTACGCCGTCACGCCGGGCAACACCAACTTTCTGCCGGACTTCTTTGTCGATTAAGCATCAAATAGGCCTCCAGCCCGCGTATCCATTGCGCAAGCAGCTCCTGAATGCATAGCAAATGCTGTGCCGCGGTGTACGCGCAAGCCCGCGAGGCCGCACTTATTGCGGGATTTTTCGGCGCTGCGTGGGCCTTTGCCTGGCGGTCCACGGTTGAAGCTGCGCCAGCAAAGCGTGCCGCAGCGCGTGGAGTTCTGCCAAGCGCTCCAGCGCTTGCGCACCCTGACCCTGGGCGTGTAGATGGCACAGTTCGCTGCCCAGGGTGTGGATGTTTTGGTGCAGGGTGTTGACGGTGGCGAAGGACGCATGGCTGCCGTGCATGGCCATGCCTTTCCCGGTGAGCCAACTGCCGAAATGGCACTGCGCAGGGTCCAGCTCGGGCGGCGTGGCGCGCTCCCCCAGCAGGTAGCTCTCGATAGCCCTGACCCAGGCCTG
>MESI01000123.1 GCA_001770935.1 Burkholderiales bacterium RIFCSPLOWO2_12_FULL_61_40 | reverse complement strand
GCAGTTGCGCTTCACTTCGTTCGTCATGACCAACTCACGGCGGGACTTTCACCCGCAGGAATGCGCCCATGCTGGGCGCACAATATATAGCGTTTGTTCCTTTCATGGGGTACGCACAAGCGGTGTGCAGTTCACGCTCATGGCTCCGGAACGAACCCGGCTTCACGACACCATTGGTCGAAGTGATGGCGCAACTCCTGGGGCAGTTCAAGCACAAAGTCAATGTTGAGCGGATGCGAGGCCTGTAGAAAATAACGTGCGGCATCCAGCAATACGGTTCCCTGACGACGGTCTTTGTCTCTTTTGTCGGCGCGTCTTTCCGGTTTGTCAGCCAGCCACAGCTTGTGCAGCGCCATCCAGCGCGGGTCGGGCACGACCAGCGGCGCGGCGCGCCCCCTTACCGTCGCGACGACAACGCTGATAGCCGTACCCTTCAAAAGCCACTCCTGTTCAATGCGGGACGCCATCGGATTGAAGGCTTCATTTTTGGGCAGAGGATGGGTGCTGGGCGCGGCCAGCAGCTCAACTTCATAGCCATCGCTGCTGACGGCCTGATACGGTTTGCGCGGTGAAATGCGGTAGCTGCTATCTATGCTCTTGAGCACACCGAACAGTGTTTTTGTTTTTGCCGGCTTTCTACCCAACTGTGCTGCCAGCGATACCTTGCTGCCCCGGCACCACGCCAAATCAAAATCTTCGGTTTCTTCGTTACCAGTAGGCAGCTTGGCGCCGACGAACAATTCATAGGCAACAAATGCATTGGTGCCCACAACCAGCAGGTCATTGCCCAGTAGTTCTTCGATGTCGAGCTTTCGCAAAATCTCGGCCTGCCTGTCAGGCAGCGAGGGCAAGCGCAGGCGGCGGTAAAGGCCCGCACGCTCCAAAATCACGGCATCAAACGACACGACCCGTGCTTTGAGTTCTCCTTTGCTTTTGGTGAATTCCGCAAGCCGTGCTTCGGTCTCTGGACTACGCGGCCCAATACTTGTGCCGTTCTCAGACGACGTGTTTTTGATGTGCAAATAATCGGTGTTGTCTTTGGTAGCCCAATACATCGAAACGGGCAGTGCATCCAGTTGCCTGCGCGTGTCCAGCCAGGCCGTGTAAATCTGCTCCAAATTCGCGCTGACGCGCTGGGAATCGTTTGAAAAAGGCGTGAAATCAGACTTTGAATAACTCATAAGTCTATGATTTTAATAAATTTCCACCATCTATGCGAGATTTATCGCGTGAATGGTGGAAGTGCGCGACTTTGGCCTCGGCTTCGCGCAGGCTTCCATGGCCCTGGCCTTTGAGCCCCATGTGCGCCTGAGCCACGGCCAGCAGGGCAACCGCGCCGGTACCGGTCTGGGCCTTGGCATCGCCCGCAACATCATTCAAGCCCATGGTGGGGAGATTCGGTTGCACAACCATGCTGAGGGGGGACTGGTGGTGACGGTGTTGCTGCCGGCAATTACGAAACCTGGGGATGAAATTGGCCGCTGGCCCTCGTGGAATATGCGTAAAGCGCTATCAAATATGCAGCATTTTCCGATTTCACGAAGCGACAAACGGTGTGCCAGTGAGCTTGTAGGCTTCTGGAATGTACTTTTTCAATATTCCCACCAGAGCTTCTGCTTCCGCTTTTGAAACCGGCGGAAAGGGGGACTGGTAAGTCGTCTCGTTTCTCCGGGCATGCGCCTTGATGATGAGCGCCATCTCGGGCGCCGTCATCTTCAGGTCGCTGCCCACGCGCTGAATAACCAGATTGCGCCCAGCCGCCTTGGCACGCACGCCGTAGTACTCCTGCACTGCCTGCACCAACTGGAAGTAGCCTTCGTAGGCCGAGGTGAATCGCTGCATTGCCAACTTGGCGTCGATTTGATTCGCACCTGCCAAATAGTTTTGTGCATTGGCGAGGTACTGCGCCAGCGCACCTGGCGTCTGCGCCACTTCTTCCAATGCGCCAGTCTTGATGAGGTTTTGGTATTCAACGGGGCGTTGCATGGGGAAGAATCCTTATCTTTGAGGCTTCAGAAATCTGTGCAAGAACCGGATCGGTTTGCTTGAGCTGCGCCCATTCCGCCGGTCCGTATAGGTTTAAATGTACTGGCCGCCCCAGCGACTTTTCCGCTTCCAGCATGGCAGATGTCATGTCCATCAACGGGGCTTCACCCACCACGATCAGGTCGATGTCACTGGCGTGCGTGTCGGACCCCTTGGCCACCGAACCGAAGACGAACGCCTCGTCGATTTGGTTTTCGAATGGCTCCAGCGCTGTGCGCAAAGGCTCTGCCAACCCAAATGATTTCAAAACAATGGCACGCAGTTCTGGATAGAGGAAAAACTCGGTGTTGGCCTTGATGCAGCGCTGCCGCGCGCGTCGTGGCCCCTCCTGCAAGACGCCCGCAGCCAGCAGGCGCTCAATCTGCCGCTGGCCGCCGCCATTGCCACCACCTGCATGCGCCAGCAACTCGTTGAGGGTGAAGCTGTGGTCCGGGGCGGCGAACGCCACGCCCAGCACCCGTTGCATGCTTGGTGTGAATAGGAAATCCGCTGCGCTCATTAAATCCCCTTTATGGGGGCAAGTACCCCTGATTGGGGGATTTTTACATAAATCCCCTTGCATCGCCCGCAACATCATCCAGGCCCACGGCGGCGAGATTCGGCTGCACAACCATGCCGAAGGCGGGCTGGTGGTGAGTGCATTGTTGCCATTGGTGGGGTGAAGGGGATAGCATTTTTTAAGTGCGTATGCTATTGATTTGGTAGCCTTCAGCGTGCACTGCACAGGGCGCCCTGGCAGTTCAGCGTGTTGATGTCATAGACGGACGAATGTCCCGAATTTCCCTCGGGTTTCGGCACGCCCTTGGGGATCAGGAAACTCGCCGAGTTGCCGCCGTACAGGCCCGACGGATAGGTGAAGGGCTTGAGCACCACGTACGCATTGAACAGCCCCGGCTTGGGCGGCCGCAGCACACCTTTGCCGGCCACTGGCGGCAGGTCGCGTTGCGGATTGCTTTGCATCACGGCCTCGGACCACGCTTCGGCATCGGCTGCCGTGGCCTTGCGCAGTAGGCCCTTGCGTACCGCGTCCGCAAGGCCGGCGGGGCCTGCCATCGGCGCGGTCCTGTCATGAAAGGACTCGGGCACGATGGCGCCCGAAGTGATCAGCGAGACCCCCGTCGCAAGCGGCTTGCCGATCACCACCTTGCCGTTGGTCGCCGGGAAGACCATATCCACCCCGCGCCCGAAGACGCGCTTGGACAAGGGATTCAGCGGCGCGAGGTTGTCCGGGGTGACGTAGAAGTAGCCGCACGCCCCCTTGTTGTCATAGGAGCTGTTCAGCAAGGGCGTGCTCGGCTCGAGGCCGGCAACCGCCTGCCGGTGATAGCCCCCGACCAGCACTGCCGCGATCCGGGTCTGCGGCGACCAGCCGATATTCCAGATCGTCGGCTCATACGCGCCCAGCATCAGGACCACCGGCTTGCCGGGGCTATTCACGGCAACGTCGATCTGCGTGCCCTGGTGGCCGCTCTGATCGATCTGGAAGGCAATCTCGCGCCCCGAGTAAGCTCCGGCGGCAAACACGGAGAACTGCTCCGGCAGCTTCAGATCGGCAAAGCCGCACACCGTTTTTTGCGCGGCGTTCTGCCGGGACTTTTCGTCCGCGGCAACGTCGAAAGGCTTGAGTTCGCCCGTCGTTGCGGCGGACGGCTTGCGCGCCTTCGGGTCGTCGGCGCAGACGTTTTTCCACGAGGCGTCGCGCTGGCCGATCCAGAGGTCCGTGACGCAGGCCAGTGACATCTTCACCCCGCCCAGCTTGCGCTCGGGCGTGATGGTCGCCTCGGCATCCACTTCGGCGTAAAACGCCTTGCCGCTTGCTGGACTCACCGACACGGTCAGCCGCGTAGGCAGACTGCCGTGGCTCATCCGGTAGGTGCCGACGTTGACGGATTTCACCTCGCCGCCAGCCTGGGCTACGACGAAAGGATGGGTTCGGGCCAGGCTCTCCGCCGCGCTCTGGATGCGCTTGGTGGCGGCCTCGGCATCCGCCGGGTCGAGGGTTCCCGGACCGCAGCGTTGGGCGTAAGAGGCCTCAATCTGGCGCTCCGACTCGCCAAGTGCCTTCCGCGCCTGCGCCACGCGGGCGGGGTCGTCGCGCAACTGATCGGGCAGACGCGCCAGCCCCGCGCCGATCACGGCGAGCTTTTCCGCGATCTCGCCGGATTTTGCCGCCTCGCGCTCGCGGAACGGATCGGGTGTGCTGCTGTCCCAATCGATCACGCGCTTGACCACGCGCCGCGCCAGTTCGGGATCAGCTTCCAGAATGGGCATCACCAGCGGCCCGCTGGTCATCAACATGATCGACAGAAGCTGGGGCCGGTCCCCCTTCTCGAACAGTATCTGGCGGGAAGTCCGCAGCCGTGCTGTGAGGTAAAGGAATGCGGCTTCCTCCCTGTGTCCCGCGATGCGCTCTGCCGATGCCGCGTGGAACAGCATGAGTGGCTCCTGCAAAGTCTGGGGATCGCCGAAGAGTTCATCCACGGCTTTGCGCACGATGGCCGCATCGCAGGAGCCGAGACGGGCGGTGACCGAGGCATCGCGTGGCGGCGTGGCGGCAGAAGACAAAGAAAGGGTCGCAAGGCAAAGCGCCAAAATTGCAGAAAAGGGAACCAGCGTCGGCACTCGCCGGGGTGGATGTGTGAGCGGTGAATCAGTCATATTCTTTTGGGGTTCATTTGCATTCGTCAAACAAATTTTCCACTGTGTTGCCAGCGCCGATTCTTGAGCAAGGAGGCTGGCGCTCAAACAAAACTGCCCCGACCTCTTGTCGCTCATTCTTAAGACGCCGAACGTTAGAAATCAGGCGGTCCCCGTAGGCGATCCGGCTGGATTGACCTGTTGAGCCGCCGCACGAGACACAGCCATGCAGTTGATGAACAACACGACAGACAGCGCAAGAAACGACAGGAACTCAAGGCCGCTAACCATGCCCGAGTCTAAGCAGGCCAGTAAATACAGGAGAGCGAAAACCAAAGCTGTCCATTGCGAATAACGCGCCATATGAGGAATTGGACGGAGCCAAGCGCCTCCAATCAGTAGTGCGTTAGTCATGCCGTAGACGGCTGAAATGACACCACCAGCAATTGCCAAGACATCGCCATCAACCTGCGAGATATACAGAAACGACAGCCAACAGAAGAACGCTGAGCTCAGGAGGCCCAACGTAGATAGAAGAATTGCGACGAGCCTCATCTTGCTGCGGCCCAACGATTAGCGTTTATCCGCCGCGCTGCAATGCTCGTAGAAACCATAAACACCTCCCGCGGCTGACAAACCATGTTGGACTGAACGACCTGCTGAGGCGGCCCGCGACAAGGGGATTGAAAGCTTCACCCCATTTGTTGAATCGAATTATGACCGGGCTTGCGGTAACGCCAGCCAGTCAACATCTTTGCGAACGGGCGTCGAATTTTGCTGCCAAGCGGTCGTCTGAAACGGATTTTTTCGGAACATCTGCTATTGATTTAGTAGCTGTTTCCGCATATAGCTATTGGGCTGGCGGCTGGTTTTCTGTGTAAGTTCCCCCGCCTGCGCCGGCCAACACTGCTGGCTGCCGTTGCCACTGGGGTGGATGGTGCAGCGAAGTAAAGGAGGAGAACCGGGCGCAGCCCGGTTCGGGGGACATGAGCGGAACCATCCACCCCAGTGGCAACGGCCCCCACAAACCTGTGCCACCCAGACATTGCCTCCTTGACCATACTGCGTGCAGCATGGACGCAAATCCGATAACACGTCTTGCCTGAAACGGGGTTTTCGAGGCATTTTGCTATAAATTTAGTAGCTTTGCACCCACATATCTATTGGTCTGCAGGCTGCTTTTATGCACAAACGCAATTGTGAGATGCTGGAGCGCTCCAAGCCCACGGCGGCGAGATTCAGCTGCACAACCATGCGTAAGGGAGGGGGTGACGGTGCTGCTGCCAGCGGTTGCCCCGCCCGGGGACTAATTTCGCCAGTTGATTGACAACGGCCAGCGCGCCCTTGCTTTTTGTCAAACCCGTTCGTCCCCTGCACAACTCCAATCGCAGGCAGTTGATTCGTTTTTAGGGAATGCCCTTTGAGCACAAAAATAGACCGTCGCTTGGGTGTTTGCCTGCATATTTCCGGCCATGCGTGCATCACCATGACAGATGCGGCCATGGAAAATTGAGTGAACTTTCCAATGCGCCGCCACTGGAACACCTTGCGCGATATTCCCATCCGGCAAAAGCTGAGACGCTTCCAGTTGATGACATCGCTGATCTCCGGCCTATGCACCACCGCGATGCTGGTCCTGATCGTCTGGAATGTCGAGTACCGCAAGGCCGAGCACGAAGCCGGGCTGAAAGCCGGGATTGTTGCTGAAAATGCGCTGCCGGCCCTGCTGTTGCGCGACAGCAAGACCGCGGAGGAAATTCTCGCCCGACTGGGCCGCGACAGCGAGGTGCTGGGGGCCCGCATCATCGAACCCAATGGCCGTATCTTCGCCAGCTTCCGACCGCCAGACGGCAACCCCGGTGGCGCCAAAGGCATAGCACGGGAGGGCCTCCTGCGCATGCGCGTGAATACCGCCATAGTGTCAGGCGGTGAACGCCTGGCCACACTGGAGGTGGAAAGCGACCGCGGTTATGTCGTGGCGCAAATTCTGTTTTACGGGGGAGCCGTCCTGCTGTCGATGGTGTTGTCGATGCTGATTGGAAACTCTATCGCCGTGCACCTGCAACGGGTGATTACGGACCCACTTTCCGCCCTGGTCGCCTTGATGAAGAACGTGTCTGTGGACGGGAATCTTTCGCAACGTGCCACCATCACCACACAGGACGAAATCGGCGAATTGGGCGAAGGCTTCAACCGCATGATCGCGCACATCGAACAGCGCAACACCGCACTGGGCAACGAGCTGGCCGAGCGCCAACGCGTCGAGCAGCGGCTGGAACACCAGGCCTTGCACGACCAGGTCACCGGGCTGCCAAACCGCCATTTCTTTCGCCGCCGCACCGACGAGCTGATGCGCGACACGGCGCCGCGCCAGGGATCAAGGGCGCTGCTCTTCATTGACCTCGACAATTTCAAATACGTCAACGACACCTTCGGCCACGACTGCGGCGACCGGCTGCTGATCGTGGTGGGTGAACGTTTGAGTGCAGCCGTACGCGCCACCGATATGGTGGTGCGTTTCGGTGGTGACGAATTTGTCGTCGTGCTCGACCAGATTGCCAACTTGCCCCAGGCCCAGCTCGGGGCCAGAAAAGTGCTGGATGCGGTCATCCAACCCTTCAAAATGGCCGAGCAGAATTTTTTCATCACCTGTTCGATCGGTGTTGCCATGGCGGCAGGGCCGTCCGAAAATTTTGACGAGTTGTTGAAGAAGGCCGACGCCGCCATGTATGTGGCCAAGTCCGCAGGCAAAAATGGCATCCGGCTGTGGGAGCCCTCCATGTCCAACGAATCACGCACGCGTTTCGAGTTGGAGGCGGAACTGCACCAGGCACTGGACAACCACGAGCTGGAGCTGCATTACCAGCCCATCATCGAGCTTGCCACCGGGCGCATTGCAGGCCTGGAGGCACTGATGCGCTGGCACCATCCGGCGCGTGGACCGGTCTCCCCGGCGGTCTTCATTCCCATTGCCGAAGACAGCGGCCTGATTGTCCGCCTGGGGGAATGGGCCATGCTGACCGCCTTCTCGCAGGCGGCCCGGTGGAATGCGCGCTTCGACCCCCTGTTCATGGCGGTGAATGTGTCGGGCCGCCAGTTCCGCGACCACGCGTTCGCCAGCAAGGCGCAAACCATCGCGCGCGCCAGCGGCCTGGCCTATGGCATGTGCGAACTGGAGGTGACCGAAACCATGGTCATGGGCCACAGCGGAGAGGCGGCGCGTATTCTCGGCGAGCTCTCAGCCGCTGGTTTTTCGCTGTCGCTCGATGACTTCGGCACCGGCTATTCGTCGCTTGCCTACCTCAAACGGTTTGCACTGGACAAGCTCAAAATCGACCGCAGCTTTGTCATGGATTTGCCCGACGATGTGGAAGACGCTGCTATCACGGAAGCCATTGTTGGATTGGCGAAAACCCTGTCCATGCGCACCGTGGCCGAGGGCATCGAAACGGCGGCGCAGGCCGCCATGTTGCGCCAACTCGGTTGCCAGTACGGGCAAGGGTATTTTTTTAGCAGGCCCTTGCCCGCAGAACAGGTCGCCGCCTTCATCGCCAACAACCAGGCGGAACACGCCCACCGCAGGGGTGCCGCCGAGGCTAAACCATCGCTTGCGAGATAACCGTTTTCTCGATCAGCCGGTCGTCGCCCAGGACGATCATGGAGAACAGCAGTTCGTCCAGATGGTTGGCCAGCGCTGTTTTACGGGCCAAGAGGGGTGTGGCCTGGGGGTTGAGCACCACAAAGTCAGCCTCGCAGCCGGGCAGCAGATTGCCCACCGCCGCCTGGCCGTCGGTGCCGTCCAGCCCCAGCGCCTGCGCGGCTCCGGCAGTGTGCTGCCACCACAGCGCCTGCGGCGACAGGGACAAACCGGCTTTGGTCTGCCCCTCGCGTCCGACGTAGTAAGCGCCCAGCATGGTGTGAAACGGGCTGAAACTGGTGCCGCCGCCCACATCGCTGGCCAGGCCGTAGCGAAAACCCACCCGGTCGGCTCCGGCGTAGTCAAAAAAGCCGCTGCCCAAAAACAGGTTGCTGGTGGGGCTGATGGCGGCGGCGGCGCCGGTCTCGCGCATCAGTTGGCGGTCGTCGTCGTCAAAATGGATGCAGTGGGCGTAGATGGCTTTTTTGCGCATCAGGCCAAAGTCGGCATAGGTGGCCAGGTAGCTGCGGGATTCGGGGAACAATTCCCTGGCCCAGGCAATCTCGGCCTTGTTCTCGGCCACATGGGACTGGATCCACACCTCCGGGTACTTCGCCGCCAGTTCCCCGGCGCCTCGCAGTTGGGCATCGGTGCTGGTGGGCGCAAAACGCGGGGTGATGGCATAGCCCAGGCGGTCCTTGCCGTGCCACTGGCGAATCAGGGCCTCCGAGTCCAGCAGGCTTTGTTCGGTGGCGTCTTTGGCGCCGGTGGAGGTGCCCGCCGCTGCGCACTGGTTGAGCAGGTCGGCTGGGGCATGGCGGTCCATCAGGCACAGGCCGGTGACCAGACGCATGCGTTCGGCTTGCGCCGCGGCAAACAAGGCGTTCACCGATTCGGTGTGCGAGGTGGCAAACGCCAGCGCGGTGGTGACGCCGTTGCGCAGCAGTTCCGCTATAAAAAACGTAGCTGCTTGCGCACTGTATTCGGGGGCTGCGAAGCGTTTTTCTTCAGGAAAAGTGTAGTTTTCCAGCCAGGGCAGCAGGCCATCGGCAGGCGAACCGATGACATTGGTTTGCGGAAAGTGCACATGCAGGTCCACAAAGCCGGGGGCAATGATGCGCCCCGGCAGATGCTCCACAGGAACTTGCGGGTACTGTGGCGCGACAACGCTCCACGCACCAATGGCCTGCACCACCTGGGTGCCACGGGCATCGGGGCCAACGACCAGGAGGCCGTCCGGTTCATACAGGGCGCGGGCAGGCGCCTCGCCGGGCGGGGCAAACCAGAGAAGGGAGGCGCGGTAGGCTTTCATAGGGCCTGAGCTTAAACCGCAAGGGCTCGTTGCGCCATACGGGAGCGCGGATAGGCACTATTAAAAAGAGGCGAACACCGTGTCCAGGTGCGCTATGCATTTGCCTTTAACGCGGCGCTTCGCGGGCAGGTGGATGGGTGTTGGGGGTTTACCGAATGCCAACTGCAAATAGTGCCCGAATGTCGTCTGGCCCGGTGCGGCAGCAGCCGCCAATGAGGCGGGCACCGCGCGCATACCATCCCTGCGCCTGCTGGGCAAAATTCTGCGCGTGGCTGCAGCCTTGCCATTGCTTGTGGACTGCGTCGTAGTGTTCCCCTGAATTGGGGTAGACGACGATCGGTTTGGTGGTGCCTGTGCGGGCCTGGTCAATCAATGAGGGGATGAATTCGGGTGCCGTGCAGTTGACGCCGACGGCGACGATTTGGGCCACCCCGTCCAACATGGCGACGCAATCCGCCAATTTTTCACCCTGGCTGTTGTGTTCTCCATCGCGGCAGGAAAAACTGACCCATGCCGCCATGCCAGGAAACTCCGGCAGCAGGCTCGCAATGGCCAAGGCTTCGTCCAGGCAAGGCAGTGTTTCACACGCCAGCAAATCGGCACCGGCGTCCACCAGCACCTGCATGCGCGGGCGATGGAAGTCGATCAAGGCCTGTCTGGACAGCCCATAGTGCCCCCGGTATTCCGAACCATCGGCCAGCATGGCGCCGTAGGGGCCCACCGATGCGGCCACCAGGGGTTTGCGTCGTCCAGCGTGGTGGGCACGGTCGGCCCAGAAGGCATCGCGTGCTTCCAGCGCCAGGGTGACGGACAGGCGCATCAGCCTGGCGGCCTCCTCGTGGCTGTACCCCCGCGCCTGAAATGCCTCGAAGGTGGCCTGGTAGCTGGCCGTGGTGGCGACATCGGCGCCCGCCACGAAGTAGTCGAAATGCACCTGGCGAATGAGCTCGGGCTGATCGACAAGCAACTTGGCGGACCACAAGGCGTCGTTCAAATCGGCGCCACGCCGCTCCAGCTCGGTGGCCAGGGCACCGTCCAGGATGAATAGTTTTTGCTGTGCCAGGGCCGTCTGGATGGGGTCAATCAATGGGTGGGCTGGTTTCATGGTGGGTATTTCCGTGGGGCACAAATATCAGGCGCGCAGCGCATGGTCAAGGTCGTCAATCAGGTCTTGCGTGTCTTCCAAGCCAATGGACAGACGCAACACCCCGTCGCCCGCGTAGCGGCGGTAGTCGGCCAGCTGGGCCGGGTCGAGTGCAAAGGTCGAACGCAGCAGATCCTGCGTTTTGAGCAGCACCACCAGGCTGCGTTGGTGGCCAATGGAGAACGCATAGTCAAACACTTCCGACGCGTGCGCCATGCGGTGGGCCACGGCGTCAAGCTGGTGGACCTGAAAAACAACCATGGCGCCCGGCAGGCGCATTTGTCGTTGCGCCAGATCATGTTGCGGGTGGCTTGCCAAGCCCGGATAGATGACGGCGGTGACGGCGGGGTGGGCCTGGAGATAGGCCGCAATCTTGCTGGCAGAGGCAGACATGGCTTGCATCCGGGGGAACAAGGTGTCGATGCCGCGCATGATCAACCAGGCGTTCTGTGCCGACAGCGCGGCGCCAAAATAGACCCCGGCACGCGAGCGGATGCGAGCGATCAGGTCTTTGCGGCCAGCGACACAACCGCCGAGCGCATCGCCGTGACCATTGATGAACTTGGTCAAGGAGTGAATCACCAGGTCAGCGCCATGCGCCAGCGGGCACGTCGCCACGGGTGTTGCAAAGGTGGAGTCAACGGCCAGCAAAATTCCACGCGCTTGGGTGAGTTCGGCCAGCGCCGCCAGATCGGTCAGGCGCAACAGCGGATTGCACGGCGTTTCGGCATGGATCAAACGGGTATTGGGCCGGATCGCCGCCGCCACCTCATTCATGCGTGACAGGTTCACCGCCGAGACCTCAATGCCATAGTCGGGCAACAGTTTGCGCGCCAGTTCATGGACACCGGCGTAGCAGACGTCACTGACGATCAGGTGGTCGCCGGCCTTGAGAAAAGTGAAGAAGACGGCGGTGGCTGCGGCGGTGCCAGAAGCCGTCGCCAAGGCGTCGTCGGCGCCTTCCAGTGCGGCCATGCGCAGTTCGAGTTGCCGCACGGTCGGGTTGGTCCAGCCCGCATAAAGAAAGGGCAGGACGGTGAGGTCGGCGACGCCGTCGGCGGAAAACGCGCCGTCGCCTGGGGTGAAGGCGTTATTGACCGACATCGAGATATTGGGCGCGATGGCTTGCGTGACCGGGTCATGTGCCAGGCCGCCATTCAATGCCAGCGTGGCCGCACGGTGACGCCGTGCCAGCTGCGGCTCGACGAGGGGTTGGATGGCCATGGATTGCGCTCCCGAAAATGGAAAACTGAAGCTGAAATATTAGCGATGGACTGTGGCGAGTGGCTGCAAAAACAGGCGGCAGAATGCGGTTTGACCGCAGCACGGGTACTGCTCTTGAAGCGAAACGATCAACGGCGCAAATAGCGCGTATTGCGTTGCTCGACCAGGCGCACGACCACGGAAATAAGCAAGGTGATAAGCGCATAGATGACGCCTGCAATGATCAGTGCATCCGTTGTATAGGACGCGGCCGACAGGCGGCGAACCACCCCGGTCATGTCCAGAACCGTGATGGTGCTGACCAAGGCCGTGGCCTTGAGTTGGCAAATGACTTCGTTGCCAAGAACCGGCGTGGCGATACTGAGCGCACGTGGGATGATGATGTAGCGGTAGCGCTGGAATTGGGTCAAACCATAGGCCAGCCCAGCCTCTTTTTCTCCGGCGGGTACCGCCATGATGCCGGCGCGAATGTCTTCGGCCATGTAGGCGGTCAGGTTCAGTGCCAGGACCAGCAGACCGCAATAAAACGAGTCGCTCAGCAGCAGCCACGCAGGGGAGTTTCTAACGGCCTCGAATTGACTCAGGCCATAGTAGAAGATGAAAATTTGCACCAGCAGCGGCGTGCCGCGAAAGATGGCCGAATAGGCGCTGGCCAAATAGTTGATCCCGCGATGCTCGGACACCCGGGCAATGGCCAGTGGTACGGACAGCACGAAACCCACCAGGCAGGAGCCGACCAGCAACTTCAGCGTGACGATCAAGCCCTCCAGAATGTCGGGGCCGCTTTCCGCCAGCAGGGCTAGGTAATCATTGAACAGCGACATGATCATGACTTGGGCTGGTGGTAGCCCCGGTTCGCCTGCTTTTCAAAATAGGCAAAAACGGGATTGGAGAGGGCCAGGAACAAAAAATAAATGACGGCCACCGCCATGAAAAACACAAACGGTTGTTTGCTGAACTGGCCCGCCATGCCGGCTTTTTTCAGCAAGTCTTCCAGCCCCACCACCGACACCAGCGAAGTGTCTTTCAGCAGCGATTGCCACATATTGCCCAGGCTGGGCAGGGAAATGCGCCAGGCTTGCGGCAACTGGATGTAGAAAAACAGCTGCGTGCGCGACAGTCCAAAAGCCTTGGCTGCCTCGATCTGCCCCTGTGGTATGGCGACAAAACCACCCCGAAATACCTCGGAGGCATAGGCCGCAAACACTATGGAGAGCGCAAAAACGCCACCGGCAAAGGGGCTGATTTCAAAGGCCGCATCGAAATGGTTGTTGATCAGGTTGGACAGTCCGAAATAACAGATCAGAATAATCAGAAATTCCGGAATGCCACGCAACAGGTTGGTGAAATACTCCACCGGACGGCGCAGATAAACATGGCTGGACAGCTTGCACGCCGCAAACAGCAGACCCAGTGCCAAGCCGAAAAACAGCGAGGTAAAAGCCAGTTGCAGCGTTACCGTCGCTCCGATCAGAAGTTGAGAAAGGTAGCTAAACAGGATGTCCATGCGGATCGACCGGGGATATGAATGCTTTACTTGCCTGGTGCAATCGTGAACGGAAACACCTTTTTGTTTTCCGCTGCAAAGGTGCCGTCGCTCAACACGGTCTTGATGGCCATGTTAAAGCTGGCTTTCAGAGGATCACCCTTGCGCACGGCAATACCAGTGCCTTCCCCAAAAATGGCGGCATCGACGATGGCCTTGCCGGCGAAATCAAAGCCTTTGCTTTTGCCGGTTTTCGCAATCCAGTCATAGGCCACCGTCGTGTCCGACAACACCGCATTCACGCGCCCCGATTCCAGGTCAAGCCAGGTTTGATCGAGCGACTGGTAGGTCTTCATGTCAATGCCGGACTTGGCTTTAGGCAGGCGGGTTTTCAGGTAGGACTCGTGTGTTGTACCGCTTTGTACGCCGACGATTTTTCCTTTCAGGGTCGCCGGGTTTTCAGTGATGCCGGCACCAGTTTTGGTGACATATTGAACCGGGGCCAGCGTGAACAGATCCGTGAAGTCAACCACCTTCTTGCGTTCGTCGGTGATCGACATCTGTGCCAGCACGGCGTCGATTTTCTTGGCCTTCAAGGCGGGAATCAACGCATCGAAGTCCATGGTGACGTATTCGCATTTGACCTTCATGATCTTGCACATGGCGTTGCCAAGCTCGATCTCCATGCCCATCAGTTTTCCGCTGGCATCCTTGTATTCAAAGGGCGCGTAGTCGGAAAGCGTCCCGATCTTGACGACTTGTTCTGCCTGGGCATTGAATGCCAACAGCAGGCTGCCCGCGATGAGGGAACTCAGAATGGAACGTTTCATTTTTTCTCCAATTTAAAACAAAGGCTACTTGGGGGACACACTGGACAGGAACTTCTGGAAGCGGGCTGAGCGCTGGTTGCTGAACAGCTCGGCGGGCGGGCCTTCTTCTTCAACCTTGCCCTGATGAAAAAACACGACGCGGCTGGCCACTTCCCGGGCAAAGCCCATTTCATGGGTCACCACCAGCATGGTGCGCCCTTCTTCGGCCAGGGCCCGCATCACTTTGAGCACCTCGCTCACCAGTTCCGGGTCGAGCGCGGAGGTGGGCTCGTCAAACAACATCACGTCAGGCTCCATCGCCAGCGCGCGGGCAATCGCCACACGTTGCTGCTGCCCGCCCGAGAGCTGGTTGGGGTAATAGTGCTGTTTATCTGCCAGGCCGACTTTTTGCAGGTAGGCAATGGCTTGAAGTTCGGCGTCCCGTTTGTCGATGCCCATCACCTTGACCGGCGCAAACATCACGTTTTGCAACACGGTCATATGCGCCCACAGATTGAATTGCTGAAACACCATGGCCAGCTTGCGCCGGATGCGCACGATTTGTTCCGGGTCGGCTGGCTGGGGCATGCCGTCCTTGCCCGGCGTCATTTTGATCAACTCGCCGTTGACAAAAACACGGCCGGCATTCGGCGTTTCCAGCAAATTGATGCAGCGCAAAAATGTGCTTTTACCCGAACCGCTGCTGCCCAGAATGGCGATCACGTCATGCTTTTTGGCGCTCAGGCTGATGCCCTTGAGCACCTCGACCTGCCCAAAGGACTTGTGCAGGTCTTCGACCACCAACACCTCTTTGGCTTGACGACTGGCGTCTGTACTGCTCATCAGGATATCTTTCTTCTGTAAGGGCGGGCCAACGGAAAAGTGAATTCACGCAGCATCAAAATAAAAAATTGATGAGTGTATCGACGCACCGACGTGCAGCCCTTTGTTGGCGGGTTGCGCCGTGCATGCTCGATCCAGACAAGGAAAGTATCAGCGAGGCGATTGCCGCCAGGCGGCGAATTTCCGGCGGTTTTGCTGGGCGGCGGCGAACAATGACTGATTTGTGCCAAAAAGCGGCGCTATAGGGCAAGGTGGGCAGGTGCCTAAAATTGCACCATGGACACATCACTGGATAGTTTTGATCGAAAAATCCTTGCGCTCGTGCAGCACGACTGCCACGTCAACGCCGAGGTGATTGCCGAGCGCGTCGGGCTGTCGGCCTCTGCGGTGCAGCGCCGGCTCAGGCGCATGCGCAGCGAAAAAATCATTACCGCCGAAGTCGCCATCGTTGACAACCAGGCGGTCGGGCGCCCCATGACCTTCATCGCCGGCTTGGAGATTCGGGAAAATTATGAATCCCTGCCCCGCATCCGCCGCTGGGCCGAGACCCGCCCCGAAGTCCAGCAAATCTATTACGTGACGGGCAATGTCGACCTGATGATGATCATCACGGCGGAGAACGTGAAGGAGTACGACATGATCACCGAGCGTTTGATGGCTGAAAACCCGCAAATCACGCGCATCACCACCAACGTGGTGCTGGACTCCATCAAGATCGGGCTGTACGTGCCCGTTGAATGAGCCTGTCATGGAAAACAGCAAATCGTCATGCCGGTCGACAACCCCCGGGGCAATGATGGGTCCCAAGTGCTCCACCGGCACCTGCGGGTACCGTGGCGCCACGGCGCTCCACGCACCCATGGCCTGCACCATGTGGGTGCCACGGGCTTCGGGACCGACAACCAGCAGGCCATCTTGTTCAAACAGAGCGCGGGCCGGAGCCTCGCGCGCACACTTCCGTAGCACAATTCCTGCATATGACCATCCAAGTTGAATTCGCCACCCCGAACCACATCGATATTCGCGTCAATGGCCTGATGCTGCGCGACGATGTCGATTCCACCAAATACCAGATCCATGACCTGATGCAAGAGCATGGCAAATGCATGGTCATGATCCGCCTGGAAAGCGGGCTACTGGGCATGCAAGCCCTGGTCAGTTGGGACGACATTGATGTGGACCACTACATCAAGGAGCACATCATCCGTTTAGCCGTGGTGGGAGATTTGCGCTGGCGCGACAGTGCCTTGCTGTACCTGTTCAATAGCATGGTTCCTTTCCAGATTGAGTACTTCCCCTCCGCCCACGAAGAGTTGGCCACGGCCTGGTTGACCCACCCAGTCGACGTAGCGTCCAACGGATAAGGCCTTGTCCCCCATGAATACACCCACGTTGACGGAGCGTTTTGCGCTGCTGCACCCCACGGAACAAGCCCTCATCTCCATCCTGGCGCTGATGGGGCCGGTCAACAGCCGCTCCCGGCTGATGGAGTACCTGGCCAAGGCCAATCTGAAGTCCCCCAGGGGCACGGGCTACAACGGCAACAGCATGGACGCACTGCTGTCTGAATTGGTGCAGCAAGGCCTGGTCAAATATGCCGAGCCTGAAGGCTACCGCTGCGCTGCCGGACTGGTCGATACCGCCATCAACAACGCCTTCGCCAGTGGAAAATTTGACAGTCTGTGCGCTGCCTTTGAAAGCGGTGAAAAATTCTCAGACTATGGCCACCAGGTCTATTTCAGCAGCTATGGGCAAGGCATCCGCGTGCTGCAACAGGCCTTGATCAGGGGCTTTGACAGAGATGCTGTTCACAAGTACCTGGTGGCTTGCGCCAGTTTTCCTGACTTTCGCAAACGGCACCCCTACGTTGAAATTTGCGGACAGCCCTTCAACGCGCGCTTCATGGCGCTGCTGCACCCCGAGATGCAAGAGGCGGTTCTGGCCACGCTGTTGCAAGATGCCATGCTGGGTCTGCGCGAGTCCCAGCCCATCGCGGCTTACGCCCAGTCCGTGTTCAAAGGCAAAGCACCCGGCACGCACCTGCCTGGCTTTGTGGCCATTTACGCCGAGTTTTTCTTGTTGTCAGGCCAGTTGGACCAGGCCGAGGACATTCTTGCCAACCGGCCCGAAGGCCCATGCCTGGCATTGCACAGCGCCGTGGCCTTGCTGCGCGGCAAGCTGGAGCCCGCCATTGACGGTTTTGAAGCCGCCCTCAAGGCCTTTCGTGCCACCAGCGCGAAGCGCACCAGCGTTTTCAGTGGCTTGACAGGGTTTTTGCATGTGCTGGCCCTGCTGCGCAGCCCCCATGAAAAGCACCAGAAGAAAGCGCTGACCTACCTGGATATCGCCGTGCGGCATCATGATGGCTATCACCCGGTGTTTGAGCAGTTGCGCCGCCTGCAGCAGGTGCAAACCGCGCAAACACAATCCATTGTCGGCAGTGAATTCGACTCCGATGATGCGCCCCTCTCCAAGCTGTTTTTTCTGTTGATCGACGAATGGCTGGGGGTGCCATTGAGCGAACTCAAGTTTTTGCTGCTGCAAGAATTGCACCTGAAAAGCGAGGCCGCCGGGCAGCACTTCATCGCCGCCCAAACCGCCGAATTGCTGGGCCGCCAGAAAACCCGTGTGTCGCCCACCGACAGCGCCTTGTTTTTGCAGCGGGCCGAGACATTGCGCCGCCAGCAAGGCAGCGTGTGCCTGCTGGACTGGTTTGAGAAGCAGGAACCCTGGCAGCGCCAACTGGCGGCATTGGCCCAGTTAAACGCCCCCGCCAAGGACAGCCCCGGCACCAGCGGCCCAACGCAGGAGCGCCTGGTTTGGGAGATCCATATCGGCCCCCACTACATCACCCTGCACCCGCGCGAGCAAAAGCGCAAAGGCCAGGCGGCCTGGACGGGCGGGCGGGCCGTGGCACTCAAGCGCCTGAGCGAATCGCCCGAAGAATTTGACTACCTGAGCCCGCAAGACCGACAGGTTTGCGCCTGCATCAGAAAAAACAGCTACGGCTATTACGGCGGCGCTGACTATGAGCTCAACAGCCGCCAGGCCATGCCCTACCTGATCAACCACCCCCTGGTGTTTTTGGCGGAATCGCCCGGTGTGCGTGTCGAGATACTGCGCGGCATGCCTGAGCTGGAAATCAAAAAAACCGATGCCAACACCCTGAGCCTGCGTCTGCAACCCGCGCTGGGCGGCCAGAGCGACAACGTGATCGTGACCCGCGAGACGCCGACCCGCTTGCGCGTGATGGAGGTCACCGAAGAGCACCGCCGCATTGGCAACATTCTGGGCGAATCGCTGAACGTGCCGGTGCGGGCCAAGGAGCAGGTGCTGGATGCCATTCGCGCCATCTCGTCGCTGATCACCATCCAGTCCGACCTGGACGTGCTGCCCGCCAACGTGCCCCAGGTCGAGGCCGACAGCCGCCTGCATGTGCACCTGATGCCGCTGGGCGCGGGCCTGAAAGTGAGCCTGCGGGTGCGTCCGTTCGCCGATGCCGGACCCTACTACCCACCCGGCGCCGGGGCCGAGAGCGTGATTGCCGAAATCAGCGGAAAACCGCTGCAAGCGCGCCGCCATCTGGCCGCGGAGGCCGAGGCCGCCAAGGCGCTGGAGGCTACCTGCCAGGTCTGGCGCGACACGCCGCAAGAGCACGGTGAGCGCACCATCGAAGACCCGCAAGACTGCCTGGAGCTGCTGCTGCAATTGCAGGCGCAGGCGCAGGCCGACAAGGTGGTGCTGGCCTGGCCCGAGGGCGAGAAGTTCAAGGTGAGCCGCGAGCTGGGCGGTTCACACTTTTCCATGGCCATCAAGCGCCAGCAAGACTGGTTTTCCGTCACCGGCGAATTGCAGGTGGACGACAAGCAGGTGCTGGACCTGCAACGCCTGCTGGAGTTGACCGCCACCGGGCATGGCCGCTTCATCCACTTGGGCGACAACCAGTTTCTGGCCCTGACCGAAGCGTTTCGCCGCCGCCTGGACGAGCTGCGGGCCTACTCCGAGCAGCGTGGCAAAGACCTGCGCATCCACCCCCTGGCCGCCGGTGCGCTGCAAGACCTGGCCGATGAGGCAGGCAAGCTCAAGGCCGACAAGTTCTGGAAAGAGCACCTGGCCAAATTGGGCGAACTTGACACCCTGCAGCCGGTCTTGCCCGCCACCCTGCAAGCCGACCTGCGCGACTACCAGTTCAGCGGCTTTGAGTGGCTGAACCGGCTGGCGCATTGGGGTGTGGGGGCTTGCCTGGCCGACGACATGGGCCTGGGCAAAACCCTGCAGGCGCTGGCGCTGCTGCTGTCGCGCGCGCCCGATGGTCCCGCGCTGGTGGTGGCCCCCACCTCGGTCTGCATGAACTGGCTGGGCGAGGTGGCCCGCTTTGCCCCCACTTTGAGAGTCATTTTGTTTGGCAGTGGTGACCGCCAGCAAGCCCTGGCCGACTTGCAGCCCTTGGACCTGGTGGTGACCAGCTATGGCCTGCTACAGCAAGAGGCCGAGCGCTTTGCCGCCGTGCAGTGGCACACACTGGTGCTTGACGAGGCGCAAGCCATCAAAAACCAGGCCACCAAACGCTCGCAGGCGGCCATGGCACTGCAGGCCGACTTTCGGATGATCTTGTCGGGCACGCCGCTGGAAAACCACCTGGGTGAGCTGTGGAACCTGTTTCGCTTCATCAACCCCGGTCTGCTGGGCTCGCTGGAGCAATTCAACGAACGTTACGCCGGGCCGATCGAGCGCCTGCAAAACGCCGAGGCGCGCAACCGGCTGCGCAAGCTGATTGGCCCGTTCATCCTGCGCCGCACCAAATCGCAAGTGCTCTCCGAGCTGCCATCGCGCACCGAAATTTTGCGCCGGGTGGAGCTCACGACCGAAGAAAAGGCGCTGTACGAAGCCCTGCGCCGCCAAGCCCTGGAGCGGCTGGCCGCGGCAAAAGCGGGCGAAGGTGGTGCCGGTGGCGACGGTAGTGGCCAGCGCTACATCGAAATCCTGGCCGAAATCACGAAGCTGCGCCGCGCCTGCTGCAACCCCGCTTTGGTGGCCCCCGAACTGGGCCTGCCCAGCAGCAAGCTGGCGGCGTTTGGTGAGCTGCTGGACGAGCTGCTGGCCAACCGCCACAAGGCGCTGGTGTTCAGCCAGTTTGTGGCGCACCTGAGCCTGATTCGCGCCTATCTGGACGAGCGTGGCGTGCGCTACCAGTACCTGGACGGCTCCACCCCCATGCACGAGCGCAAGCAACGCGTCGATGCCTTTCAGGCCGGTGAGGGCGACGTGTTTTTGATCAGCCTGAAAGCCGGTGGCACCGGGCTGAACCTGACCGCCGCCGACTATGTGATCCACATGGACCCGTGGTGGAACCCGGCGGTGGAAGACCAGGCCAGCGACCGCGCCCACCGCATCGGCCAAACCCGCCCGGTCACCATCTACCGGCTCGTGGCGCAAGACACCATCGAAGAAAAAATCGTGGACCTGCACAAAACCAAACGCGCCTTGGCCGACAGCCTGCTCGAAGGCAGCGACATGGCGGCCAAAATGACAGCGGATGACATGCTGGCGCTGCTGCAAGAGGAGTGGCAGGCGCAGGGGGAATAACAGGGGATTTTTAAACGCTACTGTTTTTATAGCTGCTTACGCACGATTGACGGGGGCTGGAGGGCTAAATGGCACTCAGTCATTGCCCGCTTGTGGCATCAGGTCATAACGGGACACAAGCGCAAATCCGTCGGCAAACCGTCCAGCGCGTGCGCTAGCCATGGGGTGCAAGCCATGATGCGTTTACCCACCCCGCCGCACATAAACCGTCTGCCGCGCCCGGCCACGTTTCTCAATCAGGCCTTGATTGACCAGTGCCTGTAGTACCGCTCTGGCGCGTCGCTCTTTGACGGCCAGGCTACTGGCCGCTTCTGATGTAGAGATGAGGCCGTGTTGGTCGATGTAAGCAAGAATGGTGCGCCCCTGTGGTGCTGCAGAATCCGGCGGTGTTTCGGGTTCACAAGAACTATCCGGCATTTTTTGACCACTATCCGGCACTTCCCGGTAAAACTCCACATCAACAAAATCACCTTTCTCGCGGATGCGGGGCTCGGCCAAGCCTTGGGCTTCGCAGGCACTTTTGATACGCGCAATGCCGCTGCCCCATTGCTCGATATAGCCCAGTTCTTTGAACACTCGGGCGATCACGCGGTTGCGGATTCTTGAACCACGAGTTTCAGATTTTTCAGCTTTTCCTGATTCAGGAGTTTGCCGACGGCTGCAAAGCGGGTCTCAAGCGGTGTCAAGTCCAGACTTTGCAGCGCTTGCTCGCGGTAGGCCTCTTCGTCATAGCTGAGGTTTCGTTTTTGCCGCTCCAGCTCAACGATGTGCTCAAAATCAGCCTTGCGGTTGCTGGCACCAATGCGCAGGTAGGTGCCGTTGTTTTTACCGGCGGTTTTGAGGTAGTAAGGCAGCAGGTTGCCACTACCATCTGTGTTTGCCAATATGGAGCCAGCGCATCGTGTTCGGTTGGAAATAGAGTTGAGTCGGTTATGGTTTTTTAAGTTGCCCCGAGGTTGTCGCATGTTAAATCACACCAGTGGCGATAGCTTGCCCAGCGCCTGACACGCCAGCCAAACACCGTGTGGATCACACTATTGCGGCTCTGCCAGGGGGACGATCTCGGCGTCCACTTCGGCCCCGCCGCGCAAGGCGGCAACCCGGTTGCGCCCGGCGCGTTTGGCGGCGTACAGCGCCACATCGGCCTGCGCGATCAGGCTTTCAAAAGTATCCGACAAGGTGGGGACAGACGCCGCCACCCCTTGGCTGATGGTCAATACGCCCCCATGCCGGCTGATGCTGTGGGCAATCTGCAGCGCTTGCACCCCCAGGCGCAGTTCCCGGGCCACCGCCACAGCGCCATCCAGATCGGTTTCAGGAAGCACCACAATGAATTCTTCCCCGCCATAGCGGGCCACCATATCCCCGGGACGGTTCACCAGACCCTGCATGGCTTTGGCCACCTCCATCAGGCAGCGGTCGCCCGCCGGGTGGCCATAGGTGTCGTTGAAGGGTTTGAACAGGTCAATGTCCACCATGACAATGGCAATCGGCAAATTGCCACGGGCGGCCCGGCGAAACTCACGGCCCAGCACGTCGTCCAGGCTGCGGCGGTTGGCCAAGCCGGTCAAGGCATCAAAGGCGGACAGTTTTTTCAGCTCCAGCGCCTGCTCCTTGAGCATGCGTTCACGCCGCACAGCGCTGGCGACATCCGCGATCTCGATCAGCACCTGCAGTGGCGTGCCATCCTGCTTGGGCGCACGCATGATGCGCACCGACTGCTGTCGGCGCACCCCTTGCGCACGCTGCTGGGCATCGCTGTACAAGGGAAAGGGCGTGGGATTCAGGGAGTTGGAGAGCACCGCAGGCAAGCCGCTGTGCAAACACGCGTTCAAGGCACCCCCCACCCGCCCCTCGGACAATTCAGGGAAAATGCCGAACAGGTTTTTCCCCTGCACCTGCGCAAAGGTCAGGCCACTGCTTTCCACCATCCAGCGGTTGAAAAGGCACACCTTGCCATCCAGGTCCACCACAACCAGGCCCATCTGAATGCTGTCAGCCACCCAGGTGGGCCATTGCACTGCGGCGGATCCCGCTTTTACGGATTCAATAGTCACACTGCAGAACCATTCATAAACCGGTCGAGCCGGGAAATCAGCTTTTCACTAGACGGAATGTCAAGCAAAAAAGCCAAATAACCGCTCACCTGGCGGGCACTCAACTCAAAATCAATCGTCAAAGCCAGTACCGGCGCTTTTTCATCGCTGACCTGGATCGCCCCGGTCCGGTGCGAAAAAATATTTTCCGTCGTAACCACGCTGACATCGGGCAAGGACCCTTCAAAGGTCAGGCCCAGGGTGGAAGAGATACTGGAAATCACGGCATTCAAAATGATGTTGCCAATCTCCGCCATGGCGTCTTGCTCCATCTCGGTGAGCTGCTCCAGCGGCAAATCCCCGCCCACCATCAGCCGCACCAGTTCCAGGCTGTTCTCCTCGGGGAACATGAGAATGGCGTCGGTGGTGACTTCGCCGCTGAAGGTCTGGCGAATGGAGCACAGCTGGCGCTGCTCGCGCGCCAGGTAGTAATTTTTGGCTTGCTGCTGGTTGGTCAACTCCACCACAGGCACGGAGAGCTTCACCCGCTCGCCCACCATCTGGCTCAGGACATCCGCCGCCATGCCCACGCCGATGTTGAAAATCTCCGTCAGAGCGTCTTGCTCCAACTCCTTGAGCGCCATCATGCTGAGGCCAACAGGTGGTTGAGCGCCTGCTGCAAGGACGCTTCGGTGGCAGGCTTGGCGACAAAATTCAACCGCAACGACGCAGCCATGCGCACACTGCTCTCCTGGATATTGGCCGACAGCATGACCAGGCGGACTTTAGAGTCCCTGGCCATGATTTGCTCTGCGGCGTCAAAGCCACTGATACCCGGCATGTTCACATCCATGGTCACAAAGTCCGGCTGAAACTCTGCCAGCAAGGCCAGTGCCGCATCACCCGACCCGGCCTCCTGCACCACCCACGCGGGGCACATCTTGGCAAAAAATCCCCGGATGATCATCCGTGAGACTTTGCTGTCGTCCACGATCAGCAGCTTGCGCTCCAACGCGGCTTCGTTTTGCGGCATATGTCTTCCTGTTCTGGTCTTTTGGGGGGTCGAAAATACTACCACGCACCCCTCGAAAAGGCCTAGTGCAATTTTAATAAAAAGAGGCAAAAACCGTGTCCAAATGCGCAATATGCTTGTCGCGTGCGGACGTGTCAATGAAGCTCGCCTCGAAGCTGTTGCGGGCCAATTGGTAGGCATGTTGCGAGTGCATCCCCAGGGCCGCAAACGTCTGGGTAAAGTTCTCGTTGATGTAGCCGCCAAAGTAGGCGGGGTCGTCGGAGTTGACCGTGGCGACAATCCCCGCCTCCAGCAAATGCCGTAAATTGTGCTGCGCCAGCGTGGGGTACACGCACAGCTTGAGGTTGGACAAGGGGCACACCGTCAAAGGAATACGGTCCTGGGCCAGGCGTTGCATCAGGGCCGGGTCGGTGAGGGCCTGCACGCCGTGGTCGATGCGCTCCACCTTGAGCACGTCCAGCGCACTCCAGATGTAGGACGCAGGCCCCTCCTCCCCGGCATGCGCCACCAGCCGGAAGCCCAGCTCGCGGGCGCGGGCAAACACCTTGGAAAATTTTTCCGGCGGGTGGCCCATTTCACTGGATGCCAGGCCGATGCCCACAATCTTGTCGCGCAGGGGCAGCACCTGCTCCAGGCATTCAAAAGCCTCTTCTTCACTCAGGTGGCGCAAGAAACACAAAATCAGCGAGGCCGTCATGCCGTAGCGCTGGGGCGCTTCCTCACAGGCGCGGTACAGACCGTTGACCACCGTCTCGGCACTCAGGCCGTGGCCGGTGTGGGTTTGGGTGTCGAAAAAGATTTCGGCATGCACCACGTTGTCGGCCTGGGCGCGCGCCAGGTAGGCACAACTCATGTCGAAAAAGTCCTGCTCGGTCTTGAGCACCGTGGTGCCTGCATGGTAGATGTCCAGAAAACTTTGCAGGTTGTCAAACACATAGGCGTCGCGCAAGGACTCTACGCTGGGGTAGGCCAAGGGCACCCGGTTGCGTTGGCCCATGGCAAAGATCAGCTCGGGCTCCAGGGAGCCTTCGATGTGCATGTGCAGCTCGGCCTTGGGCATGCGGCGCAGCAACTCGGGAATGCGCTCCGCAGGAATGGTTTTGTGGTTCATCAATTTCTCCAAACAACAAGGGCCGCTCAACAGCGGCCCTTGTTCAGTTAAACACGCTTATTTTGCGCCTGGAATCTTGCCTTCCACGCCTTTGACGTAGAAGCCCAGACCGCCCAGGAACTTGTCGTCAGCCACTTCGTCTTTCTTGAGCTGTTCTTTGCCGGTGTTGTCCAGGATCGGACCTTTCCAGATGACAAAGCTGCCGTCTTTCAGGCCGGCCTTGACTTCTTCGACCTTGGCCTTGGTTTCCGCAGGCACGTCTTCGGCAATGGACACGATGTCAATCGCGCCCTCTTTCACGCCCCACCAGCTTTGGGTAGAGGCGTTTTTGCCTTCCAGAGCATCCTTGGTGGCCTGGATGTAGTACGGGCCCCAGTTGATGATGGCAGACGCCAGGTGGGCTTTGGGGCCGTAGGCGGTCATGTCGGAGTCCCAACCGAAGGCGCGCTTGCCCTTGTCCTGCGCGGTTTTCAGCACGGCGGGTGAGTCGGTGTTCTGGAACAACACGTCGGCACCGCCATTGATCAGGCTGGTGGCGGCTTCGGTTTCTTTCGGTGGGTTGAACCACTCGTTCACCCACACCACCTTGGTCTTGATCTTGGGGTTGCTGGACTGCGCACCCAGCGTGAAGCTGTTGATGTTGCGGATCACTTCAGGAATTGGCACCGAAGCCACCACGCCCAGCGTGTTGGACTTGGTCATCTTGCCCGCAATCACACCCGCCATGTAGGCACCTTCGTAGGTGCGGCTGTCGTAGGTGCTCATGTTGGCCGCAGTTTTGTACCCGGTGGCATGCTGGAAGTTGACGTTCGGGTTATCCGCAGCGACCTTGAGCATGGGCTCCATGTAGCCAAAGGTGGTGCCGAAAATCAGCTTGTTGCCTTGGCCGGCCATATCCCGCAAAACGCGCTCGGCATCGGCGGACTCGGGCACGTTTTCCACAAAGGTAGTGACAATCTTGTCGCCAAATTCTTTTTCCAGCGCCTTGCGGCCATTGTCATGCGCATAACTCCAGCCGCCGTCTCCGACCGGACCGACATAGGCGAAAGCGATCTTCAAAGGCTCGGCCTTGGGCGCGGGGGCAGAAGCCGCTGGGGCTGGAGCGGGCGCAGGCGCAGGCGCCGGTTCTTCCTTCTTGCCACAACCCACCAGCGCGGCACTTGCCACGGCGGTCAGCGCAGCCATTTTCAACAGCGAACGTTTTTGCAAATCTGTCATGTGAAGTCCTTCAGTAATAAAGAGCAGGGAGTGGGAATGAAAGTCAGGCGCCAGGGTAAAACGGCTTGCCAATGGCAGCCGGCATGTTAATACGAATCCAGCGTGGATTGCGCGAGATCAAGGCCAGCACCACGATGGTGGACAGGTAAGGCAGCATGCTCAAAAACTGGGCGGGAAACTCCACACCCATGCCCTGCAAATGGAATTGCAGCATCGAAACACCCCCAAACAGGTAGGCTCCGAGCAATACCCGCGCTGGCCGCCAGGTCGCAAAAGTGGTGAGCGCCAGCGCAATCCAGCCCTTGCCCGCCACCATGCCTTCCACCCACAAAGGCGTGTAAATGATGGAGAGATAGGCACCCGCCAGACCACACAGGGCGCCACCGGCCACCACCGCCGCCAGCCGTATCCAGCGCACCGGGTAACCCAGGGCGTGCGCCGATTCGGGGCTTTCGCCCACGCTGCGCAGCACCAGCCCCGCGCGGGTGCGGTACAAAAACCAGATCAGGCCCAAGGCAAAAGCCACGGTCAGATACACCAGCGGGTGCTGGCGGAACAAGGCGGGCCCGACCAGGGGAATGTCTGACAACCAGGGCACTGCAAAGGTGGGGCGCTCCGGCATTTTTTCTTGCACATAGGCAATGCCCGCAAAGGCCGAGAAGCCGGCCCCAAACAAACTCAGGGCCAACCCCGTGGCGTACTGGTTGGTGTTCAGCCAAATCACCAGCGCGCCAAACACCGCCGCCATCACGCCCCCCGCTGCCATACCGGCGGCAAATCCGAGCACATCACTGCCGGTGTACACCACCGTGGCAAAACCGGCAATGGCGGCGCACAGCATCATGCCTTCGGCGCCCAGATTCACAATGCCAGCCTTCTCGTTGATCAACAGGCCCAGCGACGCAATCGCCAGCACGGTCCCTGCGTTCAGGGTGGCTGCGATCAGCAATGCATACGATTCCATTATTGTTTTCCTCCGGTGCGGGCAAACTTCAGGCGGTAGTTCACCAAGGTGTCACAGGCCAGCAAGGCGAACAGCAAGAGCCCCTGAAACACCCCTGTCAGTGACTTGGGCAACCCCAGGCGGGACTGCGCCAGCTCTCCGCCAATATAAAACATGCTCATCAGCACGGCCGAGAACACCATGCCCACCGGATGCAAGCGCCCGACAAAGGCCACGATGATGGCGGCAAAACCATACCCAGCGGGCACGTAGGGCGTGAGCTGGCCGATCGGTCCGGCCACTTCCAGGGCGCCGGCCAGGCCAGCCAGGCCACCCGACACCAGCAAGGCGGTCCACAGCGCGCGACGCGAGGAGAACCCGGCATACCGCGACGCCGCCGGCGCCAGCCCGCCGACCTGCAGTGAGAAACCCGCCCGGGTGCGGAACAGAAACACCCACATGCCTGCGGCCCCCACCAAGGCAAACAACACACCGATGCTCATGCGGGACCCCGTAAACAGACGGGGGATGCGGGTGGCCAGCTCGAAGGTCTGGCTCTGCGGAAAGTTGTAGCCATGGGGGTCTTTCCAGGGGCCGAACACCAGGTACAACAGCACCTGCACGGCGATATAGGACAGCATCAGACTGACCAGAATTTCGTTGGCGTTGAAGCGGTCCCGCAGCAGCGCCGTCAGGCCGGCCCAGGCCATGCCACCCAGCACACCGGCCAGCACAATCGGCACCACAATCCAGCCTCCCGTGGTTTTATCCGCCATCAGCGCCACACCGCTGGCCGCAATGGCGCCCAGGATGTACTGGCCCTCGGCGCCGATGTTCCACACATTGGAGCGAAAGCACACCGCCAGACCCAGCGCAATCAGCAGCAGCGGCGTGGCCTTGACCACCAGTTCACCCAGGGCATAGCCACTTTTGATGGGCTCCCAGAAGAATATCGACAGGCCCCGCACCGGGTCTTTGCCCAAGGCGGCAAACAGGATGACCCCCATCACCACGGTGCACACCAGCGCCAGCAAGGGGGACGCATAACTCCACAGCTGGGAGGGTTGGGGCCGGGCTTCAAGCTTGAGCATGTTGCGCCCCTCTTGGGTCAGTTGGGGACAGAGCTTGCGCACTGCGTGTGCTGCGGTCTGTCCCGCAAGGTTTCTCGGTTTCCCACAAACCACTCATCCACTCGCCAATTTTTTCCACCGTCGCCTCTCCAATCGGGACCGAAGGCGACAGCTTGCCGCGTGCAATCACGTGCAGGCGGTCGCTCACCTCAAACAATTCATCCAGCTCTTCACTCACCACCAGCACGGCGCAACCTGCGTCGCGCAGGGCCAGAATCTCGCCGCGAATCTGGGCTGCTGCGCCCACATCCACACCCCAGGTGGGTTGCGAAACGATAAACAAAGTGGGCTTGGCGTCGATCTCGCGGCCCACAATGAACTTTTGCAGGTTGCCGCCCGACAGGGAACGGGCCACGGCGTTCGGCCCGTTGGCCTTGACCTTGAACTGGGCAATCAGCCGCGCCGCATGGGCTTCCAGCTGCCGTACCCGAATCCAGCCCCCGGCAAAACGCGGGAAAGAAATGGATTCGGTGCGGGTCAACAGCAGGTTGTGCGCCAGGCCCAGCGTGGGCACGGCGCCGCGCCCCAGGCGTTCTTCGGGCACAAAATGCAGGCCCAGCTTGCGCCGCGCACCGGGATGCAGAAGGGATACATCGGTGGCACCCATGCGCACGCTGCCCTTGGGCGCGCGGCAGTCTTCGCCCGACAGCGCGTACATCAGTTCTCTCTGGCCATTGCCCGAAACCCCGGCCACGCCCACCACTTCACCGGCGCGCACCTCCAGGTCAATGCCGTCCAGGTCCACCCCAAACTGGTCTTCGCGCTCCAGATTCAGGTTTTTCACCGTGAGACGCGCCGCACCGGTCTGCCGGGACTTGCGCTCCAGCAAAGGAGGCTCCGCGCCAATCATCATGCGCGACAGCGAGGCGTTGGACTCTTCTTTCGGGTTGCACACCCCGGTGACCTTGCCACCGCGCAGCACCGTGCAGGCGTTGCACAGCTCGCGGATTTCGTGCAGCTTGTGGCTGATGTACAAAATGCTGCAGCCCTCGGAGGCCAGCTTTTTCAGCACCACAAACAGTTTTTCCACCGCCTGGGGCGTCAGCACCGAGGTGGGCTCGTCCAGAATCAGCAGCTCCGGGCGGGTCAGCAAGGCGCGGATGATTTCCACCCGCTGCATCTCCCCCACGCTCAGGGTGTGCACCGGGCGCTGGGGGTCGATGTCCAGCCCGTACTCGGTGGCCTTGGCCACAATGCTGGCGGTGACCTGCTCCAGCGAATTGCGCGTCAGCCCCAGCCACACGTTTTCGGCCACCGTCATGGTGTCAAACAGGTTGAAGTGCTGGAACACCATGCTGATGCCGTTGGCGCGTGCTTCCTTGGGATTGCGGATGTGTATCGGCTGTCCGTTGAGCAGCATCTGGCCCGCGTCGGGTTTGACCGAGCCGTAGATGATTTTCATGAGGGTCGATTTGCCCGCCCCGTTTTCACCCAGCACTGCGTGGGTTTCGCCCGGCATCACGGTCAGCGACACATCGCTGTTGGCAACCACACCAGGGTAGGCCTTGGTGATGCCTTTCAATTGAAGTCGGGGTTGTGTCATCGTGTGTTCGTCTCGTTTTTATATCTCTGATTATTGGCTGAGCGTCGCTGCCACCGACTTGACGCGCTCCCGCAGCCAGCGGCTGGATGCTGAGGTATGGGTGCGCTCATGCCACAGCTGGTAGTACATCAATTGCGGAAATGCAATGGGGCAAGGCAGTATTTTGACGGGCAATGTGCCCACAAAACGTTCGCAGTACTGCCGACCCGTGGTCAGCACTAGCAAGGTGGATGCCACCATGCCGGGAATCAGGCCGAAATAGGGGCAGCGCGCCACCACATGGCGGCGCAGGCCCAAGCGGGTCAGATGCTCATCGATCACCCCTTTGGCACCGGGGTGGGTGGCGCCGGGCGCGATGTGTTCCACCTCCAGCCAGGCGGATGGGTCCCACCCCCGGCGCACGGCGGGGTGTTTTTCGGACACCAGGCACACCACCTCATCGTCAAACAAGCGGCCCAGGTGCAAGTCATCGGGCGGTGCGGGCCAGTTGCCGATCACCACATCCAGATCCCCCTGGGCGAGCTGGGAGCGGTAGTCCGCGGTACCCGACAGCGGGTAAATTTCGATCTCGGCAAACGGTGCTTGTGCCTTGATCTGGGCCACCAGTTGCGGCAAGAACAGGGGGTCCAGGTAATCACTGGCGGCCAGACGAAAGACATTGCGGGCGGTGCTGGGCACAAACTCCCGTCCATCCGCAAACAGCATTTCAGCCGCACGCAAAATACTGGCACTGGGCTCCAGCATCGCCAAACCCGCCTCGGTGGGCACCATACCGGCGCCAGACCGCACCAACAAGGGGTCCCCCGCAAAATCCCGCAAGCGTTTGAGCGCGCTACTCACCGCCGGCTGGTGCATGCCCAGTCGGATGGCGGCTCTCGAAACGCTGCGTTCGGTTAACACGGTATGCAGGACCCTAATCAAGTGAAGGTCGATCTTGTCAAATAGTGATTGGTCTCTCATACTGGTCCGGACATTTTGCCCATATGCTAAAGCGTATGACCCAGGGCAGCCCCCCGATTTACCCTCGCCGAAGAGGAATTATTCATGCACACCAAACCCCTGAGATTCATCCGGCGTGGCGAAGTCGTTACGCTGCACGGCGTTGAGCCCAGCCGCACCCTGCTGGAAGTTTTGCGCGAAGATTTGCACTGCACCGGCACCAAGGAGGGCTGTGGCGAGGGCGATTGTGGCGCCTGCTCGGTCGTGGTGGCCGAGCCCAACGGCGACCAGCTCAAGTACAGCACCGTCAACAGCTGCATCCGCCTGGCCCACTCCATCGACGGCATGGCGCTGTGGACGGTAGAGGATATTGCCGATACCGAAGGTCAGCTGCACCCCGCGCAAGAGGCCCTGGCGCAGTGCCACGGCTCGCAGTGCGGCTTTTGCACCCCCGGCTTTGCCATGAGCCTGTTTGGCCTGTACCAGAACCACACCGCCCAGGGGACCAGCATCTCGCGCAGCCAGGCGCAACACGCCCTCTCGGGCAACCTGTGCCGCTGCACCGGCTACCGCCCCATTCTGGACGCCGCGCAGGCCATGCAGGCCCTGCCGCCCGTGCGGGTGGACGAGGCACTTCTGCTATCAAAAATGGAGCTGCTTGCGCATATTCCACAAGGGCTGGAGGCCGATTCTTCTTATATTTCCCCCAAGAACCTGCTGACACTGCTGCAGGCCCGTGCCCAGTACCCCGAGGCCCAGCTGGTGGCCGGCTGCACCGATGTGGGCCTGTGGATCACCAAGATGCACATGCAGTTTCCCCGCGTGCTGGACACCACCCAGGTGCAGGAGCTGCGCCAGGTGGAGCAGCACCCGCAGCACATCGCCATCGGTGCCGCCGTCACCCTGACCGACGCCTTTGCCGCGCTGGTGGCCGACCGCCCGCAACTGCTGTCCTTTGCCCAGCGTTTTGCCGGCCTGCCGGTGCGCAACTCCGGCACGCTGGGCGGCAACGTGGCCAACGGCTCACCGATTGGCGACTCCATGCCGCTCCTGATTGCACTGGGTGCCCAGGTGGTGCTGATGGCGTACCGGGACGGCCAGCTCGCCAGCCGCGAGATGCCGCTGGAAGCCCTGTACACCGGCTACCGCAAAAACGTGATGGCCAAAGACGAAGTGCTGGCCTGGATCAAGGTACCCAAGGCCACGGCCACTGAACGGGCTCGCGTGTACAAAATCTCCAAGCGCTTTGAAGACGACATCTCCGCCGTGTGCCTGGGCATCAAGCTGGAGATTGCCGACGGGCAGGTCGTCCAGGCCTCCATAGGCGCAGGCGGTGTGGCTGCCACCCCGGTGCGCGCCCGCCAGACCGAGGCCAGCCTGGTGGGCCAGCCCTGGACGCAGGCCACCGTCACCGCCGCCATGCAGACCCTGCGCGCCGAGTGCAGCCCCATTTCCGACATGCGCGCCTCGGCCGCCTACCGTGTGCAGGTGCTGGGCAACCTGCTGCAGCGCTATTGGCTGGAAAGCCAGGGCGTGGCGCAACTGGATGTGCAGAACCTCACGCTGGAAGGAGCGTGCGCATGAACGCCCGCCACGCCCAAACGCCCCTCGCCCCAGTGCCCGTCCACGGCCCCGCCGCCGGTGTGACCCGGATGCACGAAAGCGCGCGCGCCCAGGTGGCCGGTGCGGCCACCTACATCGACGACATTCCCGAAGTGCGCGGCACCCTGCACGCCGCGCCCATCCTCTCCAACGTGGCCCACGGTCGGCTGCTGGGCGTGGACAGCAGCGCCGCCCTGTCCATGCCGGGCGTGCGTGGTGTGGTTTTGACGGGTGACATCCCCGGCGACCCCATGCTGGCCGCCTTTGCCGGGGATGAGCCCATTTTTGCCATCGACACCGTGCAGCACATCGGCCAGGTGGTGGGTGTGGTGGTGGCCGACACGGTGATGCAGGCCCGCCGCGCCGCCCGCAAGGTGACGCTGGCTGTCGAGCCCCTGCCCGCCATCCTGACGGTGAAGGACGCGCTGGCCGCCCAAAGCTACGTGCTGCCGCCCGTGTTTGTGCGCCGGGGCGATGCCGCCGCCGCCCTGGCCCAGGCCCCCCATACCCTGAGCGGAACGCTGGAAGTGGGCGGCCAGGAACACTTTTACCTGGAAGGCCAGATTGCCTATGTGCTGCCACAGGAACAAAACCAGTGGGTGGTCTACTCCAGCACCCAGCACCCTGGCGAAATCCAGCACTGGGTGTCGCACGCTTTGGGTATCGACAACCACGCGGTGCGCGTGGAGTGCCGGCGCATGGGCGGCGGCTTTGGCGGCAAGGAAACCCAGTCCGGCCACCTGGCCGTGTGGGCTGCCATTGCGGCGAACAAGTTCAAACGCCCGGTCAAGCTGCGCTTCGACCGTGACGACGACTTCATGGTCACCGGCAAACGCCACCCCTTTAGCTACGAATACACCGTGGGTTTTGACGACACGGGGCGTCTCTCGGGCCTGAAACTGATGATGGCGGCCCATTGCGGCTTCAGCGCCGACCTCTCCGGCCCAGTGGCCGACCGCGCCATCTTCCACAGCGACAACGCCTATTTTCTGGAAGACGTGGAGATCGCCTCCTACCGCTGCAAGCTCAACACCCAGAGCCACACCGCTTTTCGCGGCTTTGGCGGGCCGCAGGGCGTGATCGTCATCGAGTCCATCCTGGGCGACATCGCCCGCCATCTGCAGATGGACCCGCTGGACGTGCGCCTGCGCAACCTGTACAGCGACGAAATCGTCGCGCCAAAGACCGCAAGCACGCCGGAAAGGCGTCGCGATGTTACGCACTACCAGATGCAGGTGGAGGACAACATCCTCCTGCCTTTGCTATCAAAACTGGAGCTGTCTGCGCAGTACCGGCGCCGGGTAGAGGCCATTTTGGCTTGGAACCAGAGCAGCCCGGTGCTCAAACGCGGCATCGCCCTCACGCCGGTCAAGTTCGGCATCTCGTTCACCGCCACCCTGTTCAACCAGGCCGGCGCCCTGGTGCATGTGTACACCGACGGCAGCGTGCAAGTGAACCACGGCGGCACCGAAATGGGCCAGGGCCTGCACACCAAGGTGGCGCAGATCGTGGCCGACGAGCTGGGCGTGCCCTTTGCCCGTGTGTTGTGCACGGCCAGCGACACCAGCAAGATCCCCAACGCCTCTGCCACGGCCGCGTCCGCTGGCACCGACCTCAACGGCCGCGCCGCCCAGTTCGCTGCCCGCCATGTGCGCGACAACCTGGCCGCGTTTGTGGGCGGGCTGGACGGCTGCGGCGCCGGCGCGATTCGTTTTGAAGGCGGCCAGGTCCACTCGCCCGCCACCACGCGCAGCTTTGACGAAGTGGTGAAACAGGCCTACGCCAACCGCATCCAGCTCTGGAGCGACGGTTTTTACCGCACGCCCAAAATCCACTACGACAAGACCACGTTGAGCGGGCGGCCGTTTTATTACTTTGCCTATGGCGCGGCCTGCACCGAGGTGGCCATCGACACCCTCACGGGCGAGAGCAAGGTGCTCAAGGTGGACATCCTGCACGACGTGGGGCGCTCCATCAACCCGGGGCTGGACATCGGGCAGATCGAAGGCGGCTTTGTGCAAGGCATGGGCTGGCTCACCACCGAGCAACTGGTGTGGAACGACAAGGGTATTCTGACCACCCACGCCCCCAGCACCTACAAAATCCCCACGGCGGGGGACGTGCCCGAACATTTCAAGGTGGAGCTCTGGCCCGAACCCAACCCCGAGGACAATGTGTTTGGCAGCAAGGCCGTAGGCGAACCGCCCTTTATGCTGGCGATCAGCGTGTATGAAGCGCTGCGCGATGCGGTGGCGCAGGCGCGGGGAGATGGCCGGGCCGTGCACTTGACGGCACCTGCCACGGCGGAGAATGTGTTGAAAGCCTTGGCAGGCTAACACTGCTTGCGGGCAAGACCACCCAGCCCGCAAAAGAGGACGACAATGGATTACCCAAAAACCGCAAAAAGGGAACCCCATGACCACCATTCAAGTTGAATTGCCCGATGTGCTGGCACAAAGCGCACAAGCCGCTGGCCTGCTCACGCCACAGGCCCTGGAGGCCATGCTGCGCGAGCAGCTCAAGCGCCAGGCCGGGGATGCCTTGCGCGCCATGTGGGCCAGCGCACCGCCAGAAGAGTTGACACCCGAGATTGAGCGGATGATTGATGAAGAGGTGCAAGCCGTGCGCGCCCAGCGGCGCATGCAGGCGGCCCATTGAGTAGCAGCCTGAGCGGCAAAAAGCTACGCCTGGTGCTTGATACCAATGTGGTGGTATCAGGTTTGTTGTGGGGTGGCCATTCGCGCCGTTTACTCGAACTGGCGTTGGACAACACCATTACCCTGTACAGCAGCCCGGTGTTGGTCGATGAGTTGAGCCAGACCCTGCACTATGCCAAGCTGTCCAAGCGGATTGCAGCGCTGCAAACCACGGCGCAGGCACTGGTGGCGCACTACAGCGCCGTTGTCACGCAGGTGGAGCCCCGGCAGGTGCCGCGTGTGATTGCCCAAGATGCTGACGATGACCAGGTGCTGGCCTGTGCGCTAGAAGCGCACGCCCATTTGATTGCCTCGGGCGACCAGCATTTGCACAACTTGGGTGGCAACTACCAGGGCGTGCGCATAGTGACACCTGCCGAGGCGGCGGTGCTGCTGCAGGCACAGTAGCAGCACGCCCCCAACACCGCCTTATTTGCTGGGGTACACCAGATCGGCGCGGCGGTTCTGTGCACGGGCCGCTTCGTCCTGGCCGGTGGCTTTGGGTTTTTCTTCACCCAGGCTGACGGCTTCCATTTGCGAATCCTTCACGCCGTAGAGCTTGAGGGTTTTTGCCACCGCTTCGGCACGCTTCTGACCCAGTGCGAGGTTGTATTCGCTTCCCCCTTGTTCGTCGGTGTTGCCTTCAATCTTGATCGACACGGCGGGATGGGAAGCCAGGTATTTTCCGTGCTGTTCCATGAGGCTCACGCCTTCTGGCTTGATCAGCGTTTTGTCGAAGTCGAAGAACACACTGCGTTCTTTGTACAGCACACTCTGGGGGTCCAGATAGGCCGCCACCGGCGTTTGGGCCGTCACAGCGCCCGTGTTGGCCGATTTGCCGGCTGTGGTCGCAGCAGCAGCGGAACCATTCGCTGGAGCAGCCTCTTTGGAAGCCACGGGTGTGGCCACAGGCGTGCTGCTGCAAGCGCCCAATAAAATCGAAGCGGTCAATGCGGCCGAAAAAGCCAAGCGGTTGCGGATACTCATCCAAATTCTCCAAGTGGTAATGACAAATAGTTGTCAAAGTGGTGCGCAGCAGGGATGCCGTGCAAACCATGGCGCGCCTGAACGCTTGCATGTAGCCGGAATTTTGCCATCCGGGGTGGAAAAAGCTGCGAATATCCCGTCGACAAATATCAGGCGTTGCGGATTTGGCAACACCAATCCCTACAATTTAAGTTTCGCCTAAGTGTTTAAGGTCACCATGCACGCGAATCCCGCCGGTTGAACCCTACCGCTCTCCCCTCCAAAATCCGAACCCAGTGAATACATCCTGCACGCTCCCCCTGTTTTTGAAATCGTCACGCTGGATCGCCCTCAGTACCACCATCGCCTGTGGCAGCAGCTATGCATTGCCGCTGAATTCCCAGCATGCCATCGTCATCAGCGATGACACCGGACAGGTTTTACTGGAAAAGGACGCCAATACGGTGGTCCCTAGTGCACCGCTCACCAAGCTGATGACTGCCATGGTGGTCCTGGACAGCAAACCCAATATGCGTGAAATGATCTCCATCCAGGAGTCGGTCGGTGAATGTCCATGCGCCTACTCCTCATAGAAGATGATCTGATGATTGGCGAGTCCGTCCTGGATCTTCTGAGGGACGAGGGCTACGCGGTGGACTGGGTCAAGGACGGGGATATGGCCCAAACCGCCTTGGGCACACAAGGCTACGACTTGGTTTTGCTGGATCTGGGCCTGCCCAAGCGCGACGGACTGGCGATCTTGCGTGCGCTTCGGGCACGCCAGGACCGCACTCCCGTGCTGATCACCACCGCCCGCGACTCGGTGGGGCAGCGCATTGAAGGACTGGACGCCGGCGCTGACGATTACATCGTCAAACCCTATGATCTGAATGAACTTTTGGCCCGCATACGGGCACTGGTGCGGCGCGCGGCGGGGCGTGCCGAGCCCGTGTACACCTACCAGGGTGTGAGTATCGACCCTGCCACACGGGAAGTGTCCGCGCAGGGGCAGTCCGTTGTGCTGTCCTCCCGTGAATGGGCTTTGCTGCAACTGCTGATGGCACGCCCTGGGACCATTTTTTCCCGCAAGCAACTGGAAGAGAAACTCTACAGCTGGAAAGATGAAGTCAGCAGCAATGCGATTGAGGTCTACATCCACGGGCTGCGCAAAAAGTTGGGCAACAGTTTGATTCAAAACATCCGGGGCGTTGGCTACATGATCCCCACGGTGGATCCATGAACATTGACCTGTCGCACTCCTTGCGCGCACGCCTGTTGCGGTTTCTTTTTGCCGCCATCATTCTTGCGGCGATTGCGCAGGCCTTCATCGCCTACCGGACCGCCCTGGCCGAAGCCAACGAGATTTTTGATTACCAAATGCAGCAAATGGCCTTGTCGCTGCGGCCCGGCCTGCCGGTGGGCAGCGAACTGGCGAATCGCTTCATCACCAACGAAGACGAAAGTTTTGATTTTGTGGTCCAGGTCTGGACTGCCGATGGACGGCGCGTATTCCAGTCCACCGAACTGGCTGAGCTGGCCGAACCTCCGCAGCGCTCGGCGCTTGGGTTCTCCAGTGTGGACGCACGCGGCACGACTTACCGGCTGTTTTCAGTCGCATCGGGCACCCAACTGATTCAGGTGGCCCAGGACCTGGCGGCCCGCACAGAGCTGGCGGGGACCTTGGCCCTGCGCACAACGGGGCCGATTCTGGTCATGGTGCCCTTCTTGATGCTCTTGGTGTGGTGGGTGGTCAGCACCTCGCTGGCCCCGGTCACCCGGGTGCAAAAACAGATCGCCGCACGGGAAGTGGACGCACTCACAGAGGTCAGCGAACAGGGCCTGCCCGATGAAATTCGGCCCTTGGTGCAAGAACTCAACCTCCTGTTTCACCGCATGCGCCAGGCCTTTGACGCGCAGAAAAATTTTGTAGCGGACGCCGCCCACGAGTTGCGTTCCCCGCTTGCCGCGCTGAAATTGCAAGTCGAAGGCTTGCGGCGCGCCCACACGGATGCCGGGCGTGAATTGGCCGTCCATCGCCTGAGTTCCGGCATCGAGCGCTCCAGTCGGCTGGTGGAGCAGTTGCTGGCATTGGCGCGCCACCAGGCCAGCACGGCCGCCGCCACGGGCAACACCCTGGTGGACCTGACCCAAGTGGCTCGGCTCGCCATGGCGGACGTGGCGACAGCCGCCCAGACGCGCCAAATCAACCTCGGTGTGGAGCAGCCTGGCGAGTGCCAGTTGTCAGGACAGGCGGAAGCCTTGCGAATATTGCTCAGGAATTTCCTGGACAACGCCATCAAGTACACGCCCATCGGGGGCCAAGTGAATCTCACCTTGCGCCGCGATGGCGAGCACATCGTGCTTCATGTCGACGACAGCGGTCCGGGGATTCCTGAAGAAGATTGGAACCGCGTGCTCGACCGTTTCTACCGGGTGACGGGCACCGAGGGCGGCGGAAGCGGCTTGGGCTTGGCCATTGTGAAGGCGATTGCGGACTTTCACGGTGCCGAAATTTCGATGGGGCACTCCACCCGTCTGGGCGGACTGCGCGCAACGGCCACTTTCAGGCCTGGCAAATAAACGCAGCTAAAAAACGCTACACGCCCGCCAGCGACCGCAAGCCAGGAATATCGACCAGGTTCACCACGCGGCCCGTGCCACTGATGAGGCTGCGTTCACGCAAGTGGCGCAGCACACGGGAAAGGGTTTCTGGCGCAATGCCCAACTGGGTGGCAATCATGCGTTTGCGTTGTTGAAGCTGCACGGAGCAGTCCCCTTTATCGGTATTGCTGGCTTGGCGCAACAGCCATTCGGCACAACGCGCCTCGGCGTCTTTGGCCAGGCGGCTGACCACCAGATCGGTCTGAATCCGGTGTGCCCGGGCCACATCCATCAGGATGGTGTTCCCGCCGTTGCAGCAGGCTTCCAGTGATTTTTGAAATTCCACCATCGGCACACGCCGCAAGGTCACGTTGGTCTCCGCCACGGCATCCACCGCGCTGGGCAAGTTGAGCACCGCAGCGGTTGCCTCCAGCCAGCAAGGACCCACAGCCACCCGCAACTGGTGCTCCAGCACCTCGCCTTTGACGCTGCCCGCAGGTGCAACACCCAGCACCCCCAAGCCCACCCGACCGCTTTCGACGTAGATGACCGTATCCGCCATCACCAGGCGCTGAAGCAGCAAGGACCCCGCCTCCATTGTTTTGGCAGGGTAAGAAGAAAGAAGAGATTGGTTGACAAACATGGGGAGACTTTGACGCCTCCCGCTCAAAATTGCTTTGAGCAAGATCAAACATCACCACTACAAGCCTGTGCGCAAGCTTGGAATACGGGTTAACCCTGAAACTTTACACCTATTTTCCCGGATGCATGGCTTCTGTATAGACATTATGCAAAAAGGCTCAGGGTTGGAACAGAAATTCGTACGATCATCACAACACACGCGTTTGCCCCCCGCTTCGCTTTCTGTTTGCCAAGGCCCGAGATGTCTACCCTGTTGATTCAAAATGCCCGTTGTGTGGCGACCTTTGACCATGCCGACCCCAGCCACGCACGTGAACTGCGGGATGCATCCCTCTTCATCCGCAACAACTGCATTGCCTATATCGGCTCCGCTGCCGACCTTCCCCAGGAAGCAGTAAATGCCGATGAAGTCATTGACGCCCGCAACCATCTGGTGACGCCGGGCCTGGTCAACACCCACCACCATATGTACCAAAGCCTCACCCGGGCCATTCCCCAGGTGCAAAACGCCGAGTTGTTCAGCTGGCTGCGCGGCCTGTACCCGATCTGGGCGGGGTTGACACCCGAGATGGTGCGGATCAGCACCCAAGTGGCCATGGCCGAGTTGCTCTTGAGCGGCTGCACCACCAGCAGCGACCACCTCTACATCTACCCCAATGGCGTGCGGCTGGATGACAGCATTGAAGCGGCGCACGAAATCGGCATGCGTTTTGTGGCCACGCGCGGCAGCATGAGTGTGGGCCAATCCCAGGGTGGATTGCCGCCGGACCGGGTGGTGGAACAGGAAGACTTCATCCTCCAGGACACCCAAAGGCTGATTGAGACCTACCACGGCACCGGGCATGGCGCGATGGTCAACGTGGCGGTGGCGCCCTGCTCTCCTTTTAGCGTGAGCCGTGACCTGATGCGTGAATCGGCCCTGCTGGCACGGTCACTGGGTGCGCGCCTGCACACCCACCTGGCCGAGAACGACCACGACCTGGCCTACTCGCGCGAAAAGTTCAACTGCACCCCCTCCCAATACGCGCAAGACTTAGGCTGGCTGGGGCATGACGTATGGCACGCCCACTGCGTGAAGCTGGACGATGCAGGCATCAGCCTGTTTGCTGCCACCCGCACCGGCGTGGCCCACTGCCCGTGCAGCAATATGCGCCTGGCCAGCGGCATCGCCCCGATTCGCCGCATGCTCAATGCGGGCGTGCCGGTGGGCCTGGGCGTGGACGGCTGCGCCAGCAACGACGCCGCGCACCTGGTGAACGAAGCGCGCCAAGCCCTGCTGCTGGCGCGCGTGGGCCGGGCCATGCAGCCACCCGAACAGCGGGAAGGACGCACCTTCTTCGGCTGCGACCTGGGGCCGGCCGAGATGACGGTGCGCGACGCCCTGGGCGTCGCCACCCGGGGCGGTGCGCAGGTGCTGGGGCGCAGCGACATCGGCCACCTGGCCATGGGCATGTGCGCTGATCTGGCCCTGTTTGACCTCAACACCCTGGGCTTTGCCGGAGGCGCGGTGCACGACCCCATCGGCGCCCTGCTGCTGTGCGCCAGCCCGCAAGCCGACTACACCATCGTCAACGGCCGCGTGGTGGTGCGCCAAGGCCAATTGACCACCGTGGATCTGGGCCCCCTGGTGGAGCGTCACAACGCACTGGCAGTTCAATTGGCCGGACTTTCGCTATAAAAAGAGTAGCTGCTTACGCTTATTCAGTGCGGGCTTAGCACCTATTTGACATATAAGTCACGCAACAAACACCCCGGCGTGCTCCCTGAATTTGGCCACCTCGGCCAGCAGCCAGTCCCGAAAGGCCTGTACCTGCGGCTTGCGCAAGGCCTCCGGGGGGCAGGCCAGGTAATAGTCGTTCGGGCTTTTCACCGCCACATCAAACAGGCGCACCAGTTCCCCCGCCGCAATTTCCTGGGTGGCGACCACATGGCGCACCAGCGCAATGCCGTCACCGTCCATCGCCGAACGAATCAAGAGCGACAAATCCTGAAACCGCACCCCGCCGGTGGGCTCCGCCAAAGGCAGGCCCGCCGCCTGAAACCAGGGCAACCAGGGCTCATCGGAGCGCAGCAACTGCTCGGGCTTGAGTTGCAGCACCGAGGTCGGCAAACACGCCCCGTTGTACGTAGGGCTCACCACCGGGTAGTAGGCATCCCCCATCAGTTTTTCCACCACCAAGCCGGGATACTTGCCGCTGCCAAAACGGATGCCCACATCGATGGAGTCGCGCACCAGGTCGTGCAACTGGCCGCTGGACTGCAGCACCAGCTCGGTGTCCGGGTGCTGGTCGATGAAACGGCCCAGGCGCGGCGCCAGCCAGCGTGCGGCAAACGACGGAATGGACGACACTGTCAGCCGCTTTTGCCGCGTGTCGGCACGCAGCACCTCGGCAGCCCCCACAATTTCCTGCAAAGCGTTGCGCACCACCTGCGCAAAACGTTCTCCCTGCGGGGTGATGGCCAAGCGCTTGCCGTGGCGGGTAAACAGGGCTACACCCAACTCCTGCTCCAGAGCACGCACCTGGTGGCTGATAGCGCCATGGGTGACATGCACCTCTTGCGCCGCGTGTGAAAAATTTTGGTGTCTGGCCGCGGCTTCAAAGGCACGCAAAGCCGCCAGATTGGGCAATCGACGCAAATCTATCGTCATTGGAATGCATTTCCTATGTGAACCAGTTTAGCAAGGACGTCAAAGATATATCGTTTTGCCAATCCGTGTGCGCTCCTTAAACTCAATCCATGATTTTTTGGTCATGAACCGAGGTTATTGATGAATCCAGGCATTGTTTACGCCACCCTGGCCTACGCGGGCTGGGGTTTGTTTCCGATCTACTTCAAGCAGGTGGCCCATGTGCCCGCGTTCGAAGTGGTCATGCACCGCACCGTGTGGTCCCTGCTGTTTGTGCTGGGCGTTTTGCTGGTGCTCAAGCGCTGGGCCTGGATGCGCGACCTGCTGCGCCAGCCCAGGGTGCTGGGTGCCTTTGCGCTGTCTGCCCTGCTGCTGTCGAGCAATTGGCTGGTGTACGTGTGGGCGGTGCAAAACCAGCACGTGCTGGATTCCAGCCTGGGCTATTTCATCTTGCCCCTGGTCAACGTGGCGCTGGGTTTTGCCTTTTTGGGCGAACGCCCCCGCAGCGGCCAATGGCTGGCGGTGGGTGTGGCCGCGGCGGGCGTGTTGTGGTTGACCGTGCAAGCCGGCCATTTGCCCTGGATTGCCTTGCTGCTGGCACTGACCTTTGGCTTTTACGGCCTGCTGCGCAAGGTGGCGGTGCTGGGCGCCCTGGAAGGATTGGCACTGGAGACCATGATGCTCGCACCCCTGGCCATGGCGGTGTTGGCGTTTTGGGGCGTTCAGGGACAAGGTGTACTGGTCCAGGGCGATGCGTCCACCCTGGGGTGGCTGCTTCTCGCCGGCCCGTTGACGGCCGTGCCTTTGCTCCTGTTCGCGGCGGGTGCGCGCCGCATTCCGATGACGACGCTGGGCATCTTGCAATACATTTCGCCGACCTTGCAGTTTGCGCTGGGGGTGTGGCTGTTTGGCGAGCCGCTGCAAGCCTCCCGCTTTATCGGCTTTGGCTTGATCTGGACCGCGCTGCTGGTCTACAGCCTGGAGGGCTGGTGGAGCAGTCGGCGTGTCTTGCCCGCGCCAACTACAGTGCGCGCCTGAGATGAGGCTGGCGCCAAATCATGGAAAATAGGCCTGAATTCACCTTAACGAAAACAGCCGTCCATGACCGAAACCACCCAACTCCCCCCTTTGCCCGACCATCTGTCAGTCAACCCGCGCAGCCCCCACCATGTTGCCGCCGTGTTCGAACATGACGTGGGTATCCGCCTGAATGGCAAGGAGCATTCGAATGTCGAGGAGTACTGCATCAGCGAGGGATGGGTCAAGGTGCCCGCAGGCAAGACCGTGGACCGCAAGGGCCAACCACTGCTGATCAAATTGAAGGGCAAAGTCGAAGCGTTTTATCGGTAAGTGGCTTCTTTTCGCCGCGCCCTCAACGCGCGTGCTTTTTGCCGACCGCAACTTTGACCGGTGACAGCACCGACACTTCCAGCCGCACGTCCTCCAAGTCGGTCAACCCGGCCCGGGTGCGCAGTCCAAGGCGCAGACGCTCCTGCTCGCCCGCACTCAGGGGTCCACGCAATTTCAGTTGCACCAGCAGCAGCGGGCGCTCACCGCCTGGAGCGGACGGAGCCTGGACTTTTTCAGCTTCCGTCCTGAATCCAGATGCCACACGGACTTGCAGGGCTTGTGGAAACTGTGATCGCACCTCGTTGTAGATGTCTTTCAACGGCAGTTGCGCGGCAACCGATTGGCGCAAATTTTGCAATTCACCTTGCAGCGAGGCGATGCGCGCGTCACGCTCGGCAATATCAGCCCGGTTGGTTTGCAGAAAATCGTTAAGCAGGTCCCGTTTCACCGCATTCATATCCGGCATCACCTGACCCGACTGTGTTAGTGCAAGCTGGGCACCGTCAAGCCCAAATTCAGGCAGTCGCAGTTCCATCGCTTTGATATCGGCATCCAGCAGGCGATCACCCACCACATTAACGCGCAGTTGCCTGGCATGGAAGTCTGGCTCCTGCGACACCACCATCACATTGGTTTTGGCACGCAGCACCTGCTGCACAAAACGCGCCGCATTGGTATCAAACCACTCTTTCTGCACCAGATTGATGGCCAAAAAAAGGCTGGGCACCATGGTCATAACGACCACCAGGCCAATCACGGTGCGCCGTTTGATGAGCGAGCGGTCCTCCAGCAGCTTCACACTCGGCAGGCGCATGACCCGCACCATCATCAAGGTGGCCATGGCAATGAACACACAGTTGATGGAAAACAGGTAAAACGCACCCCAAAAATACGACAAGTTGCCAGCGGCCAGGCCATAACCCGCTGTGCACAGGGGCGGCATCAAGGCCGTGGCAATCGCCACGCCTGGAATCAGGTTGGACTTGATCCGCCGGGTGGCTCCAATCACCCCCGCCAAACCTCCAAACAGCGCAATCAGTACATCCCAGATCGACGGCGTGGTGCGCGCCAGCAGTTCTGAATGCGCCAGCGTCAGAGGGCTTACCCAAAAATACACGGTGGAGACCAACAAACTGATCAACGCAGCCAGGCCCAGATTGAACAAGGACGAGCGCATCAAGGCCGAATCGTTGATGCCTGCACCATAGCCCAGCGCCATGATGGGCCCCATCAAGGGTGAAATCAACATGGCTCCAATGATGACCGCTGTGGAGTTGACGTTCAAGCCAATCGAGGCGATGAAAATCGCAAAAATCAGCACCCACAGGTTGGTGCCACGAAACTCGACACCACTGCGAAATGTTGCATCTATCTCGGCAACCTCGGCCTGGTCCGGCCGAAGGTCAAAACGGGAATGAAAACGGCGATTCAATGAATCCAGGGTCATGGAATTTACAAGCAATTGGCGAAGCCGCCATTGTGGCAGCCCTCCCCTGTCTGTTTTCCCCTTGCCCAGCAAGTAGGGGGCAGCGCCCATCGTCAGAATCCACCACCGGACCGCTTTTCGGTACACGGTTAGTGACCGGTTTCACGGACCAGCGCTGGCAGCCAAGCAGCTTGCGTTGGCGCAAATACGGCCCTCCGGCTTTCGTTGAGAATGGGATTTTGTAACGCCCACAGGAGTTCGCCATGCCTGACACCCCCGGCTCCACCGAACCGGAATTCGCCTCGAAACCGCGCAAAATCTGGGTGCGCGGCCTCTTGATGGTGGTGATGGCCCTGGCCTTCCAGTTGGCCAGCACCTTGCTGGGCGTGCTGGCGGTGGTTCAGTTTGTGCTCACACTGGTGAGCGGTACACCCAACGCGCGGCTTCGCACTTTTGGGCAACACTTGGGGCAATACCTGCGCCAGATTGCAGAATTTGAGAGTTTTGCGACGGAAGAGGTGCCCTTCCCGTTTGCCGATTGGCCAGAGATCCCCCCGTAGCGCCTCCTGACAGGACGGCCCGTTTTCACGGACTTTTTGAGGGCCGCATACCTTCCAGCATGGCATGCAGCAATTGGCGGGCGTCGGGCAGCGCTGCGTCGGCGGCCTGGGGGTCGTGCGCCAGGGCTTCCACCGCGCCGTAAAGCAGCCCCAGAATGAGCCGGGCCCGCAAGCCGGGGTCGCCGGCTTGCAGCAAGCCCTGTGCCTGCAGGGCCACCACCGTCTGCACCATCGCACCCAGGCCCTGGCGCTCCCGTATCTCCAGCCAACCTTGGGTGCCCAGCACGGCGGGGGCGTCGGTCAGGCCGATGCGCCGACCTTCGGGGTTGAGCCCGGCTTGCAGAAAAACATCCATCGCAGCCAGAAACCCGCCCCAGGCATTGGCACCCCGCTCTAGCGCTTGGGTGCGGGCGCGGGAAGCCAGCCGCACCAGCCCCGCATCCAACTCCTCGGCCACAGCAGCAAACAGTCCCTTTTTGTCACCGAAGTGGTGGTACAGCGCGCCGGTGGTGACGCCCGCCTGGGCACAAATGGCCCCCAGCGAGGTGGCTTCATAACCCAGTTGACCAAACAACTGGCGACCCGCCGCACGTAGGGCGACCTGGGTGGACTCGGCGTTGGCTTTGCGGCCATCCACCACGGGCTTGGTTTCAGAGTGTCTCATCGGAGACATATATCGCATAACATAATTATGTATTCTAGCGGCATCTGACAGCCTTGCTGCCGGTTCATGGCCCTTACCCACTCTATTGAAGGACACCTATGTTGATCGCCGCCCAAGTTCTCGCCGCCCTGGTTCTTTTGATTCATGTGTACATTTTCTTGCTGGAAACCGTGTTATTCAAGAGCCGGGGCCGCAAGGTGTTTGGCCTGAGCAAGGAACAAGCGGACACCATGGCCCCCGCCATGTCCAACCAGGGCGCCTACAACGGTTTTCTGGCGGCGGCGCTGGCCTGTGGCTTTGTGCTGCCAGAGGCTGCAACCGCCCACGCCTTCACGGTCTACGGTTTGGTCTGTGTCGCGGTGGCTGGCATCTGGGGCGCCGCTACGGTGCAAATCCGCATTTTGTTTGTACAAACCGTACCCGCTGTTTTGGCCCTGGCCGCGCTGTACCTGGCCTGAACTGCACTTAAACTGCCAGGCACCATGCCTACTTTTGACACCACCCTCACCTTCTTCGCCACCTCGGTCTTGCTGGCCCTGGCCCCCGGCCCCGACAACGTATTTGTGCTGCTGCATTCGGCCGTGCATGGCAGACGCGCGGGCCTGCTGGTGGTGCTGGGCCTGTGTTCCGGGCTGCTGTTCCACACCGCAGCGGTGGCACTGGGCCTGGCGGCTATTTTTGCGGCGTCCAGCACCGCGTTTACCGTACTCAAGCTCTGCGGCGCAGCTTATCTGGTGTGGCTGGCCTGGGGCGCCTGGCGGGCGCCGGTGGTGGGTGTTGGGTTTGCCAACAGCGCGGACAGCCCCGCCATGTCGGCCGGAAAAACCTATGGCCGGGGCGTACTGATGAACCTCACCAACCCCAAGGTCGCCATTTTCTTTTTGGCGTTCTTGCCCCAGTTTGCCGACCCGGCGCGGGGCAGTATGGCGGTGCAAATTTTGGTATTGGGCATGGTTTTTATCCTGGCGGCGCTGCTGACCTTCGGCGCCATCGCCTGCTTTGCCGCCAGCTTCGGCCAGGCCTTCCAGCGCTCCTTGCGTGCCCAGCGCTGGTTGAACCGCGTCGCCAGTGTGGTGTTTGTGGGCTTGGCACTGCGTTTGGCCACGGCCCAACGCTGAAACACAGCTGCTTTAGTTGACGCTGGCACCGCTTTCAAACCATTGTTTGACCAGCAAACGCTCTGCCTCGGTGATGCCGGTGGCATTGTTCAAGGGCATGGCGCGGTTCAGCACCACCTGCAGGTACATGGCCTGGGCGTGGCTTTTCACCCCCTGCGGGGAGTCCAGGCGGACATTTTTCATCTGCACGGTTTCGCCATGGCATGTATAACAACGCTGGGCCAGCAAGGGCTGCAGTTTTTGATAGTCAATTTGTGCTCCAGCCCCCGTGGAATCAGCGTGAACAGCTACTGAATTCATAGCAACAGCATTGGCTTGCGGCACCGGCTTCAGCCACACCAGAACCCCCACAATCACGACCACACCCACCAGCGCATAACGCCAGGGGTGGCCATTGCGGCCCAGCTTGTAGCCATGGCGCAGCACGAAAAACTGGCGAATGGCGGCACCGGCCAGCATCATCAGAATCAGCACCAGCCAGTTATTTGGATGGCTGTAAGTGAAGCTGTAGTGGTTGCTCAGCATGGCAAACAGCACCGGCAGCGTGAAATAGGTGTTGTGCACACTGCGCTGTTTGCCACGTTTGCCGTGGATGGGGTCCACCGGCCGACCGGCTTGGATGTCCGCCACCATGGTCTTTTGGCCGGGAATGATCCAGAAAAACACATTGGCGCTCATGCTGGTGGCGACCATGGCGCCGATCAGCAAAAAGGCCGCCCGCCCGGCAAACCAGTGGCAGGCCAGCCAGGCCGCCCCGCACACCAGCAGTGCCACCAGCGCGCCGACGATGGCGTCACCGTTTTTACGCTGTCCAAAGACGCGGCAAATGCCGTCGTAGGCCAGCCAGAACAGCACCAGAAAAGCCAGCGCCACGGCAATGGCCGAGGACGGCGCCCAGTCCAGCACCGACTTGTCGATCAGGTAAGTGCCCGCATTCCACAGGTAGGACACGGTGAACAGCGCGAACCCGGTTAGCCAGGTGCTGTAGCTCTCCCAGTAAAACCAGTGCAAATGGGCAGGCAACAGCGGCGGCGCTCCCGCAAATTTGACCGGGTGGTAGAAACCGCCGCCGTGTACGGCCCACAGCTCACCGCTGACGCCCTGGCGTTTGAGGTCTTCATCCGTCGGCGGAGTGAGGCTGCTGTCCAGAAAAACAAAGTAGAACGAGGAGCCCACCCAGGCGATGGCGGTGATGACGTGAACCCAGCGCAGCAGCAGGTTCGCCCAGTCCAGAAGGTAGCTTTCCATAGATTCGATCTCAATTGTTGCGGGCAATGGAGCCCGCCCATGCGCGTCTGCTCACCACTGCGGGCGCTGTAAGCAGTAGGGGTCACGAACACAGGCATTGTGCAATGCCCCGCTCCGCTGCGACCTGGATACAAAGTGTATACAGTTTTGCAGACTCTTGCGCCAGCGAATGGATCGGTGTTAACCCTGATCCGCCGACACTTGCAGCAATTGCGCAGCCACCGCCACCGCAATGGCCTCGGGGCGTTTGTCCGCAATACCCGGCACCCCGATCGGGCAGGTGATGTGCGCCATCTCGGCCTGGCTGAAACCCCGGGCCTGCAAACGCTGGCGGAACGAAGCCCATTTGGTTTGGCTGCCAATCAGGCCCACATAGGGTAAATCCCCGTGTGCGCGCTGGCGTGCCAGACAAGCCGCCACCACGTCCAGGTCTTCGGCATGGCTGAAACTCATGATCAACACCCGGGAACCGGCAGGTAAATCGGCCACCGCTGCCTGCACCGGGTCGGAGTGCTCGCACTGCACATGGGCGGGAACCTGGTCCGGAAAAATCTCGTCGCGGCTGTCGATCCAGCGCACTGCCATGGGCAAGGTGCCCAGCACCGCAATCACGGCCCGGCCGACGTGGCCGCCGCCAAACAAGGCCACCGGCACCGGCGCACGGGCCAAATGCGGGATGAGCCGGGCGGCATCGCGCGCGGTCACCCGCTCATACCGCAGGTGCACCTCACCGCCGCAGCACTGCCCCAGGCTGGGGCCGAGCGCGTAGCGCACCGTTTCCACCCCCTGCCCGGTGGCCAAGGTGCCATGTACAAGGCCTGCACGCGCATGGCCAATGGCATCCAGCTCCAGGCGCCCGCCCCCCACCGTGGCTACCGTGGTGTGCGCAAAAACCGCCATCCACGCGCCGGTTTCGCGCGGCACCGAGCCGCGCGTGGAATGCACCGTGACCAGCACCGCGTCTTCCCGTGCCAGGAGGTCCAAAAACCGGGAGGTCAAAGTCACAATCAGATACCCTTTTTAGTGTTGGTTTCGTCCCGGCCGGGGAAAATTCGGGCACAGTATGCTTGCCCGCCACTACCGAAGATCGAGACTTGCATGCCACAGCACTCCGTTGGAAACTCTTCACACCGTCCATGGCCATGGGCCAGCCTCTGGGCTTGCATCGCCACCTTGGTGGCCGGGTGCGCTTCGCGCCCGCCCACTGCGCCACCGATACCCGCGGCACCGCCCGCTTCGATGCTTCCACCGGTAGTGCAGACCCCGGTGCTGCCGCCCAATATTTCACGCGCGGCCAGCGTGCAAGACTATAGACCCGATGCCGCCAGGCACTTATACAAAAATAACGGGGACCGTATATACACAGGCAAACTTCCGCCCTTGCTGTATGCGGTAGGTGTACTGGAGACGAACATTGACGCGCGGGGTTTTGTGACCGGTGTGCGCTGGATGCGCGCGCCCACCCACGCACCCGAGGTCATGGCAGAAATAGAGCGCACGATCCGCCTTGCCTCACCCTTTCCGGTGCCTGCCAGGCTGGGAAAACTCACCTACACCGACACCTGGCTATGGCATAAAAGCGGGCAGTTCCAGTTGCATACCCTCAGCGAAGGGCAACTCTGATCAGAGCACTCAACGGCACTGCGCGGCCGCTTGCAGCACTACTCGTTGAAAGGGGCCATGTCGCCGGGTCGACGCAGCATTTTGTTCACCTCGTCCAGATGCATTTCTTCCTGGACGATCATGTCGCGGGCGTAGTCTTCCAGCAACACCGAAGTTCCTTCGGCAATTTTCAATAGCGCGTAGTAGGCCGCGAGTGCGTTCTTTTCGTGCTCCAGGCTTTCCCGAAGGATGTCCCCGATGTCGTGCTTTGCGGTTTCCAGCAGAGCACCTATTTTCAAAGAGGGGTGCCCGCCCAGCAGGGTCACCAGTTCACCGGCCCTGTGGGCGTGGCCAAGCCCTTCCTGTGCATTGTCTTTGAGCCAAGACACGATGGGAATGCGGTTATAGCCATACACCATGAGTGAGTAATGCGTGTACCGCACGACCCCGGCCAACTCCAATTCCATGATGCGGTTCAATGCGTCAATCGCAAGCTGATTCTTGACTTCGTCCATATTGCGCTCCTTGGGTGGATACAGGTACCTGAAAATATGTGCGCTCAGCCCTTTGCTTCGTCCAGCGACACTTCAGAAGTCTCCACCTGATTGGCTTGTGTATCTTTGCTGGATATCAATTCCAGCCCACGCACCAGGGAGGATGCGCTTGGGTTTTCGACAAACACGCAGCGTTTGCCGGTACGCTTGCAAAAATCCTTCACCTTCCAGTAGGCGTTGTGGCTGATGCAGCCCGTTTGGCATATCACCAAATCTGCAGCAGCCAGGTTGGAGTCAAGAATGCTATGGCTGTCCTCCAGTCCGCCGTCGTGGTGCGCAAAACGTCCGCCAACACGTTCAACGACATCACGGTAGCTCGCAATACTGCCGCTACGCCCGCCCACGCACAACACGGTTTTATGCTGCAAATAGACCGTCACAGGCGATGTGCGCGGCTCCGTCGGCTCCACCACGTCCCTGGTTTCGGCACGTAGCGCCTCGTGCTCCATTCCTTCCAGCGATTTGGTGGCGGATGCCAGCTTTTGCCGCAATTCGGCACACTGGTTTTCGAGTTCCTGCTGGCGCAACGCCATCTGCTCCACCTTCTTTTGCAAACGCACGTTCAGGTCAAACTGCGGTTGTGACGCTTTGATGGCAGCCACATCCTCACACAGGAAAGCAATGCGGCTGTCCTTGCCCATGCTTTCAGCCCGCAGGCGCACCAGTTGTGCACCCAACCGCTCAATCTCACCGGACTTCTCCGATATGAGGCGCGTACTGCGCTCCTGTACCTTGCCCAGCTCCTTGGTAAGGACAAGGTTCTCGCCCAGCAGGGCATTGAAGCGGGCAATGTCGATACGCGCCGTGGCCCCGGCCTGGTGTTGCAGCATGTGCATGTCGCGGCACAGCACCTCTTGCAGCACATCATCGCAGCGCGCATGGGTCAAGGCGGCCCAAAACGCCCCCGTTACATCCCCCTGGCGGATGGCACCTGCCCACAAGTCGGCAACGTCTCTGGTCGTCTTGGCCTGGCGGAATTGCAGTACTTCGCGGGTATAACGCCTCTCCAGTTCATTTTGCAGCAGCTCGGAGAGGCGGTTTCTGTGGCCACATTCGGCCACCGCGCCCACATGCACTTCGTAGTCATCCGCAAAAGCCTTGCCCCCCAGGGCTTTGTTCACCAGCCGCCGCAGGGTGTCCAGCGGCAAGCAGACCCCGACGACGGGGCAATGGCATTGGTGATCCAAATCCCATAACCTTCGCCTGCGGGACCCCGTTGAAGGCGTGGCGCCCCCCTGCAATTTGGGTGGGCCAGAATATGCCAGCGGCTGGTCGGTTGCATGGTCACACATCGGTAGGTCCTCCAGTGATTTGATCCAGCGAAACGTTCAGTGAACCAGCCCTTGGGGCGATCCATCCAAACTCAGCACATCGGGTGCCTCCGCCAGTGGCGACATCGTTTGCGCAGATCGCTCAATCCGGGCTTGGGCAACACCCAGCATTTGGGCCAAGGCACGAAACGCCTCCAGATCAAAACGCACGGAAAAATACTGCAGCGAAATATGGACCACGCCGCAGTCTGGACACATGGAGACTTCACCTACATGGCTGTGGGCAAGGCCAACATGCTTACAAGAATTGGATTGGGAAGAATGTTTCATTTTGTCAGTATAAATGCGAATCATTCTTGTTTGCAACCAATTTGTATAAAAACCAGGCAACATTTGGCAGCGGGTGCTTGCCAGTTGGGCCGAATGAACTGCCCTATTCAGTGGCAAACCAGAATCCAAGTCACAATGCGCGCTGGACGAACTAGGGGGTAATGATGATAAAAATTGCCAACGGCTTCAAACGCGAGCGGTTCGAAGGTCAGATGACCGTTTTCAAAAATGGGGATTCTGGCGATGCCGCCTATGTCATCGAGAGCGGCTGTGTTGAAGTGTTAACAGGCGCCGATCAGCGGCGGGTGGCGGTGCTGGCGGCGGGGGCCATGTTTGGCGAGGTGGCCCTGCTGGACCGCCAGCCCCGCACAGCCACGGTGCGGACTTTGGTGCCCACCAGTCTGGTGCGTATCGACCGGGCCCATGTCGAAGAACTGCTGGGGCGCGCCGATCCAGTGATCCAATACCTCTTGCGTTTGATGCTGGAGCGTTTTCGCAACTCCAGCGGTGAACCCGCTGGCACGGAACCCCCGGCGATACAAGACCCAACCACAGCCACCGCGGCGCTGCCGACGGTGGACCTGCATGCAGCGGCCGTGCGCACGCTCTCGCTGGCGCATGACCTGTCAGACGCCATCGATGACAGCCAGCTGGAGCTGTTTTACCAACCCATTATTTTGTACGGCACTACGGCCCTCGTCGGTTTTGAAGCGCTGATCCGCTGGCGTCATCCCCAGTTGGGCATGGTCAGCCCAGAGGAATTCATTCCGCTTGCCGAAAAAACAGGGTTGATTCACCGGATTGGGCAGTGGGTGCTGCACCAAGCCGCAGCTGATTGGCGGACACTGCGCTCGCCGTGCGTTTCAGGCCCCATCCACACCCCCTTCATGAGCGTCAACCTCTCGGCCCCTGAGCTTTGCAGCCCCGGCATTGTCGAGAGCATTCAGGCCTGTATGCAAGAGCACCACATGCCGCCCCAGGAGCTGCGCATCGAACTGACCGAAACCATCGTCATCAGCAATGTGAACATCGTGTCCACGGCGCTGCACCGCTTGCGCGCGCTGGGGGTCGGTATTGCCCTGGACGACTTCGGAACTGGTTACGCGGGCTTGAGTTACCTCCAGACGCTGCCGTTTTCGTGTATCAAAATAGACAAAACCTTTGTGCAACAAATGCACACTTCGGCGCGCAGCTTCCAAATTGTCAAATCGGCCCTGGAACTGTCACGGCTATTGGATATCACGACAGTGGCCGAAGGCATTGAGGATGCAGCCACGGGGGTGGCGCTCGCCAGCATGGGATGCACCTATGCACAGGGCTACCACTATGCACGGCCCATGCCCGCAAGCAGCATTGCGCCATGGGCACTTACATTTGCGCAGCAAGCGGCCAATCGGTAGCAGCAGGGCGCACTCGGCGGCTAAGCCGTTTTGTCCAGCAGCGCTCCGGCCATCTGGTTACTGGTTTTGAATACCGCCAGATTGGCCAAAAAGGCATTTTTGGCCTGCAGCTGGGTCACCACATCCGTTTCCAGGGCCGCTCCGACCACACTGGACCGGTTGAGTGCGGGCGCCGCACCACCACCTGGCTGCTCCGTTGAGGTCACTTCCTGTCGGCGAAAGCCGTCGGTGCTCACATTGGCGATGTTGTGTGCCGTGGAATTCAAGCGCGTTTGGGCGGTGTGCATGCCCGAGGCGGCGATGGACGATGTGGAAGCCATGTTAAATCCCAATCCAGCGTTTGTAGCAGCGAAGATTTAAGCACAAAGCGCCTGTTGCGGAAAGGAAATTCACTCAGCGTCTGATTTCCGTTTTCAGATCAGGGCGAGAGACGCACCGACGCAGGCAGTGCTTAAGCACGGCAAGAAGGGGCAACGACATATCGCCTTGGTATGGAAATGGAATGAGAGCGCCTGAAACCAAAAAGCGCCTAGGCTATATTTTTGATAGCACTAGACGCTTATGTAGCTTGGCGGAGTGGGTGGGATTCGAACCCACGGTACCTTGCGGTACGCCTGATTTCGAGTCAGGTACATTCGGCCACTCTGCCACCACTCCTGGTTTGCATCGTTTTGGACGAAGGCTGGATTCTATCAGGCCTGCAGCCGTTCCAGCCCACCCAGGTAAGGCCGCAGCACTTCGGGCACGGTGACCGAGCCGTCGGCGTTCTGGTAATTCTCCAGAACCGCCACCAGCGTGCGGCCCACCGCCAGGCCGGAACCGTTGAGGGTGTGCACCAGTTCGTTCTTGCCCTGGGCGTTTTTGAAGCGCGCCTGCAGGCGCCGGGCCTGGAAGGCCTCGCAGTTGGAGACCGAGCTGATCTCGCGGTAGGTGTTTTGCGCGGGCAGCCACACCTCCAGATCGTAGGTCTTGCTGGCGCCAAAGCCCATGTCGCCGGTGCACAGGCTCATTACGCGGTAGGGAAGGCCCAGCTTTTGCAAAATGGCTTCGGCGTGGCCGGTCATGGCCTCCAGCGCTGCGTAGCTCTGCTCGGGGTGCACGATCTGCACCATCTCCACCTTGTCGAACTGGTGCTGGCGAATCAGGCCCCGCGTGTCGCGGCCCGCGCTGCCGGCCTCGGAGCGGAAACAGGGCGTGTGGGCGGTCAGCTTGATGGGAAGCTCTGCCTCAGGGGTGACCACATCGCGCACAAAGTTGGTCAAAGGCACTTCGCTGGTGGGAATCAGGTACAGCGCAGTGTGGTCGGGCTGGGCCTCGCCGTCCTGGCCGCCCTTTTTGGCGGCAAACAGGTCGCCTTCAAACTTGGGCAACTGGCCGGTGCCGCGCAGGCTGTCGCCGTTGACGATATAGGGGGTGTAACACTCGGTGTAGCCGTGCTCCTGGGTCTGCACGTCCAGCATGAACTGGCTCAGCGCCCGGTGCATACGGGCAATCGGGCCTTTCATGACCGTGAAACGCGAGCCCGTGAGCTTGACGCCCATCTCGAAGTCCAGCCCCAGCGGGGTGCCCACATCCACATGGTCTTTCACCGTGAAGTCGAATGCCTTGGGCTGCCCCCAGCTGCGCACCACCACGTTGGCGTGTTCGTCGGCGCCCACCGGCACGCTCTCGTGGGGCAGGTTGGGCACCGCCTGCAACAGGGTTTGCATCTCGGCCTGGATCACGTCCAGGCGGGTGGCTGATGCTTCCAATTCCGATTTCAAACCCGCCACCTCGGCCATCACCGCGTCCACCTCGCTCTGCCCGGCCGGGCCTTTGGCTTTGAGCTGGCCGATTTGTTTGCTCAAGGTGTTGCGCTTGGACTGCAACTCTTCGGTGCGCATTTGAATGGTTTTGCGCTCGGCTTCCAGGGATTTGAAGGCCTCCACGTCGAGGAAGGCTTGCGGGCTTTTGCGGGTCTCAAGGCGGGCTACGACCGAATCCAGATCTTTGCGCAGCAGGGTGATGTCTAACATGGTGTTATTGAATTAGTTTAAGTATCAAAAAGGCCTCTAGCCCTCTATTTTATTGCGCAGACAGCTATCAATTAGATAGCATTATCCAATCTGAGTCCTTTGGGCAAGGGGAACTTCACGGTCTCTTCGATGCCGTCCATCTTGCGCACCGACACCGCGCCCAGGGCCTTGATGCGGTCGATCACGGCTTTCACCAAAATCTCGGGGGCCGAGGCGCCGGCGGTCAGGCCCACGCGCTGGCGGCCTTCAAACCACTCGGGCCGCAACTCGTCGGCACTGTCCACCATATAGCTCTCGGTGCCCAGCTTGCGCGCCACTTCACGCAGGCGGTTGCTGTTGGAACTGGTGGGGCTGCCCACCACGATCACAATGTCCACCTGCGGGCTCATGACCTTGACCGCATCCTGGCGGTTTTGCGTGGCGTAGCAAATGTCTTGCTGCTTGGGCTCGCGCACCCAGGGAAAGCGGGCCTTGACGGCGGCTGCAATTTCCGCCGCGTCGTCCACACTCAGCGTGGTCTGGGTCACCACTGCCAGTTTTTCGGTCTGGCCGGGGGCCACGCGGGCCACATCGGCCACGTCTTCCACCAGGTGGATACCGCTGTCCAGCTGGCCCATGGTGCCTTCCACCTCGGGGTGGCCCTTGTGGCCGATCATGATGAATTCAAAACCTTCCTTGTGCAGCTTGGCTACTTCCACATGCACCTTGGTGACCAGGGGGCAGGTGGCATCAAAGATGCGAAAACCGCGCGCCAGGGCTTCGCGCTGAATGGCCTGGCTGACACCGTGGGCCGAGAACACCAGGGTGGCGCCGGGCGGCACGTCGTCCAGCTCTTCAATAAAAATGGCGCCCCGGTTCTTGAGGTCGTTCACCACATAGGTGTTGTGCACGATTTCGTGGCGCACGTAGATGGGGCGGCCGAACTTTTGCAGCGCGCGGTCCACGATTTCAATGGCGCGGTCCACCCCGGCGCAAAAACCGCGCGGCTCCGCTAAAAGCACTTCCTGGGGCACAACAGAATCGTTCACAGCACCCCAATCACATGCACTTCAAACGTCACCGGCTGGCCCGCCAAGGGGTGGTTGAAGTCAAACAGCACGGCTTCCAGGTCGTCTTTGCCGAAGGAGTAACGCACCTGCATCACCGCGCCGGCGAATTTGCCTTGTCCATCCGGGGTGGGAAATTCGACCACGTCGCCGACGCGGAAAGATTCCTGCGGGTCGCCCATCTCGCGCAGCACCTTGGCATCCAGCCACTGCTGCATGGCCGGGTTGCGCTCGCCAAAAGCAGCGCCCGCAGGCACCTCAAAGGTGGCGCGGGCGCCCTCCTCCAGCCCCACCAGATACGCCTCCAGCGCGGGAGACAACTCACCCGTGCCCAGGGTCAGCGTGGCAGGCTTGCCGTCGAAGGTGTTGATGGCGTTTCCGGCGGGCCCGCCCAAACGGTAATGCAAGGTCAAAAAGGAGTCCGACTGGACCAGGGGAAGCGTTGTAGTCATAAAAGTCCCGATAAACTGGCCTCTATTGTAGAAACCATGGGCGAAGGTGCTTACCGTTCGCCTTGAAGCTCTGGCTGGAGATCGGCCCGGATACGGAACCAGAAGCGCGATCCCTGTCCTGCGGCACTTTCCACGCCGACCTCTCCCCCCATCAAATTCGCAAGGCTGCGCACGATGCAAAGCCCCAGACCGGTCCCCCCATAGGCACGGGTGCTGGAGCTGTCCACCTGCAAAAAGGGCTGAAACAACAGTGTCTGCTTGTCAGCCGGGATACCGATGCCGCTGTCCGTGACAGCAAATTCCAGCACCGATGCCTTGTCATGGCGTTCGACTTCACAGGCTTCCACCCGCACAAAGCCCCGCTCCGTGAATTTGAGGGCGTTGTTGACGAGGTTGGACAGGGCTTGGCGCAAACCATTGAGGTCGGCCCAGTACCGCTGGCCCTTCGGCCCCCGCCAGTCCACCGTGAGTTCCAGACCTTTGGCCTGGGCCGCTGGGGCAAATTGGGCTGCGCATTCCTCCAGAAACTGGTGCGGCTCGAACGCGGCCGGGATCAATTCAAACCTGCCGGATTCAATCCTGGAGAAGTCCAGGACGTCATTGACAATCGCGAGCAGGTGTTTTCCGCTCATTTTGATGTGGTCGAGTTGTTTTTCCTGGGTCGGCGTGAGTGGGCCGGATATGCGCATCAGCAGAGTGCCCGAAAACCCGATGATGGCATTCAGTGGTGTTCGCAATTCATGGGACATGACGTCAAGAAATACGCGTTTGGCGCGGATGGCGGCCTCGGCCACTTCCACTTTGTCCTGAAGGTCGGCCTGGGCCAGGCGCAGGTTTTCGTTCAACACCAGCAGCGCCGCCTTGCGCTCATTCGACAAGGCAGAGGCCTGTGCCATGGCTTGGGCGACCTGTTGGGTTTCACGCAGATGCACCCGCGGCATCGCCACCCGCTCACCGTCAGCCGCCAGGGCGCGGGCAAACGCGCTCAAGGCCCGAACCGATCTGGCAATTCGCCCTCCCACGAACCACGCCAGGCCGATACTCAGACCAAAAACCAGGACCGCGCCCAAGCTGAGCAAGGCCACGGTACGTACCAACTGCGCCTCCAGACTCTGGCGAGGAGTGCCGATCACCACACTCCAGCCGGACATCCTCGACCGGCTAAAGGACGCCAAGGTCGGAACACCTTCTTTCAAGGTCACTTCAAAAGTACCGTCGAAAGCCTTCTGCAATTGTTGAAGCAGCTCGGGGACACCCATTTGCCCGACAAACCGTTCGGACAAATGGGTGCGCGCGGCAATGGTGCCCGTGCTGTCAAACACCACGGCCACCCAATCCCGTGGCAAGTTTTGGCGGCTCAAAATATCGCTCAAGGACTGCACGGGGATAACCATGCTCAAGGCAAAAACCACTTTGCCACCGGAGCGAACAGGGACTTCAATGCTGACGACGGGGCTGCCGGTAAAGGACGAAAGAAAGACATCCGAGACCACAGGCCGCCCGGTGGCAAACACGCGCCGGAGTTGCTCCAGGTTGGCATGCGCAGACACTGGCGCCCCCAAAGGGCGCAAGGTGTTGACCAGCGGCTCCCCGTTTTCGGTACTGATGACGACATATTGGCCGATATCGCTGGCGTGCAACAGCGCCTGTGCCCGCCGATAGAACGCTGCAAAGTCCTGCCGGGCCAATGACTCGGACGTGGCGAGTGCTTGCGCGGCGTTTTGGGCCAAATGCAGTTGGGCATCTACGGTCTGGACCAGTGCACGCGTTGTCTGGAGCGTATTTCTCTGGAGTTGTGCACGTCCTTCCTGGTACTCCTGCAAAAGCAGAAAGACGGTGCCCGCCAGGCCGGGCAGAAAACAGGCCAGCACCAGCCAGACCAGCAGGGTTCGCACCGACCACGGCCGCCTGGATCGCCTTGAAAAGGTATTGGGCGGCTCAGAATCTGCATCCAACGGCAATGGCATATCAATCCTGTCTAAAAGGTATTCAGGCCACTCCCATTGTCAAGACGCCACCACCCGCTGCTGTTAAAAACAGCAAGCCATCGATGTGTTAACTTTGACAAAGTTCAATGATTTGATGTGTACCGCGCCCATGCCCCTCAAAGACCTGCCCCCCGACGCCCGTCCGCGCGAAAAGCTGCTGGCGCGTGGCCCTGGCGCCCTCAGCGACGTGGAGCTGCTGGCCGTTCTGCTGCGCACCGGCATCCACGGCAAGGGCGTTCTGCACATGGCGCGCGAACTGCTGGAGCTCAAAAAAACCGAAAGTGACACCGATGGATTCGATGGCCTTGCCGGCCTGCTGCACGCCACCGCCGATGACCTCAAGCGCATCAAAGGCCTGGGCCCGGCCAAACGGGCCGAAATCGTGGCGGTGCTGGAGTTGGCGCGCCGCGCCATGGCCCAGCAATTGCAGGAACGCACCGTGTTTGCCGACCCCAACGCCGTCAAGCACTACCTGCAACTGCACCTGGCGGCCCGCAGCCACGAGGTGTTTGCGGTGCTGTTTCTGGACGTGCAAAACAGGCTGCTGGCCATGGAAGAGTTGTTTCACGGCACCTTGACGCAAACCTCGGTCTACCCCCGTGAGGTGGTCATCAAGGCGCTGCACCACCAGGCCAGCGCAGTGGTGCTGGCGCACAACCACCCCAGCGGCACGGTGCAGCCCTCGCGCGCTGACGAAGCGCTGACCCAGACCCTCAAGGCCGCCTTGGCCCTGGTGGACGTGCGGGTGCTGGACCATGTCATCGTCGGCCAGGGGCAGGCCCTGTCCATGGCGGAAACAGGCCTGATATGACCTCCCAGCCCTTGCGCCTGCGTTGCCTGGCCGACCTGAAACTGGTGCAGCAGGAAATGCGGGCACGCGCACAGCGCGAAGCGCTGATGGTGGCCACACGCGCCCTGGAGGCCAAGCGTCTGGCAGCCCAGCACAACCTGTTCCAGATGGCTGCCGGAGCCGTCACCCGCTTGCGCCACGCCCCCACCGCCGACCTCAAACCCACACCACCCGAGCCCGAGCCCATGCAGCGCCTGCTGGACGAAGAAGCCGCCTTGCGCGAGGCCCTGAGTGACGAAGTGGATGTCAGCACCCTGCTGGACACCGATGAACACCTGAGCTTTCGCCGCCCCGGTGTCGGCATGGATGTGGCGCGCAGGCTGCGCCGGGGTGAATGGTCCATCCAGCGCCAGGTGGACCTGCACGGTCTGCGCAGCGACGAGGCGCGCGAAGCCCTGGGCGGCTTCATCCGCGAGTCGCACCAACAAGGCATACGCTGCGTGCGGGTGGTGCACGGCAAAGGCCTGGGCTCGCCCAGCAAGACACCGGTGCTCAAAGACAAGGTGCACCGCTGGCTGGTGCAAAAGTCCGAGGTGCTGGCCTTTGTGCAAGCGCCGCGTGCGCAGGGCGGCGCGGGTGCCCTGGTGGTGTTGCTGCAGCCCTTGCGTCAGCGCTGAGGCGGCGCGCGGCGCCATGCCGACGGACTGCAGGCAAACCAGACGCGAAAAGCCCGGGTAAAGGAACTCTGCTCGGCATACCCCAGCAACAAGGCCACGTCCAAAATACTCAGGCCCGGATCACGCAGATAGATCACGGCCATGTCCTTGCGCACCGCATCCAGCACCCCCTGAAACCTGAGGTCTACCTCGCCCAGACGGCGCTGCAGGGAGCGGGGAGCCATGTGCAGCACAGCCGACGCCTTCTCCAGCGTGGCCTCGCATTTGGGCATCAACGGAATCAGCGCCTGGCGCAGGCGGTGCGCCAGATCGGTTTCGCTGAAGGCTTTCTCCATCGCGGCCTGGGCCTGCTCGCGCATGGCCAGGTGCAAAGTCTCGTCGGCCTGCAACAAGGGCATGTCCAACAAAGATTGGGAAAACACCAGGGTGTTTTCGCCCGCACCAAACCGCACCGGGCATTCGAAAAACGCGGCATAGGCGCGCGTGTCCGCAGGGGCCGCATGTGCGAACAACACCTCTTTGAGCGGCAGCTCCACACCGGCCATCCAGCGGCCAAACTGGTACCAGCTTGCGATCAGTGACTCGGCCAGACTGTTGCAATAAGGCAAGGCCTGGGAGACCACGTGCCAGCCCAGCCGCGCCTCTTCGTCCTGGCGCACAAAACGCATCTCGCTGTAGCCGATGTCAAACACCAGGCGGCGGTAGTGCGGCACCAGCGCAATCGCCTCGCCCAGCGTTTTGCAGGTCATCAGTGCATAACCCAGCACATGGAAGGTGCCGGGGCGCACATGGCGGGCAAACTCCAGCCCCAGGTCCGGGCGTTGGGTCAGCGCCACTGCCGACTGGAACAGCCGGATCACATCGGCCATGGGCATGCGGGCCTGGCTCTCTTCCTGACCCGGCAGCCCGGCGTGGCTGAGCAGCGCATCGCGGCCCACACCGGCACGGGCCGCAACATCCATCAAGCCCGACACATAGCCCGCACCCACACTGCTTGTTTGCTCCACGGCGGCATCCTTTGCGCCGATTGGCGCGAATTGGCAAAAAAGATGGATTCTGGGACAACTGCGAATTCAAGGCAAGGGCCTACGATCAGGTCTTACCCAAGGGTCCATCCAAAGGACACCTATAAAAATGAGGAGACAGACATGCTACCCATCGACCAGGTACAACTGCATTTCAACCCGGCCGCCCTTGCCGCGCTCAACGCCATCCTCGGACTGGTGATGTTCGGCATTGCGCTGGACCTGAAGGTGGCGGACTTCCGCCTGGCGCTCAAGTCCCCCAAGGGGCTGGTGCTGGCCACGGTGGGCCACCACCTTATTTTTCCGGCCATGACCTACGTGCTGATCTGGATCATCAATCCGATGCCCAGCATTGCCTTGGGCATGATTCTGGTGTCGTCCTGCCCGGCGGGCCATCTGTCCAACTTTCTGACGCACCTGTCCCGCGGCAATGCGGCGCTGAGTGTGAGCGCCAGCGCGGTTTCGACCGCCCTGGCGATTGTCATGACGCCCTTGAACTTCAACTTCTGGGGCAACCTGCACCCTGTCACCCATGACCTGATGCGCACCATCTCGCTGGACCCGTGGGTGATGCTCAAGGACATCGTGATTTTGCTGGGCCTGCCGCTGGTGCTGGGCATGTGGGTGTCACACCAGTTCCCCAAATTTGCGGCCCGCGCCGAAAAGCCGATGAAGCGCTTTTCGATGGTGGTGTTTTCGCTGTTTGTGGTGGGCGCGCTGGCGGCCAACTTCCGGCAGTTCATGGAGTACATCCAGTTTGTGGTGGTGGTGGTGTTCATCCACAACGGCCTGGCGCTGGTGACCGGTTTTTCACTGTCCACGCTGCTGGGCTTGAGCGAACGGGACCGCCGTGCCGTCACGTTTGAGATGGGCATCCAGAACTCGGGCCTGGGCCTGATCCTGATTTTCAACCTGTTCAACGGGCTGGGTGGCATGGCCATCATCACCGCCTGGTGGGGCATCTGGCACATTGTTTCGGGGCTGGCGCTGGCCACGTTCTGGAGCAAACGCGACCCAGCTGCCTCGCGCGCCGCCGCTTCTTCTTCCATCGCCAAGTAAAACCTATGCGCCGCAAAACAATTCTCGTCACCGGCAGCTCCGGCTACCTGGGCAGCCAAACCGTGGCCGCTTTGTCGAAACGCCCCGATCTGCTGGTCGTTGCCCTGGATGTGCGTGAACCCAGCACCCGCATTCCCGGTGTGGTCTATGCGGTGGCCGATATCCGCGCCCCCGAAGTGGACGCCATCGTGGCCCGCAACGCCCCCGAGGTGGTGGTGCATCTGGCCTCCATCGTCACACCGGGGAAGAACAGCAACCGCGCCTTCGAATACGACGTGGATGTGAACGGCACGCGCAACCTGTTGCAGGCCTGTGTGAAGCATGGCGTCAAACGCATCATCGTCTCCTCGTCGGGTGCCGCCTATGGCTATTACGCCGACAGCCCGGAGTGGCTGGTGGAATCCGATGCCATTCGCGGCAACAAGGTGTTTGCCTACTCCTGCCACAAGCGGCTGGTGGAGGAAATGCTGCTGGAGTACCGCCACAGCCACCCGCAGCTGGAGCAAATTGTTTTTCGCATCGGCACCATTCTGGGCGCCACGGTCAGGAACCAGATCACCGACCTGTTTGAGAAACCCAAGCTGATCGCCATTGCCGGCTCGGACAGCCCCTTCGTCTTCATCCACGACCAGGACGTGATCGGCGCCATCGTGCACGGCATCGACTCGGCCAGGACCGGCATTTTCAACGTGGCGGGCGACGGCAAATTGACCATTTTTGAAATCGCCCAGCGGCTGGGCAAAGACTGCCGTGTGCTGCCCGCCAGCGTGGTGCAGGCGGGACTGTGGCTGTTGAAAAAACTGCACCTCACGCAATACGGCCCCGAGCAGATCGACTTTTTACGCTACCGCCCGGTGCTGCTCAACACCCGGCTCAAGAAAGAGTTTGGCTATGTGCCCAAGCTCAACTCGGCACAGGTGTTTGAGTTGTACCGGCAGTCCCGCCAATCCCAACCACACGCCCAGCCATGAAGCGCAGCAACTGGTCTGGCAAAGTGGTGTTGGTCACCGGCGCGGCCGGTGGCTTGGGTGCGGCACTGTGCCGCCGTTACGCCGCGGCTGGCGCGCGCATCGCGGCGATGGACCGGGACCAGGCCAGACTCGGCGAATTGGTGGCCACGCTGCCGACGGGCACCTTGGCCATCGGGGGCGCAGAGGCTGGCGACATCACCCAGCCCGCCGCGTGCCGGTTGGCGGTGGGCAAAACCGTGGCGCACTTTGGCACGCTGGATGCTCTGATCAACAACGCCGGTATCTCGCACCGCAGCCTGCTGCAAGACACCGACCCTGCCGTCATTCGCCGGGTGATGGAAGTGAATTTCTTTGGCGCCCTGCACATGACCCATGCCGCCCTGCCCCCGCTGCTTGCCAGCCGTGGCATGGTGGCGGCCATCTCCAGCGTGGCGGGCTATGCGCCGCTGCTGGGGCGTACCGGCTACTGCGCCAGCAAACACGCGTTGCACGGATTTTTTGACACGTTGCGCACAGAGGTGCAGGACCAGGGCGTTGGCGTGACCCTGATTTGCCCCTCCTTCATCGCCACCGGCATCGGCGGCGCCGCGCTGGGCGGCCAAGGGGGTGCGCCGGGTGGCGCACGGATCACGACCGGTGGCGAGTCCAGCCCCGAAGACATTGCGCAGCGCATTTTTGACGCGATAACACGCGGCCAAAACCTGTTGCTGCCCGACCGCACTTCGCGCCTGGCGTGGTGGGTCAACAAGCTGATGCCCGGTGTTTACGCCCGCACCATGAAGCGCCGTGTCAGCGCCGAATTTCAAACCCGTTAGAGGAGACTTGAGCATGCATTTTTTGACACCCCTTAGCCAGCACTGCGCGGCCCTGGCTGCAGGCCTGGGTGCGGTTCTTTTTGCTGCTAGTGCGGCGGCGGTGCCCCTCAGCGTTCTGGATGCCAGCGGCAAACCGCTGGCCACGGTGATGGTGAGCCGCCAGCCGGTCAAAGCCGCCGCAGTGGACACCTCCGACAACGGCTACCCCGCCAGCGGCAAGCCGCAGCAGGCGTTCTTTGAGCTGGCCCGTTTTACCGATGCATCCGGTCGGGTCGATATCCCCGCCGCCGCCCACTCCTGGCAAATCCGCCTGCGCAAGCCGGGTTACCAGGACCGCGTTGTACCCGCCAGCGCTTTGGGCCAACCCTTGGTCATGACACCAGAGAAAGACCCCGCGCTACTTGCCGCACAGCAACCGGCCAATGCCTGGGCCGCCACCATCGATTTTGGTGATGCAGACATGAAAAAAGAGTTTCTGCTGCAGTGCAATTTTTGCCACCAGCAAGGCAGCGCCCTGCTGCGCCGGGAGCGCTCAACCGAGGAGTGGACCGCCACCATCCAGCGCATGACGCGCTACGGTTCGCGGCTGTCGACCGAAGCCCAAGGCAAGATTCCGGCCCTGCTGGAGGCGCACTGGAAAAAAATCCACGCCACCCCGGCGCTGGTGCCGCAGGGCACACCCTGGGCACCCGGTTTGGCAAACACCACCATCCGCGAGATGCCGATTGGCGACAGCATGTCGCAAATGCACGACCTGCTGCTGCATTCCAACGGCATGGTGTATGTGGGCGACAACCTGCAGGACCGGGTGTACGAAATTGACCCGGCCAGCGGCAAATACACCGTCTACAAAATTCCGCCGCAACCGGGTGACCAGCTGGGCGGGCTGCTGGCCGGACGCTTGCACGACTTCCCCAAACACGAGACCTACCAAGGCATCCACTCGCTGGCCGAGTCGCCCAAAGACCAGCACATCTTCATCACCCCGTCGTACCAGCGCAGGCTGATTGAATTCAACCCCGAGACCAAGGCCTTCAGCGTGCACCCCATGGACCGCGGCTTCTATCCGCACACCGTGCGATTCGACAAAAAGGACCGGGTCTGGTTTACCTTGGCGCTCAGTAACCAGGTGGGCATGTTTGACCGTGCCACGCAGAAATACACCTTGTACGACCTGCCGTTTCGCAGCCTGATGGAGCGCATCACCGTCAAGCTGACCCCTTTTATCTTCAAGCTGCTGGGCTGGGGCATTTCGGTGGCCAACTACGTCAAAGTGGACCATGTCTCCACCGGCGTGCCCCTGCCCTATGGCATTGACATCACGCCCGACGGCAAGGCCTGGATTGCCCGGCTGCACACCGACGAGATCGCCTCGGTGGACCCCGAGACCGGCACGGTGACCATGGTCAAAACCCCTTTCAAGGCACCCCGGCGCCTGCGTGCGGACCGCGACGGCAACCTGTGGATTGTGGCGTTCAATGAATCGCAAATTGCCCGCTATGTCCCCCAAACCGGTGTATTCACCCGGTTCGATTTACCCGTGGTGCCCAAAGGCAGCGACACACCGTATGCGCTCAATGTGGACGTCGCCAAACACCAGGTATGGGTGAATGGCACCAATTCCGACTCGGTGTACCGGCTGGACATTGCCACCCAGGCCTGGACCATGATTCCCATGCAGCGCCATGTCACCTTCACCCGCGATGTGGAAATTTCGCCCCAGGGTCAGGTGTATGTCACCAGCGCATCGTTCCCCAGCTGGCACATTGAAGACGCGCAGCCCACGCTGATCGAAATCACGCCATGACCCGCTTCTACCTGTCGTGCCTGCTGGCGTTCACCGGCGGGCACATGGTCAACTACACCGTGATCCTGTACTTGCAGGAAAAGGTGGGCTCGGACCTGCTGTCGGGCATTGGTTTTGGGCTGTCGTTTGGCACCTCGATTGTGTTTGGCTGGTTTGCCGGGGTGCTGTGTGACCGTATCTCACCCGCGCGGGTCATCCATGCGGCGCAAGCCTTGTTTTTGCTGTGCCTGGCGGGCCTGTGGTGGACCGACGCCGGCGCCACCGATGCCTCCCGCGTGGGCTGGACCCTGTTCTCCGCTTTCTTGGGCGGGCTGGCATGGTCCTTCGTCGGCCCGGCGCGTTTGGCCACTCTGGGGCAAATCGCGCCACCGGACAAACTGCGCCCCGCCACCATCATTTTCAATTTGCAGGTGCTGCTGGGCTTTGGCCTGGCGCCGGTGGTCATTGGGCTGGTGCGCAGCCGTGCCGGTTGGCCGGCGGTGTTCGCCACCGGCATGGGGCTGTTTGTTGCGTCCTCGCTGTTGCTGCTGGGGACCCGCACCCGTGGCAGTGCGCAGCCCAGCCGTGGCGTGCGGCGGGAGCTGTTGGAAGGTTTTGCGGCGGTGCGCGCCAACCCCCTGCTGGTGCAGCTGATTTTGGCGGCCATTCTGGCCTACGCCATGACCGGACCCATGCAAATCCTGCTGCCCAAGCTGGCGCGTGAAGTGCTGGGTTTGACGGAACTGCAGCGTGGCGGCTACCTGGGTTGGATGGCCCTGACGCTGATCGCCGGTGGCATTTCTGCCTTGCTGCTGGGCAAGCACTTACACCATGGCGCAGCCATCTTTGTCGGCACCATCACCGCCAGCCTGCTGTTTGCCTCCCTGGGTTACTGGACCAGTGCGGCCGTGTCGGCCACCGCGCTGGGCGGCATGGGTCTGCTGGGGGGCATGGTGATCAGCTTCATCATTGCGGGCATTCAGGGCCAGGCGCCCGAGGCGACGCGGGGCCGCATCATGGGCATCTACTCCATCATCTCGCAGGTGGTGCCTGCCGCCTCGGGCGTGGCCGCCGGGGCCTTGGTGCGGTCAGCGGGCATCACCTCGGCCATTTTCATGGCGGGAGTGGGCCTGGCTTGCCTGGCGCTGCTGGGGGCCAGCCTGATGCCGCAGTTGCGTCACACCAAAGCGTGAAATCCACCGCCCAACGCCCCCTTTTGTTGATGCGCAGTAAAAAACACACCCTTGTGATCGTCATGCTGGCCTTGCTGGCCGGAGTGGCGATATGGTGGCTCAAACCCGGCAAAGGCCTGCTGCATGACGCACCACGCCACTTGCCGTGGGCTGTGCCCGACTACCGGCCCGCGACAAGCACACATCGGGTGCTCCCGGACGGCCGTATTCTGATCGAGATCACGCATCTCCCTCTCATCGGCATTCGCCCCGAGATGCTGGCCTGGTGGTACCAAAAACTACCAGTGTCAGCGGTGGAGGTCAGCGGGGTGCAGTATCCCTTCTACCATCTGTTCCATCCGACCGAGCACGGCCGCATCCGTGTGGTGGAGCAGGCCAGCGATGGCGCTCCCGGCATGGGGGTGGGAGCGTTGGTGGAGCGCGAAGAATGGTTTGGCCCGTTTGACAGCAAGGGGGCCGGGCGGATTGTGCAATTTTCCGCCGCTGGCATGACCGTGGTGCCGGAAGTGGCGGGACTGCGGTTTGGTGAAATTCGGCATGTTTTTGAAACCACCGCCGAGGGTACGCAGTACCGGGTGGTCAGCATCATTGGCGTGGAGTGGCCCCTGATTGGCGGGCTGGTGAACGCACTCATACGCCGCACCATGTACTCGGAACCCATGCTCAAGGAATGGACGCGGCATCAAATCGAAGAAGTGGGCATGTTGCAGCACTTCCTCCCGGCGCTGTACCGCAGCAAGCCGCAAGGCGACCTGTACCGGCTCCAATTTCCGCTGCCCGTGGGCGTCAACACCATGTCCACCGAGGCTCGGGGGCAGCGGCGGTCGTTCCCCATTTTGTCCATTTGTACGACCTTCCCTTTCCAATATCAGCAGGAGACAACATGAAATCACCTTCGTTCCGCCCCAATGAGATTTTTGCGGCCGTCCTGGCAAGCGCCATTCTGGCAGGATGCCAAAGCGCACCTCCGCTACCGCCAACGTCTCCCGAGCTGGTGGGAGAGGTCAAGGTCGGTTCAGGTTATTTGCGAGGCTACCTGGACCGCAAGGCACTGCCCAACAGTCTGGCCTTGCTGCCCAAGCCCCCGGCCGACGGTTCACCTGAGCTGGCGGCGGACATGGCGGTGTACATCGCCACGCGTGATCTGCGTGGCACTGCGCGCTGGAACATGGCGGCCCAGGATGCCAATCTCAAATTCCCAAACGCTGCATCCACCTTTGCCTGCACCATGGACCTGCCCATCTCCCAGGAGCAAACACCGCACCTGAACATGCTGCTGCGGCGCACCCTGCTTGATGCGGGGCTGTCTACCTACGCCGCCAAGGACAGCTACATCCGCAAGCGCCCATTTCTGCTCAGAGGTGACCTCACCTGTGCCCCCAAGGAAGAAGCTGCTTTGAACAAAGACGGCTCTTACCCATCGGGACATTCCGCCCTGGGCTGGGCCTGGGCGCTGATTCTGAGCGAAGTCGCGCCCGAGCGCGCCAATGCAATCCTGGCGCGTGGACTTGCCTTTGGACAAAGCCGGGTGATCTGCGGAGTGCACTGGCAAAGCGACGTGGATGCGGGCCGCATGATGGGCGCTGCCACAGTGGCGGCCCTGCATGCTGACCCGACCTTCACCGCGCAACTGGCAGCTGCCAAAGCCGAAGTAGCCAACGCACGCGGCAAGAGCTTGCACGCTTCCGGCGACTGCAAGGCAGAGTCCGCTGCGCTGGCAAAATAACGGCTGACTGCCCAATTGGGTCAAATGCGCAATTTTTCCGAATTCAGTGTGGGCGCCAGTCGCAAACACCACGGCCCGCCCCTGCCCTGCCAACAGGACGTTGCGGCTCTCAAAGCAGTTTGCGGTGGTCGAGGGCGCCGCGTCGCAACTCTGCGGGTGGGACTCTCCGGTGACGGTGGCCCGGTTGACACGCACTCCGCGCGCCTCGATCAGGCGGCAATCCGCAGGCACGTTGTCCCCCTGGCTCACCACAATCACATCGCCGGGTACCAAATCCTCGGCGGGCAACACCGTGACCTGGCGGGGCAGCATGCCTTGCAGAGCCGCCAGCGTGCGCTCCACGCGCACCTCCTGCCAAAAGGAAAAATACCACTGACGACGATCACCACAATGACGGCCACGCCCACGCGCGCCATGTCCTGCGTGGGGTCGTACCAGTCCGCCAGAAACGCCAAGCCTGCCGCCAGCCACAGGATGACGGAAAACAGGTGGGTGAACTCCTTCAGCAGGCGGGGCAGCCAATGCGCATGTGCCAACTCCTCCACCCGGTTGGGGCCGTACTCAGCAAGCCGTGCGGCAGCCGTCACCGCCTTCAAACCCTGCGGTGTGCTGAACACGCTGCCAGGGGCATCGCTGGTGGAGAGTTGGTGGATATCCATGGTGCACGGTCGTGGGTGCGGCGATCTTTGTATTTTGTCAAAGACTCAATATTCGTCCGGCTCCAGCGGCTCTAGGGTTCGCATTTGCTGCTCCAGCACCTCCAGCGTGGCCTCGGACGCGTCCGCCCCTACGGCGCTGCGCGTTTGGACGCGCTCGCGCAATTGCGCCGCGGTGGCCTGCGGTGCCAGGATGGCAAACGCCGCGCCAAGGTCCCAGGCCAGCGCACGAAAGGCGTCGCGATCCGACCGCTTCAAAAAAGTCGCGTCCACCACCACCGACCAGCCCGCGCGCAGCAACATGCCGGCCAAACCATGCAGGTGGGTGTAGGTGTGCCCATGGGCATCGGCCGCATACATCCCTGCGTCCAGGGTTGAACCACTGTGCTGTGTGGCCGCCAGTCCGTGCAGGCGCTTGCGCTCCACATCGGAGCGCACCCGGATCGTCGACGCATGCACATCGCTTTGCAACAGTGCATTCGACGCCACGGTCTTGCCGCAGCCGGACACGCCGTGCGTGATCACCAGCCGCGCGGGCGGCGGTGCCACCAGGCGCTCGGCCAGTGCGATATCTGCCAGCGCCTCCTGCGTGTCTGCGTGCGTCTGCGTCGCACGAATGGCCGCCACCTTGGCGCGCACCAGCGCCCGGTACACCGCATAAAAGCGCAGCAGTGGCACCGCCTCATAGTCCCCACTGCGGCTCAAAACTTCGTTGACAAACCAGGTGGCCAGCCCCGGCTGCTCGTGGGCCAGCAGGTCAACATAAGTGAAGGCGATCTCATTGGCGACATCGATCCAGCGCAGGTCTTCGTTGAACTCGATGCAGTCGAACATGCGCACCCTGTCACCCACCAACACCAGGTTGGCCAGATGCAGGTCGCCGTGGCATTCGCGCACCCGCCCGGCCTGCTTGCGTGCCTCCATCAAGGGGGAAAGCAACTGAAACTGCGCTTCGGTCCAGGCCTGCAAAGCGGCCAGGCTGCGGTGCGCCGCAGCCTGGGGCAGCAGCTGAAACAGATCATGGAAGTTGTCCCGCGCCGGGGTGATGGTCTCGCGGGCCGCGCCAAAACGCGATGCCTGCGGCGCCTGCGCCGTCGCGGCGTGGAAGGCCACCAGCGTCTCTGCCAGGTCCGACAGGTGCCGCGGCTGCAAAGCCCCTCGGGCGCAGACCCGGTCCAGCCGCATCGTGTTATCGAAGCGCCGCATCTTGACCGCGTATTCGACAGGCTCGCCCCCGCCGCTCCAGACCGGCCCCTGCGGGGTCTCAAAAATGCCGACCACGTCCAGGTAAATCTCCGGCGAAAAACGGCGGTTCAGGCGCAGTTCGTCCTGGCAGCAGGCGTGGCGCCGCGCCAAGGTGCTGAAGTCCAGGAAGGGCAGCTTCAAAGGCTTTTTGACCTTGTAGGCAAACTCCCCCGCCAACAGCACCCAGGAGATATGCGTCTGCACCAGCTCCACCTGCGCCACCGCATGGGGATAACGCCGGGGCTCCAGCAAGGCCTGAATCAAGGGAGGCAGCGTCTCGTCCATGGTCCGCAGCATGGCATGCAGCGCGGCAAACGCCTATGACCTAGGACAAACGCGGGGGGCGCGGCTGCCCCTGCGGCGCGGCCAGGGCGCGGTACACCTTGGGCGTGGCCCCGAACTGCTGCTTGAAGCTGCGAATGAAGTAGCTGGCACTGGCAAAGCCACAGCACCAGGCGATTTCTTTGACGGCCGAGTCGCTCTCAGCCAGCAGGCGTGCGGCGCGTGCCAGGCGCTGGCGCAGGATGACCTGCCACAAATGCTCGCCCGTGCTGCTGCTGTACAGGTGCGACAGGTAGTCCGCCGTGCAGCCCAGGTCCTGGGCCAGGCTGGCTACGGTCAGGTCCACCTCGCCCAGGCGGTTTTGCACCAGCACGCGCAAGCGGGCCAGCAAGGTGGGTTCGTTGGACTGTGTTTTTTGCGGCGCGTCCAGCAAGCGCGCCACCGCCGTCAGCGCCGTCAGCACCAGAGCGCGCTGCTGCAGCACCCACAGGCCATGCACATCCTGGTCCGGCGGACGGGCCGCATCGGCCAGCCAGTGCTCGATGCGCAGGGCGTCCACATGCTGGCACACCTCCAGGTACAGGTTGCCGGGGCGCCCCGGTTTGGCCTCGTTCGCCAGGTGGCAGGACAGGGTTTGGCGGTCGGCATAGACCACCAGGTTCGCAAACGCCTGCGCGCCCTCATTTCCCACCCACTCGTCGTGCAGCAGCTTCGGGGGCATCACCAGCGCCTCGCCCGCCCGCAGGGTGAGCTGGCCCTGGGGAAAGTGAAATTCGGTGTAGCCCTGCAGCTGCAAAAACAGCTCGGCGCTCAGGTGCAAATGGCCCGCCCCACGGGTGGACCAGCCCGGCTGCGCCGGGGGCGACAGCAGGCGCAAGCTGCCCTGGGCCGCACGGGTGATGAAGTCGCCCAGGCCCCAGCGCATGCGCCGGGCGTGCAGGGGCGCCGAAGGATCGTCGGGCGAGATGGCCGCCACACAACACTCCCGTGCCAGGGTGCGATCCAGGAATTTTGCTACTTTTGACATTTCTCTGGTACGGGTTGCGATTGCCATGGGTGGCACAAAAACTTACGCTTGCACAACGATAACAATCAACAATTTGTTGCGTTCAGCACCAAAAATAATTCACGATGCAACACAAGATAAACCTGATTATGGGGGCGGCATGAGCCCGCTCGCAGTCCATGGCAGCCCCCGCCAGATCCGCCAGGCCACCTGGGCCACCCGCACGCTGTTTGCCGCGCTGGGCGTGGTGAGTGCGGCCTGGGGCGTGCACATTCCTTCGGTCAAAGCGCACTACGGCCTGGGGGAAGCCGCTCTGTCGCTGGTGCTGGTGGCGGCGGCCAGCGGCGCGGTGCTGGCGCTGTTGTTTGCCGGGCGGGTGATTGGCCGCCTGGGTGCGCGCCATGCCGCCGCGCTGTGCGCGCTGGTGATGGCCTTCTCCTTGGGCATGGCCCTGCACTGGCCCAGTGTGGGCCTGCTCCTGCTGTCCATGGTGGTGTTTGGCTCCTCGCTCAGCGTGTACGACGTGGCCATCAACACGGAGGGCTCGGCCCTGGAGATTGCGGGTCGGCGTGCCATCATGGGCGGGCTGCACGGTATGTTCAGCGTGGGTGGCATGGCCGGGGCGGCCCTGGCGTCTGGCCTGCTGCGCGTGCAGGTGAGCGCAGATGACCAGCTGGCGGCAGTGGGCCTGGGGGTGGCCCTGTGGGTGCTGCTGGCTTCGCGCTGGATGCTGCCCACCGAGCGCCCGGCCCAGCCCCAGAGCGGTCAGTCCTCGGTGCACTTTGCCTGGCCGCGCGGCGTGCTCCTGGTGATAGGCCTGCTGATTTTTGTCGGCATGAGCGCCGAAGGCGTGATGTACGACTGGTGTGTGCTCTACCTGCAGCAGGAAGTGCACATGCCGCAGGACCAGGCGGCTATCGGGTATGCCGCATTTTCCGGGGCCATGGCCCTGACACGTTTTGCCGCCGACACCCTGCGGGCCCGCTGGCCGGAACGTCTGCTGCTACGTGCCAGTGGCGCCTCGGCGGCCTGCGCCATGGCGCTGGTGTTGCTGGGCGGCAGCCCCTGGGGCTCGGTTGCCGGGTACGCCCTGATCGGTGCCGGCCTGGCCATGGTGGTCCCCATTTTGTACCGCGCGGCCAGCCAGGTGCCGGGCACCACCCCGGCGGCGGCCATTGCCGCCGTGTCCTGCATCGGCTACTGCGGCTTCATGGTGGGGCCGCCACTGGTGGGCGCAATTGCGCACCACCTGTCGCTCACCGCCGCCATGGGCCTGGTGGTGGTGGCCGGCAGCGCCTTGGCCCTGTTCGCCCACCATGTGCCCCAGCACACGCCCCGCGCCCTTGGGCGGGCCTGCCCGGCCAGCGGTGCCTGAGCGGCCCCGCCCTGGCACTCCACCCCCTCAGCGCGCTGGCGGCGCGTGGGGGAAAAACAAGGGTTCACCCCCAATTTTGTAGCTGGCAATCACCGCCTGCCCGGAGGGCGACACCAGCCAGTCCACCAACTTTTGCGCCTGCGCCGCCTGCACATGCGGGTGTTTGGCCGGGTTGACCACCATCACACCGTAGGGGTTGAACAGGCGCTTGTCGCCCTCTACCAGCACCGCCAGACCACCCCGGTTTTTGAAGCTGAGCCAGGTGCCCCGGTCGGCCAGCACATAGGCTCCCGTGCTGGAGGCGATGTTGAGCGCCGGGCCCATGCCGCAGCCGCACGCCCGGTAGCCCATGCCATGGGCATCGGGTGCCGGGGTGAGCTTCCAGTAGCGCAGTTCGGCGGCGTGGGTGCCACTTTTGTCACCCCGTGAAATGAAGGCGGCCTGGGTGGCTGCCACCCTGGCCAGGGCCTGCCCAATGTCATGGCCCTTGGCGTGCGCCGGGTCGGCGGCCGGGCCAATCAGCACAAAGTCGTTGACCATCACCGGGTAGCGCTTCAGGGCAAAGCCTTCGGCCACCAGCTTTTCTTCGGCCGCCGTGTCGTGCACCAGCAGCACATCGGCGTCACCCCGGCGCCCCATGTCCAGCGCCTGGCCAGTGCCCACGGCCACCACCTTCACGTCAATGCCGGTGGCCTTTTTGAACGCGGGCAGGATGTGGCCAAACAGGCCCGATTGCTCGGTGGAGGTGGTGGACGCCATGACGATGGACTGGGCATACACCGGCACCATTGCTATGAAAAACATAGCTGCTTGCGCACATTTTATAAGGGCTAGAGGCCTAAAAGGCTTTAAAAAATGCATCAAACCAGTTCTCCTTTGAGAAACGCATGGGCTTGCGGGTAGCGCGATGGCAGCGCCGGTCCGGAAAAAAATTCGGCCACCGGCAGATCGGCCAGCACCCGTCCGTGCTCCAGGTAAATCACCCGGCTGGCCAGGCGTTTGACCTGGCCCAGGTTGTGGCTGGCAAACACCAGGGTCATGTCCGGCTGGGCGGCCAGGCGGCCCAGCAGCGCCTCCACTTCACGCTTGGCGTGCGGGTCCAGGCTGGCGCTGGGTTCGTCCAGCAGCAGCACCTGGGGCCTGGCGGCCAAGGCCCGGACCAAGGCGACCCGCTGCACCTGCCCCACCGACAGTTCCCGTGCATTGCGCTGGGCCAGATCGGCCAGCCCCGCCTGCGCCAGCGCTTGCAGGGCCCGCGCCTTGGCCGCCGCCCACGGCACGCCGCCGAGCCACAGGCCCAGCGCCACATTGCGCAGCACCGACAGGCGCAAGAGGTAAGGCCGCTGAAACAGCATGGCCTGGCGCTGCGCTGCATCGACCTGCAACTGGTCGGCTGCAGGCTTCAACAGGCCATGCAGCAGGCGCAGCAGGCTGCTTTTGCCGCTGCCGTTGGCACCCACCAGGGCCACCCGCTCCCCCGGCTGGATGGTCAAACTCACCTCGCACAGGGCCTGCACACCCCCCTGGCCCAAGCGCACGCTGGCTTCGGTCAATTGAAACACCGGGCTCATACCGCACTCCCCGGCAGCGCCACCATGGTGCGCGCTGCATATTGGCCGCCATCCACCCGCTCACGCCAGCGGCGCAGCAGCCCCAACAGCCCATGGAGCACCAGCACCACCCCCAGCAGCACCAGACCCAGACCCAGGGCCAGCGGCAAATCACCCTTGCTGGTTTCCAGGGCGATGGCGGTGGTCATGACGCGGGTGAAGCCGTCCATATTGCCGCCCACCACCATCACCGCCCCCACCTCCGAGATGGCGCGTCCAAAGGCGGCGATCACCACGGTCAGCAGGGTGTAGCGCTCATCCCAGGCCAGCAGCAGGCTGCGCAAGAGCGGCCCCGCGCCCAGCGAACGCAGTTGCTCGCCATGCAGGGCATCGGCATCGTCCACCGCCTGGCGGGCCAAGGCGGTGACCACCGGCAATACCAGCAGGGTTTGCGCCAGCACCATGGCCTTGAAGCTGAACAGCCAGCCCAAAAAGCCCAAAGGCCCCGAGCGCGACAGCAGCAGGTACACCGCCAGCCCCACCACCACCGAAGGCAAGGCCAAAAAAGTGTTGAGCAGCACCAGCACCGCACCCCGCCCGGCAAAGCGCGCCACCCCGAGCCAGGCACCCAGCACCAGGCCCAATGAACACGCCAGCAGGCAGGCCGTGGCACTGAGCGCCAGCGAGCGCCCCACAATGGCCCACAGGCCGGGGTCCAGCGACGCCAGCAGTTGCCATGCAGCGCCAAAACTTGTTGTCAAAACGGTCATGCGCCAAGTATCACACCGCCGATGTGCGGGGCATGGCATTGCGGATGGCTATGTACCCGTTGGCTGTTGAACTTTGGTCTGCGCCAGGCAGAGGGTTTCCGCTTGCCGCTGGGCAGACCCTGTTTTTTTCAGGATTGATCATGGAATAGGCCTTTGGACCTTGTGGAATAAGCGCAGATGGCTATTTTTTTGATAGCGGCTGTATTGGTTTGCGGGGCCTTGCGGACCTGCGGATGGGCGGGGCAGGCGAACCGGGAATCCCTTCTCTGGCCCACGCTCGCGGACCGGTGTTTCCGGTGTGCCTTCGTTATTGCGTGAACACCGCTGGCGGTGCGCCTGCTTTTGTGGCGACCGCGAATGGGGCCGCCGAAGGGACACCCGATCCACCTGCCCAGGGGCGTGGTGGGCGCGCGTGGGGCATGCAGGCCATGCCCTGGCAAAAGAACAAGAGGGAGCAGGGGAAACCCAGGTTTCAACAGTGAACGGGTGCATAGCCTTGCGGATTGCCACAGGCACAGCCCCCAAAGCAAAGGCACAATCGATGACCCCAACCATCGTCCAACCCAATCCGACTTGAGGAAACACGCCGTGGCATCAGGAAAAATATTGGTCGCCCAAGGCGGCGGCCCCACCGCAGTCATCAACCAATCGCTGGTCGGCGTGGCGCTGGAGGCGCGGCGCTTTGGCGCAATCGAGCGCATCTACGGCGCTTGCCACGGCGTGCGCGGCATCGTGAACGAAGACTTTGTGGACCTCACCCAGGAAACCCGCCACAACCTGGAGCTGGTGGCCAACACGCCCTCCTCGGCCCTGGGCTCCACACGCGACAAGCCCGATTTACCCTACTGCCAGGAGATTTTTCGGGTGCTGCAGGCGCATAGAATCGAGCATTTTTTTTACATCGGCGGCAATGACTCGTCGGACACGGTGCGCATCGTGAGCGAAGAGGCACGCAAGGCCGCCTACCCGCTGCGCGCCATCCACATACCCAAGACCATCGACAACGACCTGGTGGGCAACGACCATACGCCCGGCTACCCGTCGGCGGCGCGTTTTGTGGCCCAGGCCTTTGCCGGGGCCAACCTGGACAACGCCGCCCTGCCCGGCGTCTATGTGGGCGTGGTGATGGGCCGCCATGCCGGTTTTTTGACCGCTAGCGCAGCCCTGGGCAAGAAGTTTCCCGACGACGGCCCGCACCTGATTTACCTGCCCGAGCGCACCTTTGTGCTGGATAAATTCCTGGCCGATGTGAAGGACACCTATGCGCGGTATGGCCGCTGCGTGATTGCGGTCTCCGAAGGCGTGCACGATGCCAGTGGCACCCCCATTGCCAGCCTGCTGGCCAAAGACCTGGAACACGACGCCCATGGCAATGTGCAGCTCTCGGGCAACGGCGCGCTGGCCGATCTGCTGTGCGAAGAAATCAAGGCCAGGCTCCAGATCAAGCGGGTGCGGGGCGACACCTTTGGTTACCTGCAGCGCTCTTTTATCGGCTGCGTGTCCGACGTGGACCAGCGCGAAGCCCGCGAAGTAGGCGAAAAAGCCGTGCAATACGCCATGTGGGGCGGCAAGGACGGATCGGTGGCCATCAAGCGCACCGGCTTTTACTCCGCCGACTACGAACTGCTGCCGCTGGACGCCGTGGCGGGCAAGACGCGGGTGATGGAAGACGAATTCATTGCCGCCAGCGGCACCGACGTGACGGACGCATTCCGGATGTATTTGCGCCCGCTGCTGGGTTCGGGTATGCCGGATGCGTTCCGGCTGCGCCACAACCCGGTGGCCAAGGTGCTGAATACGGGGCGGTAGGCCCACCCGCCAACCGTCCTTGCAGGATTACTTCAAAAGGTCATCCAGGGTTTGGGTTGCGGCGGGTGCGCGCGGCCCAAACTGGAAACCCACCTTGAACCCCTTGCCACTGACCAGCACCGCATGCACCGACAAAGCAGGCACGGAAAACACATAACGCTTGCCGTTGTGAAAGATGTCGCAGTCCAGGGTGCAGGTTTTCTTGACCGCCAGCAAGTCTTCCAGCATCAGCGAGGCCCCCAGCTTGGACACATCCAGCATTTTTCCCATGATCACCGTCCCGCCCCCCAGCGTGACCCTGGCGCGTCCGCTCACCAGTTTGCGCTCGGCGGCCCGCGCCTCAACACCGACCTTCGCCAGGGGCGCCCCCTCTGGCACCGGGTAGACGACGTTCTCCACAGGTTTGGCATGCACGATTCCCGCTGCAGCTTCTGCCGCCAAAATGGCACGAAAAGCCTTGAGGGATTCGCTGCCACCGCTACTCGACTCTGCAGCGGGTTCTTGGGTTGTGTCCGACATGTTCAACGTAGGGTTGGTAGGTGAGTTACGGGCAAGTGTAGCAATGGATCATGATGCCGCACGGCGCAGAGTTTCCACCACCGGGCGGCGCAGCACATCGCGCAAACCCCACCAGCCCGCCGCCAGCGCCAACATGGCCCCGGCCAGCGCACCCAGCAGGGGCACCCACAACGACACCGCCCATTCAAACTCGAACACATAACGCGCCAGCGCCCAGCCCACCGCCGCCGCCACCACCGAGGCCAAAAATCCGGCCAGCAGCCCCACACCCGCCAGCTCGGCGCGCTGCACCTGGCGCAACAGGCTGCCCCGCGCGCCCACGGCCCGCATGATGGCGAATTCACGCGCGCGCTCATCCCGCGTGGCCGTGACCGCCGCGAATAGCACCACCAGGCCCGCGGCCAGGGTGAAGCCAAACAAAAACTCCACCGCCCGGATCACCTGGTCCAGCACCCGCTGGATCTGGCCGATGGTGCTGCTCATGTCCACATTGGTGACATTGGGGAACTGGTGCACCAGCGCATTGTCAAAACCCTGGGTCGCGGGCGCTTTGAAGGCGCCCATGAAGGTGGTGGGCACGTTCTCCAGGCGGCTCACCGGGTACATCACGAAGAAGTTGGCCCGCATGGAGCCCCAGTCCACCTTGCGCAAGGAGCTGATGTGCGACTCGGTCTGCATGCCGCCGATGTCAAAGCGCAGGGTGTCGCCCAGCTTCAGCTTGAGCGTATTGGCGATGCCCTCCTCCACGCTGATGGCGCCCTGCTCTTCCTGCGTCCAGCGGCCCGCCACGATGGCGTTGTTGTCGGGTTGGACGGCGCTGTGCGAGAGGTTGAACTCCCGGTCCACCAGGCGCTTGGCACGGTCTTCTTCATAGTCGTCCGGCGTGACAGTGCGCCCGTTGATGGCCACCAGCCGGCCACGGATCATGGGGTACCAATCGAACTTGGCCACACCACCCTGGGTCAGTGCCTTTTGAAAGGCCTGCGACTGTTCCGGCATGACATTGATCACAAAGCGGTTGGGGGCATCGGGCGGCGTGGCTTTGCGCCAGCTGCTGATCAAATCGGTGCGCAGCAACACCAGCAGCACCAGGGCCAGCAGGCCCACCGACAGGGCACTCACCTGCACCACGGTGTAGGCCGGGCGGGCAGACATTTGCCGCGTGGCCAGCACCAGCCAGCGCGGCGCCGTGCTCTCGTTCACGCTCTTGCGCAACAGCTTCACCGCCACCCAACTCAAAGCAGCAAACACCACCACCGCACCGGCAAAACCACCCACCGCAATCAGGCCCAGTTGCAGATCGCTGCTGGCGGCCAGCAGCAAGGCCGCAAAACCGGCCACGCCCAGCGCCAGCACGCCCAGGGAGGCGGGCCGCAGGTTGCCCACGTCGCGGCGAATCACCCGCAAGGGCGGCACCTGCGCCAGTTGCAGCACCGGCGGCAGGCCAAAGGCCAACAGCAGGGTCATGCCCATGCCCATGCCCAGCAGCACCGGCCACACCGTGGCCGCAGGCAGGGCCGAATCCACCAGGCCCGCCAGCAAAAGCACAAAAATATAGTGCACCGCGTAGCCGATCAACACACCCAGGCCGCTGGAAAACACCCCCACCAGTGCAAACTCATAGGCGTACGCCGAGGCAATGGTGCGCTGGCTCAGGCCCAGCACCCGCAGCATGGCGCAGTCGTCCAGATGGCTGGCGGCAAAGGCCCGCGCCGCCAGGGCCACCGCCACCGCGCTGAGCAAGGCCGCCAGCAGGGCCACCAGGCTCAGGAATTTTTCGGCACGCTCCAGCGTCTGGCTCATCTCGGGGCGGCCACTTTGCAGCGACTCCACCCGCACCCCGCGCACCGCACGATCACCCAGGCTGGCATTGGCCTTGATTTGCCCATCCGCCCAGTCCACAAACACTTTCACCGCAACGTCCTCACCGGCCACGGCCATGCGGTAGTTCAGGCGGCTGGCGGGCTGGATCAGCCCGGTGGCGGCAATGTCGGCGCGGTGCACCATCACCCGAGGGGCAAAGTTCATGAAGCCCGCGCCCCGGTCTGGCTCGTTCACGATGATGGCACCCAGGGTGAACCGGCTGTCGCCCAAGAGCAGCACGTCGCCCACTTTCAGACCAAGGGCGTCCAGCAGCGATGCATCCACCCAGGCCTGCCCCGGCGCGGGGATGTTATGGGTCAGGGTGTCTGGCGCTTCAGGGCTGCTGGTCACCCGCAGTGCACCGCGCAAGGGGTAACCCGGCTCCACCACTTTCAGGGCCACCAGCTTGGCCGCCCCGCCCTGTGCGTCGCTGGCGCGCGCCATGGTGGGAAAACCCATGGTCTGCACCACCGACAGGCCCAGGGCCCGCGCCTTGGCCTCAAAAGCCTCGGGCGTGGGGTTGTCGCTGGACACCACCGCGTCGCCGCCCAGCAACTGGCGCGCATCACGCTGCAGGCCGCCCTTGAGCCGGTCCGCAAAAAAGCCCACGGCGGTCAGTGCCGCCACGGCCAGGGTGACCGCCACGATCACCAGCCGCAAATCACCGGACCGTAGATCACGCCACAGGGTGCGCCAGCCCAGGCGCCAAAAAGAGAGGTTCATGGCGCTACCTTAGCGTAAACGCAAAAAAGGCAAGCATGTCGACCACGCTTGCCCGCACATTTCACACGGCCTTGTGCTGCGCCCAAGATCCGCTGGTTTGGCCGCTGGGAGCACAGTGCCGGGGGCTTACATCCCCAGGGATTTCAAAAGCTCGTCGTTGTCGGTAATTTCCGGTGCGGGCGCTGGTGCGGGCGCAACGACATTGCGGTCGGCATCGACCTGCGCAATCACTTCGTCCGGATTGAGTGCTTCGTTGACCTCAAAGTCGTGCAGCTTGATGAACTCGGTGCGGTCGATCGCCAGTTCCAGGTAAAAGATATTGTTTTTGCCGGTGTAGAAAGTCACCCGCCGGGACTCGGGCTTGTCCAACTGGGTGTCCACACTCAGCACCACCTGCTTGTTGAGCACCAGCATCTTGGGCTGGTTCTGGGTGATGTGGGTTTGCAATTCACGCCGCACCTTGCCCGTGAAATCCCCCACGATCTGGTTCATGAGCTCACCCATGATGTTGCTCACCTCGTCGGAGGTGTGGGCACTTGCCAACTCACTTTTGGGCATGCCCATGTTCAGCATGTAGCTTTCGTAGAGTTCCATCGCCGTTGCGGCCGAGAAATTGAGCACCACCAGACCCGAAAACCCGCCATCAAACAACACAAAGCAGCCGATATCGGGCTTGAGACAGGTCTTGGTGATGCGCTGCACCATGCCGGAATAGTGAATATCGCACTGGGTCGCCACCGCCAGCACCCGTGTCACCGAATTGCACAGGCTGGTGAGAATATCTTCGGTACCGTACACCACGGTGGATTCTTGCCAAGTTTTGACCATAACGTACCTTCTTTGTCGAAGTTGCGACTGTACAACGGGCGGGACGCTAGTGCCAGAAAATGAGGCGTGAAATCAAACAGCAGGCATCAGATATGCGGTGCCGCATGCCGAATAGGTAATAAGTTGCACATATGCCAAATAAGACATAAAGTGCAGCATGTCTTATCCAATCCAAACCCCCACACAACTGGCGAGCCATCTGCGCGCGTTTCGCACCGAGCGCGGCTTGAGTCAGGCTGCATTGGGCGTCCTGCTGGGGCTGAGTCAGGCCCGGATCGCCCGGATTGAAGCGGACCCCCTGTCCATCAGCGTCAGGCAATTCTTGTTACTCGTTTCTGCTTTGGGCTTGCGCATCAGCCTGGAACCGGTCACCGGCAGCGCCCCAGACACGCAGACCGCCGTCAGGCCGCCCACACCCCAAGGGGAGTGGTAACCATGGCAGCCACCCTCAACGTGTGGATGAATGGCCAATTTGTCGGTGAGTGGAGCAGCTCGCGCAATGCGGTTCCCACCTTCAAATATGACCCGCAGTGGACGCGCCTGCCCTACCGGCGCGCCTTGTCTTTGTCCTTGCCCATCACGGCAGGCGCCAGCGAACACCGGGGTGACAAGGTAGCCCACTACTTTGACAACCTTCTGCCCGACAGCCAGGAGATCCGCTCCCGCTTGCGTTCACGCTTCAAAACCAGGTCCACCGAGGCATTTGACCTGTTGCAAGCGATTGGGCGCGACTGTGTCGGTGCAGTCCAGTTGTTGCCGGTTGGCAAGCAGCCCGATGGCTGGGACCGCATTGACGCGTTGCCCCTTGCGGATGACCAAGTCGAGCGCATCCTGATTTCAACCTCCACGAACGTTCCCTTGGGCCAACGTCACGACGGCCTGGATTTTCTGGATGATTTCCGCATCTCGATTGCCGGGGCGCAGGAGAAAACGGCCTTGCTCAAGTACGGTGGCCAATGGTATTTACCCCAAGGCGCGACGCCCACCACGCACATCCTGAAGTTGCCACTCGGACGGGTCGGCAATATGCGCGCGGACATGGGCCTCTCAGTCGAAAACGAATGGCTGTGTGCGCAAATTCTGCGGGAACTCGGGCTGCCAACGGCAAGGACCGAGATGGTCACCTTCGGGACGCAAAAGGTGCTGGTCGTCGAGCGCTTTGACCGGCGCTGGCAAAGCATTGCGCCTGGCACTCAGAACGACGCGGGATTCACCCCGGCCGAGGAGATGTGGATTGCCCGCTTGCCCCAAGAGGATTTCTGTCAAGTGACGGGCACCGCACCCGGCAAAAAATACGAACAGGACGGTGGTCCGTCCATGCGCGCCTGCCTGGACCATTTGGCTGGCAGCCAGCAGGCCGACCAAGACCGGACCTGCTTTGCCCTCACGCAACTGGCGTTCTGGCTGCTGGCCGCCACCGACGGCCATGCCAAGAACTTTTCTATCTTCCACCATGCGGGGGGCAATTACAGCCTGACGCCTTTGTATGACGTGCTCTCCGCCTGGCCCATCATCGGACACGGGCCCAATCTGGTATCGATTCACAAAGCCAAGCTGGCCATGGCTATACGTTCAAAAAATGCACATTACAAAATGCGCGAAATCCAGGCGCGGCACTGGCTCACCCTGGCACAAAGTTGCGGTGCAGGCGGCGTGTGGCAAAAAATGCTGGCGATGACCGAAGCGGTGAACGCAGCCCTGAGCCGTGTGCAGGCCATCCTGCCGCCGGACTTTCCGGTCCAGATTTGGGAGGCGGTGCACATTGGCGTCAAATCTCAAGCCACCTTGTTTCTGGAGGAGGCCAGAGGGTGTTAGTTGAGGTGATGGACGCGGGGACGGGTCGAACTCACACGTAGTCCACCCAGACGGCGCCTGCATCGGCGGAGCGCACGCAGTTTTCTACCCACCGCACGCCTTCTATACCAGCATGGATATCGGGATAACGCAGCGTCGCCAGCAGGTCCACGTCACCGCGGTCCGTGGCTTCCATGGCCATGCCAAAACGGTAGTACAGATTGGACCAGGCTTCGAACAGACCCTCGGGGTGGCCTCCGCCAATGCGGTCGTCCTGCAGCGCATTGGCATGGAGGTAGCCCATACCGCGTTCCAGAATCTGCACGGGCTGGCCCTGGATTTCAAAGCGCATCTGGTTGGGGCGCTCGTCCCACCATTCCAGGCTGGCCTTGGAGCCGATCACGCGGATCTTCTGGCCGTGCATGGAACCCGCATTGACCGCGCAGGACCACACGTAGCCCACGGCACCGCCCTGGTACTGCATGAGGGTGAAGGCGTTGTCTTCCAGCGGCGCACGGCTTTTCACGAAGCTTTGGCGCGAGCACATCAGGCGCTCTATCTTCAGCTCTGGCAGCATCACTTCCGAGAGGTACAGCGGGTGCGTGCCGATGTCGCCCAGCACGTAGCTGGGGCCTGCGAACTTGGGGTCCATGCGCCAGCGCGCAGCCGGATTGGCGGCCTCGACGGCCTCGTTGTGGAAGCCGTGGGCAAACTGCATCTGCACGATGCGAATGTCGCCCAGGTCACCGCGCGCAATCATTTCGCGCGCCTGCTCAATCAGTTGGTGGCCGGCATAGCCATAGGTCACACCGACGATGCGCCGGTGTTGGCGCGACAGTGCCAGCAGCTCCTCGGCTTCTGCGGTGGTGAAGCACAGCGGTTTTTCGCACACCACATGGATGCCTGCTTCCATCGCGGCCTTGCAGATGGCGAAGTGGGTGCCATTGGGAGTGGCAATGGACACCGCGCGAATGCCGTCCGGCCGCTGGGCCTCTGCGGCGAACATGGCGCTGTAGTCGCTGTAGCAGCGCTCAGGCGGCAGGCCCAGGCTCTGGCCGAAGGTGCGGCCGCGCTCGGGGTCGATGTCAAACGCGCCCGCCACGAGTTGGAAGGTGCCGTCGCGCAGCGCCGCCGAGCGGTGGATGTAGCCAATCTGGCTTCCGGCGCCGCCACCCACCATGGCCCAGGGAATGGGGCCCGAACGCATAGAAGCTCCTGTGATCATTGTGTGTCTCCTGTGTGGTTCAGTGGAAGCCGGTGGACTGCAAAAAGGCGCGGCTGGCGGCCACGTCGCGCAAACTGGTGTCGGCATGGCGCGGGTCGCGCTCCTGCTCGACCGTGATGTAGCCGCTGTAGCCTATGTCCAGCAGCGCCTGGCGCACCCGCGCATAGTCGATCACCCCCTTGCCGATGGGGCACATCACGCCGCGCGCGCACGCCGCGAAGAAGGCAATGTGCTCGCCCAGCACCTGCTGGAACACCTGCGCATCAATGTCCTTGAAGTGCACATAGTCCAGGCGGCTCGCATGTTTGGTCAGCCACTCCACCGGGTCCATGCCGGCGTAGTAGAGGTGGCCGGTGTCCAGGCACAGGCCCGCAACCTCCTGCGGAATGTCGGCCACGATCTGGTCGATCTCGTCGGCGAATTCGATGTAACCCCCGGCATGGGGATGGATCACCGCACGCACGCCAAACTCTGCCCACGCCAGCGTGGCGATCTGGCGGATGTGCGAGACCATGGCCGCCCATTGCGGCGCGGACAAACGCGGTGCCCGGTCAGAGTGGCCCGCGGCATAGTCGCGCTCGGTGTGGCCCCAGTCCATCACCACCAGATAGGGCACGGCAAAGCGCTGGCCCGCCTCGGTGGGCAACTGCGGTAGCTGCTTGATGAGCGCGCAGATTTCACGCGTTTGTTTCAGCAGGCTGGGCAGGTTGGCGGGGGACACCAGGTCGTCGAAGATGGTGCCTGCCGTGATGCTCAAACCACTCTTGCCCAGCTCCTGGCGCACCAGGTCCACCTCCAGCGGAATGTAGCCATAGGGGCCCAGTTCAATGCCTTTGTAGCCTGCGGCGGCGGCCTCTTGCAGCACCAGTTTCCAATCCGGCAGGTGCGGGTTCTTCACGTCATCCACGCCCCAGCAGCAGGGGGCGCATCCAATATTCATTCCCATGGGATTCCTTTCAATTGCAATATGTGTGGAGACACTTCAGGCCCGGGGCTTGAAGTGGCGGTCGATGTAGCGCTGCATCTCTGCGCGCATGAAGCGGCTGGAGTCTTCGGCGCGCTCTTCCCAGGCGAACACGCAACTGGACATCACACCGTCAAAGCCCACCGCGCCCAGCGTGGCGAAGAACAGCTCCCAATCGATCTCGCCCTGCCCCATGTCCAGGTGCTGGTGCACGCGGGTCTGGCTGGAGCCGGGCGGGTTGACGATGTAGCGCAGCTGGCTGCTCTTCTTGTGGTTAAAGGTATCGGCCACGCGCACATGGGCCAGCAGGGGCGCGGCCTCCCGCAGCATGGCGGCCATGTCGTCGCCGTAGTAGAAGGTGTGGGGGGCGATATAGGACAGGCGCAGCGCCGTCGATCCGATGTTTTTCACGATGTCGCAGGCGGGTTGCATCTGCTCAATCCAGTCCTCGGGATGCGGCTCCACCGACAGCGTGATGCCTTCGCGTTCCAGAATGGGCAGCAGCTCGTCCATGGAACGGAACCAGGCGGCCTCGCACATTTCCTTGGTGTTGGCACCGGGGCGCTCCCCCACCGAACGCTCGGGCGAGGCACCGCGGCCAAACTCGCTGATCATCAGGCCGCAGTCCATTTCCACGGCCACCTCGATGGCCTTCTTCCAGCAGCGCATGGCCCACTGGCGTTCGTCTTCAAAAGGGCTGGCCCAGCGGTACATGGGCTGCAAGCTCGCCAGGCCCACGCTGTGGGTTTTCATCGCGGCCTTGAAGGCGGCCATGCGCTCTTGGGTGGCACGCGGCATCACCCACCAGTCCAGAAAATCAGAACGGGGTGACAGTTCGATCTGGTCATAGCCCAGCTCGGCCGTGGCACGGCACAGGTCCGCCAAGGTCAGGTGGCGAATCATGTACGGATCGAGTGCAATTTTCATAGAAGTCTCCGGGTGTTGAACAAGATCTATCAAATTTTGATAGCTACTAGAATCAGCCATTGCACTGCAAAGAGCCAGGCAAATTATTGTTTTTCAGGTGCAGATGGTCAATGATTTGGCTGCACCCGGTATCACGTCTATCAAGCTGGTATTGGCACTCATTGATAGATCTATCAAACAGAATCAAATGGAGTTTCCCCATGGCTGAACCCACGATGGAAGACGTTGCCAAAGCCGCTGGCGTAGGCGTGGCCACGGTGGACCGTGTCATCAACCGCCGGGCTGCCGTGCGGCCGGACACGGCGCAGCGCGTGCTGGACGCCGCCGAGCGTGTGGGCTTTCGCCGCGCGGGCCTGATCCAGCGGCGCATCAGCGAGCAGCAGCGCACGCGCAAGCTGGGCTTTTTGCTGCAAAGCCAGCGCTCGCCCTTCTACAAAGAACTGGCCCAGGCCCTGCGCCAGGCGGTGCAGGCCATGCCCGCGCCTTTGAACTCCGCCGTGGTCGAGTTCATGGACGACTTCACCCCCCGCAAAGTGGCAGAACGCTTAGGCGCAATGGGCCGCAGCGTGGACGCGGTGGCACTGGTGGCGGCGGACCACCCGGTCATCAACCAGGCGATTGAAACGCTGAGCGCCCAAGGGGTGCCGGTGTTTGCTTTTGTGACCGACCTGACCGCGCCTTCCGTGGCCGGCTATGTCGGCATAGACAACCGCAAGATGGGTAGCACCGCCGCCTGGTCCATGGCCAAGCTATGCAGGCGCCCCGGCAAGATCGGCCTGGTTCTGGGCAGCCACCGCTACCTGTGCCAGGAACAGTGCGAGATCAGCTTTCGCTCGTACCTGCGCGAGAACGCCCCGGACTTTCAGGTGCTGGAAACCCTGGTGAGCCTGGAAGACGTGGCGCTGGCGCAATCGGCCACGCTAGAGTTGCTGCACTGCCACCCGGACCTGGTGGGGGTGTATGTGGCCGGTGGGGGAATTGAAGGCGTGATCGAAGCGCTCAAGGAGGCCGCCATTCCCGACATGGTGACGGTGTGCCATGACCTCACAGACATCACCCGCCAGGCCCTGGTGGAAGGCCAGGCCACCGTAGTGCTCTCACACCCGCGCGAGTGGATGGCCCGGCACCTGTGCGAAGCCATGACCCAGGTGCTGCAAGGCCGCAAGGGGCGGGGAAAAAGCCAGGATGTGCTGCCGTTCACGATGTACACCGTGTCCAATGTGTAATGGAAGCTAAAATAGCCTCAAGCCCCCGTGGATACTGCGCAAGTAGCTACAAAATCAATAGCATGTAGCACACCCCACCGGCCGAAACAGTACAACGCCAGTTGCCACACGACTTTCCGTAGACGCTGTTTGCCTGCATCCACGACAATATGCCTTTGATCCATCCACCAAAATCACTTCCCTGATGCCAGTTCAGCGTTCCCCGGAGTCGTATCCCCTCAACAGTCCATCACCCCAGAAACGGCGCAAGCCGGGCTGGAGGGTTGTCCTTGGCAGGTTGGCCTGGTCCAGGTACACCTATGAGCGCCCGCAAGGTGACGCGCTGAAACTGCTTGGCAGTGTGAGCAAGGGCATGCAGGTGGGTGCGCTTGCCATTACGGCTGAAAACCAGTATGTGCAGGTGGTGGGTGACCACATCACGCCCTTGAAAACCCGGGAGATCGCCAAGGCGGTGGCCAATGCACCCAAGGAGCCTGCGGCATTCGATCCAAAGTTTTCAGGAGAGTCCCCGACCCGGCTGGCGGCTCGCAAAGACACCCCTGCTCCGGTGGTGATCGTCAAGAAGCGCAGGGTCGCTGTGATGCCTGGCAGTGCTGGATAGTTTGCTTCACATGCCACGTTGGGGGGAGTCAACTAATCGACCATTTTGAGATTTTCATTTTGACCCGGTCGCATCAATAATCTGAAGTTATAGATTGATACCTTCGAGATAAAAAATGAAATTCCAACTCCCCATCCAATGCATCGCACTCGGCATAAGCCTCACCTTGTTGATCCCTGGAGTCGCGTCAGCAGGATTGGACGAGGGTGTTGCAGCGTATGCAAATAGGGACTACACAACGGCTTTGCAGGAATTCAAGCCATTTGCAAGTCTGGGGCAGGCGCAGGCCCAGGCCTACCTCGGTGTGATGTACGCCAACGGCCAAGGTGTGCCACGGGACTACCAGGAAGCGGTGAAGTGGTACCGGCTGGCGGCTGAGCAGGGGGATGTCGACGCCCAGTTCAATCTCGGCCTGATGTACGCCAACGGCGAAGGCGTTTCACAGGACTACAAAGGAGCGGCGAAGTGGTACCGGCTGGCTGCCGAGCAGGGGGATGCCGACGCCCAGTTCAACCTCGGGGTGATATACGCCAACGGCCAAGGTGTGCCACGGGACTACAAGGAAGCGGTGAAGTGGCACCGGCTGGCGGCTGAGCAGGGGCATGCCGCCGCCCAGTTCAACATCGGTGTGACATACGCCAACGGCCAAGGTGTTTCACAGGACTACCAGGAAGCGGTGAAGTGGTACCGGCTGGCTGCTGAGCAGGGAAATGTCGCCGCCCAGTTCAACCTCGGACGCAGGTACGACGATGGCCAAGGCGTGCCACAGGACTCCAAAGAAGCGGTGAAGTGGTACCGGCTGGCTGCTGAGCAGGGAAATGCCGCCGCCCAGTCCAACCTCGGGGTGATGTACGCCAACGGCCAAGGCGTGCCACAGGACTACCCAGAAGCGGTGAAGTGGTACCGTCTGGCCGCTGAGCGGGGACATGCCGCCGCCCAATTCAACCTCGGTGTGATGTACGCCAACGGCCAAGGCGTGCCACAGGACTACCAGGAAGCCGTGAAGTGGTACCGGCCGGCCGCTGAGCGGGGGCGGGCCGACGCCCAGTCCAACCTCGGTGTGATGCTCGCCAACGGCCAAGGCGTGCCACAGGACTACCCAGAAGCGGTGAAGTGGCACCGGCTGGCTGCCGCGCAGGGGAATGCCGCCGCCCAATTCAACCTCGGTGTGATGCTCGCCAACGGCCAAGGCGTGCCACAGGACTCCAAAGAAGCGGTGAGGTGGCACCGGCTGGCTGCCGAGCAGGGGCGCGCCGACGCCCAGTTCAAACTCGGTGTGATGCTCGCCAACGGCCAAGGCGCGCAACAGGACTACCAGGAAGCGGTGAAGTGGTATCAGTTGGCTGCTGAGCAGGGGCGGGCCGACGCCCGGTTCAACCTCGGTGTGATGTACGCCAACGGCCAAGGCGTGCCATTGGACTACCAGGAAGCGGCGAAATGGTACCGGCTTGCTGCTAAGCAGGGGGATGCCGACGCCCAGTTCAACCTCGGCCTGATGTATGCCAACGGCCAAGGCGTACCACAGGACTACCAGGAAGCAGTGAAGTGGCACTGGCTTGCTGCCGCGCAAGGGGATGCCAACGCCCACGCCAACCTCGGCCTGATGTACGCCAACGGCCAAGGCGTGCCACAGGACTTCCAGGAAGCGGTGAAGTGGTTCCGGCTGGCTGCCGCGCAGGGGAATGCCGCAGCCCAGTGCAATCTCGGCGTGATGTACGCCAACGGCCTGGGCGTCGTTGCAAGTCGTGCGCTTGCTTATGCGCTGTACAGCCTTTCTGCCACGATAGACCCGTCCGAAATAAATAAAGCAGCCAACAACCGAAAAGCGTTGTCCGAGTTGATGCAACCGGAGGAAAACAATCCAGCGCAAAAGTTGGCGCGGGAGATGCTAAAACCAGGGAACGTCCTGCAAGCGCTGGACAAATACGCTCAAGCACTGCCGTTGTAGCAAACCTCCCGACCCACGAACGTCAGGCAACTACTTCGCCGTAGGCATCACAAACTCCGCGCCCTTGCCAATGCTCTCGGGCCAGCGTTGCATGATGGATTTTTGCTTGGTGTAAAAGCGCACACCCTCTTCGCCAAAGGCGTGCATATCGCCAAACAGACTGCGTTTCCAGCCGCCAAAGCCGTGCCAGGCCATAGGCACGGGAATCGGAACGTTGATGCCCACCATGCCCACCTGCACACGGCGTGAAAACTCCCGGGCCACATTGCCGTCACGGGTGAAGCAGGCCCCGCCATTGCCGAATTCATGGTCGTTAATGAGTTGGAGCGCGCTGGCAAAGTCGGCCACACGCACACAGGCCAGCACGGGGCCAAAGATTTCCTCTTTGTAGATACGCATGTCGGTGCTGACATGGTCAAACAGCGTGCCGCCCATCCAGAATCCCTGCGCGCAGCCCTCCCCCGCCGATGCGCCGTTGAAGCTGCGGCCATCCACCAGCAGTTGCGCGCCCTCCTTCACGCCCTGCTCGATGTAGCCGGTGATGCGGGCATGGGCTGCCGGGGTCACGATGGGGCCCATTTCGGCGGCCAGGTTGGTGCCGTTGAGCACTTTCAGGGTCTGGGTGCGTTCGGTCAGCTTGGCCACTACTTTGTCCGCCACATCGCCCACCAGCACCGCCACGCTGATGGCCATGCAGCGCTCGCCGGCCGAGCCGTAACCGGCACCGATCAAGGCATCCACCACCTGGTCGACATCGGCATCGGGCATCACCACCATGTGGTTCTTGGCGCCGCCCAGGGCCTGCACCCGTTTGCCGTGGTGGGCGCAGGTCTCGTAGATATAGTTGGCAATAGGGGTGGAGCCGACAAAGCTCACGGCCTTGACATCAGGGTGCACCAACAGCGCGTCCACGGCTTCCTTGTCGCCCTGCACCACGTTGAACACACCATCGGGCAGGCCTGCTTGCTTGAGCAAGTCGGCCAGATACAGGCTGGCGCTGGGGTCGATCGGGCTGGGTTTGAGCACAAAGGTGTTGCCCGCCGCAATGGCCACGGGGAACATCCACATCGGCACCATCACGGGGAAGTTGAACGGGGTGATGCCCGCCACCACGCCCAGGGGCTGGCGCAGGGTCCAGTTGTCGATGCCGGTGGAAACCTGGTCGGTGAAGTCACCCTTGAGCAACTGGGGAATACCGCAGGAAAATTCGACGATATCAATGCCGCGCGCCACCTCGCCCTGGGCGTCGGTGAACACCTTGCCGTGCTCGGCGGTGATCAGGCGGGCCAATTCGTCCTTGTGCTGGTTGAGCAGTTCCAAAAACTTGAACAGCACACGGGCGCGGCGGATGGGGGGCGTGTCGGCCCACTTGGGGAAGGCCGCTTGCGCCGCAGCCACTGCTGCATTGACGTCGTCGACATTGCCCAGGCGCACCTGGCGGCTGACCGCGCCGGTGGCGGGGTTGTAAACGGCTTGGGTACGGGTGCCGGTGCCGGCAGTGCGGGCGCCGTGGATGTACTGGGCAACTTCGGTGGAATCAGCGGTGTGGGGCATGGGGTGTCTCGGTGGTTGAAGCCCGCAGTGTAGGGATGCAACCCAGTCGCTACAAGACCGCCAACTTGAATTGATTGTTCAAATTGGTGAACAATAGCGCCCATGAACGAACCAAAGACAAACGCGCTCTGGAGCCACTTGCATTGGCTCACCGTGCTGGCGCAGCAGGGCAGCTACACGGCCGCCGCGGCCCGGCTGGGCGTGAGCAAGGCGGCCATGAGCCAGCACATGGCCGAGTTGGAACGCAGCGCGGGCGTGGCGCTGGTGCGGCGCACCACGCGCAGCGTGCAACTCACCGAAGCGGGCCAGCGCCTGGTGGACGACACCCAGATGCAGTTCGAGCACATCGCGCAGCGCTTTGCCGAGGTGCGCGACCTGGCCGGTGCGCCGCGCGGCCTGCTGCGGGTGACGGCGCCCGTGGCGCTGGCACGCCAGCAACTGGTGCCGCGCCTGGCCGACTTTTTGCGCGCCTACCCGGAGGTGCGCCTGGAGCTGGACATGTCCGACCGGCTGGCCTCCATGACGATCGAGGGTTTTGATCTGGCCATACGCCACACGGCCGCCCCGCCCGACACCCATGTGGCCTGGACCCTGTGCGCCACCCACTCCGTGCTGGTGGCCACGCGCAGCTACCTGCGCCGCCATGGCGAGCCCCAATCTCCGCAGGATCTGCGCACGCACAACTGCCTGCATTACCCCCGCGCCCACGATGCGCCGGTCTGGACCTTTGAGCAACGCAACCCCACAAGAGCCGCCAAGGCAGCGGGCGATCAGGTCGCACAGCGGGTGACCGTTCCCGTGTCGGGCTCGCTCTCGGCCAACAACAGCGAGGCCCTGCGGGATGCGGCGCTGACTGGGCTGGGCATTGCACTCTTGCCCGACTTCAGCGCCCAGGCCAGCTTGCGCGCGGGCAAACTGATGCAGGTACTGCCGCAGTGGAAACCCGTCGGCGCGTTTGCCGAACAGCTCTACGCGATCCGCCCCTATTCGCCGCATGTGCCGCGCGCCGTCACCGCCTTTGTCGGCTTCCTGCGAGAGGCATTTTCAGGCGGATTTGAAGAAGGAATTGAGGCGCCATCCGACCAGGCAGGGTGAGGTATCGGGAACAACCAGCGCGCCTCTGCCCCTGGACCCCGGCTGGCTTCGGCAAATCGGTGATACTTAATGACAGGTGTTGGGGATGCCTGCTCCTGCCAGAAGCTCCGACCGAATTTTAAAATCCACCCCCGAATCAAACCCGTAATGAAGCGTGTGCTGCTTGACTCTGGCACCCTTGCCCTTCTTGCCCCCGGCTGCTGCCCATGACCGCCTGCACCCCCCGTTCCAGCGTGTTGTCGCTCTCCCGCGCCTTGGTGGTCGCCGCCGTGCTGGTGCTGGCGGCGGCGTGGCTGGGTTATACGGTGGCCCACCAGCGTGCGCTGGACGAGATGCAGACCGAGGGCACCGCCCAGATTGAATACCACACCCGTGAATTGTTGAACGCAGTGGCGCGCTTCACCAACCTGCCCGCCCTGCTCGGGGCCGAGGCCTCGCTGGTGGCGCTGCTGCAATCACCGGACTCCCCCGCCCGCCTCCGTGCCGCCAACCATTACCTCAGCTTTGCCCAAGGCCGAACCGGTGTGAGCTTTGCCTACCTGCTTGATTCCCAGGGCCTGACCCGGGCCGCCAGCAACTGGCAGCGGCCCGATAGTTTTGTGGGATTCAACTATGCGTTTCGCCCCTATTTCCAGGAAGCGATGGCGGGCAAAACCGGGGTGTTTTATGCCATTGGCGTCACCACCGGCGAGCCGGGCGCGTTCATTGCGGCGCCCATCCGGTCGGGCAACCAGGTGCTGGGCGTGGTAGCCGTCAAGATTGACCTGACCGCGATTGAGGACAGCTGGGTGCGCAGCAACACGCCCCTGGCTCTGGCGGACCGCTTTGGCGTGCTTTTTTTGTCGGCCCAGCCGCTATGGCGCTACCGCAGTCTGGACACCCTCTCCGCCGTGGCACTGGCCGAGTTGCAGCGCACCCGGCAATATGGCGACATTGTGCAGCATCCGCTTCGCACCCCTGTGGGCCCAATGCCAGGGCGTCAGGGGCAAATCCTGCTGGCCGATCGACAGGAATTCCTGGTCCAGGGCCGCCCCATTGACAGCTTGGGCTGGCAATTGCTGCTGTTCTCGGACCCACGCCACGCCGTCAGCCAGGGCCTGCTGGTTGCCGGCATGGTGGGCCTGATGATGGCGCTGACGCTGGCCGGGGCCGCGTTGGGCTGGCAGTTTCGGCGTCGGCGCGCCGAGCGGCTTGCGGCCCGGCACGAGCTGGCGCAGGTGGTGGCCGAACTGGAGCAACGCATTGCCACCCGCACGGCCGAGTTAACCGCAGCCAATGACACGGCCGTTCAGACAGGCAAGCTGGCCTTGCTGGGGCAAATGGCGGCGGGCATCAGCCATGAAATCTCCCAGCCCCTGGCTGCGCTGCGCACCTTGGCAGACAACGCCGGCGCCTTTTTGAACCGTGACAACCCGGGTGCCGCCAGCAGCAACCTCAGACTCATCGGGGGCCTGTGCGACCGCATGGGCAGCATCGTGGGCGAACTCAAGGCCTTTGCCCGCAAAGAACCGGCGCGGCTGCAGCCGGTGCCCCTGTCAGGCGTGATTTCCAGCGCCCTGATGTTGGTGGAGCCGCACCGGCACGCGGCCGGCGCGCGCATCCACGCGCCCAGCACGTCGCTGTGGGTCTTTGGCGACTCCATCCGCCTGGAGCAAGTGCTGCTCAACCTGATTCGCAACGGCATTGACGCCATGGAGGATCAAGCGCTGCGCCAGCTCGACATTCAACTCAGCGCCACGGCGGCGGAGGTCACGCTGTCGGTTCGGGACCACGGCCCGGGCCTGAGCCCGCAGGTGCGGGCCCACCTGTTTGAGCCGTTTTTCACCACCAAGCCCAGCGGCAAAGGACTGGGGTTGGGCCTGGCCCTGTCACAAACCATCGTGAATGAAATGGGGGCGACCCTGAGCGCCTGTAACGCCGAGCCCGGCGCCCGTTTCGACCTGACTTTGCGCCGGGCTCCTGAACATGAATAATTCAGCCATGACTGTGTTGCTTGTTGAAGATGATCCGCTGGTGCTGCTGGGCGCCGAACAGGCCCTGAGTCTGGCCGGCATGACCGTGCTAACCGCCACAGACGCCGAGGCGGCGCTGCAATGCCTGGCCAGCCACCAGCCCGATACCGTGATCAGCGACATCCGCCTGCCCGGTGCCGACGGTTTCGAGTTGTTGCGCCAGGTGCGGGCGCTGGACAGCGAGGTGCCCGTGATTCTGATGACCGGCCATGGCGACATTCGCATGGCGGTGGACGCGATGCACAACGGTGCCTATGATTTTCTGGAAAAGCCGTTCTCGTCGGACCGGCTCACCGAGGTGACTCGCCGGGCGCTTGAAAAGCGCCATCTGGTGCTGGAGAACCGGCGCTTGCAGGCCCTGCTCGCCGCCCAGAGTGACAGTGACCTGATTGGACAGACGCCGGCCATGAAAGAGGCCAAGCGCCGCATTGCCGCCCTGGGCCCCACGCAGGTGGACGTCTTGATTCAGGGCGAAACCGGCACCGGCAAAGAGGTGGTGGCGCATGCGCTGCACAAAGCCTCGGGGCGGCGCGGGCCGTTTGTGGCCATTAACTGCGGCGCACTGCCGGAATCCATTTTTGAAAGCGAAATGTTTGGCCATGAGGCGGGCGCCTTCACCGGTGCGGCCCGCAAGCGCATTGGCAAACTGGAACACGCCCGGGGTGGCACGGTGTTTCTGGATGAAATCGAGAGCTTGCCCTTGTCCCAGCAGGTCAAGATGCTGCGTGTATTGCAGGAACGCCGACTGGAGCGGCTGGGCGGCAACGAGTCGATTTCGATTGACTGCCGGGTGATCGCCGCCACCAAGGACGACTTGAAAATCCAGTCCGAGCTGGGCCGCTTTCGTGCCGACCTGTATTACCGGCTGCATGTGGCCAGCATCACCCTGCCCCCGGTGCGAGAGCGGCGCGAGGACATCCCCCTGCTGATGGCCCACCTTGTGCGCCACGCCGCTAACCGCTATGGCGTCCCCGCACCGCGCTGGAGCGAGGTGCAAATGGCCGCCTGGCAGGGCCACGACTGGCCCGGCAATGTGCGAGAGCTGAAAAATGTGGCAGACCGCCTGTGTCTGGGGCTTGAGGGCGACGTCAGCCCGTCAAGTACCGGGATCACCGATGCGCCGGCCTTGTCGCTGCAGCTGGAGGTTTTTGAAAAACACCTGATTGTCCAGGCCCTGATGGCCCACGCGGGCAGTGTCACCCTGGCGGCTGAACGCCTCAAGCTGCCACGAAAAACCCTGTACGACAAAGTCGCCCGCTACGCCATTGACCCCACCCGCTATCGCCCCGTGACTTGAGGCGCCTCACACGGGGGCGGAGAAATCCACGCAAGGGCTTACCAACTCGCGCATCACCCGGATCAGTTCACGGCAATCATCCCGCCGCCACTGGAACGCATAGTGCAAGGATGCCAGCGGCGGCTGGCTGGCCAGCACCTGAAGCGGCCGCGTGCTGGCCGGGGCGCTGGCCCAGCATTCCGGCAAAAACCCAATCCCCAAACCTTCGCGCAGCATGCCGGCAATGGCCGCCCAATGATTGCATTCAATGCGCTGGAGCGGCGCCAGCGTGAACCCCTGCGCCAGCATCCAGTCATCCAGAATGCGGGTGGTTCCGGCCCCGGCCGGCAGCGTGATCAGCGGCCAGCGCTGCAGCAGTGCGGGGGTGAGCCAGCCGTCCGGACCAGCCACCTGCGGCGCGGCCATCCAGGCAAACCTGGCCACACCCACCGGCTGGGACAGCATCTGGCTGCTTGATGAACGACCAGCAATCACGGCAAAGTCCAGCTCGCCTTTTTCGACCCGGCGCTCCAGCACCGCCCCCACATCCACACAAGGTTCCACCAACAAGCCGGGGTGCTGCTCTCGGATGCGGGCCACAAAACGAGGCAGCCAGGTCAGTGCCGACAACTCGCCCACGCCGAAGCGACAACGGCCGCTGAGCCCCGCCGCCGCGCTGAAGGTCCCCTGCAAGGCGGCCACGGCGTCCAGCACCGACAGGGCGGGGGCCAGCAAGCGGGTGCCGGCGGCACTCAACACCGCCCGGTGGCCGCTGCGGTCAAACAGCGTATGCCCCAACGCCAGTTCCAGTTCTACCAGCCGTTTGGACAAGGATGACACCGACAGGTGCAGGCGCTCAGCCGCCGTGGCAAAGTTGGCGCAGGTGGCGGCGCTGTAAAACGCTTCGAGTTGCTTGAGCGTGGGCTGAGTCATGATCTTGTTTCTTTTTGTCGAACGATATTCTTTCAAATATATCGCTTTGTGGAAACAAAAAGCGGTTTTACAGTGCGGTGACTTCATTCACGCGCCACACCCTCCCATGACCGATTCAACCCCCTCGCACGCCCGGAATGTGACCCAGCCCCCCAGCCTTGCCCGCAGCCAGCGGCTGCCTCGCGTGCTGCGCGATGTGCTGTGCCTGACGGACTTCGAGGCAAAGGCACGCCGCCAGCTGCCGCGCCCGATTTTTGGCTACATTGCCGGCGCCGCCGAAGACAACCGCTCGCTCCAGGACAACCGCAGCGTATTTGACGACTACGGCTTCACCACCCGCACGCTGGTGGATGTGTCCCAACGCAGCCAGGCGGTGGAGCTGTTTGGCCAGCGTTACAGCAGCCCTTTTGGCATTGCGCCCATGGGCATTCATGCCTTGTCCACCTACCGGGGCGACTTGGTGCTGGCGGAGGCCGCCAGCCAGGCGGGCATCGTCTCGATCATGAGCGGCACCTCCCTGATACCCATGGAAACCGTGGCCCAGGCCGCCCCCAGCACCTGGTTTCAGGCCTACCTGCCAGGCGACCCGGCGCGCATCGAGGCCCTGGTGGCCCGGGTGGCGCAGGCGGGGTTCAAGACACTGGTCGTCACGGTGGACATTCCCGTGGCCGCCAACCGGGAGAACAATGTGCGCACCGGATTCTCCACCCCGTTGCACCCCAGTCTGCGCCTGGCCTGGGACGGCCTCACCCGCCCGTCCTGGCTGGTGGGCACGTTGCTGCGCACCTGGCTGAACCACGGCATGCCGCATTTTGAAAACTCGTTTGCCACCCGTGGCGCGCCCATTGTGTCCAGGCATGTGCAGCGCGATTTCTCGGCCCGGGATCACCTGAATTGGGGCCATCTGGCGCAGATTCGCCGACAATGGCCGGGGCCGCTGGTCATCAAGGGCATTCTCAGCGTGGCCGATGCGCGCAAGGCCCAGGCGCACGGGGCCGACGCCATCATCCTGTCCAACCATGGCGGGCGTCAATTGGACGGTGCGGCTTCCCCGCTGCGTCTGCTGGCCCCGGTGGTGCAGGCCGTGGGCGACATGCCGGTGCTGATTGACAGCGGGTTTCGCCGCGGCTCAGACGTGCTCAAGGCGCTGGCCCTGGGCGCGCGCATGGTTTTTGTGGGCCGCCCCTTCAACTACGCCGCCGCCGTGGCGTCCACGGCCGGCGTGCTGCACGCCATCTCGCTGCTGCGCGACGAGGTGGACCGCAACATGGCCATGCTGGGTGTGAACCGGTGCGCCGAACTCACCCCCGAGTGCCTGGTGATGACGCGATGAGTGCAACAGCCAGCGCGTGCGGGCGACCAGCCAAGACCGCGCCTGAATTCCGGAAAACCGCACACCATCGGCCCGCGCGCCCAATGAAATCAATGACTTGGCGCGGATCACGCCTTGGCAAGCATATTGCGTAGACAAAGCTGCCGTGAACGCAACACGGCGTCATAAACACAACCTGATGGAGACAACAATGAAACTGAAACACCTACTCGCCAGCGCCCTGATCGTCGCCGGAGCGAGCCACGCCCTGGCCCAACAACAGTTCGTCAACGTGCTGACGGGCGGCCAAAGCGGCGTGTATTACCCCATGGGCGTGGCCCTGTCCCAGATCTATGCCAAGGCCATTCCCAATGTGCGCTCCACCGCACAGGTCACCAAAGCCTCCGCGGAAAACCTCAACCTGCTGCAGGCCGGGCGCGGTGAGTTGGCGCTGGCGCTGGCCGACTCGGTGTCTGACGCCTGGCAGGGCAAAGAAGAAGCGGGCTTCAAGACAAAACTGGACAAGCTGCGTGGCCTCTCGGGCACGTACAGCAATTACATCCAGATCGTGGCCGGAGCGGATTCCGGCATCAAGACGCTGGCTGATTTGAAGGGCAAGCGCATTTCCGTGGGGGCGGCCAAATCGGGCACCGAGTTGAATGCCCGCGCCATTTTCAAAGCGGCTGGGATCAATTACGCCGACCTGGCCAAGGTGGAGTATCTGGCGTTTGGCGAGTCCGTGGAGTTGATGAAGAACCGCCAGCTCGATGCGACCTTGCAGTCCGCCGGACTGGGCGTGGCGTCGATCCGTGATTTGGCCACTGCGGTGAAGATCATCGTGATTCCGGTGCCCGCCGATGTGGTGGCCAAGGTGGGTGATGCGGCTTACCAGACCGCCGTCATTCCGGCCAATACGTACACCGGTCAGACCACGGACATTGCCACGGCCGCGATTCCCAACTTTTTGGTGACCCACTCGGGGGTGTCGGACGAGTTGGCTTACCAGATGACCAAGTCCATGTACGAGAACCTGAACTCACTGTACGCGGCCCACAATTCGGCCAAGGTCATCAAGCGTGAGAACGCCATCAAGGGCATGCCGATTCCCCTGCACCCCGGTGCCGAGCGCTATTACAAAGAAGTGGGCCTGGTCAAGTAAGCACGCTTAACCTCCTTCCTCCGAACCGACCCCCACGGCGGGGTCGGTTCGCCCCCTTCATCAAGAGGCACCCATGAACGAACCCAACACCAGTTCCGATGAGACATCGCGCGCGCCACTGACAGGCGCTATTTTCTGGATCGCCATTCTGTTTTCGAGCTACCAACTCTGGATGGCCGCGTTTCACCCGCTGTCCAGCCTGGTCATCCGCGCCATTCACGTCGGCTTTGTGCTGCTGATGATTTTTGCCATCCACCCGCCCATGGGCGGACGCTCAGCCTTCTGGCGTGCCCTGGGTTGGGTGTTGGGCCTGACCGGCTTCGCCTTTGGCCTGTACCAATGGGTGTTTGAGGCCGACCTGACCCAGCGCGCGGGTGAGCTCACCACCGCCGACTGGGTGATCGGCGTGGTCACGGTGGCGCTGGTGTTTGAGGCGGCCCGACGCGCCATGGGCTGGGGCTTGCCGGTGATTTGCGCCAGCTTTTTGCTCTACGGCATGTTGGGCCAGTACCTGCCGGGGGCCTTGGCGCACCGCGGTTTTGGGTTGGACCAGATTGTCAGCACCCTGGGTTTTGGCACCGAGGGCATTTACGGCACACCCACCTATGTGTCGTCCACCTACATCTTCTTGTTCATCCTGTTTGGCTCCTTTCTGGAGCAGGCCGGCATGATCAAGCTCTTCACCGACTTTGCGCTGGGCACCGTGGGCCATACGCGTGGTGGTCCGGCCAAGGTGGCCGTGATCTCCTCGGGCCTGATGGGCACCATCAGCGGTTCGGGCGTGGCCAATGTGGTCACCACGGGCCAGTTCACCATCCCACTGATGAAACGCTTTGGCTACAGCTCTGCGTTTGCAGGGGGCGTGGAGGCCACGGCCAGCATGGGCGGGCAAATCATGCCGCCGGTCATGGGCGCCGTGGCGTTCATCATGGCGGAAACCATCAACGTGCCTTACATCGAGATCGTCAAGGCGGCCGTCATTCCCGCCATTTTGTATTTCGTCACCGCCTTCTGGATGGTGCACCTGGAAGCCGGCCACAAAGGCCTGCTGGGCATGGCCAAGGAAGACTGCCCGAACCCCTGGACCGCCGTGCGCGAACGCTGGTACCTGCTGCTCCCGCTGGCCGGATTGGTGACGCTGCTGTTTTCAGGCTACACGCCGCTGTTCTCGGGCACGGTGGGCCTGGGCCTGACGGCCATCCTGATTTTTGGTGCCGCGGTGCTGACCGGCGTCAAGAGCCTGGCCTTGCGCGGCTTGTTCTGGGTGCTGCTGGGCCTGGCGTGCTCGGGCTTCTTCCAGTTTGGCGTGGGCGCCTTCTTTGTGCTGGTGGCCCTCTTGATCGCCCTGACCTACGCCCGCCGCGTGGGCGCCGATGCCCGTCAACTCGCCGTGACGGCGCTGGTGGACGGCGCACGCCACGCGCTGCCCGTGGCCATTGCCTGCGCCCTGGTGGGCGTGATCATCGGCATGATCAACCTGACCGGCGTGGCCGCCGAGCTGGGCGGACACATCATTGCGATTGGTGAAAAAAGCCTGTTTTTGGCCCTCTTTCTCACCATGGTCACCTGCCTGGTGCTGGGCATGGGCATTCCCACCATTCCCAACTACATCATCACCAGCTCGCTGGCAGCGCCTGTGCTGCTGCAACTGGGCGTGCCGCTGATCGTCTCGCACATGTTTGTTTTCTACTTCGGCATCATGGCCGACCTGACGCCCCCCGTGGCGCTGGCCGCGTTTGCGGCAGCCCCCATTGCGCGTGAAAGCGGCTTGAAAATCAGCATGCAGGCGATTCGTGTCGCCATTGCGGGCTTTATCGTGCCGTTCATGGCGGTGTACAGCCCGGCGTTGATGCTGCAAAGCGGCGACTGGATGGACACGACGTGGATTGTGTTCAAGGCCCTCGTCGCCATTGCCATGTGGGGCGCTGGTGCCATCGGCTTCCTGTTTGCCCGCCTGAACTGGGCCGAGCGCGTGGTGGCCATTGCGTCTGCCAGCTTGCTGGTGGTGGCACTGCCCATGACCGACGAGCTGGGTCTGGCCGGCGTAGGCGCCTTTGTGGCCTGGCACTATTGGCGCAGCCGCCAGCAGGCCACGCTGGTCGCCGCCCGCTAAGACTGGGGCCGCCGCGTGAGCAGCCTCCTCGGCATTTGTCTGGCACTGGCGGTGTCCGCTCAAGCAGACCCGCCGCCTGCGCCGGTCTTTGTGCCAGGCGAGCGTGTCACGCTGGCCTGGACCCACTCCATTGAAAAGGTGCGCTGGGAAGAAGACTATCTGGTGCAAGCAAGCCCAGACCCGGCCGTGCCCCCTCGCCTCGTGGCCACGAAAGCCCGGGTGCGGGGTTCGGCGGCGGGCATGGAGCCCCCGGACGATGCGGTACTGAAAAATGGCTGGTATGAATACACGCCCCAAATCGCGGAGGTTGCAGCGCTGCGATTGACCCGCTCAGAGTTCACCGCGGACTATGAGATTTGCAATGTCACGGGCTGCCAGGCCTTGTCGCACTGGCTCCCCAGCGACAACGCCATCACCTTGCTGACACCGTGCCGATCCCCTGAAGACGGCCAAGCTGCATTGGCAACCACGGCACAAGGGCGTCCAGGGCGCCACCGTATGGAGTTTGGTGCCTTATGGCTTTTAGCGAGGGTTTGACGGATATGGGTGATATTGCCTAAAACAACCCACTATCCAATTCAACGGGTCATATATGGCGCAGGCCTGCGGCATTGACCGGCGAGCCCGGCATCGCCCTGGGCACGTTCCTGAGCGTGCTCTGGAAACTCGCGCTCCTGGACACCCTGCACGGCGTTGCCAATACAGTCAAGCCCGACGCTGACAGGCTGGAGCTGTTCCGCCGCATGGTCTTCAATGCGATGGTCACCAACAACGATGACCACCCGCGCAACCACGCCATGCTCCGCACCCCAGGCGGCTGGCGGCTGTCCCCGGCCTACGACATCGTGCCGGTTCCGCTCATTTCCTTGGAGCGGCGAGACCTGGCACTGGAGGTCGGGCGCTATGGCCGCGTGGCTAGCGTCTACAACCTCCTGTCGGACTGCGCAAGCTTTGGCCTCCATCGTGAGGAGGAGCGATCCATCGAATACGTTTCCGGCGCCATCCTCCCGGAATGTTTCTTCCGCACGGAGCCACACTCGGCTCAATGACGCGCATCAGTGCAAGCGCAACCGCGCGTGCTGGACCCCCGCGTCTATGGAAAAGGTGCTGCAGGTCGGCGTGCTATCCATTGAGATGCGATTGCCCTGCCTGCGTCCCGCCTTCGATTGCTATAAATTAAGTAGCTGATTGCGCAGTATCTACGGGGGCTAGAGGCTGTTTTTTCTCAAAGAAATTGGGGCAAATTGGCATTCCTGCCTTGGCAACGGAATGACTCTAAAAGACTGATTGCAGCCATATCCAAGGCAAATTTCAGAACCGGTGAGATGAAGGTCGGCACACCGGGGCTCTGGCACTTCGGGACTGGGGACGCAGTGGCATTCAGCTCCGTTCGTGTCCCCCGCCCTGCGGGCTCCTCCTTAACCTCACTGCGCTGAACGCCACTGCGTCCCCAGTCTGCCAGCGTGCTTGGTATG
>MESI01000122.1 GCA_001770935.1 Burkholderiales bacterium RIFCSPLOWO2_12_FULL_61_40 | reverse complement strand
TATGATCGGTGAATGGAACAATGGTACCGGCCGTCGCAAATCCAGCGTTGCCCGTGTATTCCTGAAAAAAGGCTCCGGCCAGATCGTTGTCAATGGCAAGACCATTGAAAATTTCTTTGGCCGTGCAACGTCCATCATGATCTGCAAGCAGCCCCTGTTGTTGACGAACCACGCTGAAACCTTTGACGTGATGGTCAATGTGGCTGGTGGCGGTGAGTCCGGCCAGGCCGGCGCTGTGCGCCACGGTATTACCCGTGCCCTGATTGACTACGATGCAACACTCAAGTCCGAATTGAGCAAAGCTGGTTTTGTCACGCGTGATGCGCGTGAAGTGGAACGTAAGAAAGTCGGCTTCCACGGCGCTCGCCGTCGCAAGCAGTTCAGCAAGCGTTAAACCGCTTTATGGATCAATACAAGGCCGCCCCGGCATTGCTTGGGGCGGCTTTGTTTTTGGAGGGTACCCTGTGCGACTACGTCTCTTAAGGCGCCGCCTGACCATCAGTGCGCCGCGCATGTCCGTACGCAGTGCCTTGCCCTGGCCGTTTCGCTGGGCGCTTTTGGCCATTGTGTTGGGCTTTTGTGCCGCCATCGGCCTGTGGGCCTTTGAGTTTGGCAAGGATATTGCCGGGCTGGATAGGGGGGGCAAGGACGAGTTAATGCGCCTGCGCTCGGAAGTGATGGAGCTGCGGGTTGAGCTTGCCAGTACCAAGGAAGACCGGGACAAGGCGCAATCCATTGCCAATACTGCCGACACGTTAGTCACCACCGAAAAGGCCTCCCATGAACGCCTGCTGGAGCAATTCAAGCAACTGGAGGACGACAATCGCAGCTTGCGCGATGATCTGGGTTTTTTTGAGAAATTGATCCCGGCCTCGGGCGGCGGCGGTGTGGCCATTCGCGGTTTGCAAGCCGAGCTGGAAAATGGCACCAAGGTAAAATGGCAGGTGCTGGTGATCCAGGCCAACAAGAATGCGGCAGAGTTCAATGGGCGGCTGGAAGTAACTTTCACAGGCCTGATGGATGGCAAGCCGTGGACGGCATCGTTGGCTGGCGGGCCGCAGGCGCTCAAGATTCGCCAGTACGCACGTTTGGCGGGTGAGTTTGAATTGCCTGCGCAGGTGCTTGTCAAAGGGGTGACCGCCAAAGTTCTGGATGGCGCGAACACACGGGCAACGCAGTTCGTGAAGTTATAGATTCTTAACAAGGTGCATGATGTTCAACAAGAAGAAACAGCCTCCCATCAAAAGCCTGATCGCCGAAGGCAGCCAGATCAGCGGCAATATTTCTTTCACGGATGGGTTGCGTGTGGATGGGCAAATCGTTGGCAACGTGCACGCCAACGATGCAGTGGCCAGTATCCTGGTCATTTCCGAGACCGCCGAGGTCAAGGGCGAGATCACTGCAGACCACATCATCATCAATGGCGCCGTCAAAGGCCCCGTGAATGCCCGCCTCATGCTGGAACTGCAGCCCAAGGCGCGGATCGAAGGCGATGTGCAGTATGCCGCGCTGGAGATGCACCAGGGCGCGCTGATTACGGGCCAGATGCGCCCGATTTTGGCGGATGAAGAAAAGCCCACACTGAAACTAGCGGCAAATAACCAGTAAGAAGAATTCCCGAGCAAATTGCTGTAGTATTTAGCTTATTTTTTTATTTGACCGGAGCCACCCATGAGTGCCGTAGCCGAAAACATTCAGACCGAAATGCCCAGCCCGATCCTGTTCACTGACAGCGCGGCAGCCAAAGTGGCGGATTTGATTGCGGAAGAAGGCAACCCTGATCTCAAACTGCGCGTGTTCGTGCAAGGAGGCGGCTGTTCCGGCTTCCAGTACGGCTTCACGTTCGACGAGATCACCAACGAAGACGACACCACCATGACCAAAAATGGGGTGTCTTTGCTGATTGATGCCATGAGCTACCAGTATCTGGCGGGCGCGGAAATTGATTACAAGGAAGACCTGCAAGGTGCCCAGTTCGTGATCAAGAACCCCAATGCCACCACGACTTGTGGTTGCGGTTCTTCGTTCTCCTGATTCCGCACTAATCCCCCGTCCGTTTGCGGTCAGGCGGGGTAGATCGCACCCAGAATTCGGGCGCCACGGGCGCCCGTGACGTTGGTGATGCTGGCGGGTTTACGCTCTACGGCTTGGCGCGCCAGCCAGGCAAACGCGGTCGCCTCAACTTGTAAGGGGGGCAGGCCAAACTGCTCCGAAGATGCCACCCGGCAGCCCGGCAAGGCCGCTTGCAGTCTGGCCATCAAATGCGCATTGAGCGCGCCGCCGCCGCACACAACCAGGGCTTCGCAGCCGGGGGCCGAGGCCGCCACGCTGTCGGCACACACCTGCGCGGTGAATTCCGTCAAGGTGGCTTGTACATCCTGGGGCGGCAAGGTGTCTCCTTGTGCCAACCTGGCCTGAAGCCAAGGCGTATTGAACAAATCCCGTCCGGTGCTTTTGGGCGGCGCTTTGGCCAAAAAAGGCTCGTCCCGCAGGCGGGCCAATAAGCCCGCGTGCACCGTGCCCTGCGCGGCCCAGCGTCCCCCATCGTCAAACGGCGCGCCGGTGTGGGTTTGGCACCAGGCGTCCATCAAGGCATTGCCCGGACCGCAGTCATAACCGCTGACCCGTTCAGGGGTCTGCGGATGCACGATGGTGATGTTGGAAATACCGCCGATGTTCAGCACCGCCAATGTCTGTGCGTCCCGGGCAAAGAAAGCCTGGTGGAAGGGCGGCACCAGCGGGGCGCCTTGGCCCCCGGCAGCGATATCCCGGCTGCGGAAATCGGCCACCACGTCAATGCCGCAGAGTTCGGCCAACAGTGCGGGCTGGTTGAGTTGCAGGGTGTAACCGGTGCCGTCAAACTCCTGTGGACGGTGGCGTACCGTCTGGCCATGGGCACCAATGGCCCGCACGGCGCTGGCAGGCACCTGGCATCGGTGCAGCAGGGTGTGAACCTGTTCGGCATAGACCCGGATCAGCCCATTGGCCGCGAGTGCGGCGCGGTGCAACTCGTTGTCGGTGGGGCTGTTCAGGGCCAGCAATTCACTCTTTAACTGGGGGGGCAGGGGGGTGCTGGAGTGCCCCAGCACACGGGGGCGCACCATGGAAAAGTCGGCCAGCACCGCATCCACCCCGTCCAGCGAGGTGCCGGACATCAGGCCAATGTACAACTCAGACAAGGTCCGAGCACTCCGCCGTGGGCTTATTGTGCGGTGCCGACTTGCATGTGTGCGGCAGCCGCCAGTTGTGTGCGCACTTGCGAGGCAGTTTTGTCAAACAGGGGCCTGGCGGACGCGCTGACAGGCAAGGTTTCATTGCGGCTGGCCATGGACAGTGGGTCACGGAATACCCCGTTGACGCGGAACTCGAAATGCAGGTGCGGCCCGGTGGCCCAGCCGGTAGATCCAACCGCTCCGACCCGCTGGCCCTGGCTGACCGGCTCCCCGCGCTTGACGTTGATGCGGCTCAGATGGGCGTAGGCGGTGGAATCGCTGTTGGAGTGTTTGACCACGACGACATTTCCATAACCACCTTTTACACCGGCAAACTCCACCACGCCATCACCAATGCTGCGCACGGGCGTTCCGGTGGGAGCGGCGTAATCCACACCGTTGTGGGCACGCCATGCCTTCAAAATGGGATGAAAGCGCATTTTGAAACCACTGGTAATGCGTGAAAACTCCATGGGGGAGGCCAGGAAGGCGCGGCGCAGGCTTTGGCCGGCCAGGGTGTAGTAGCCGCCCTTGGTGAGCGGAGTGGCGGTGGCTGACGTGGTGCCTCCCTTGGCCAAGGGGTCCTGGAACCACATGGCCTGGTGGGTTTTTCCGGCATTGACGAATTCGGCACTGAGCACCCGGCCTGCACGCATGGGCTCGCCATCGCCTTCCAGGGTTTCATACACCACGGAAAAGCGGTCTCCTTTGCGCAAGGCGCGATGGAAATCAATGTCACCCGAGAAAATTTCCGCCAGCTGGATGGCAATGGCATCGGGAATGCGGGCATCGTCGGTGGCGGCAAACAGGGATGACCTGATGGTGCCACTGGCCAGGCGCGAAGAGGCCGTCAGGGGCAGGGTTTCCACCCGCGAGCGGAACCCGGCAGGGGTGTTTTCCACGGTCAAACGCTTGAACATGCCGTCATCTTCGGGGCTCCAGCGGGCGCTCAGGGCCAGCAGGGTATTGGTCTCACTGGCTTCCACGGTCACATTGCGCCCGGCACGGCCCAGCAAAACTTGCTGCGTCTGGGTGTCTGCGCGTAAAAATGCGGCGGCCTGAGGGTCGAACACACCCATGCGCTTGAGCAGGGTTTCCGCCGTGTCGGTGGAGCGTGTCGTGTCCGAGCGGTACAAGCGCATGGCAAGGGCCTGGACTGCAGCAGTTTGGGCTTGCACTGGCAGCGTCTGCACGCTTTCCACCAGGGTCTGCACCGGCAGGTCGGAGGCGTCGGGTGCCAAATTGGCGACCGCAAAGGTGGCTCCAGTGCCACCCAACAGCAGGGCGGTGATGAGGGCCGTGGTGCGCTGGGGATGGCGTTTGACGAGTTGGGCGGCGAAGGTGAAGCACTCTTCGGCGAACTGGGTTAATCCGTGAATCAAAATAGGGACTCCATGGGCTGGGGCGGTGCCAACGGGCACAGGCCCCCGAACTGCGGTGGCGGCGCGACTAAAATCCAGTCGCTGGCAACGAAACCCTCGCAGGAGAGAGCCCGCAGTATAGCCGCCCCATGTAAACCGGCATCGAGAAAAACCCTTATGAATCAAGCCCCCAGCCCCCAATTTGTTGTAACTGACCGTGTCCGCGAGGCCCTGGCCGTGTCCTTGCGCGGCTGTGACGAGCTCATTCCACAAGAAGAGTGGGTGAAAAAGCTGGCCCGTTCCGAGGCGACGGGCAAGCCTTTGCGCATCAAGCTGGGGCTGGACCCGACAGCGCCCGATATCCATATTGGCCACACCGTGGTGCTCAACAAGATGCGCCAGTTGCAGGACCTGGGGCATACCGTGATCTTTTTGATCGGGGATTTCACCAGCATGATTGGTGACCCATCCGGGCGCAACACCACCCGCCCGCCACTGACCGCCGAGCAGATCAAGGTCAACGCCGAGACCTATTACCGCCAGGCCAGTCTGGTGCTGGACCCGGCCAAGACCGAGATCCGCTACAACAGCGAATGGAGCGACCCCTTGGGTGCACGCGGCATGATCCAGCTTGCCAGCCGCTACACCGTGGCGCGCATGATGGAGCGCAACGACTTCCATGACCGCTTCAAGGCGGGATCGCCGATTGCCGTGCACGAATTCCTGTACCCGCTGATGCAAGGCTACGACAGCGTGGCGCTCAAGAGCGACCTGGAACTGGGTGGTACCGACCAGAAATTCAACCTGCTGATGGGCCGCACCCTGCAGGCCGAATACGGCCAGGAGCCCCAGTGCATCTTGACCATGCCGCTGCTGGAAGGGCTGGATGGCGTGGAGAAGATGTCCAAGAGCAAGAACAACTACATCGGCATCTCGGAAGACCCGAACACCATGTTCGCCAAGGTCTTGAGCATTTCTGACGTGCTGATGTGGAAGTGGTACACGCTGCTGAGCTTCCAGTCCGAAGCCGCCATTGCCGCCCTCAAGGCCGAGGTGGACGGAGGGCGCAATCCCAAGGATGCCAAGGTGGCGCTGGCCAAGGAAATCACGGCCCGCTTCCACAGTGCGGCAGCGGCCGACGCGGCCGAGCAGGACTTCATCAACCGCAGCAAAGGCGGCGTGCCCGACCTGATCGACGAAATCTCTTTGCCCTTGGGCGAGGGCGGCGCAGCGATGGGTATTGGGGCTTTGCTCAAGAGCGCCGGGTTGGCGGCTTCCAGCGGCGAAGGCAACCGCCTGATTGACGGCGGAGGCGTGCGCGTGGACTCCGGCGTGGTCAGTGACAAGGGGCTCAAGCTGGGCGCGGGCACCTATGTGCTGCAGGTCGGCAAGCGCAAATTTGCGCGGGTCACGTTGGCATGAAGCGCGGCTGTCCCGCCTGAGCCGCTATGCAAGCGCTGCTGCAACGCGTGCGCCACGCCCGCGTGGTGGTTGAAGGCCACACCGTGGGCGAAATTGGCGCAGGTCTGCTGGTGCTGCTGTGCGCCGAACAGGGCGATACAGAGTTCCAGGCGGACAAGCTGCTGGCCAAGCTTCTCAAGCTGCGTATCTTCAGCGATGCCCAGGGCAAGATGAACCTCAGCGTGCAGGACCTCGACGGTGCGGGCACACCAGGCGGTTTGTTGGTTGTGAGCCAGTTCACCCTGGCGGCAGACACCTCGGGCGGCAACCGGCCCAGTTTCAAAGGCGCGGCCGTGCCCGAGGAGGGGCGGCGCCTGTACGACTATTTTGTGGCCCAGGCGCGGCAGTTCCATGCCGAGGTGCAAACCGGTGTGTTTGCGGCGGATATGCAGGTGGAACTGGTCAATGACGGGCCGGTGACGGTTCCTTTGCGGGTGGCTCCTGTTGCAGCGGGGTAGGTACTTTTAGCTGCTTTGGCGACGGCGACGGCTGGGATGGACTCCAGGCCGGGGGCTCATACGCCTGGCTTTTTAAAATCGCCCCCGGCCTGGAGTCCATCCCAGCCTGGGTGGGTTTCTATTGCTACTTATTTTATAGCTGCTTGCGCAATATCTGTAAGGGCTGGATGCCTATTTGGCTAGTAAGGGTTGGCAAATCCCAAGCGTGCCAGGATGTCGGTTTCGCGCAGCTCCATGACCTGTGCGTCTTCCTCTTCCTCGTGGTCCCAGCCTTGCGCGTGCAGGGCGCCATGCACCAGCAAATGGGCGTAGTGGGCCTGCAGCGTTTTGCCTTGTTCCTTGGCTTCTTTTTCCACCACCGGGGCGCACAGCACCAGGTCGGCGGTGACGACGGGCTCCTGGGTGTAGTCGAAGGTCAGTACATTGGTGGCGTAGTCTTTTTTGCGGTAGTCGCGGTTCAGGGTCTGGCCTTCTTCGGTATCGACGATGCGCACGGTGATTTCGGCGTCGCTTTGCAGGGCGTGGCGAATCCAGCGGGCGACTTTGTGGCGGGGCAGGGCGGCGCGGTGGGGGGCGGCGTCGGCCAGGGTGCCGAATTGCAGGGACAGGGTGAGTTCGTGGAGCATGGGAAGGGATGGAGGCATTTAGCGGGAAGGGGTTTTGACCGGGCGGGTGCCAGGGCTGCGCACCTTGGGCAGGCCCACACGCGGCAACTCGGGTTCCGGCTCGGGGATGGCGATGGCGGGCAGGTCGGCCAGCCGGGCGGCATCGTAGGCGTCCACGATGCGGGCCACCAGGGGGTGGCGCACGATATCGCCGCTGGTCAGGCGGGTGATGGCGATGCCGGGCACGCGTTTGAGGATGCGCTCGGCCTCGATCAGGCCGCTGGGCTGGGTTTTGGGCAGATCGATCTGGCTCACATCGCCGGTGATCACCGTCTTGGTGCCAAAACCGATGCGCGTCAGAAACATCTTCATCTGCTCGGGCGTGGTGTTTTGCGCCTCGTCCAGAATCACAAAGGCGTTGTTCAGCGTGCGCCCGCGCATAAAGGCCAGCGGCGCAATCTCCAGCGCCTGGCGTTCAAAGGCTTTTTGCACCTGCTCCACGCCCATCAGGTCATAGAGCGCGTCGTACAGCGGGCGCAAATACGGATCGACCTTCTGGTTCAGGTCGCCGGGCAAAAAGCCCAGGCGCTCGCCAGCCTCCACCGCCGGTCGGGTCAGCACGATGCGCTGCACCGCGCTGCGTTGCAGCGCATCCACCGCTGCGGCCACCGCCAGGTAGGTTTTGCCGGTGCCGGCCGGGCCGATGCCGAAGGTGATGTCGTGCTCGGCAATGTTGTCCAGGTACACGGCCTGGTTTTGCGAGCGGGGTTTCAGGTCGGCGCGGCGTGTCGCCAGGCTGGGGCCATCCGCTGAATCCATGGAGCCATCGCCGGCCAGCATGAGTTGCAGGGTGCTGCTGGATATCGGACGGGCCGCCACCTCGTACAGCGCCTGCAGCATCTCCATGGCGCGTTGGGCCTTGGCCTTGGGGCCGTCCACCTTGAATTGCTCGTGGCGGTGGGCGATGCGCACGTCCAGCGCTTCCTCGATGGCCCGCAGATGGGTGTCGGTGGGGCCGCACAGATGCGACAAACGGGTGTTGTTGAGGGGCGAGAAAAGGTGTCTGAGAATCAAGTTGATAATTCCGTTGCAAGGGGAGGGGCTGGTTCAGCGCTGCCTCCATCATAGGCAACAAACGCCATTCGGCAATTCAACTCTTTCCAAGGCATACGATGATCGGCAGACTCACAGGCATTTTGAGCGACAAGAACCCACCGCAGGTCATCGTGGACTGCGGCGGCGTGGGCTACGAGGTGCAGGTGCCCATGAGCACGTTTTACAACCTGCCGCAAGACGGCGCCAAGGTGTCGCTGCTGACTCATTTTGTGGTGCGCGAGGATGCGCAAATTCTGTACGGTTTTGCCACCGCGCAGGAGCGTGAGGCGTTTCGGGAACTGATCAAAATATCCGGCGTGGGGCCGCGTACGGCGCTGTCGGTGCTCTCGGGCATGGGGGTGTCGGAGTTGGCGCAGGCGGTCACACGGCAAGAGGCCGGGCGGCTCATCAAGGTGCCCGGTATTGGCAAAAAAACGGCGGAACGCCTGCTGCTGGAGCTCAAAGGCAAGCTGGGCGCGGACATCGGTGCGCCGATGGGGGCCGCCAATGACGCGCAGGCCGACATTTTGCAAGCCCTGCTGGCGCTGGGCTACAGCGACAAGGAAGCCCCGCTGGCCCTCAAGGCCCTGCCCAAGGACGTGGGTGTGAGCGAAGGTATCAAGCTGGCGCTCAAGGCGCTGGCCAAGTAAATTATTGAGCGTCCCTGACAGGCCGCCCGTTCACCGGCTGCACCGGGCGGGCGTTGTTGGGGTAGAGCTGGGTGAACAGCTTGTACTGGCTGCGGCTGATCTGTATGGACTGTTTCAGCACCATCCACAGCACACCTTCGGTGCAGGGCGGCGTGGTGAGGGAGCCCATGAACTGGTAGTAGCGCTGGTCGGCGGGCAGCAGCTCGTTCATGTTGAGCAGTTCCCGTGGCATGCGCACGCGGTCGTCCGTATCCAGCGGCATATAGGTCCACACCTTGTCAATCAGGGGGTTGGCCGTGCCCTGCTCCAGCAAGACCGCGATCACCGCCAGTTGGCCTTCATCGTTCCTGTGCACCAGGTGGGCCACCATGGCGGAGCGTTTGAAGTTGATTTGCTCCTCCGAGGGGGTGTGGAAATGGAATTGCAGCAGCCGGTAGTTGGAGCCGCGCACGGTGATGGAGTTGTCGCCCTGCACATCCACCTGGATGGTGTGGCCGTTGTTCACCACCGTGGCGTTGCTGGGGGTGTAGTTGAACTGCACCGGCTCGGCCGGGCCTACCAGGGTGGCGCCGTCTTCGATATGGATGGGGGATTGGCGCTTGCCGATGGCGCACAGGTTGAACTCGGGTTTGAGCATGCCCCAGGCCTTGGGGCCGTTCTCGCCCGCGTAGTCCCAGTGCACCTCGCCGCCATGGGCTTCGGCGGCTGCCGGTGCGGCTTTGGCGGCCAGGGCCGCCGCACGGGCCTGGAGTTGCCGACGGCTGGTTTGCGGTGTGACGGCGGGTGCCGAGCCATGGCCGGCGACGATGGGCGCGCTGGCGCTCGTCTTGCCATGGATGGTGACGGTCAGCTTTTTGTTGGGCGCGATGCTGGTGCCCAGGGCTTCACGCACCAGGTTGCCAACTTCCTTGGGGTTGGAGGCGGAGGTGGCCTCGACATCGGCCAGGGGTTTTTTGATGGATTTCGGGGTGCCGTGGGCGGGTGCTTCAGACGCCTGTGCCCCGCCGATACCGCCCCACAGAACGCCCAGCGCGCACAGCAGCACAGGCAGCGGCGGGATGCCGCGTGGTATCGGGGATTTCAGGGTGGACTTCATAGCAGGCGGTGCCTCTCCTACGTGCGCGGTCAATTGCCCCAATGTGGGGCGGGGGTGTTCCCACATGGTATCGGCAGTTCCGCGGTTTCTCTTGAGGGGCCGTGCCGCTGGGTGGGTCCGCGCTATAGTGGGCGCCCTCTTTCCGTGTTCTTTATCCCTCGACCAGATCGGCCCTTTCCGTGAGCATCCAGACCGACGATTTTTCTGCAGCCCCCCCCAAACGCATGGTGTCTGCCGCGCCCGTCTCCCCGCAGGAGGAGGCCGTTGAGCGGGCCTTGCGCCCCAAGCTGCTGGACGAGTACGTGGGCCAGGCCAAGGTGCGCGAGCAGCTGGAAATCTTTATCGGCGCGGCCAAAAAGCGGGAGGAGGCGCTGGATCATGTGCTGCTGTTCGGCCCGCCCGGCCTGGGCAAGACCACGCTGAGCCACATCATTGCCCACGAGCTGGGGGTGAATTTGCGCCAGACCAGCGGGCCGGTGCTGGAAAAACCCAAGGACCTGGCGGCACTGCTGACCAACCTGGAGAAAAACGACGTCCTGTTCATCGACGAAATCCACCGCCTGTCCCCGGTAGTAGAAGAGATTTTGTACCCCGCGCTGGAGGACTACACGATCGACATCATGATCGGCGAGGGGCCGGCGGCGCGCTCCATCAAGCTCGATTTGCAGCCCTTCACCCTGGTGGGCGCCACCACGCGCGCGGGCATGCTGACCAACCCGCTGCGCGACCGTTTTGGCATCGTCGCGCGGCTGGAGTTTTACACCGCCGAGGAGTTGGCCCGCATCGTGACCCGCAGCGCGGGCCTGCTCAAGGTGCCTATGATCGCCGAGGGCGGTTTTGAGATTGCCCGGCGCTCGCGCGGTACGCCGCGCATTGCCAACCGGCTCTTGCGCCGGGTGCGCGATTACGCGGATGTGAAAGGCTCGGGTGAAATCACGCTGGACATCGCCAACCGCGCCCTGGCCATGCTGGACGTGGATCCGCAGGGTTTTGATCTGATGGACCGCAAACTCCTGGAGGCGGTGATCCACCGCTTTGACGGCGGCCCCGTGGGGCTGGACAACATTGCCGCCAGCATCGGCGAAGAGCGCGAGACCATCGAGGATGTGATCGAGCCCTACCTGATCCAGCAGGGTTACCTGCAGCGCACCCCGCGCGGGCGCATCGCCACGCTGGCGGCCTACCGCCATCTGGGCGTGGCGCCGCCGCAGGCGACTAGCGATTTGCCGGGGATCTAAGCGCTGGCCGCGCGTGGTGCACGATCAGCATCTGCGCCGCATAGTAAGTGAGCAAGATCCACCGCGGCGCCAGCGGCAGGCCATACCAAGTGGTCCAGCCTTCCAGGCGCGGGTACAACGCGACAGCGCTAAACACCACGGTGTACATGCCCACCGTCAGCACTTTGCTGAGCACACCGCTGAGCTGACTGATGATGCCTAAACTGATGCTGGTGATGGCATCGTTCGGCGCCAGAAAAATTCCAGTGCCATCAACGGGAGAAAGACCGGGGTGGCGAAAACAATGACTTTGCTCATGCAAGCACTTTTTACCGGGCAAGCGCTTGGTAGTTTGGGGATCAATCCTAGGGTGATTTGATGTCATGCATCTCTTGCATAACGCCATGAAACTGGGGTTTCTGCTCACTGGGAAATAGAGATGCACGCCTAGAATTCGCGACATCCAAAAGATCACCGGAGCACCTATGACCAATACCGCGCTTGCAGAACTGCTAATCCATACCCGGGACCATGCAGGACCTGCAGCCACCCGGCTGGCCGATTTCATTGCGGCCTATTTCGACAACACCGACCCCGACGAGATGCAGGCGCGTGGCCCGGCCACGCTGTTCGCCATCGCCAACGCCCACTGGCGTTTGCTGGAAACACCCCGCGCGGCGCAAAGCGCCAAGATTCGTGTGTTCAACCCTACCCTGGCAGAAGACGGGTTTGTGAGTGAACACACCGCCATCCAGATCGTGCACGAAGACATGCCGTTTTTGGTGGACTCCGTGACCATGGCGGTCAACCGCAGTGGCCGCACGGCGCACTGGATCGTGCACCCCTTGCTGGGCGTGGAGCGGGATGCGCAGGGCCGTCTGGTCAAAACCTGCAACGCCACCCCCAAAGGCGAACAGGGCACGCCGATGGAGTCCCTGATCCTGGTGGAATGCGACCGCATCGTCAGTGAGGCGGATCGCGCCGCCTTGGCCGAGGACCTGGCCCGGGTGCTGGGCGATGTGCGCGCTGTGGTGCAGGACTGGCCCGCCATGCTGGAGCGCCTGCAGACCGTGGGGGCGGAGTCCGCATACAACACGCACGCATCTGCGTACCAGCAAGACGGGGTGGAGTTCTTGCGCTGGCTCGAAGACAAACATTTCACCTTTTTGGGCGCCCGAGATTACCGCCTGGTGCGCGAGGGAGCAGACGTCAGTTTGGTGGCCATTCCCGAGTCGGGCCTGGGGGTGTTGCGCGGTGAGGTGCACACGCCGGTCAGCCACCTGCCGACCGATGCCGTGGCCCTGCTGGATTCCGACCAACTCGTGCTGGTGACCAAGGCCATGACGCGTGCCACGGTGCACCGCCCCGCCTGGCTGGACTACATTGCCGTCAAGCGCTTCGACACCAGCGGGCAGGTGGTGGGCGAGGCGCGCTTTCTGGGGCTGTACACCTCGACCGCCTACTCGGCCACGGTCAGTGAGATTCCGCAGGTGCGCCTGCGCGTTGCGGAAGTGATGGCGGCGGCAGGTGTGGTGCCGGAAAGCCACGCGGCCAAGTCGCTGCAGGCCATTTTGGACGCCTACCCCCGCGATGAGCTGTTCCAGATCGACACCCCCACCTTGACCGAACATGCCGTCGGTATTTTGCGTCTGCAAGAGCGCCAGCGCACACGGGTGTTCCTGCGCCGCGACCCGTTCGGGCGCTTCACCTCGGTGCAGGTGTTTGTGCCGCGCGACCGTTACAACACCGAATTGCGCATCCGCATCGGCCAGGAACTGTCCAAGGCGCTGGACGGCCATTCGCTGGAATTCACCCCCATGTTGACCGACAGTCCTTTGGCGCGCATCCACTACCTGGTGCGTGCCCAAGACCAGGCCCCCCACAACGTGGATTTGCGCGCGCTGGAAGCCCGCGTCGCCCGGCTGGCCCAGCGCTGGGAAGACGACTGCACGCAAGAGCTGTTGCGCGCCCATGGCGAGGGCCAGGGCCTGACCCTGGCGCACCGCTTTGCCCACTCCTTCCCCACCGCCTACCGCGAAGACTTTTCTGCCCCGGTGGCGGCCGAAGACACCCAGGTGCTGGCGGCGCTGACGCCGGAGTCGCCGCTGGCGGTCAAGCTCTACCGTCCGCTGGACGCGGCCGCCGGCATGTTGCGTTTCAAGATCTACAACACCTCCAAGGTGGCCTTGTCCGACTCCCTGCCGGTGCTGGAGCGCATGGGCGCACGGGTGCTGGACGAACACCCCTACCGGGTCGGCGACGGCACGGCGGCCGAAACTTTCTGGATTCATGACCTGGGCCTGCAACTGCCCACCAGCACCGAGTTCTCGGTGGTCAAAACCCGCTTCGAAGCCCTGTTTGCCCAAGCCTGGAAGGGCGAGGTGGAAAGTGACGACCTGAACAAGCTGGTGCTCAGCACCACCCTGGACGCTCGCGCCATCTCGGTGTTGCGTGCCTACACCCGTTATTTCAAACAGCTCGGTTTTGCCTTCAGCCAGAGCTATATCGAAGCGACCCTGAACAAAAATGCGCTGATCGCCCAGGAGATTTGCCAGCTGTTTGACACCCGTTTCAACCCCGGCTATGGCGGCAATCGGGACGAGGGGCAAGCGCAATTGCGGCAAAGTATTGAGAGCCACCTGAGTGCGGTGGCCAGCCTGGACGAAGACCGCATCCTGCGCCAGTTCTACGCAACGCTGATGGCCACCCTGCGTACCAACGCCTGGCAAACCACCAAGGCGGGGGCGGCCAAGCCCTACCTCAGCTTCAAGCTCAACCCGCGCGAAGTGCCCGGCGTGCCCGAGCCCAAGCCCCTGTTCGAAATCTGGGTGTACTCGCCCCGCGTCGAAGGCGTGCATTTGCGCGGTGGCAAGGTGGCGCGCGGCGGCCTGCGCTGGTCCGACCGGCGCGAAGACTTCCGCACCGAAATCCTGGGCCTGGTCAAAGCCCAGCAGGTCAAAAACACGGTCATCGTGCCGGTCGGCTCCAAAGGCGGTTTTGTGCTCAAGAACGCACCGCCGGCCAGCGAACGCGAAGCCTATATGGCCGAAGGTGTGGCCTGCTACAAGCTGTTCCTCTCGGGCCTGTTGGACCTGACCGACAACCTGGTCCAAGGGGAGACCGTGCCGCCCGCCAACGTAGTGCGCCACGACCCCGAAGACCCCTACCTGGTGGTGGCGGCCGACAAAGGCACAGCCACCTTCTCGGACATTGCCAACAGCGTGTCCGCCGAGTATGGCTTCTGGTTGGGCGACGCCTTTGCCTCCGGCGGCTCGGTCGGCTACGACCACAAAAAAATGGGCATCACGGCCCGTGGTGCCTGGGAATCGGTCAAGCGGCACTTCCGTGCTTTGGGGCACAACACCCAGACCACACCCTTCACCGTGGCCGGTATCGGCGACATGTCGGGTGACGTGTTTGGCAACGGCATGTTGCTGTCCGAGCACATCCAGCTGGTGGTGGCGTTTGACCACCGCCACATCTTCATCGACCCCACGCCCGATACGGGACGCTCCTTTGCCGAGCGCCAGCGCCTGTTCAACCTGCCGCGCTCCAGCTGGGACGACTACGACAAGAGCCTGATCTCCGAAGGCGGCGGCATCTATGCCCGTGGCGCCAAGTCGATCAAGCTCAGCCCCCAGGCGCGTGCGGTGATCGGCATCGAGACCGAAGAGCTGGCACCCGTGGAGTTACTCAAGGCGATCCTGCAAGCGCCGGTGGACCTGCTGTACAACGGCGGCATTGGCACCTACGTCAAGGCCGCGTTTGAAACCCATGCCCAGGTGGGCGACAAGGCGGGCGATGCCTTCCGCGTCAACGGTGGCGAGCTGCGCTGCAAGGTCTTGGCCGAAGGCGGCAATTTAGGTTGCACCCAAAACGGCCGCATCGAGTTCGCGCAAAAAGGCGGCCTGATTTACACCGACGCCATCGACAACTCGGCCGGTGTAGACTGCTCCGACCACGAAGTCAACATCAAGATCTTGCTGGACCGCGTGGTCGAAGCGGGTGACCTGACTTTGAAGCAGCGCAACGACCTGCTGGCCTCCATGACCGACGAGGTGGGTCACCTGGTGCTCTCCGACAACTACTACCAGTCGCAAGCGCTGGACATTGCCTGCCACCGGCCTTTGTACGTGCTGGACGGCCAACAGCGCCTGATGCAGTGGCTGGAAGGCGCGGGCCGCCTGAACCGCAGCATCGAATTCCTGCCCAGCGACGAGGAAATCGCCCGCCGGCGCGCCCGCAAAGTCGGCCTGACCGCCCCCGAAGGCGCTGTGGTGCTGGCCTACGCCAAGATGAGTGTGTTTGACGAACTGGTGGCCAGCAATCTGCCGGACGATCCATATTTCAGCGGCGCGCTCAAGGCCTATTTTCCCAAGGTCTTGACCGAGAAGTTTGGCGACGCCATTGCCAAGCACCCGCTCAAACGCGAGATCATCGCCACCTTCATCACCAACACGGTGGTCAACCGCACCGGCGCCACCTTTGTCAACTTCATCGCGGCCGAGGCGGCGGCCACCGCCGCCGACGTGGTGCGGGCCTACACCCTGGCGCGTGAGATTTTTGACCTGGAACCCCTGTGGGACCAGATCGACGCACTCGACTACCGCGTCTCAACCTCCTTGCAACTGGACCTGTTGAGCCAGTTGACCGCCATTGCGCAAAAAGCCTCGCGCTGGATTTTGCGGCTGCGTTCGCAAAACACCGATTTGCCCACGCTGATTCAGCGCTACCAGCCTGGAGCGCGGGAGTTGCGTGCCAATCTGGTTCACTGGCTGCCGACCACGGCCCATGCCAACTGGCAGTTGGCCACGCAGGCCTTGGTGCAGGCTGGGGTGGAGCAGGACCTGGCGCAAAACCTGGCCGCGCTGGAGTACATCTTCCCGGCGCTGGACCTGGTGGATCTGGCGCAATCGGCCCAAACCGGCCTGGAACAAGCCGCGCGCGCCTATTTCGGTGTGGATGCGGAACTGGGCCTGACCGCCTGGCGCACCGAGATCAACCGCCTGCCCACCGATACCCTGTGGCAGACCCAGGCCCGGGGCAGCGCGCGCGATGATGTGTATTCCATCGCCAGCCAGATCACGCAAGGCCTGCTGTCGCGCAGCGCCGGGCTGGAGGCGTGGTCGGCCCAGCACGGCACTGCGATTGAGCGTTTGCGCAAATTGCTGCAAAACATCAGCCGCCAGAGCCCGGATCTGGCGCCGGTGTCGGTGGCCCTGCGGGAGTTGCGGCACCTGGCCTGAACGCCCTAGCTGGATGCAACGCTGTTGTCGTCCAGTGGCCCTTGATCCAGATGGTGGGTATCGGCCCAGCCCACCAGGGTCAGGGCATCGGGGGTCCAGAGCAGGCGGTTGATCGCTGCGTTGTGCAACTCCCAGGTGCGGGTGCTGCCAATGGGCTGCTGGGTGGCCAGACGGTACAGCATGTCCATGACACCGCCGTGGGCCACCAGCACAATGAGTTCGCCCAGGTGCTGGCTGGCAATTTCGTTCACCGTGCGTTGCACCCGTGCATGCACCTGCAAAGGGGTCTCGCCGCCGGGGGGCGCAAAGTCGGGGTCGCGCCGTTTCCAGCGCAGCGATTCTTCAGGCCACTGCGTCTCAATCTCGGCCCAGGTCTGGCCTTCAAAGGTGCCGAAGCCCCGCTCCCGCAAGCCCGTGTGCAATTGCACCTCGCGCGCCAAAGGTTCGCGGGCATGGCGGGCGATGGCCTGCGCCGTGGCGTGGGCCCGGCACAGGTCGCTGGAGTAGATCCGCACCACCGCTTCTTCGGCCAGCGCGGCGCCCACCCGCTCGGCCTGCCAGCGTCCCCTGTCGTTGAGGGCGATGTCCAGCTGCCCCTGGATGCGGGTGTCCACATTCCATGCGGTTTCGCCATGGCGTACGGCAATGATGCGGGTGGCTCCCATCATGGCTCCGATGGCCTGTTGGCGGGCAGTTCAATGACCACCTTGCGCAGGCCTTGCGGCGGGTTGGGGTAGCCGTGCAGGGCGGCGTCCATGATGGCGGGTAGCAGGTTGCTACTGTCTGACCAGGGGCCGTCAAAGCTGGCCGTGGTCTCGTAGGCCACCTGCGTGCTGGCCAGGTCGCGCAGCAGGAAATGCACGGTGTGGCTGTACCAAGGCGGCTCCAGCACCAGCAGGGGCGCGGGGTAGTAGAGCCTGCCATCCGCCGCCACAAAAGGTGCTCCGGCGTGGGGTTGGCGCCGGGGCGCGGGCTGGAATTGCTGCACTTTCACCTCCACTTGCACGCTGTAGCGGGCATGGGCGTCATCGCGCACCAGCCCGGCACGGCCCAGGGCCGCTTCGGCCAGGGCCTCGATCTGGTGTTGTGCCGTGCCGCCCTGTGCCTGCTGCGAGGGCAGGCGCTCGAACCGGTACGCTGCACCGGCGACCGCGGCCGGTGTGCCCACAAAACTTTCCACTTCGCTGTCGACCATGCGGGGCAAGGCGCAGCCGCCCAACAGCAGGGCCGCAAGCCCGAAGGCGAGGCCGTGGCGGATCTGCGTCAGGGCGGGCCAGGGCATCACATGCTCACAACTTGCAGGCCCGGCAAGGTGGCCTGGGTGGGGAACTCTTCTTCGTCAAAGGCCTTGTCGCCGTTTTCATCGGGCACGCCGGTGACCTGGATGTTTTTGAAGTCGTGGCGCTTGTGGTCCATCAGGTGCGAAGGCACCACGTTTTGCAGCGCGGTGAACATGGTCTCGGAGCGTCCGGGGTACTGTTTTTCCCAGTCACGGATCATGTTGCCGATCTGTTTG
>MESI01000121.1:71097-101181 GCA_001770935.1 Burkholderiales bacterium RIFCSPLOWO2_12_FULL_61_40 | reverse complement strand
CCGGAAGCTGTCACACCCGCGGCGGCACACGCAGCGGCCCCGGCCAGTGCGCCCAGCCGCAGCGCGCCCGCGCATGCTGGAAACGGCAGCGCAGCACGCAACGCCCCGGCGGCTCCGGCCCACCACCGCGCACCCGGCGACAAGCCGATTGCGGCCCCCTCGGTGCGCCAGCGCGCCTGGGAACTGGGCGTGGAGCTGCAGTACGTGCCTGGCACTGGACCGGCCGGGCGCATCAGCCATGCCGACCTGGACGCCTACGTGGCGCGTGCCGCACGCGGCCCGGCCCTGGGTGGCAGCGACACCCGCTACCTGGAGCGTCTGGACGAAGAAGCCGTGCCCGTCATCGGGCTGCGCCGCAAGATCGCGCAAAAAATGCAGGAGGCCAAGCGCCGCATTCCCCACTTCACCTATGTGGAAGAAGTGGACATGACGGAGCTGGAGGCCCTGCGTATGCGCCTGAACGCCAAACACGGCAAGGAACGCGGCAAGCTCACGGTGCTGCCCTTCCTGGCCCGTGCCATGGTGCTGGCGCTGCGTGACTTCCCCCAGATCAACGCCCGCTACGACGACGAAGCCGATGTGCTGACGCGCCATGGTGCGGTGCACTTAGGCATTGCCACCCAGACCGAAGGCGGCCTGATGGTGCCGGTGATGCGCCACGCCGAAGCGCGCGATCTGTGGTCCTGTGCCGCCGAGATCCTGCGCCTGGCCGAGGCCGGGCGCAGCGGCAAGGCCACGCGTGAGGAGCTGAGCGGTTCGACCATCACCCTCACCAGCCTGGGGGCGCTGGGCGGCATTGTCAGCACGCCGGTGATCAACCGGCCGGAGGTGGCCATCGTTGGTGTCAACCGCATGGTGGAGCGCCCCATGGTGCGCAACGGGGCGGTGGTGACACGGCAGATGATGAATCTGTCATCCAGCTTCGACCACCGCGTGGTGGACGGCATGCATGCCGCCGAATTCATTCAATCGGTCCGTGGCTATCTGGAATGTCCGGCCACCTTGTTTGTGGAGTAAGCCATGGGGACTCAGAAAACGACATTACTCATCATCGGCGGCGGCCCCGGCGGCTATGTGGCCGCCATCCGCGCCGCGCAACTAGGCATCCAGACCACCCTGGTCGAAGGCGGCAACCTGGGCGGCACCTGCCTGAACATCGGCTGCATCCCCAGCAAGGCGCTGATCCACGCCGCCGACGCCTACCACCAGGCCCACCACTTCATGGGCGACAGCACGCTGGGCATCCATGTCGAAGGCGCGCGCATCGACATCGGCCAGACCGTGCGCTGGAAAGACGGCATCGTGGCCCGCCTGACCGGGGGTGTGGGCGCCTTGCTGAAAAAGCATGGCGTCAAAGTCGTCAAGGGCTGGGCCACCATCGTGGACGGCAAGACGGTGGATGTGGATCTGGGCAAAGGCGATGCCGAGCCCACCCGCATCCAGTGCGAGCACCTGCTGCTGGCCAGCGGTTCCGTCGAGCTGGGCCTGCCCGGCATGCCCTTCGGCGGCAAGGTCATCTCCAGCAAACAAGCGCTGTCGCCCGACCAGATTCCCAAAAAACTGGTGGTGGTGGGCGCGGGCTACATCGGCCTGGAGCTGGGCCTGGTCTACCGCAAACTGGGCGCCGACGTGACCGTGGTGGAGGCGCAAGACCGCATCCTGCCGCTGTACGACGAGGAGCTGACCAAACCGGTCGCGGCTTCGCTGCTCCGCCTGGGGGTGCAGGTGCTGCTGGGCTGCAAGGTCCAGGGGCTGAGCAGTGCCCATGAAGGCGTGCGCATCCTGGACGCCGCAGGGCGCGAAAGTGTGCTGGACGCCGACCAGGTGCTGGTGGCCATTGGCCGTGCGCCCCACACCCACGGCTGGGGCCTGGAAAAGCTGATGCTGGAAATGCAGGGGCGTTCGCTCAAGGTGGACGACCAGTGCCGCACCTCCATGCGCAACGTCTGGGCCATTGGCGACCTCACCGGCGAGCCCATGCTGGCCCACCGCGCCATGGCGCAGGGCGAACTGGTGGCCGAGGTCATTGCCGGAAAGAGCCGCCACTTTGCGCCCACGGCCATTGCGGCGGTGTGCTACACCGACCCCGAAGTGGTGGTGGCAGGCCTGAGCCCGCATGAGGCCACCAAAGCCGGACTGGACTGCATCAGCGCCAGCTTCCCGTTCGCCGCCAACGGCCGCGCCATGACCCTCGAATCCACCGACGGTTTTGTGCGCGTGGTGGCGCGGCGCGACAACCACCTCATCGTGGGTTGGCAGGCGGTAGGCGCGGGCGTGTCGGAGCTGGCGGCGGCCTTTGGGCAATCGCTGGAAATGGGCGCCTGCCTGGAAGACGTGGCGCTCACCATCCACGCCCACCCCACCCTGGGCGAGGCGGTGCAGGAGGCGGCCATGCGGGCATTGGGGCACGCGCTGCATATTTGAAGCGGAGTGGGGCACCACCTCGTCATTGCAAGCCTGACTCTGATTCCATGATCGCCCCGGACCTCAATCCGGGGCGGGTATCGCATCTGGCTTCAGCTATTCCTTTCGAACTCGGCTTGCAAGGCTGCCACGCTACGTCCGAGTCGGCGTGTCTATTCTTCTGCGAACTGTGCGATTAGGCCGTTCTTCTCGCGACTGGCGGCATAAATGGTGAGTTTGAGTTCGGTATGGTCGATTTGTTCATAGAGGGGGCGGCGTAGCGACAAGCGTTCGCTGGCAGCGAGGATGGTGGGAACGCCCTCGCCGCGCCGCTCGATCAGGTTTTGCCGCTTGCTGATGGGGTCCGCCGGGTAGTAGCGGGAGAGCAGGTTCACCAGGGTTTCATTGCGGGTGATGCTGTTGGCTTCCATGCTGTCGATGGTCAGGCTGTTGGGCAGGCCGCCGGGGTTGGAGAGTTCCAGCCGGTCGGCGAACAGGTGCAGGCGGATACGGGCGCCGTGCAAGGCGTAGTCCCGGTGGGCGACGGCGTTGACGATGGCTTCGAAGACGGCGGCCAGGTCGTACTGGGGGATGTCGATGCGGCCTGGGCGCTTGACCGCCTCGACCCGCATATTGCGTTTGACGAAATTGAAGGCCAGGCGAATCTGATCATCGACCGGGCCGTCGCAGTCCTGGGCGTCCACCTGGTATTCGGCATTGCGCTCGGTACCGGAATAGGCGACGCACTGGACGTAGGCGGAGGAAAGAAAATCGGCCGGGCGCGGGGTGAGCAGCAGCACGCCGCTGACGGTCAGGCGCGGGCTGCCGCTTTCGTCATCGCCGATCAGGTAGAGTTTCTTGAGCTGCGTTTGTTCCGGCAGGTCGCCGCGCAGAAAGCGCGCCTTGAGTTCCGGGCCGATGGCGTCCCGTGTGGCCTGGGGTACCAGTTGTTCATCAAAGCGGATCAAGCGCACCATGCTGCGCTGCTGGAACATGCGCGCCAGGAGTTCCGGTGACATTTCCCGTTTGCTGGAGCCAACCCGATGGAAATAGCCGTGGGGGCTACGGTGGACGAACACACTCTTGTCAACGCGCACCCAGACGACTGGTTTGGCCTCGCCCTGGCGATTGGGGATTTCAACCAAGCGGGTTTCGATGGGCAGCGCTGGATCGATCGCTTGGGTGGCGATATTCGTTAGCCATTGGTCCACGTTGTCGAGGTCGGCCAGGGCAATGCCTTCGACCTCCCGCGTCTTGTCGGCGACGCCCAGCACCAGAATGCCGCCTCGGGCATTGGCGAATGCGGCGAGTTCGTCGGCAACGCTATCTCTGTGCGGGGTTTCAACCTTGTTGCCCTTGAGGCTGATGCTTTTGAATTCATAGGCGGAGTCTTCACCCAGACGAATCTGGTAAATGAGCTCACGCACGAGGTCGGTGGTGGCAATCATGGTCTTTCCTTCAGGCGCCAGCGGATGGCAAAGAGGCGTTGGCGCTGCGGTGTGATTTGCAGGGCCGCTTCGATGTCGGTGAGCAGGCGGTCTTCTTCGGCATCCATCCGCTTTTTTTCTTCGTGGTAGTCGAGCATCAGGCGGTCGCGGCTTTGTTCCAGCTGCTTGCGTGCCCGTTTGGCATTGAGCTTTTCTTGCAGGGAAGGGAGTTGCCGGGCCGCCTTGCGGGCGTCCTTGATTTGTTGATCGAGTTGCCGAATGCGGATGTCGAGGGCGATGCGCCTATCCTCGGCCCAGCCCTCGAGTTTCTCGGTTTCTTTGGCGAAGTAGCTTTCATTCAGAAGCTCGGTGGCTTGCAGTTTCTGGGCTTCTTGCTGCGCCAGCTGTTGTGCCAGGGCCGATTCTGCTAGCGGTTGGGCTGTCTCAGGCTGGATGCGTGCGGGCAGTGTGAGCAGGCGCTCAGCGGATGCGGTGTCCAGCGCCTCTCCAGCGTCGCTACAGGCGGCAACCAAGAGGTGCTCGATGCAGCGCTTGGAGGTGGCGAGGGAGAGCTTCTCCACGACCAGCTCCCCAGATTGCCCGGCAAAGTTTCGCAGCCAGGAGTGCTGGCCGTTGTCAGCATGGTCCAGGTCAAATTCCAGCGTGGCCATAGGGAGTGCCGCCAGCGATAGCTTGGCGTCGGCAATCAGCTCGGCCCCCAGTCCTTCGTTGGGGCGTAAAAAGCGGGCTTGGGCGTCTTCGGCCTCTTGCCAGCGTACGTCATACCAGTGAGAGTCGTGCTGAAAACGGTGCGCCTCGAACTGGGCGCCGGGAAGCATCATGCGGGCGAGCAAGAGCAGTCGTTCCTGATACTCACTGAGGTGCTGTTCGGTTTTATCCCGCCGCATGTTGAGGCGCTTGACCACATCAGCGTCAAAATTTTCCAGCAGAGAGCGCCTTGTCTCTTGGGTGCGCGCGTCGATCTCGGTTTTGAAAGTGGCTTGGAGCTGGTTGAATTCTTCGTCGATTTGGGCTACGTTTTTGCAGCGCTGATATATGTCGTGGATGCGCCGTTCGATGTCCACACCGGATTCGATAGTGCCCAGAATTTCATCGGAGGCACCAAAAACGCCTTCAAACAACTGGAATTTCTCGCTCAGTAACTCGAACACGCGTTCGTCGGCCCGATTGCCCTTATTGATGAAGTTGACGACGACCACATCGTTTTTTTGACCGTAGCGGTGCACGCGGCCAATACGCTGCTCGACCCGTTGCGGATTCCAGGGCAGGTCGTAGTTGATGAGCAAGGAACAGAACTGGAGGTTGATACCTTCCGCACCGGCTTCGGTGCAGATAAGAATTTCCGCAGTATCCCGAAAGTGGTCTACCAGCGCGGCTTTCATGTCCGCCGTTTTTGCGCCGGAGATGCGCGCAGAGCCTTCGTGCCGCGTGAGCCAATCCTGAAGGATGCGCCGGGAGTCAGAATCGGCATTGCTGCCGTTGAGAATGACAATTTTTCCCGCGTAGCCGTGGTCAGCGAGCAACTGCTTGAGATTGGACTGGGTGCGGACCGATTCGGTGAAGATGACGGCCTTGCGTTTGCCGCCCAGGCGTTCGGCAAAGTCGAAGGCTTTGCCGAGCACACTTAGCAAGGCGTCGGCTTTGGCGTCGCGGGCAATGCTTTCGGCCAGGGTGCGGAAATTCTTGAGTTGTTCGACTTCGGCGGCCAAGCTGATGGGGTCTGCCGCATCATCCTCATCCAAGCCTTCCTCGTCGGTCAGATCGGAGAGCGCATCGTAGTCACCCAGCGCGTCGGCAATCGGAAGTTTCTTTTCCAGCCGTTCGATCATGGTGGTGAGCGTGCCCTGGATGGCGAACGAGGACGAGGCCAGTATCTTGCGGATAACCAGTGTCACCAGATGCCGTGCGCCGGGTTGGATGGACAGGATACCGTCGCCCTGGAGGTATTCCGAGACTTCGCTATACAGCTTGAGTTCGGCGTCCGAAGGGCGAAAGTCCTCGGTCATCGAATAGCGGCGGGTGAATTTAATGCCGCCGGTTTCCTGTACCTGCCGCCGTAGGGTGCGCTTGCAAATGGTTTTGAGCCGATCACGCAAATGCTCGAATTCGGCGGTTTCAAGTTTCGGGCGGCAGTAGCGCGCCTTGAACGCGTCGAGACTGCCAAAGAAATGGGGGTCGATGATGGCAATCAGGCCATAGAGTTCTTGCAGATTGTTTTGCAGCGGCGTGGCGGAGAGCAGGAGCTTGGGCCGCCCTGCCAGAGCTGCATCCAGCCTGCTGGCAATCTTGGCACTTTCGCCACGGTAAAAATTGCGCAGTTTGTGGGCTTCATCGAATACCACAAGGTCCCAAGGTACCGCCGCCAGTTCGGCCTGTTTGCGCGAGGCGAATTCGTAGGAACAGATCACCAAGGCTGATTCGCCAAAGGCTGATTCGGTCAGGAAGGGATTGGCTGCACCATTGGTTTGTGCCTCCTTGAAGTTGCGAGCTTCCAGAATTTTCGAGGGCAGCGAAAACTTTTCAACCAGTTCCTGACTCCATTGCTTGCGCAAAGTGGCGGGGACCACCAGCAGCAGGCGTCGTTTATGTTCCGCCCATTTCTGGGCCAGCACCAGGCTGGCCTCGATGGTTTTGCCCAGACCAACTTCGTCCGCAAGAATTACCCCGTTGGAAAGTGGCGAAGCCAGCGCAAACAAGGCAGCATCCACTTGATGCGGGTTCATATCGACCTTGGCGCCGGCAATGGTTTGGGTAAGCGCATCTTCCGCCACGCCATCCAGTGACAGCGAATGGGCAAGGTAGCCACACTGGTAGCGGGTGTACATCAGCCTTGTGCCTTTTCAGCGGCAGCAAGGGGGTGGAACTGCCCGCGCTTTTCTGTGCGTTCCAGAAATTCGTTGACCGCCTGTCGGACGATCCAGGCCAATGAGAGTCCATGCTGGTCGGCCATTTCTTGCAAGCGCTGAAGTTGTTCAGGAGGAAGGGATATGGTGGTGCGAATGGCCTTCATACTTATTCTCTTTGAATCACTTTTCATCATTTTAGGCGGGCCAGTACCCCCTGCGATAAAAATCACACTAACACCAAGCACTACGTAGCAAAAGCATTCCCCGTCGGGCGCATCTACCTCGGTATGGACACGCGCGCTCCGGGCGACGCTTGGCACGGGTGCGCTTTTGGGGGTATTGTCGGGGGGCCGTGTTTTAACACTGAGGTTTGCCATGGAAAACGCACCGACTTCGTCCCCAACGCCCCCGCCGCCCATGGTGGTAGAGGTGATGCCCCTGACCGGGCCAACACCGGCGCACACAGGGTTCGAACACGACAAGTGGCACGAACGGGTGCAAGCGGCGGCGGCGGTGGCCAAGGCCAGGCGCAACCCGCGCCGTTTTGTGCTGCGCTGGGTCGTGCCTACGGTGTTGGCGGTGCTGCTGGGCATGGGCTTGCAGAGCCTTCGGACTGCAGATTTGGAGGAGCGCCTGAGCGCGGCGCACCAGCGGGTGGGCGGGGTGGATGCAGCGCTTCAGCGGTTGCGGGAGGACGCACCGTCACGCAGCGATGTGGAGGCTATGCGAGACCTGCTCGCGCGCAGCATTGACGGCGCGCAGGCGCGGGTGAGCGCCATGGAGGCGGGGTCCCTGGCTCCGGTGGTGGCGCAGGTGGGCGCATCGGTGGGCCTGGTTCAGGGGCGCTACGTGCTGGTGCACCCCACCAAAGGCCTGCCTTTGCGCCTGAAACTCTCTGGGGGCAAGGTGCAACGCAACAGCGAGGGCGGGCCGCGCCTGACGCTGTCAGGCAGCGGCCCAGTGTTTATGTCCACCTTCATGGGTACATTTTTTGTCATCGACTCCAACGGCACCTTGTTGACCAACCGGCATGTGGCGCTGCCCTGGGAGGATGGCGGCGCGGCGCAGGCCATGAAAGAGTTTGGGGTACACCCGGTGATGATCGAAATGCGCGGCTTTTTGCCCGGCCAGGCGGAGTCCTTCGACGTCATGGTGAAGGGCGTCGGCAAGCAGGATTTGGCTTTGTTGCACGGCAGCGGGCCTGCATTACAAGCCAAGCCGCTGGTGTTGGCCAAGAGCAACCCCTTGCCGGGCGACGCTGCCCTGGTGTTTGGCTACCCCACCGGGCTCAATGCCCTGTTGGCGCGGGCCGACGACGACTTCGTCGCGAAACTAAAGGGCATGCCGGACATGGATGATCGCCGCGTGGCCGATATCCTGGCCCAGGTCGGCTTGGTGCAGCCCCTGGTAAGCCGCGGCATTGTGGCCCAGGTGACCGACGCCGCGGTGGTATACGACGCCCAAACGGCGGGGGGCGGCAGTGGTGGGCCGGTGGTGAACCTGCGTGGCGAAGTGGTGGCCGTGAACCGCGCCATTTTGCAAAACTTCAACGGCTCGAACATGGGCGTACCCGTGGAGACCGCCGCAGAAATGCTCAGGCAAGCCGCACGCATCGAGGCCGAGCAGAAATAGAAAGGCCTGTGCGCCGCTCCCCATGGCGGCTTTACCTTGGCTTTGCAATAATCGGCAGAAGCAGGGACCGGCGGCGGTGCGCTACGCCGTATGCTCACGGGCTGGACCGACGCCATCTGAAGCGGATGTGAAAATTCAAACGGACCTGAACACAGGCGGGTAAATTCACAGCCCGGACACCCCATGACCATGAACATCTTGCGCTTTTTTTCCATTGCTGCCTGTGGTTTTGCCATGGCTTCCTTTCTTGGCTGCTCTCAAAAAGCAGACGTTGCAACCCCCGCCGCTCCCGCCAGCACAGCCGCCACGGCAGGTTCTGCCACACCAAGCGTGACCGTGAGCACGGTTCGGGCACAACAACGGAACATGCCGGTGCTCCTTAAAACCACAGGCACCGTGACACCATTGACCAGTGTGGAGGTGCGCCCGCAAATGGGCAGCGTCATCAGCCAGGTGCATGTCCGCGATGGGCAGTTCGTCAAGAAAGGCGATTTGCTGTTCACGCTGGACGCGCGCACCGAGGAGGCCAACGTGGCCAAGGCCCGCGCCCAGCTGGCCAGGGACCAGGCCGCACTGGCGGACGTCCAGCGGCAATGGGCGCGGGCGCAGCAGCTCTTCTCGCAAAACTTCATTTCCCAGGGGGCGCTCGACACCCTGTTGGCGCAGGTCGAATCGCAAAAAGCGGTCGTGGCGGCGGACCAGGCGGCCATGGAGGCGGTCCGTGTGGCGCTTTCCTACGCACGGGTTGTCGCACCGCATTCGGGCCGGGTAGGCGCCATCCACGTCTTTCCTGGCAGCGCGGTGCAGGCCAATACCACCGCGCTGGTCACGGTAACCCAGTTGGACCCGATTGCAGTGGCCTACAGCCTGCCGCAGCGCAATCTGCCCGACGCCCTGGCGGCACTCAAGGACGGCGGCGCGGTCGTCAGCGCCACCTTGCCAGACCCTGCAGGCACCTTCCAGGGCCGGCTGAAATTTGTGGACAACGCCGTGGACGCCAGCTCGGGCTCCGTCAAGGTGAAGGCTGTTTTCGACAACAAGGACGGCCGACTCTGGCCTGGCGCCTTTGTGGAGGTGGAGCTGACGGTCAGCACCCTCCAAGACGCGGTGGTGATTCCCCAGGCGGCCATCATTCAAACCGCCCGTGGCGCGGTGGTTTACCTGGCAGAGAACGGCAAAGCCACCCAGAAGCCCGTGCAGGTGCTGTTCACCCAGGGTGCGGACGCGGCGGTCAGCGGCATCCAGGCGGGCGACGCCGTGGTGTTGGACGGCAAGCAAAACCTGCACCCCGGAACCCCCTTGACCGAGCGCGCCAAAACGCCATGAACCTGTCCGAACTTTTCATCCGTCGCCCGGTGATGACGGTGCTGCTGAATGTGGCCGTGGTGTTGGCCGGCGTGATCGGTTTCCAAAAAATCCCGGTCGCCGCCCTGCCCAGCTACGACACGCCGGTGATCAATGTGTCGGCCAGCCTGCCGGGAGCCAACCCACAGACCATGGCCAGCTCGGTGGCGCTTCCGCTGGAGAAGCAATTCCAGACCGTCCCAGGCCTCAAAACCATCAGCTCCACCAGCACCGTGGGCAGCACCTCGCTGACCCTGGAGTTTGAAGAGGGGCGCGACATCGACGCGGTGGCGGTGGACGTGCAGGCCGCCCTGTTGCGGGCCCAGCGTGCGCTGCCGACCGACATGACCTCCCCCCCGGCCTACCGCAAGGTCAATCCGGCGGACGCGCCCGTGCTGCTGATTGCACTGACCTCGCCGTCCCTGGCGCCCGCCGATTTGCAGGACTACGCCGAGCATTTGATTTCCCCGACCCTGTCCACCATCGCCGGTGTGGCCCAGGTCAATATTTATGGCGCCAAGCGTTTTGCGGTGCGGGTGAGGGTGCATCCCGCTGCGCTGGCCGCCCGCAACATCGGCCTGGACGAGTTGAGCGCCGCGCTGAAAGCCGCCAATGTCAACACCCCCGTGGGCACCTTCGACGGCCCGCGCCAGACACTCACCCTGCAGGCCAATCGACAGCTCACCAATGCGTCCGACTTTGCCGGGCTGATTGTGAGTAACCGGGGCGGCAACCCGGTGCGCCTGCGGGACGTGGCCCAGGTGGAAGACAGCCTGGAAACACTCAAAAGCTGGGCCACCCTGAACGGAGAAAACTCCATCACCGTGGCCGTGCTGCGCCAGCCCGGCGCCAACACGGTGCGGGTGGTGGATGCGGTGCGGGCCGCCCTGCCCCAGCTGAAAAGCCAGATGCCCCAATCGGTCTCGCTCACCCCGGTGAATGACCGCTCCGTCTCGGTGCGCGCGGCCCTGCACGATGTCAGCTACACCATGCTGGGCACGATTGCCCTGGTGGTGCTGGTGATCTTCCTGTTTCTGCGCCGCTTTGTGGCCACCGTGATCCCCGCCTTGTCACTGCCGGTCTCACTGATGGGCGCCGTGGCCTTGTTGTGGGGGTTTTCCTACAGCCTGGACAATATCTCGCTGCTGGGCCTCACCTTGGCCGTGGGCCTGGTGGTGGATGACGCCATCGTGGTGCTGGAAAACATCATCCGCCACGTCGAAAACGGTGTGCCCCCCTTCCAGGCGGCCCTGCGGGGGGCGCGGGAGGTCGGCTTCACCATTATTTCAATCTCCACGTCGCTGATCGCGGTGTTTATCCCGATTTTCTTCATGCCGGGCGTGATCGGGCTGCTGTTCCATGAATTCGCCGTGGTGGTGGGGCTGGCCATTGTGGTATCTGCCTTCGTATCGCTGACCCTGGTGCCCATGATGGCCAGCCGTTTCTTGTCCGACGAGGCGCATAAAAAGCCGCCGGGCGCACTGGTGCGCGTGTTTGAGCAGGGTTTCGACCGTTTGCTGGCCGCCTACACCCGGCTGCTGGACCTGGCGATGGGCCACCGCAAGACGGTGCTGGCGGTGGCGGTGGCGACATTTGTTGCCACCGCAGTGTTGATCAACGTCATCCCCAAAGGCTTCTTCCCGGAAGAGGACATCGGACAGATTCAGGTGTCCACCGAAGCCAGTGAAGACACCTCTTTTCCCGAAATGGTGCGCCTGCAGGAACGGGCGGCGGCCATCATCCGCACGGACGACAACATTGCAGCTGTCAGCTCGTTCAATGGCGGCAGCAATGCCCAGAACACGGGCCGCATGTTCATCACCCTGAAGCCCGCCGGTCAGCGCCAACCGATGAAGAAAGTGGTGGAAGGGCTGCGCCGCAAATTGCGCGAGGTCGCCGGCATCAATGTGTTCATGCGCCCGATCCAGAACCTGCAACTCGGCGGTCGGCAGAGCAAAGCGCAGTACCAGTATATTTTGCAAAGCATCAAAGCCGACGAGTTGAACACCTGGGCCAACACCTTACAGGACCGCTTGCGCAGCGACCCGGTCTTTCGCGACGTGACCAGCGATGCCCAATTGCGTGCGCTGCAGGCGCAGCTCAAGATCGACCGGGACCGGGCCAACACCCTGGGCGTGTCCATGGAGTCCATCCGCACCGCCCTGTTCAACGCTTTCGGTGAGCGCCAGGTGTCCACCATCTACCTGCCCACCGACAGCTACCAGGTCATCATGGAAGTGCAGCCCGAGGCCAAACAGGACGAACGGGCGCTGGACGGCATTTACGTGCGCGCGTCCACCGGGGCACTGGTGCCACTGTCGAGCTTCACCACCGTGGAGCGCACGGTGGGCCCCACCGCCATCAACCATGTGGGGCAACTGCAGGCGGTCACGGTCTCTTTCAACCTGGCCCCCGGCACCGCACTGGGCGACGCTACCGCCAGGATTGACGCCGCCCGCCAAGCCATCCAGATGCCTGCGTCGGTCATTGCCAGCTACGGCGGGGACGCGGCGGTGTTCAAGAGCTCGCAAGGCAGCCAGGCCATCTTGGTGGTGGCGGCCTTGCTGGTGATCTATGTGCTGCTGGGCGTGCTGTATGAGAGCTATATCCACCCGATCACCATTCTGGCGGGCCTGCCCTCTGCGGCGGTGGGTGCCTTGGCTACGCTGATGCTGTTTGGCCAGGACCTCACCCTGATTGCCACCATCGGCATCGTGCTCTTGATTGGTATTGTGAAGAAAAACGCCATCATGATGATCGACTTTGCCCTGGACGCGCAGCGCCACCAGGGCATGACGCCCGCCATGGCCATTCGGGAGGCCTGCATTCTGCGTTTTCGCCCCATCATGATGACCACGCTGGCCGCCCTGGTAGGGGCCTTGCCCATTGCACTGGGCATTGGCGCGGGTGCCGAATTGCGCCAGCCCCTGGGCTTGGCCGTGGTCGGAGGCCTGGTGTTCTCGCAGGCCATCACGCTGTTTATCACCCCGGTGATCTACCTGGCGCTGGACCGCTTCAGCGGGCAAGGTCCCGTCACCACGGCCGAGGTGGCCAGCGCGTAGCACCGGCCGATTTTTCAGCCACTCAACCCGCCAGGTTCTCGGTCAAAAAATGGGACTCAAATACATCCGCCGGAATCGGTTCACTGAGAAGGTAGCCCTGAATGTAATCGCAGCTTAACTTTGCAAGGAATTGGCGCTGCTCCTGCGTTTCAATCCCTTCGGCAACAACCTTCAAACGCAGGTTATGCGCCAACGAAATGATGCCTGAAACGATGGACGCATCGTCCACATTCTGGGTCATATCGCGGGTAAAGGCCCGGTCGATCTTCAACACATCCACCGGGAAACGCCTGAGGTAGGCCAGCGAGGAATATCCGGTGCCAAAATCATCAATGGCCAAGCCGACGCCGGTGGCCTTCAGCGCCTTGAGCAATAGCAGCGTTTCATCCGCATGCACCATGAGCATGCTTTCGGTGATTTCCAGCGTCAGACAGCTGGGGTCTACACCGGTGTCCCGCAAGGCGCTGCGCAGCGTTTCAATAAAATTCACCTGCTGCAATTGCATGCCCGAAAGATTGACTGTCACGTACAGCCCCGTTGCGCCTGCGTCGTGCCACATTTTCAGCTGTTGGCACGCGGCCCGCAACACGGCCTCCCCGATGGGGATGATCAAACCGGTTTCTTCCGCAAGCGGGATGAACTCCAGGGGCGACACCAGGCCGCGCGACGGATGGCGCCAGCGCGCCAAGGCCTCCATACCAACCAGACGGCAGTCCGATGCATCCGCGATAGGCTGGAAAAACACCGCAATCTCATTGCGCTCCAGCGCCCGGCGCAAAGCCCCTTCAAAACGCAAATGCTCGCTGGCAGACGCTTCCATGTTTTCTTCGAAAAAATGGAAGCCGCTGTTTTTCTTTTTGGCCCGGTACATGGCCGTATCCGCATGGCGCAAGAGGGTGCTGGCATCGGTCCCGTTGGCTGGAAAAACAGCAATGCCAATGCTGGCGGAAACCACGATATCGTGCCCGTCAATGCCCAAAGGCGCCATGACGGCGTGGCATATTTTTTGCGCGGTGACGGAGGCAACACCCACATTGGGCAAATCATCAATCACGATGGCAAATTCATCCCCACCCAAACGGGCGACGCAATCACTTGCGCGCACGCAAGCTCGGATGCGCTCGGATACAGATTTCAGCAGCTTGTCTCCGGTCTCATGGCCCAGCGTATCGTTCACAAATTTGAACCGGTCCAGATCAAGGTACAACAAGGCGACCGATTTGGCCGCAGGCCCGGCCCGCTCGATACACCGGCCGAGATGGTCATTGAACATGGCCCGGTTGGGCAGGCCCGTGAGCGAATCGTTGTAGGCCAAATGGCGCACATGGCGCTCGGCACGGGTCGCGTCCACCAAACGGCGCACCCGTTGGTTGACCACCGCCAAATGAATCGGCTTGGGAATGTAATCACTCGCCCCTGCAGCAAACGCACGCTCAATCGAGGCGCTGTCTTCCAGGGCGGTGATCATCAGCACCGGAATTTGCCGCCACTCAGATGACGCTTGCAGACGGGCGCAGGCGGTGAAACCATCCATCAGCGGCATCAGCGCATCCATCAGAATCACATCGGGACGCATGCGTGCCACTTCGGCCTCCACCTCGCTGCCATCCGCCGCTTCGGTCACGAGGAATCCGCTGCGTTGCAATGCCGCACGCAAGGCCGACCGGGTGCTTCGGTCGTCGTCCACCACCAATACCAGGGCTTCACCGACCACCGGCGGCGCTTGAAGCACTTCGATTTCCCGCTTCAGCTCCTGTTGCAAGGCCTCGCTCACACGGAGGTATTGCGCCCGCAATTCCGGCACAAGACGTCCGGCTTGGTCTACCTGCTGTGCTTCTGCAAGCGTCTCCATCTGCTTTGCCAACGCAGCAAGTTCAAGCGCCCCAAAATTCCATGCAGCACCTTTGATGGCATGCGCGGCACGGCGCAAGGTTTCACACTCCCCGACCTGCACCGCTGCAGTCAACTCGTCCAGATAGCTGGGCATGTCTTCAAGAAAAGGCCGGATCGCCTGCCCGATCGCGCCGCCCAGGGCCTCGCGCAGCCGGGCAATTACCGCTTGGTCAATCGGGTCGGCGCCGGACTGCATCGTTGTAGCGCTGGTTTGCACCAGATCAACCGACGGTAGCGCCACCGCGTCCAGATCCGCGAGCCAGCGTTGCAAGCGGGCGGTCAAATTGTCCAAGGTCAGTGGCTTGGATAAATGGTCATCCATGCCCGCCGACAGGCATTTTTCAATATCGATAGCCTGGGTATTGGCTGTCATGGCAACAATCGGCACACGGCGCCCACGCTCGGATTCCAGTCCTCGGATCACCGCAGTCGCCTCGTAGCCGTCCATTTCCGGCATATTGCAGTCCATCAGAATCAAATCCCAGGGTTTGTTCATGAACGCCTGCACCGCGACCCGGCCATTCGCCGCCACTTCCGATTTGCAGCCCAGCATCTCCAACATGCCTGCGGCAATAGTCTGGCTGGTGCGGTTGTCCTCAACAATCAGGATATCGGGGAAGCGCTTGCGTGTTTTGGGAAGCACGCGTTGAACTTCGGCGCGTGCACCGACCGTGGCATCAATGCATTCGATCAGCCGCTCCAGACGCAGGGGCTTGGTCAGGCAGGCATCGGCCACCGGCACCAGCTCCGGGGTATCCACCCCATAACGGCGCATCAGTACCAGGCGTGGGTGCCCGTATACCGGCAGGGTGCGGATATCGTGCACCAATGGCGCCTGGGCGAGCGCCACCGCCATGTCCACCAACAGCAATCGGAAAGGTGTTCCTTTCCGCCGAGCCTGCTGCAGCGTCTTCGCTGCGTCCGCAATACTGCCCGCCGCGCTGCACTTATAGCCCACGGACCGCAGGGACTGCTGCGCGAACTGGCGTATCACGGCGCTCTCGTCGACCACCAGCACGCGACCGGAACGCATTGCCAAAGCCGGCACCTGGATGGCGCCGGCTTGGAGGGGCAGCGTAAACCAGAATGTGCTGCCCTTGCCAAGCGTGCTGTCCACGCCAATTTCGCCCCCCATCAGGGTGCATAACTGCTTGCAAATCGCCAGCCCCAGACCCGAGCCGCCATGGCCACGGGTGGAGGACGGATCGGCCTGGGTAAATGAATCAAAAATACTGCCCACGGCCTGCTCGGACACACCGATGCCGCTGTCCGTCACTTCAAAACGCAAAGTCCCACTGGCGCCAAAAGGCCCCACCGCGGACACGCGCACTGCCACCTCTCCCCGTTCGGTGAATTTCACTGCATTGCCCACCAGATTCAGCAAGACCTGACGCACCCGCCGCGGATCACCACGCAGGCAGGCGGGCACCCCGGCATCCACCACATACGCAATCTCCAGCCCTTTGCTTCCTGACTGCGGGATAACCAGCTCCACCGTTTGCTCGCACAAACGCGCAACATCAAAATCACTCTCGGCCAGTTGCAGCTTGCCGACCTCCAGCGAGGAAAAGTCAAGAATGTTGTTGATGAGATCCAGCAAATACTGGGACGAGTCCCATGCCAGCGTGACATAGCTGCGGGCCATGGCAGGCAGCGCAGAGGCGCGCAGCATGTCCAGGGTTCCGACCACGCCATTAAGGGGCGTGCGCAGTTCATGGCTCATGGTCGCGGCAAACTCCGCTTTCAAGTGCGCCAACCGCAAGGCTTCTTCACTCGCGTGCCGCAGGGCTTGCTCGCGCTCGTCCAGCACCGTCATCATGCTGTTGAAAGCATGCGCCATATTGGCGATGTCCTGCGACCCGGCCAGCTCGGCCCGCACACCAGATTCCCCTTGTTCGGCACGCCCCATGGATTCCGCCAGTTGCACCAGCGGCTGCGTCATGCGCAAAGTCAGGCCACGGGTGACCAACAGAAACAGCACAGCGAAAAAGATGGAAATCGCCATATTCAACGCAAACAGCGTAACCAATGCACTGTCCAACGATGCTTTGGACAGCACAACCCGGACATAACCAATAGTCTGACCAGCCACCACTTCCGTTTCAAAAGGCGAGTTTTGATCGGCAGTGCGCACAGGCGCTACGAAGTGCCATGCCTTGGCGTTCTCGGTCTCAATAAACGCCAACGAAGTCTCCAACAAGCCCGCAGGAGGCGATTCATCGCCCAATGCCACCACAACATCGCCCGCGCCACGCGCGGTCAGCAGTCGTCCATCAGCATGGCGGATTTCGACCCTGTCCACATCGGGAAAAGCCAGGGCGCCGGACACCGCGTCTGCGATGTTCTCGCTGGCATCGGAAAGTAGCGCCAGCCTCGCTTGACGGGCCAGGCTGTCTGACAGGCGTTGGCCCTGCTGCTGGCGGTTCTGGCGCATTTCCCGCCCGCTCTGCCATGAAATAACGAGAGAGGACAGCAGCGCAAGCAGCAATACGCCTATGGCCACCATCAGCGTAAGCTGCTGTCGAAAAGTGGCGTTTCGCAGAAAGGACCATGCGTAATTGAGGGGTCTTGGAAATATGAGCACGGGTCAGCGAATTGGAAATACAAGGTCGAAACCCTGCTGGCGAGAAGACAGCTGCAAACCCAGATGACTTGCGGTGCGTATATTGACCGCAAGCAATGCATCCTTCATCGGAACTACGGACGCAGGGTTGCCCGCAGGCAGGCTCAGGGCGGAGGATGCCAATTGGCGGCCCAGCGCCATGTTGTTGGGGTACAAAGAAAAGAGGGCGCCACGCTTGACGTGGGTTACGCTGCTGGAAAACACGGCGAGATTGCGATTCCAGGCGCTCTCCAGTATCAGGGGAAGCACCGAAGTTTCTTCCACGGTGGTGGAATCCTGCGGCAACCACAGCGCGTCTCTCTTGGGGTCGGCGCTGGCGAGCACTTCCTGGTATACCCGCACCGCATTTTTCAAATCCTTAACCTCAATCGCATGCAACTCCAGCCCCAGGGCGCGCGCGGCATCGCGTGCAAGGCGTATCAGCCATGCATTCTGCTTGGGGTCGTACACCACAATCACCCGCCGCGCCTCTGGCATAAAGTGTTTAAGGCGGTCAAACAGCATTTTTGGATCTGGCGCCAGGCTAACCACTGGAAATAGGCGACCGTCTCTTTCGGGGGGGGACACCACGCCCCCTGCGACCACCCCAAATTCACGCTCCAGCGCAGACGCCGCCTTCATGCCCTGGCGTCCGAGTGCAATCACCACCTTGATGTCTTTTCTCTTCAGGCTGGCAACAATGTCTTGTGCAGACAGCGCACCGCCCACGGCAAGACTCGCAACGGGCGCTCCCACTTGTGCCTCAATGCCTTCGATAATTTTGGCAAAAATGCCACGATAGGGCTCTCCAAGGTCTGGGTACAACACCGCAATATGGCCAGACTCTGCAGCCAAAGCGAGTTTGCCCGCCTCGCCCCGCCCCAACTGGGCGAGCAATTGATCGCCGCCAGCCAATTGGAGGCGGTAAACCACAATGTCGCTGGAGCTCTCTATCCGGTTCAAAACACGCGGAAAGTCGGCCCTGCGGTCGGCAGCCAGGAAAATGACTTGCGTATCCAACTTGCCCTGTCTAAACAGGTCTACGTCCGAGGGATGCGCGAGCACCGGCCAGGCCATAAAGGCCAGAGGTGCGGCATGCAGCCAAATGCGAAACTTCACACGCCTTCCCTAGGCGTTGAACCTGGGGTCAGGGGGCTCGCGACAAGGTGTCGCATCACGGCATGGTCCATAAATATCTCAGCATTTCAATTTGGCAATCAGACTGGTGCATACGTGGTCACGAATTCAGATTGGCGTAAATACAGCCTAAGCCGGCAACGCAAGAGCAGCAAGGGCGTTAGTGGATCATGAATGAAGCATTCCGCACATTCGTGCACACGCTTCCCGCATTTTTTCCTCATTTTATGGGCAGAAGCAACAAATTAACAGCAGTCTATACGCTGAGCCAAGACCGTATCGACGCCCTCGCAGGAGACCTCTGCGCAGGGCGGTGACGAAGCTGCTGTTGTCTGAAATGGATCATGGCGCGTTAAAACCTTACACTGATTCACGCGGCAGAAGAGTAACAGTACAGGAGCAATGACGATGAAACTGGTGGGCAAGACGGCGCTTATTACGGGGGGCAGCAGCGGCATAGGACTGGCTGCCGCCAAATTATTCCAAGACCAAGGTGCAAGAGTAGCTATTACGGGCCGAAGTACAGAAAGTCTGGCTGCAGCGCGCGGTGTATTGGGCGATCAAGCCTTGATTCTCAAAAGCGACACGTCCAATTTGGGAGAGATACGCAGTCTCATGGACACTCTGCAGGAAGAATTTGGGCACCTTGATATTCTTGTATTGAATGCGGGCGTGGCAACCCCTGCGCCCTTGGATGCGGTCAGTGAAGAGTCCTTTGACCACATGCTGAACACCAACTTCAAAGGCGTATTTTTCACCTTGCAAAGTGCTGTCAAGCTACTGCGCGAAGGGAGCTCCGTAGTCATTACCACGTCGATTGCCAATCAGTTGGCATCGGTGAATTTCAGCGTTTATGCGGCTTGCAAGGCTGCCCTGCGTTCATTGGTCGCTTCGCTGGCGATTGAGCTCATTCCCAAAAATATCCGGGTGAATGCAGTCAGCCCCGGCCCCATTGCCACACCAATGTTCGACCGTTTTGGTTTGTCCGACGAGCTCAGCCGTGCAAATCGGGAAAGGATTCAGGGAAAATCACCCATTCGCCGTTTTGGCACCCCAGAAGAAGTAGCCCGTGCCATACTTTTTTTGGCCAGCGATGAGGCTTCGTACATGGTGGGCGAAGAGATCGTTGTAGACGGTGGCATGAGCCTCTTGTGAGGCCGTGGGCCAAACCTTTCACATTCTGTAAGTAGCTTGCAGATACGCTGAAAAAGGGGCCATCGGCAAATCATTGGGAAGTGCTACGCTTGGTACGGCAACACTCGGTTCCCGCACCTCCGCGTTGAACACATTGCGCAAGCCCAAGGCCAGGCCCCACTGTTGGCGCTTGGCCGTGGTGCTCAGACTCAAATCCACCGTGGTGTAGTCAGAAATTTGAGGCCGCGTGTCACCGGCCGCGCGCCTGCGGTCCGCAACCCAGTTCACTTGGGTTCCCAGCATCCAGTTGCCCGTAAAATGCCAATCCGCGCGCCCGTACACATGGTGGTGCGGCGCGTACCCGGCATCTTGGCCCGTCGAATCGTCAATAGCGGCTTGCCACGAGTAATTGCCCGTCAAGCGCAGGCTGCGGCTGGCATCCCACACGGCTTCCAACTCGCCCCCATCTCCATGTTGCGCCCCTGTGTTGGCGTAGGTACCGCTGACCAGGCGAATGGCCTCTTTCATATCGTAATGAAAGAGACTCAGGTTCAATTGGAGGTCGCGCCGCGCCTGCCAGGAAAATGCGGTCTCCACCGTGGTGATCACTTCGGGGCGTAAATCAGGGTTGCCCAGTGCCACCGGATTGGTAATGCTGTAGACCTCGTTGAATGAGGGGGCTCGGAAAGCCCGCCCTGCCATCAGTTTGGCGGTCACGTCCAGCGACGCGTCCCAGACCAAGGCCACGCGTGGATTGGTGGTTCCGCCAAAATCCGAATACCTGTCGTGGCGCAAGCCGGTGGTCAAGGCCCAGTCCTTGGCAAAATTCCATTCATCCTGCACATACACGTAGTCCACCTGCCGCCGGTGCGGGAACATGAACGGATTGCTGTCAGAGTAGTCCACCAACACGCCACCTGGATTCGGTATCAGTGCGCCAGTGGGGGAGTAGGTGAAATTGCGCATCTCCCGGGTTTTGTACAGGTCCAGATCATCGTGTCCCCCACCCATGCGCACGCTGTGGTTCGCAAAGCCGGAGTAGGTGGCAAACATGGACAGACGTAGTTGCCGCTCCCAGGTCTCCGGCCCGCCCAAATGGCCATTGGTAGCGACACCCCCGTTGCGAACATTGGAGCCCGGTGGGAAAAGTTGAAAAGCTGTGGGAATGGTTTGCGCGTAATGGAGGTAACTGGCCGCAAATCCCACGCCCCAGTTTTGGGAAAACTGGGTGTCCGTCCAAGACACATCGGCGGTGATGCGTTCACTGCGCTGCCGCCCCACCGGGTCCAGGGCCGACGCGATACCGGCGCCCACGCCCACGTTGTCGCGGAATTTATAGCCCCCACGCACGCGCCATTTCTCAAAGGCCAGATCGATGTTGCCATCCACCGCGTCGTAACCCGTACGCACTGGCCCTGGCGCCAAACTGGCACGTGTCCCGGTAGCGTTGTCTATAACTGTCTGTTGATCCGCCCTGATCGTCTCCTTATAGCCTTCGCTGCTGCCGATACGCAAATAGGCGGAGACATCCACCGGCCCCCATTGGCCACCGTGCTGGACCCACGCATTGTTGGTGGAGAAAGAACCGGTGCGCACCCCGAACTCGGTGCCGAGCGTATCACTCGCGGCTTTGGTGATGATATTGATCACGCCGGAGAAAGCGTCCGCACCGTACAGCGCCGAACCGGGCCCGCGGATGATTTCAATGCGGGCAATGTGCTCCACCGGGTAGCCGCCCCAAATATTGCCTTTGTTGCCGATATACAAGGTGGTGACAGGGACGCCGTTTTGCATCACCAGCACCTGGGGATTGAATTGGGTGTAAATCCCCCGCACCACATACAGCGGTGCATAGTTATTAGCGCTGCGGCTCACATGGACACCGGGCACCGTTTCGAGCACTTCGTCCAAATCCGTTGCGCCCATGGCAGCGATATCTTCGGCCGTAATAACCGTGGCCACGGCAGGCGCGCGGCGCAAGGATTGCTGGCTACCCGTGGCGATGCTGATGGTGGCTTTGTCGCCATAGGACAGCAGCAGTTCCTCTTCTTCGTCGAGGCTTTGCGCCCACGCCGCCGACACATTCAAAACAAGTACTGCAACCAGCGCCAGTTGACCGATTTGATTCACAAAGCAACTTTCTGTGGAAATTGACGCCAACTCCCTATTAAATTATTAGCTTCACCGCATTCTATTGGCAGACGGTGGCAGTCCTAACCATCCGATTTTCCAGGCCATGGCCGTCGTCCAGGACCTTCGTAGGTGATATCAGTGCAAGGCGTTGGGAAAAGGGTGCCTTCTGGCTTGTCAGCGGCTTCCACAATGCAGGGAGGCATGCCACCCAGCGTTTTCAGGATATTAAACAGCTGGTACTGCCTGGGAGTAAAGCCCAAATCAACCGCCAAGGCTGCCGTCAGAGCCGCGTAATTCATCTTCAGGAAAGGCTGCTTTTCATGGACCAGGATGTCTTCCACGGCAAAGGCCAACTGGTAGTGACGTCCCTCAGCCAGTTTTTGGGCCTGGACCAGGGCGATCAATGCGGGCAAACGTTCGTCCTTGGAGTTGATGGGGCGGCCATAGCCGTAGATTCTTCGACTCGCCAGCTCCTGGTGCACAAAGGGCCGGATTTCCTGCCCCACCTGCACAGCCTGCCCCGCCCGTATAAAGAAATCGATAGCACGCAGACCGGGGCCGCCCCCATAAACACCCGCTTCGCTCACCGCAATGGCAGCGGACAAACCTAGAACGGACGCGCTACGGGTACTGGCTGCCAGGGCTGCGACCCGGTTGTTCCAAAGGCGGGCGTCCGGGTAACTGGTGAGTGTCCATATGCCATGCAGGAGCGTGATTTCCGGCGCCGAGAAGCGCCGCCCAGTGATGCCGAAAACATAGAGATCCATCCAGTCGATGCCCTGGATATCCCCGTGCAAATCACAGCCACGAAAAACCGCCCGGCTACCGGGCCAACAGGCGCCTACCTGGGTCTGCAAGCGCCCGGTGTGGGCCTTTAAAAGCGTGGGGCCTTTCATCATCGTGCCTCTTTCAGCAAGGGGTCGTCAGTGAGCTCTACCGGGTAAAACGGAAATTTTTTGACGCCGTATTTTTCCTGCTCCAACGCATGCACCGCCGCCCCAGGCAAGCGCAACAGCAGATAAAGCATTTCACCCTCTTTGGCGTTGAAGCCCAAATCAACCAATGCTGCAGCGGCCATACCACCCATGGCCAAAGGCAGGCCCAACGCCAATTCCAGCGCCTGGCGGTTGGCGGCAAGCCAGGTGAGGTGGGGGGTGCGCCCCAGGTCGGCGAGCCGCGTTAGCGTTTGCACCACAACCGTCGGCGTAGACACGCCATGCGGGTCAAACCCGGCGGGGTGTTCCGCTTGCGGCCAAATATCCAAGGGCGGCGACGCAAAATCTGCCGCCTGGCGCACCCAACGGGGGAAGTCGTTGCCGCAGGTGTACCAAATGGTCATGGCATCGAACACATCGCGGGCACCGCCGTAGCGCCCTGCCCCCACCGACAAGGCCGCCATCAGGGAGGCCGCCGCCGTGGACCCGGCGACGCCGCCACACATGGCGGCGTGCACCGAGGGGTCGCGGGGCCCGGGGTTGGCCAGGGCCACGGCCAGGGCATCCAGCATGTCAGCTTGCACCGCACTGGGGGCCTCGCCTCGAAAAAGCAGGTAGAGCATCTGCGCCCAGCGGGCCTGGCCCAGCATGTCGCCGTACACATCGTAGCCGTGGCAGTAAGCGGCCTGGGTGGCAAAGGGATTGTCGGGTTCGGGTTCTTCGCGCCAGATGCGGGTATGGAGGCTTTCCTTGGGTTTCTTGTCCATCACACCGACCCCAGGGTTTTCATCCGCAAGTTCATCGGCGGCACTTCTTCGCCATCAATGCGCACATCCAGCAAGGTCGGACCCGCACGCGACATGATGGCCGCCATATCCAGGGCCAGCATGTCGTCCGGCGAACGAATGATATGGCCCGGAATGCCCATCGATTCGGCCTGCATGCGAAAGTCCACCGCAGGCAATTGGAACGCCGTGCGCTCGGCTCCCGCGAGCCGCTGCCCATGCTTGACCATGCCCAGGGCGCCATCGTTCAAAATGACAAAAACCACGGTGAGGCCTTCTACCGCTGCCACGGAGATCTCCTGCCCATTCATCAGGTAACTGCCGTCGCCAGTGATACACACCACCGGGCAAGCAGGGTTGCCGCGGGCACACCCCACCGCCGCGCCAATAGCCCAGCCCATAGGCGCAAAGTCCATCAACACGCGCAACCAGCCCGCGTCGCCCCGGCGGCGTTTGTCCCCGCCATGGCGCGCTTCGTAGTCATGCTGACGGGCAACACGGCGGTCGTGCGGCTGCAAGTAGTGAATGGCCCAGGCGGTGCTGTTGCCCGCGTCGGCAAAAAAACGGGTGCTGGGCGGGCACAGCCGAGAGAGCTCCCGCATCACCCGCTGCGGCTTGATGGGGCTGGCGTTGGACACAAATTTGCCAGTTTCCAGCAGCATGTAATCGGGGTTTTTCAATCCAATTTTTGCTTCCACAACGGAGTTTTCCTCCACCAGCATTTCAATGAGCCGCTCACACACGGAGCGAATACGCCCACGCACATGCAGGCGCGCCATGGGGGAACGCAGCAAGTGGTCTTCCGATGAGTCGATATGCACCAACCGCTGGTTCAGCACCGTGGTGGACCATGCGCCACTGGTCCACTCACCCAAACTGGTGCCGATGGCCAGAATCAAATCCGGCTCGTCCTGCAACAGTGCATCTGCGGTCAGGTGGCCTGCGAAACCAAAAACACCCCGGTACAGGCGGTGGCGCGTATTGACCAAGCCCTTGCCGTCCGGTGAGGTCACAAAACGCGAATCGGTCATCTCGGCCAACTTGATGATGGCCTCAATCGATTCACCGCAGCTATGGCCCCCGCCAATCAAAATGACCATGCGGCGCGCCCGTTTGATTTCGTCACACAAGGCGCGCACCAGCGTATCGTCCACCAAAGCCGCCCGGTGCAGCAGCGAGCTCAGGTTGTACGACGGTGCCCTGCTCTCAATGGGTGTGCGCAGAATGTCCACCGGAATGGAGAGGTGCGACGGCCCCCGAGGGGCCTTGGACGCGTGCATCAAGGCGTTGACCAGCTTGCTCTCGATTTGGTCGGCATGGGAAATCAAAGTGTCGTACCGCGTGCAGTGGCGAAACATGCCCAGCGTGTTCACCCCCGTGCAGGCGGACTCTTGCAGTGCGCGCTTGCCAAAGGACGGCAATGCGGGCTGTCCGGTAATCGCCAGCATGGGAACCCCGTTGTCGTAGGCGCAAGCCACCCCCGTCAGAAGGTTGGTGGCACCAGGACCCGAGGTGGCGCAGCACACGCCTATTTTCCCGGTCTCACGGGCATAACCATCGGCCATGAACGCGGCCCCCGTCTCGTGGCGCGCCAGCACCTGCCGAGGTCCGCCGCGCCGCTCGCTGCGGGCCAGGGCGTTGTAGAGAGGTTCGATGGCGCCGCCGGGAACTCCAAAAACATACTCCACACCAAGCTGCTCCAAATAGGCCACGATCAGGTCGGCAACTTCCGGGTGGGTGAAAGAGGAATCGGCTGGCACCCCCTGCGAACCGGGGGTACCGCTATGGTGCAGAAACGCATTCACTGAGCTATGGGCCACATTAAAGCGGCATTGCAGTTCATCAGTATTCATAGTATTTTTGTTTTCAAACGACACAGACGACCCCGTCCAATACGGCTTTGGAGGCTGGCAGCATGGCACTAAAAGCCGCTTTGCGCAATAGTGTTAGCCAAATCCATCGCCTGCGGAGCTGGGTGCCCCCACCCTAGCGAATACCCTAAGCCTGGCGGCGCGCTGCGTACCGACAAACCGCAATCGCGTATTGGCTTTGGCAAAGGCTCGGCGCTAATCTCAACGCCGATTCATCACAAGGCAAACCATGAAATTCCTTATGACGCTGCGCATCGGCCAGCAATTGGGCCTGGCGTTTGGGACCATTACTGCGCTGATGCTCATCCTGGCGGGGACGGCGTGGAGCCGCATCGCTTCCCTGCAACGCGACTACGAGTCTTTGGTCGACAACACCCTTCCGACACTCACCGCCCTGAGTGAGGTAAATGACCGGCTTCAAGTCATCCGAACTTCGGAGCTCAAGCATTTGGCGGCCCTCACCATGCCGGCCAAGGACCGCGAAGAGCAAGTGGTGCTGGCGGCAGTCAAGGACTTCAACGCTGCTTTGGAGCGCTACACCAGCACCAGCCAGTCATTGGCGGATGCTTCGCTGCAGTCTGGACTTGCCGGCGCAGTGACGAACTTCCACGCGGCGCGCACCACTTTTCTTCAAATGTCCAACTCTGCCGCCGGCGCAGAAATGGAACGTGCGGTCGAGGCCAGTGATTACTTCAATGGCGCCGGCCAGCAGGTCTACCAAGGTGCCTACGGCGCAGTACAAAAACTCTGGCAACACCATTTGAAACAGTCGGAAATCGCCAAGAATCTGGGCCGAGACGCATTGGTCAGGTCGAACCGATGGCTGGCCTTGGCTGCGGGTGCCGCAGTGCTGCTCTCCATCGCATTGGCTGTATTGATACCCCGAAGATTGACGAGGCAACTGGGCGCCGAGCCCGCGGAGGTCGCCCAAATCGCCCGAAACATCGCCAATGGCGACCTGACGACCGATATATGGGCGGCCGATGGCAGCAAGCACAGTGTCATGGGCTCCATGGCGGCCATGCAACTGCAACTGGGCACGCTGATCCAGTCCGTCAAGCAAGCGGCCGGGGGGATTTTGGTGAGTACCGCGGAAATCGCCAACGGCAGCATGGACCTCAGCATGCGCACGGAGCAGCAAGCCAGTGCGCTGGAGGAAACCGCAGCATCCATGGAAGAGCTCAGCGCCACGGTCAAACACAATGCGGACAGTGCTGGCCTGGCCAACCAAATGGCGATGACCGCCAGCACCGTCGCCATCAAGGGTGGGGACGTGGTGAACCAGGTGGTGGAAACCATGAAGGGCATCAATGACTCTTCCAAGAAAATATCAGACATCATCAGCGTCATCGACGGCATTGCCTTTCAGACCAACATCCTGGCCCTCAATGCCGCCGTAGAAGCGGCACGCGCAGGGGAACAGGGCCGAGGGTTCGCAGTGGTGGCCAGCGAAGTGCGCAATCTGGCCGGGCGCTCCGCGGAAGCGGCCAAAGAGATCAAGGCCCTGATCAACGCCAGCGTCTCGCGTGTGGAACATGGGGCCGCCTTGGTGGACCAGGCTGGCGTCACCATGGTCGAAGTGGTCCATGCCATTGGACGCGTCGCCAAGCTGATGGCCGAAATCAACGCGGCCAGCGGCGAACAGGCCTTGGGGGTGACCCAGGTGGGCGAGGCGGTCACCCAGATGGACCAGACGACCCAACAGAACGCGGCCCTGGTGGAGCAGATGGCGGCTTCCGCGTCCAGCCTGAGGGATCTGGCAAACGCGCAGGTACAGGCGGTTGCCGTGTTCACCCTGCCGCCCGTCGAAGACTCAGCGCCCATGCGCGCATTTTCCCTCTACCACTAGGAACGCTATGAAAACACGCCGCTTCATTGTTCTGATGTTGTGCCCCCTATGGGTATCGGCCCATGCCGCCACCGAACTGGTCGTTGCCACCGTCAACAACAGCCATATGGTGACCATGCAAAAACTGTCGCCTGTATTTGAAAGGGACAACCCGGACATCAAAGTGAAATGGATGGTCATGCAGGAAAGTGAGCTCAGGGCGCGCGTCAGCGCGGACATCACCAACAAATCGGGGGCCTTCGACGTGGTGACGATCGGCATGTACGAGACCCCCATTTGGGCCAAGAAAGGCTGGCTGGAAGAGATCAAGCCCGATGCCAAATACGACGTGAGAGATATCCTGCCCGCGATGCGCGACGGCCTTTCCCACCAGGGCAAACTGTATGCCGCCCCGTTTTACGGCGAGAGCTCCATGACCATGTACCGCCATGACCTGCTGGAGAAGGCCGGCCTTGGCATGCCATCCCAGCCGACCTGGGAGCACATTCGAACCATCGCCGCCAAGGTCAACCATCCGTCCGCAGGGGTCTATGGGATCTGCTTGCGTGGAAAGCCCGGCTGGGGCGACAACATGGCCTTGGTGAGCACCATGGTCAATGCCTTTGGAGGACAGTGGTTCGACATGGCATGGAAGCCGCAGATCGATACGGTGCCCTGGAAAAATGCGGTCTCTTTTTATGTCGATCTGCTGCAAAAATATGGCCCACCGGATGCGGTTGCCAATAGCTTCAACGAAAACCTGAACCTGTTCAACGCGGGCAAATGCGCCATGTGGATTGACGCCACCATTGCTGCGTCCTTCATCACCGATCCCCAGAAGTCCAAGGTGGCCGACAAAGTGGCATTTGCCCAAGCCCCTTCCGCTGTCACATCCAAGGGCGCCAGTTGGCTATGGGCCTGGGCTCTGGCCATTCCTTCCGTCTCGGCCAAGACCCGAGAAGCCCAGCGTTTCATCCGTTGGGCCACCTCCAAAGAGTATGTGCAACTGGTGGGATCCCAAATGGGGTGGAACCAGGTGCCCACGGGGACACGCATCTCCACCTACCGCAATGCAAACTTCATCAAGGGCAGCAGATGGGCCTATTCGGAAGCCAGTGCCATCGCCCTGTCCAACCCCACGGACGCCACCTTGTTGCACAGCCCTTACGTTGGCATTCAATTTGCTGCCATTCCAGAGTTCCAGGTGGTGGGCCAGGCGACGGGAATCTTCGTCAACGAAGCACTCGCGGGAAAACGGACGGTCACGCAGGCATTGCAAGCCGCCCAGCTCGCCGCAGACCAGGAGATGCGTAAGGCGGGGTATTACAAATGAACGGCGCTGGGTGTGGGGCAGTGTGCGCATTCGTCGCATTTTCCAGACTCAATTGCCATTCATCGATACGATTTCGTGTAGCCAAGGGAAAACCCTGAGCAATGTCTGCAATTCAGTACAGGCATTCGATGGATCGGTATTGGCGGATAAGGGGCCGCACTCCTACCATTCAGTCCTGTCGATGTGAAGCTGGCATCGATAGAACCGAATACCCGAACATCAACCAGGAGACAGATTCATGAAACTCAAAGCATCACTGGCATTGGCCTTTGGCCTGCTGGCCGCCGTGGCCCATGCCGACACCGAACTGGTCGTGGCCACCGTGAACAACGGCCACATGATTGAAATGCAAAAGCTCACCAAGCACTTCGAGGCCGCCAACCCCGGCATCAAGGTCAAATGGGTCACCCTGGAAGAAGGCGTGTTGCGCCAGCGCGTCACCACCGACATAGCCACCAAGGGCGGCCAGTTCGACGTGATGACCATCGGCATGTACGAAACCCCCATCTGGGGCAAAAAGGGCTGGCTCACCGAACTCAAGACGGATGCCGCCTACGACGTGGACGACCTGTTGCCCGCCATGCGCAACGGCCTGTCGGTGGGCGGCAAGCTGTTTGCAGCACCCTTCTACGGCGAAAGCTCCATGCTGATGTACCGCAAGGATTTGGCCGACAAGGCCGGTGTCAAGGTCAGCGACCACCCCACCTGGGCGCAAGTCAAGGAGCTGGCCGCCAAGATCCACGACCCCAAGAAGGGCGTGTATGGCATTTGCCTGCGCGGCAAGCCGGGCTGGGGCGACAACATGGCCTTTCTGTCCACGCTGGTCAACACCCACGGCGGCCAGTGGTTTGACATGAACTGGAAACCCCAGCTGGAAAGCAAGCCCTGGAAAGAGTCCATCAACTTCTACGTGGACCTCTTGAAGAACTACGGCCCCCCCGGCTCCGCGGCCAACAGCTTCAACGAAATTTTGGCGCTGTACAACGAAGGCAAGTGCGGCATGTGGATTGACGCCACCATTGCAGCGTCCTTCATCACCGACCCCAAACAGTCCAAAGTGGCCGACAAGGTCGCCTTCGCGCAAGCACCCACCGCCGTGACCCCCAAGGGCGCCAACTGGCTGTGGGCCTGGGCACTGGCCATCCCCGCCGGATCACAAAAGAGCGCTGAAGCGCAGAAGTTCATCTCCTGGGCCACCAGCAAGGACTACATCAATCTGGTGGGCAAGGAAGTGGGCTGGGGCAACATCCCCACGGGCACCCGCAAGAGCACCTACACCCATGCGGAGTTCCTGAAGGTGGCCAAGTTCGCAGCCGCCGAGAAAGCGGCCATCGACAGCGCCAACCCCGCGGACAGCACCTTGCCCAAGAGCCCCTACGTCGGTGTGCAGTTTGCCGCCATCCCCGAGTTCCAGGCCATTGGCACCACGGTGGGCCAGCACATGAGCGCCGCCCTGGCGGGAAAGACCTCCGTGGACGAGGCGTTGAAAGCCTCCCAGGTGGCGGCGGACCGCGAAATGAAGAAGGCCGGCTACTACAAGTAAGTAAGTAAGCCCTGCGGCCCCGCTTGATCCGGGAGGGGCCGCCTGTGGGCGCGCGGGGGTTTCTCCTGCGCGCCTCTTTGTTCCCCTATGAACTCCCTCCCGCGAGCTGCTCCCCTGCAAGGCACTGCCATGAAACGATTACTCCCCCGCGCCCT
>MESI01000121.1:33065-71089 GCA_001770935.1 Burkholderiales bacterium RIFCSPLOWO2_12_FULL_61_40 | reverse complement strand
TTACTCCCCCGCGCCCTGATGGCGCCCGCCGTGCTCACGCTCTTCCTGTGGATGATCGTGCCGCTGGTGATGACGATCTATTTCTCCGTCATCCGCTTCAACCTCATGCAGCCCGACCAGGTGGGCTTCATCGGCCTGGAGAACTACAGCTACTTCATGACCGACCCGTCCTTCGGCCCGGCCGTCATGAACACCTTGCTGCTGCTGGGCAGCGTGATCCTGTTGACGGTGGTGGGCGGCATCCTGATCGCCCTGCTGATCGACGAGCCGTTTCCGGGGCGGGCACTGGTGCGCATCCTGCTCATCTCCCCGTTTTTTGTGATGCCGACGGTCAACGCACTGCTGTGGAAGCACATGATGATGAACCCGATCTACGGCGTGCTGGCCCAGGTCTGGATCTTCTTTGGCGCCACCCCCGTGGACTGGCTGACCGACTGGCCGCTGTGGAGCGTGATCCTGATCGTGTCCTGGCAGTGGCTGCCCTTTGCCACGCTGATCTTCATCACCGCGCTGCAAGGCATGAACCGCGAGCAGTTGGAGGCCTCGCGCATGGACGGCGCCAACTACCTGCAGCAGCTGCGCTACCTCTACATCCCGCACCTGGGCCGCTCGGTGGCCGTGGTGGTGATGATCGAGATGATCTTTTTGCTCAGCGTGTTTGCCGAGATCTACACCACCACGGGGGGCGGTCCGGGCGACGCCAGCACCAACGTGGCCTTTTTGATCTTCAAACAGGCGCTCTTGAACTTTGATGCGGGCGTGGCCTCGGCAGGTGCCCTGTTTGCCGTGGTACTGGCCAACATCGCCGCCGTCTTCCTGATCCGCATGGTCGGCAAAAACCTCGACAAGTGAGCACCCCATGACCTCTTCCCCGCGCTTTTCCCTGACCTCCTTGCAAACCAAACTGCTGCTCCAGTGTGTGCGCACCCTGCTGGCCTGGGGCGTGACCCTGGTGCTGTTCTTCCCGCTGGGCTGGCTGATACTCACGGCCTTCAAGACCGAGCTGCAAGCCATCTCGGTGCCGCCTCTTCTGCTGTTCACACCCACGCTGGAGAACTTCCACCTGGTGCAGGAACGCAGCGACTACCTGCTGTACGCCCAGAACTCGCTGATCACCAGCGTGGCCTCCACGCTCCTGGGCCTGGCGCTGGCCTTCCCGGCGGCCTACGCCATGGCCTTCTTCAAGGGCAAATACACCAAGGACATCCTGATGTGGATGCTCTCCACCAAGATGATGCCCGCGGTGGGCGCGCTGGTGCCCATCTACGTGCTGGCGCAGCTCTCGGGCCTGCTGGACTCGCGCACCGCGCTGGTGATCGTGTTCACCCTGAGCAACCTGCCCATCATGGTGTGGATGCTGTACTCGCACCTCAAGGACATCCCGCACGAGATCCTGGAGGCCTCGCGCATGGACGGCGCCACGCTGTGGCAGGAGTTCCGCCATGTGCTGCTGCCTCTGACCATGGGGGGCCTGGCCTCCACGGGCTTGTTGTGCCTGGTGCTGAGCTGGAACGAGGCCTTCTGGTCGCTCAACCTGAGCGCGGCCAAGGCCGGCACGCTGGCCACGCTGATCGCCTCCTACTCCAGCCCCGAGGGGCTGTTCTGGGCCAAGCTCTCGGCGGCCTCCTTCATGGCGATCGCCCCCATCGTGGTGTTCGGCTGGTTCAGCCAGAAACAACTGGTGCAGGGGCTGACCTTTGGTGCGGTGAAGTAATGCACACCCCCCGGCTTGCCCACTGCGTGTGGCCGCTCTCCCCCTTGCAGGGGGCGGTGCCAGCGGCCCGGCAAAGCCGGTTCCGCGGCACCCCTGGTAATGGGTGCTTGGCACTCCAACGTTTGTAAGTAATAAAGATCAGGAGCTTTCCCAATGGCATATCTCAATCTCAAACAGGTCGAAAAAGTATTCGGCGACGTGCGCGTCATCAACGGCATCGACCTGGACATCCAGCAAGGCGAGTTCGTGGTGTTTGTCGGCCCCTCGGGCTGCGGCAAGTCCACGTTGTTGCGCCTGATCGCCGGGCTGGAGACCATCGACGGCGGATCGCTGCACCTGGACGGGCGCGACATCACGCACCTGCCGTCGAGCCAGCGCGACCTGGCCATGGTGTTCCAGAGTTATGCGCTGTACCCGCACATGAGCGTGTTCGAGAACATGAGCTTCGCGCTCAAGCTGGCCAAGGCCGACCCGGCCGTGATCCAGGACAAGGTGGCGCGCGCGGCCAAGATCCTCAACCTGACCAGTTATCTGGACCGCACGCCCAAGGAACTCTCGGGCGGGCAGCGCCAGCGGGTGGCCATTGGGCGGGCCATCGTGCGTGCGCCCAAGGTGTTTTTGTTTGACGAGCCCCTAAGCAACCTGGACGCCGCGCTGCGCGGGCAGACCCGCATCGAGATCGCCAAGCTGCACCGCGACCTGGGCGCCACCACCATCTACGTGACGCATGACCAGGTGGAGGCCATGACGCTGGCCGACCGCGTGGTGGTGCTGCGCGACGGGCGCATCGAGCAGGTGGGCACGCCGCTGGAGCTGTACGACCGCCCGGCCAACCAATTCGTGGCGCAATTCATCGGCACGCCGCAGATGAACGTCGTGGCCGTGGCCCAATTGCCGCATTTGGCATCCTTGAACGGGATGGCGCCCCCGGCCGACGGCTTTGTCGGCTTGCGCCCGGAAAACATCACCCTGGTCGCGCCGGACCAAGGAGCGTTCCAGGCGCGTGTTGAATTAGTCGAATCCCTGGGCGCCGAGACCCTGATTTATGTGGGCACCGAGCATGGCGCGCAACTGGTGGCGCGCCAGAACACCCGCACCGATCTGCATGTGGGCGCCACCGTGGGCGTGCAGCTGGACGCGGCTGCGGCCCATGTGTTCGATGCCAAAGGCCGGATCGTGGCGATGAAGGCGCCAGCATGACGCACGTTACATCCACCTCCACGGCCACCTCCGCCCACCCTCCCGCGGCCTGGGTCATGTTGCACCTGGGCCTGGGCTCCTTCCACCGCGCCCACCAGGCGGCCTACCTACACGCCTTGCGGGCGTCGGGCGACACGCGCTGGCACTTGGCCGGCGGCAACATCCGCGCCGACATGGCCGACACCGTGGCCGCTCTGGATGCGCAGGGCGGCGCTTATACGCTGGAGACCATCAGCCCGGCGGGTGCGCACCACTACACCCGCATCACCGCGATTGCCGACGTGGTGCCCTTCGAGCCCACGCTCTCGGGCCTGATCGCCCGCGCCGCGCAGGCCAGCACCCGCATCATTTCCTTCACCGTGACCGAGGCCGGCTATTACCTGGACGGCCACGACCAGCTGGATGCAAACTTGCCCGACATCGCCGCCGACCTGGCCGCGGCCCGTGGCACCCAACCCATGGCGTCTGGCGGCAGCACCATTTACGGGGCGCTGACGGCCATGCTGCGCGCGCGCATGCAGGCCCAGGCCGGTGCGGTGACCTTGCTCAACTGCGACAACCTGCGCCACAACGGCCAGCGCTTTCGCGCCGGGCTGCTGCGCTTCATCGCACTGGCAGGCGATGCAGCGCTGCTGGACTGGGTGCAGGCCCACACCACCTGCCCCAACGCCATGGTGGACCGCATCACCCCCCGCCCCACGCCGGACGTGGCGGCTCGGGTGCGGGCGGCCACCGGCTGGATAGATGCCGTGCCGGTGATGGGCGAGAGCTTTATCCAGTGGGTGATTGAAGACCGCTTTTGCGCGGGCCGTCCGGCCTGGGAAACGGTGGGCGTGGAGATGGTGGAATCGGTGGCGCCCTACGAGGAAGCCAAGATCCGCCTGCTCAACGCCACGCACAGCTGTATCGCCTGGGCCGGCACGCTGGTGGGCTACCACTTCATCCACGAGGGCACACACGACGCCGTGATCCGGCGCATCGCGTTTGACTACGCCACCGACGACGCCATTCCCGTGCTCAGCAGCCCCGGTGCGCCCAGCCCGGTCGATTTGACGCGCTACCGCGACGTGGTGCTGGAGCGTTTTGGCAACCCCGCGATTGCGGACACCAACCAGCGCGTGGCCATGGACGGCTATTCCAAGATTCCCGGCTTTATCGCGCCCACCATCCAGGAGCGGCTGGCACGCGGCGAGTCGATTGCCAGCGTGGCCATGCTGCCTGCCCTGTTTTTGGCGTATTTGCAGCGCTGGCACGCAGGCCAGATTGCCTACACCTACCAGGACCAGGTGATGGACCCGCGTAGCGCCCATGCCCTCTGCGAAGCCGCCGACCCGGTGGCGGCCTTTTGCGCCGACACCGTGCTGTGGGGCACCCTGGCCGGTGATTTGCGCCTGACCCAATCCGTTCGGACCGCCTTCGAACGGGTCACTCTTTTTGTAAGGAACCACCGCACATGAATACCCCAAGCAACACCTCTGCCACCCCCTCCCAACGCCTGCTGGGCCGCCACGCCGTGCTCACTGGCGCGGGTGGCGGTATCGGCGCCGCTGTGGCGGCGGCCTATCTGCGCGAAGGTGCGCTGTGCAGCATCGTCGACCTTCCCCTGGAGGCCAGCGCCGAAGTGCAGGCGCTGGCGGCGCAGTACCCCCAGCAGGTGCACTACATTGCAGCCAACGTCACCCGCATGGCCGACATTGCCCTGCTGGTGGAGTCGGCGGTGGCGCGTTTCGGCCCCATCCATGTGCTGTTCAACAACGCCGCCATTTTTGACATGGCCCCGCTGCTGGAAAGCGACGAGGCCATGTACGACAAGATGTTTGCCGTCAACGTCAAGGGCGCCTTTTTTGTCATGCAAAAAGTGCTGGCCCATATGGTGGAGCAGCAAACACGTGGGGCCGTGATCAACATGGCCTCGCAGGCCGGACGCCGGGGCGAGGCCCTGGTGTCCCACTACTGCGCGACCAAAGCGGCCGTCATCAGCTACACCCAAAGCGCCGCGCTGGCCATGGCGCCGCACCACATCCGGGTCAACGGCATTGCGCCGGGCGTGATCGCCACCCCCATGTGGAGCCATGTGGACGCCCTGTTTGCCAAGTACGAAAACCTGCCCCTGGGCGAGAAGAAAAAACAGGTGGGCGAGGCCGTGCCCCTGGGCTACATGGGCGCGCCAGGTGACATTGCCGGCGCCGCCGTATTTTTGGCCAGCATGGAGGCCTCTTACATCACCGCGCAGACACTCAATGTGGATGGTGGTAACGTGATGAGCTAACCGCTGCCCGCCCGGAGTTCGCCATGGTCGCCACCGCCCGCCCACTGCCCCCAGCCGCCCTGCACCGCCAGCGCGAGCGCCAGCCCGAGCTGGAGTCAGACTACAACCGCAGTCCCTTGCTGGGCTACGAGTCGTCGCCCGACCTGGGGCTGATTCGCTGCCTGGACCACGGCTACCCCACCCCACTGGCGCGCTGGCATTTTCACGATGAATACGAGCTGCACCTGATCACCGCCAGCGCGGGCAAGGCCTTTGTCGGGGACTGGATCGGCCCCTTCGAGCCCGGCCACCTGGTGCTGTGCGGCCCCCGCCTGCCGCACAACTGGATTTCCATGGACCTGCCCGCCGAAGGGCTGCGCCAGCGCGACCTGGTGATCCAGTTCCAGCATGCCCCGCTGGAGCAGGCCTGCCAGTTGATTCCGGAGCTGCGCGAGTTGCTGCCCGTGCTGGAGCGTTCGCGCCACGGCATTGAGTTTTTCGGCCTGTCCGAGCGCACCTTGGCGCATTGGCACGCGGTCAAGGCGGCCCACGGACTGGGTCGGCTGGCAGCTTTTTGCGCATTGGCGACCGATCTGGCCCGCTGTTCCGACTACCGTCTGCTCTCGACCGTGCAGCTCAAGGGCGTCGAGAACGAAACCGAAATCGACCAGATCAATGCCATCGTCAACCGCATCACCGAGAACGTGGCACAGACCATCACCGCGTCGGACGTGGCGGCCGACCTGGGCATGAGTGAAAGCCGTTTTTCCCGCTTCTTTCGCCGGGCCACCGGCAACACCTACACCGATTTTGTGAACCAGGTGCGCATCAACCGGGCCTGCCAGCTGCTGATGGGCTCCCAGCGTTACATCACCAATATTTGCTACGACGTGGGCTTCAACAACGTGGCCAATTTCAACCGGCGTTTTCTGGAACTCAAGGGCATGACGCCCTCCGAGTTTCGCAAGCAAGCCGAAAGCCGCTTTGGCGGCACCTCGGCCTAACCCCTCTACCGCACCACCCCCATGTTTCTCGGAATCGATATTGGCACCTCGGAAGTCAAGGCCCTGCTGCTGGAAGACAGCCACCGCATCGTCGGCTCGGCGGGCGTGGCGCTCACCGTGTCGCGCCCCCATCCCGGCCACAGCGAGCAGCACCCGCAGGACTGGTGGACCGCCACCCAGGCCGCACTGGCCCAGCTGCGCCTGGCCCATCCCCGCGAATACGCCGCCGTGCGCGGCATCGGCCTGTCCGGGCAAATGCACGGCGCGGTGCTGCTGGACGCACACGACCAGGTGCTGCGCCCCGCCATTTTGTGGAACGACACCCGCTGCAGTGCCGAATGCACCGAGATGATGGCCGAGCGGCCCAGCCTGGGCGCCACGGCGGGCAGCCTGGCCATGCCGGGTTTGACTGCACCCAAACTGCGCTGGGTGGCGCGCCACGAACCCCACCTTTTCCAACGGCTGGCCACAGTCCTGCTGCCCAAAGACTATGTGCGCCTGATGCTGACCGGCGACCACGTAAGCGACCTGTCGGATGCCAGCGGCACGCTGTGGCTGGACGTGCAACAACGGGCCTGGTCCGAGGAGCTGCTGGCCCTCAGCCATTTGCATCTTCGCCACATGCCGCGCCTGGTCGAAGGCAGCGCGGCGGGCGGCACACTGCGGGGCGAAGTGGCGCAGGCCTTGGGCTTGCCGTCTGGCGTGGTGGTGGCGGGTGGCGCGGGCGACAACGCGGCCAGCGCCGTGGGCATGGGCGCAGTGGATGCGGGCCAGGGCTTTTTGTCCCTGGGCACCAGCGGTGTGCTGTTTGTCGTTACGCCGAACTACCGGCCCAACCCGGCCAACGCCACCCATGCGTATTGCCATGCGGTGCCGAACCGTTGGCACCAGATGAGCGTGATGCTGTGCGCCGCCAGCGCCTTGCAATGGATCACCCGTGTGCTGGGCGCATCCTCCGAAGGCGCACTGGCGGCCCAAGCGCAATCCCTCACCCTGGGCCAACGCGCGGCCGCCCCGCTCTTTTTGCCCTACCTGGCGGGCGAACGCACCCCCCACAACGACGCCCAGGTGCGTGGCAGCTTCCACGGCCTGAGCCTGGATACCGATGCGGCGCATCTGGCCTATGCCGTGATGGAGGGAGTGAGTTTTGGCCTGCGCGATGGTCTGGCGGCGCTGCACGCCGGTGGCAGCTCGGTACAACGCCTGTCGCTGGTCGGTGGTGGCGCCCGCAGCGCCTTCTGGGCGCAGCAACTGGCATCAGCCCTGGGGGTGGAAATGGTGACCCACGGCAGCTCGGCGGTGGGTGGGGCCCTGGGTGCGGCGCGCCTGGCCTGGCTGGCCTGCGGCGGCGCCTCTTCCACGGTATGCCGCAGCCCCGACCTGGCGGCACGGTTCACGCCCGACCCCGCCGAACAGGCGGTGTTGGCCGCTCGTTACACCCGATTCCGGCGGCTCTACACGCCCTCACAAGCAAGCAAGCAAATGCTACTGAATTGATAGCTTCTTCCGCTTATTACACGGGGGCTAAAGGCCTATTTCACTTCACAGGAATCATCAGGTGCTGGTACGGGGTGCCCGGCCACATCACATACGGGGCGGAGGTGTCCGGGTCTGCGCTTTTGGGATACATGTCGTAAAAGCTGGCATCGGCCCCCACGATCATGACGTGGGGCCCCGTCTTGACCCAGTGCTTGTCCACGCCGGGTTTCGTCGCATAGGGGTCGGTATTGCTGGCATCGGTGCCGCCCGCCAGCATGTACATAAATCCTACTTTCCCGGTCTCGGGCGTCTTGTGGCCCATCCATGCATTCGCCCACTCCAGCGAGGTCTTGTCCATGCACATGGGATCGGGGCCTGGCGTTGCCGGGTTGTCCGGCATGCAGGTAAAGCCGTTCGAGCCTTCGCGCAGGGTACGCATCTGACCGTCCGCTTCCATGGCAACGATCTTGGCGGCTGCACTGACCTTTTTCGGCGCCGCTTTCATGGCGCTCTGGATCATCTTTTGGTCGCTCGCCGACGTCTTCGCCTTCATATCCGGCTTCTCCATGGGCGCATCGGCGGCCATGGCGGTCTGCAGACACAGTACGGCTACGGCGATGGGCATCAAACTCCGGGGCGGTATCGTGATTGGCATGGCACTTCACTCCTTTTGGCTTGGGTTGCGAAAATCTCCACCTAAGGCAGAGTTGGTAGTCCAGTGGACTCCCATCCCCGCCCGCAATCAATACCCGCACGGCCATAAATGGGATAGGGGTAAGCCGGTAGCGAGGCCAGTCAATGAAGCACCACCCAATTTGGTTCCGTGGTGTGATTGACGACGCAATGAATGCGCTGTTTGATCAGGAAGCCAAGCTCACGGCTTCTACAAAATGGGGCGATCGCGTAGCACAATGCCCCAATACACGTTGAGATTGACCCATTTATTCAATCTCCCTACACACCATGCACTCACTGATGCCGGACTACCTCGCCAAGGTGGCGAGGTAGTCCGGGCTGGCGGTGGTTTTATGAAAACAGATGGAGGCTTGAATGAGCAAGAATAAGCAAGCGCAAATTCCCAAAAAAAATGAGCTCTCAGCTGTCCGTTCATCTGCGGCTGAATATCTAACCTTTGTCGCAGCAACGGGCAGCGCGCAAACCAGCGTGGAAATGCGCTATGAGGACGAGAATATCTGGCTGACACAGAAAATGATGGCCACGGTTTACGATGTGTCGGTGCCTGCCATCAATCAGCATCTGAAACGTATTTTTGCTGACAATGAACTCGAAGAAGCGGCAGTTATTAAGCAGTACTTAACCACTGCGGCCGACAACAAAAACTATCAGGTCAAGCACTACAGCCTGCAGGCGATCATTGCCGTGGGCTTCAAGATTGAAAACGAGCGCGCCGTGCAGTTCCGCAAGTGGGCCAACCAGGTTGTCAAGGACTACACGATTCAGGGTTGGACCATGGATATGGATCGCCTTAAAGGGGGCGGCAGCATCCCGCCACCTCACTCGACTACGATCCAAGCGCCACCGCAACGAAACGCTTTTTTGCGGCGATTCAGAACAAGCTGCATTACGCCATTCACGGCCAGACAGCTGCAGAAGTCATTGTGGGTCGGGCCGATCACAAGAAGGAAAACATGGGCCTGACCAGTTGGGAAGGCGCGCCCCAAGGGAAGGTTCATAAATACGACGTCGCCATTGCCAAGAACTACCTGTCGGAATTCGAACTTGCGCAGATGCAGCGGATTGTCTCCGCTTATCTCGATATGGCAGAACTTCAAGCCATGCGCCGTATCCCCATGACCATGGCGGACTGGGAAGAACGACTGGGCGGCTTCTTGAAACTCTGGGACCGGGATGTGCTGCAGGACGCAGGCAAGGTGACGGCTGAAATCGCCAAGGCGCACGCCGAAAGTGAATTCGAGAAATACCGCATCGTGCAGGACCAGCTGTTCGAGAGTGACTTTGATCGGGTGATCAAGCAGATTGAGTCCGGCAGCCAACCAGACATCGCAGAGGAGTAGCGGATATGGCCACGAAGAAGAACACGCCCAGCTGGAGCGACGTCAAAACCAGACTGGTCGATTTCGACCGCGCTGATTTGCTCGTGCTGTTGCAAGACCTGTACGCAGCTAACAAGGATAACCAAGCCTTCCTCCACGCCCGCCTCAGTCTTGGCGACGATGTGCTCAAACCGTACAAGGTCACCATCGACCGCTGGCTGTGGCCTGACGTGTTCAAGAATCAGGACACCTCGGTCGCCAAAGCTAAAAAGCCGCTCGCCGATTACAGACGCGCCATCGGCCAAGCGGAAGGTCTGGCCGAACTGATGGTGTTTTATTGCGAGCGGGCAGCGGGGTTCAGTATGGAGGTTGGTCTGCAGGATGAAGGCTACTTCGACGCGCTGGTGCGGATGTTCGAGCAGGCATTAAAGACCATCGCCAGTTTGCCCGACGCGCAACGCCAGCCGTTATGGGACAGGCTGGATACCGTGCGCCACACCAGTCACAACTTCGGCTATGGCGTGGGTGACGATATGGGCGACCTGCTTGCCGAGTACGAGGCTGATGATTGAACGCGATCAGTTGGCTGCGCTGCACGCCGAAAATGCCCGCTTGGTCAGGCTGCTGGAAGATCACGAAATCGAATGGCGCTTGCCACTTGAGCCAACCCCAGCTGAACCAGCGCCGCTCGTCCCGAAGCCTGAACCACCCTGTCTTTCCACAGCCGAAAAGGTGGCGCTGTTCCGTCGGCTGTTTCGCGGGCGCAACGATGTCTACCCAATCCGCTGGGAAAGCAAAACCACCGGCAAATCTGGCTACGCACCTGCCTGTGGAAATGAATGGCTGTCCGGTGTTTGCGAAAAACCGCGCATCAAATGTGGGGAGTGCAACAACCGTTTGCTGGTTCCGTTGTCGGATACGGTCATCTACGAACACCTTGCAGGCAAACGCACCATTGGCGTCTATCCGTTGCTGGCTGACGACAGTTGCCATTTTCTCGCCGCTGATTTCGATGAAGCGGAATGGCGTGAAGATATCAAGGCGTTTTGCCAGTCGTGTCAGGAACTGGGTGTACCGGTTGCAATTGAGATATCACGCTCCGGCAACGGTGCGCACGCCTGGATTTTCTTCTCCGGCAGCGTATCGGCCCGTGATGCGCGCCGACTCGGGACGGCGATCATCAGCCATACCTGCGCCCGGACTCGCCAACTCAAGCTCGAGTCCTACGACCTCTTGTTTCCCAATCAGGACTCGATGCCCAAAGGCGGTTTCGGTAATCTGATAGCGCTGCCACTACAGAAGCATCCGCGTGAATACGGGTGCAGCGTGTTCGTCGACGGTGACCTGCGACCTTACCGAGATCAGTGGGCGTTCCTGTCTTCCATCCTGCCAATGCCTGCACACGATATCGAGCCTACTATTCTGAGAGCGACGGGTAACGCGCACCCGCTCGATGTGACGTTCATCGATGAGGAAGATCAAAAAGAACCGTGGAGACGATCCGCATCCGTCAGCAAAAAGTTGGTCGGACCGATGCCGAAGTCGCTCACGGTAACGCTGGCGAACCTCATCTATTTCGAGAAAGCGCAACTCCCGCAGTCACTGGCCAACCGGCTGATTCGTTTGGCTGCCTTTCAGAATCCAGAGTTTTACAAGAAACAGGCGATGCATTTTTCTGTGTGGGATGAAGCTCGCGTAATCGGCTGCGCCGAAAACTACCCCAATCACATCGCACTTCCGCGTGGTTGCCTGGATGCGGCGCAGGAACTGCTTCGTGACAACGCTATTGGCTGCGAGCTGGTCGACGAGCGATACGCGGGGTCGCCACTGGACGTAGCCTTTGTCGGCACCTTACGTCTGGATCAGGAATTCGCTGTCGCCACCATGCTGAATCACGATGCTGGCGTTCTGTGCGCACCGACAGCCTTTGGCAAAACGGTTACGGCTGCTGCGATGATTGCGCGCCGTGGTGTGAACACGCTGGTGCTGGTGCATCGGACTGAGCTGCTCAAGCAATGGCAGGAGCGCCTGCAATCATTTCTGGGCATTGGCAAGGGTGTAGTCGGCACCGTCGGTGGCGGCAAGGCCAGGCCAACAGGGCAAATCGACATTGCGGTGATGCAATCCCTGTCGCGACAGGGTAAAGTGAATTCTCTGGTCGAAAACTACGGCCATGTAATCGTGGACGAATGCCATCACGTCGGCGCAGCATCGTTCGATGCAATTCTGAAGCAGGCCAAAGGCAAATACGTGCTCGGCCTGACTGCCACACCGATTCGCCGCGATGGCCAGCAGCCGATCATCTTCATGCAATGCGGGCCAACTCGCCACACCGCAGCCAAACCAACCTGTGCGCCGCATGATCTGGCGGTCACGCCGTGCACATTGCACTCGCGGATTGACTTGCCTCGGGAGACGGGGATTCAGGATGTCTTCCGGCACCTTGCCATTGACCAAGCCCGAACGGACATGATTGCTGCCGAGGTTGTAAACGCCTACGGCCTGGGCCGAAAGGTGCTGGTGCTGACCGAACGCACCGAACATCTCGATGCCGTCCAAGCCGCCCTGGACGGCAAGATTCCATTGTTGTTTGTCCTGCACGGACGGATATCCAAAAAGCTGCGTGCCACCCTGGTCGCCGAACTGGGGGCGCTGCCACCCAATGCCCCGCGTGTTTTGCTGGCGACCGGCAAGTTGGTTGGTGAAGGATTTGACCATCCACCGCTCGACACCTTGGTGCTGGCGATGCCGGTTTCATGGAAGGGCACATTGCAGCAATACGCAGGCCGACTGCACCGGGAACATGCCACCAAGACCGATGTGCGCATCATCGACTTCGTGGACACTGGTCACCCGGCACTACTGCGGATGTGGGATAAGCGTCAGCGTGGCTACCGGGCGATGGGCTATCGGATAGTGGGATGAAAGGAGTCGCCGTCCATCGAAGTAGGGCGCGCGCTATCTCCGGGCGGGCGCTGCTGGCTGACACCTTGTTCGCACGCCAGCGATACAATTACGGGAGCGTGGCGGGGGCTCTACTGGCCCGCGACAAGTCTTTTGGCGTCTGCATCTTGCGCAGAGGCGCTGTTCTTGAGAAAGCCGCCCGCCTGGCGAGACCACTGGCGCACATTGGCGCCGCCACGGAACCTTGACCGGCCGCAGAAGGTAGTTCTGATATCCGTGAACGTAGTTGTTGCTGCCCTCTCTTTTTTCACATTCAAAAACCGCCCTGATGTACAGCGTCAAAGAAATTTTTTACACCCTGCAAGGGGAAGGCGCGCACGCCGGGCGGCCGGCGGTGTTTTGCCGCTTCAGCGGCTGCAACCTGTGGTCCGGCCGCGAGGCCGACCGCGCCAGCGCCGTGTGCCGGTTTTGCGACACCGATTTTGTCGGCACTGACGGAACCGGCGGCGGGAAATTTGCGGACAGCGAGGCCTTGGCGCAGGCCATTGACCAACAATGGCCGCAGCACGATACGGCCCACAAATACGTCGTTTTCACCGGCGGCGAGCCGCTGCTGCAACTGGATGCGGCCCTGATTGACAACATACACGCCCACGGCTTTACCATTGCCATCGAGACCAATGGCACCCTGGCGGTACCGGCGGGTGTGGACTGGGTCTGCGTGAGCCCGAAGCTGGGGTCGGCGCTGGTGGTCGAACGCGGCAACGAGATCAAGGTCGTGATTCCGCAAGCGGGCCAGAATCTGGCCGACTATGCGGCGCTGGATTTTTCCCATTTTTTTGTCCAAGCCATGGATGGGCCGGAGCTGGCCGCCAACCTCCGCCTGGCCATCGACACCTGCAAGCGCAATCCGCAATGGCGGCTGAGCTTGCAGACCCATAAACTCTTGCAGATCCCTTAAGTGATATCCACACCATGTTGACGATTACCCGCAAGCTGGAGTTTGACGCCGGCCACCGCATTCCAGACCACAAAAGCCAGTGCCGCAACCTGCATGGGCACCGCTACACCCTGCTCATCACGCTGGTAGGCGAGGTGATCGACCAGGCGGGGCAATCGGACAACGGCATGGTCATGGATTTTTCCGACATCAAGACGCTGGCCAAAACCCATTTAGTGGACCTCTGGGACCATGCGTTTCTGGTCTACCGGGGCGACGCCCTGGTGCGGGAATTTCTGGACAGCCTGCCGGACCACAAAACCGTGGTGCTCGACTGCATCCCCACAGTTGAAAATTTGGCCCGTGCGGCTTTCGACATTCTGAAAAACGTCTACCGGGACCAGTTCAATACCGGGCTGACCCTGGACAAGATCACCCTGTATGAAACCCCCAATTGCTGGGCCGAGGTGAGCGCCGGACCGTCACGCTGACCCCGTTTACTTGCCCATTTTGATATCGGCTAGCGCCTTGGTCCTGGCAGCCTTGGCTTCCTTGACGCAGACTTCCTTTTCGGTGCCCTTCAAGTCGTCGCATTTTTCCCTGGCAACGCCATAGGCGGTCTTGGCTTTGACCTCCATCACCTTGGTCTGATCGGACGGTTTGCCGGTGTAGCTGTATTCCAGTTCTGCGCGGGCGACCTTTTCCTTGGCTTTGGCTTCTTCCACACAGACATCCTTGGCATTGTCGGCCAGGGGCGCACACGCCTCTTTGTCGGCCTTGTAGTCCGCACCGATGCGGTCTTTGCCTGCCTTGTAGTCGTCCTTGCTCATGGTGGCAGCCTGTGCCACTGGCAGCGCCAGCAAGGCGGCAACGATGAGGGCCGTTTTCAGGTTGGTGTGGTGTTTCATGCGTATCCTTTTTGCGGGTCATGGGTCGGAATTGCGCGGTTTTTTTTACTCCCTCGCGCAGATGATTAGATTCAGAGTGGGATGACAAGGCCTTGAGAAAAGGCAAATCGGTGCCGTCCACTGGCACGCCTGTTCGCGACACGTTGCCAAGGGACTTCTTCGAGACCGTCACGTCGCGGGCTTGCCGCCCACAATGTGCAGGGTTTGGGTCGGGAAGGCAAACTGGATGCCCCGCTCGCCGAATACGCGCAACAGTTGCAGATTGATGGCCTGCTGAACGTCCATGTAGAGGTTGAAATCTGGTTGGAGCAGGTAGTAGACAGCTTCGAAATCCAGCGAGCAGCTGCCCAGGCTTTTGAAATGCACACGGTCGATGCGCGTATGGGCCTGGGATTCGATGGCCTGACGGATAAGCGGGGTGATGCTTTCGAGTTGCGACGCTGGCGTGTCGTAAGTGACACTGACGGTGAAGACGGCGCGCCGCTCCTGCATGCGTTTGTAATTGCGAATACGGCTTTTAAGCAGGTCATTGTTGGAGAAAATGATTTGCTCGCCACTGAGGCTCCGGATACGCGTGGTCTTGAGCCCCACATGTTCAATGCTGCCCATGTGCTCATCCACGATGATGAAATCGCCAATGACAAAAGGCTTGTCAATGGCAATGGACAGCGAGGCAAACACATCCCCCAGGATGTTCTGCACGGCCAAAGCCACGGCGATCCCCCCAATGCCCAGACTCGCGACCAGGGCTGTCACATTCAAGCCCAGGTTGTCGAGAATAAGCAGCCCCACCAACATCCACAGGACTGCGCGCCCCAGAAAAGACAGCAGCGACAGGGTCATGGCACGCGCACCGGCTTCGGCCACATCGCCCAACGAAAACCGGTGCGTCAACCAGCAAACCAGGCCGCGTTGCACCCAGAACCCGGACTGCAGGATGATCAAGCCGACGAAGGCCCGGTCCACGAATTTTTCCAAAGCTGGGGGCAGGTTCAGAAAGTGTGCGGCAATGTACAGGCCGATAGCCGCGGTGAGCAACAGGCGGGTGGCCGACAGGACATCGACGAAAAAGTCGTCGATCACCGTCTCCGTGGATTGGGATATCCGCTCCAGGTGCAGCAGGATCATCCGACGCAAGAAGTGGAGCACCACCATGCTGGCGATGGCCGCGAACAAGGCCAGCGCCCAATCCTGGGCACTGTTACTGGCAAAAAGCTGGCGAAACATGTGTTTCCATGGGCCGACTCCCATCGGCCTCCTCCATCTCTTGGGGACAGGCATTCAAGCGCATCCAGAGCGCACAACACCGTCAATTGTCAAGAAACTTCCTTTTTGGTGCACCAGGCCCAAGGCGGCGGTGTATCTGGTTACCGCTCCGCACAGGGAGCATGGTTGAATTTAAAGATGCATTTAAATTGCATCTTACAAATAAATGCATTTAAAATACATCTTTGATGGCATTGGGTACCGAACCCCGCCTCATTCCCGTTCAACTCCATCCATTAGGAATCCATGCCATGCACGCTACGCGCAAACTCTGGACCTGGCTCGCCATCATCTGTGCGATGTCCTTTGCCGTCCTGGGTTGGGTCGGTACAGAAATTTATCTGACCGCCCCACCCATTCCCAAACAAGTCATCAGCACCAAGGGCACGGTCCTGTTCTCCGAGGGCCAGGTGCAACGCGGCCAGGAAGCCTGGCTGTCGGCCGGGGGCCAGCAACTGGGCTCGGTCTGGGGCCACGGCAGTTATGTGGCCCCCGATTGGTCGGCCGACTGGCTGCACCGCGAGGCGCTGGCCTTGCGTGCCATTTGGGCGCAACGCGATTTCGGCCAGCCCTTTGAAAATTTGAATGTCGGTCAACAGGCCGACTTGAACGGCCGGCTCAAGAGCGAGATGCGTCGCAACAGCTTTGATGCCGACACCGGCACCATCACCCTGTCGCCGGACCGCGTGGAGGCTGCCAAGCAAGTGGTACAGCATTACGTCGGCCTGTTTGGCGATGACGCGTCTTTGGACAAGTTGCGTGAACAATATGCAATGAACGCGGGTTCCCTGCCCGACCCGCAGGACCTGCAGGCGCTGCCCGCCTTCATCTTCTGGTCGGCCTGGGCCGCCGCCACCGACCGTCCCGGTGAAACCGACCTGAGCTACACCAGCAACTGGCCGCACGAACCACTGGTGGACAACACGCCGACCGCCGGCGCCGGCATCTGGTCCATCGCCAGCGTGATCCTGATGATTGCCGCCATTGCGGGCATGATTTTTTACCACTCCACCCATGCCGAAGAGAGCGACCCCACGCCGCCCAAGGCCGATCCGCTGTTTGATCTGAAGCCTACGCCGTCGATGAAGGCGACGCGCAAATACTTCTATGTGGTGATTGGCCTGATCCTGGCGCAAGTCGGCATGGGGGTGATTACCGCCCACTATGCGGTCGAAGGTCAGAGCTTCTTCGGCTTCCCATTGGCGCAGATCCTGCCGTTCACGGTGAGCCGCACCATCCACACCCAGTTTGCGGTGCTGTGGATTGCGACCGCCTGGCTGGCCACCGGCCTGTACATCGCACCTGCCATCTCCGGCCATGAGCCCAAGTACCAAAAACTCGGCGTTGACGTGTTGTTCTATGCCTTGTTGTTCATTGTGGTCGGCTCCACCGCCTTCGGCTGGATCGGCACCTTGCAGCACCTGGGCAACGATTTCAGTTTCTGGATCGGCAACCAGGGCCTGGAATTCACCAGCATGGGCCGTGTCTGGCAGATCCTGCTGTTTGTCGGCCTGCTGTTCTGGGTGACCTTGCTGGGACGCGGCCTGATGCCTGCGCTGAAAACACCGTCGGAGAGCCGCGGCCTGATTGCCATGGTGTTTCTGTCTGCCCTGTGCATTGGCGGCTTCTACGCCACCTCCCTGACCTGGGGCAAGCACACCCACTACTCGATGATCGAATACTGGCGCTGGTGGTTGGTCCACCTGTGGGTGGAAGGCTTCTTTGAAGTGTTTGCCACCGCCGTGATCGCCTTGCTGTTCACCCGCCTGGGCCTGATCCGCGCCAGCACCGCCAACAGCGCCATCGTGCTGGAGACCATCGTGTTTCTGTTCGGCGGCATTCTGGGCACCTTGCACCACCTGTACTTCACCGGCACCCCCACCTTTGTGATTGCGATTGGCGCCATGTTCTCGGCGCTGGAAGTGGTGCCCTTGGCCATGATCGGGGTCGAAGCCTACCGCAACTACCAGCGCTCCAAAGCGGCCCCCTGGGTACAGGCCTACAAGTGGTCCATTCTGTGTTTCATCGCCGTAGGCTTCTGGAACGTGGTGGGCGCAGGCCTGCTGGGCTTTTCCATCAACACGCCGATTGCGCTGTACTACATGCAGGGTCTGAACATGACCGCTGGCCATGGCCACGCAGCGCTGTTCGGTGTCTATGGCATGTTGGGCATCGGCCTGCTGCTGTTTTGCCTGCGCGGACTCTCCAGCCGGGCGGCATGGTCTGACCGCTTGCTCGCCCCCATGTTCTGGTCGCTCAATATCGGCCTGGCCATGATGGTGTTCATGTCGCTGGTGCCAGCGGGCATCTACCAGGCCTGGGCCAGTGTGACCAAGGGCATGTGGTTTGCACGCTCTCCCGAAATCATCCACTCACACTTCATGGAAACCCTGGTGTGGATGCGGGTGCCGGGGGATATCGTGTTCGCCATGGGCACCTTGTTCCTGGCCGCCTTTGCTGTGCGCCTGCTGACGGGCGGAAAACGTTCCGCACAGGTAGCGGCAAGCCAAGCCAGTCCGGTGGGTATTCGTCGTACCCGCTAAGGTGTCGAAAATCGCGGGCTTGACCTGAGCCCGCGCCCCTTATGATGGCGACCTTCAGGTGCCCGTCGCTGTAAGGCGACGGGAGAATCGGGAAGGCGGTGCAAATCCGCCGCGTGCCCAACGCTGTAAGGAGGATGACCCTCGCTCAATGCCACTGGCGCAAGCCGGGAAGGCGCCGGGGTCAGATGAATCCAAGCCAGAAGACCGGCCTGAAAACTTTCACCACGCTGCATGGTCAGGCAGCGCATTTTGTTTTCACGCTAGGGGAAGCCATGAAATCCATGTCGGCGCAAGCCATTCAATCCACACACGCCTTTGCAGACGAAGCGCGTGATGCGGTCTACCACGCCATTTTTTCTCGCCGCGATGTACGCGGCCAATTTTTGCCCACCCCGGTGCCCGATGCGGTGCTGAGCCGCATCCTGACCGCCGCCCACTACGCGCCCTCGGTCGGCTTCATGCAGCCCTGGAATTTTCTGGTGGTGCAGTCCGATGCGGTCAAGCGCCGCGTGCACGCCGCCTTTGCCACTGCCCATGCCGAAGCGGGCGAGATGTTCGAAGGTGAAAAACGCAGCACCTACCGCAGCCTGAAACTGGAAGGCATTCTGGAGTCACCGGTGGGCATCTGCATCACCTGCGACCGCGAGCGCACCGGCCCGGTGGTGGTGGGGCGCACCCATATGAAAACCATGGACCTGTACAGCAGCGTATGCGCCGTGCAAAACCTGTGGCTGGCCGCGCGGGCCGAAGGCCTGGGCGTGGGCTGGGTCAGCATTTTCCACCAGTCCGAGTTGCAAGAGGCGCTGGGAATTCCCAAGGGCATCACCCCCATTGCCTACCTGTGCGTCGGCTACGTCAGCCATTTCCACGCCAAGCCGGAACTGGAAAGCGCCGGTTGGCTGCCCCGCCTGCCCATGGAGGACTTGGTGTATTTCGACCAGTGGGGCCAGCGCGATGACGACCAGGCCCTGATCGGCCACCTGAAACGCGACCAGGCGATTGCCCAGGAAGCGGGCGCGGCCCACCGGGTGGCTGCGGCGCAATAGCACCCGGCCCCCACCGCCACATCCAATACCGCATGGGTCAAGTGCATGCCACATGCACTTGACAGCGTCGTTTTGTTTCGCGTTTAATAGACCAACTAGTCGATCTATTAAACACACCACCCGACCATGCGCAAAATTGACCCCGAACGCCAGCAAAGCAAACGCCAGCACATCCTGGATGCCGCCGTCCGCTGCTTCATCCGCAGCGGCTTTCACCAGACCCGCACCGCCGAGATCTGCCGCGAAGCCCATATGAGTCCGGGCAACCTGTTCCACTACTTCGACAGCAAGGAAGCCATCATTGCGGCGGTGGTGGTTGAGGGGCCGAACGAGTTGGGCGCCTTGTTGGAGCGCGCCAGCTCCGCCCCCGACCTGTTCGCGGCGCTGCTGGAGGCCATTGACCAGCAACTGGCCCTGCTGACGCAGTCGGCCTACACCCGGCTGTCGCTGGAGGCCATCGCCGAAGCCGTGCGCAACCCCGCAGTGTTTGCTGCGGTATCCGCCCATGAGGCCGACAAGAAAACCGCACTGGTGCGCCTACTGCAAATGGGCGTGGAGCGCCAACACCTCGCCCTGCACACGCCCGCGCCCCGCGCCGCGGACTGGATCTTGCTCCTGCTCGACGGCGCCTTCGGGCGCGCCATGGTCGAGACGGACTTCGACCTCGTCGGCTACCGCCACTTGGTGCATAGCGCCCTGTCCCAAGTGCTTGCGCCTGCGCGAGCCGCAGCCGGGGGCAGCGCCACATGAGCGCCGAACGTGCCCCCTCCACCGGGCGGATTGCCGACCTGGATGCCCTGCGCGGCTTTGCGCTGCTGGGCATTTTGATGGTGAACATCGGCGCCTTTGCCTCGGCCTACTATGGCAGCGGCCTGGCGGACCCGGCCTTTGACAGCGGGCCGGACCGATTCACACTGGCGCTGGTGCGCACCTTGTTCGAGACCAAGTTCTACCTGTTGTTTTCCTTTTTGTTCGGCTACAGCTTCAGCCTGCAAATGGCCTCGGCCCAGCGCACCGGCTCGGCCTTTGTACCGCGCTACCTGCGGCGCAGTGCCGGTTTGGCGCTGCTGGGCATCGGCCATGCCCTGCTGCTGTTCCATGGCGACATTTTGCTGACCTACGCCCTGCTGGGCCTGTTGCTGCTGGCCCTGCGCGGTCTGGCCCCGAAAACGGCGCTGTACCTGGCCAGCGCCCTGGTGCTGGTGACCGCACTGTGCTGGGCGCTGGCAGGGCTGGCGCTGGCGGATGCCGACCCGATCGTGCCGAGCCCGTGGATGCACGATGAAATCGCCCGCGCCACCGCTGCCTACCGCCACAGCATTGGCGCCACCATCGCGCAACATGCACTGGAATTGCAAACCCATATGTGGTTTGTGCTGGGCCTGATCCAGGCCCCCTGCGCATTGGCCATGTTCCTGCTCGGACTGGCGGCGGCCAAAGAAAACTACTTCGCCAGACTCTCCGGTCGGCATAAATCCCTGTGGCGGTTCCTGGCTCTGGGTGGTCCCATCGGGCTGGCGGGCGCACTGTGCTACAGCGCCCTGAACACGGCGCCCGCCCAACCGGGCAATAGCCTGCTTGGACTGGCCGTGGGCATCCTCAGCGCACCCGCGCTCACTGGCGCTTACGTGGCCGCACTGCTGCTGCTCCTGCGCCATCCCCGAGGCGCGGTGCTGGGGGCCTGGCTGGCCCCGGCAGGACGGATGGCGCTGACGAACTACCTGCTGCAGTCCCTGGTGTGCGCCGTGGTGTTTACCGCCTGGGGCTGGGCCCTGATCGGGGTCCTGGCGCCGCCCCAGGTGGCCCTGCTGGCTTTGCTGATCTACCTGGTGCAACTGGGGCTCAGTCGCTGGTGGATGCGCAGCCATGCCTACGGCCCGTTTGAATGGCTGCTGCGCGCGCTCACCCACTGGAACAAGCCAGCCTGGCACACACCAGGACGGTGAGTGGCACGGGCCACCCACACCGCTTACTGCATCAGGAAGGTGGTTTCCGTATCGTCGTCCCAGCCATCCCACAGGTAGTCATTGGCCTTGCCGTCGGCGATCAGGCGCAGTGCGTAGTTGACCTGCTCCTTGTAGAAATCGCAAAAGGCGCCGATTTTGTCCATGCCGCCGTTCATTTCCGCAGCTTCAGCAGGACACGGGGAACCGCAGAAGTGGCGAATGGCGCAGCCGTTGCAGGGGCTGAATTGGTCCACATTGCGCGTGATGACCGGACGGAAAGCTTCCGATGTCAGCGCCGCTTCCACTCCGCCCGCAGCATGCAGATTTCCGCCATTGAAACGCGGCAAGCCAATGAACTCGCTGCAAGGGTAGAGGCCGCCGTCCGCCGCCAGCGCAAAGAATGCGCGCCCGCCACCGCAAGGCGAAATATCGCACATCAACCGGCGCGCCGTGGGCGCCAGGATGCCGATCACGATGTTGGCAAAGTTGGCCACCATCAGCTTGCGGCCGGTTTCGCGGTACAGGGCGTGTGTGCGGTCCATGGCGGCGAAAAAGGCCTTTGCCATATCAGCATCGGCAGGTTTTACGCCGCGCGCGCCAGGCAGCGTGCAGCGCACGGTGTTGAGCATGCAGGTGGGCACTTCCTTGGCGTGGAAGAGTTCGACCATCTGCGTCAGGTAGGGCAGGTTCTCGGTGGTGCAGGTGGTGATCACGCTCCACGAGCCGTAGCCCTTGAGCTTGTCCATCGCCGCCAGCACCTGCTGGTGCACACTCCTGCCGCTCCAGGTCTGGCGTGTCGCGTCGGTAATCCCCGCCACCGGGCCATCCAGCGAGAGACCGATACTGACATTGCGCGAAGTGAGAAACGCCACTGCCTCGTCGTCCAGCAAGGTGCCGTTGGTTTGCAACCCAAAAGCAAAATCATCGGCAAAGGCGTCGATGGCGGCAAACACGGCGGCCTTGTTCATCAGCGGCTCCGCGCCATGAAAAATCGCGCGCGGCTTGCGGCCCTCCGGCATCACCGAGCGAAAGTAGTCGCGCAGCCTGGCGAGCGAGGCGATCAGCTTGTCCTGCGACATGTGGCTGCCTTTGCTGCGCTGTTCGCCGGGCAGATAGCAGTACGTGCAATTGAGATTGCAACGCTCGGTCGGGTTGAGGTAAACGCCGGAGGGCGTCAGCTCGAAGCGCAGCGCGTGCAGCTCCTTGGCAAAGCTCTCGGCCTTTTCCCGGTAGCTGTTCAGCAGTGGGCCCGCACTCACTTCTTCCTGGATGCGGGTCTTATCGACCAAGGCCCAAAAAGCCGTGTCCGGATCGGTCACAGCGGCGTAGACCGCGTGGCCGATGTCCACCGGAATCAGTGCCGGACGGGCTGCTGCCCGGCTTGCACAAGTTTGGGTCATTTGGCCGCCTTTTTGTCCATCAGCACGTAGTGCGAGAGGCCGATGCCATCCGGGTTGCAGCTTTTGCGCACGGCGATGGTCGGGGCAATGGGCTGCTCCTGGGGGGCGGTGGCGGTGGCGGTGGTGTTGGGGGCGCTGGCTGAAGATGGGACGTTATGGATTTGGGTCATGATTCACTCCGAGGGAAAACCAAAAAAACAAAAAAAAGGGCTCCGGCTGAGCGCACGCTTTTCGCATGCGCTCAGCCGGAGCCCTTGCCGGGACTCCGCTTCGGTTCAACACGTCTTCTGGCTCCCGGATCAGCCGGAACGTTGCGCCTTCCCAGCGGGGTAAACCCCGTCAGTGGCTGGTCTCTCGACCTTGCAACGTCCGTCCCCGGATACAGCGGCGGGCCCGCCACGGATTCAAACCGTGTTCCGTTTCGTTGAACCGAACGGTGGCGGGATTCTACTGGATGGCCATGGCTGGTCAAGCTACCGCAAGCTCTCAATCCACCCTTCCGCACTTTTTTCCTTGCTACAGTAACACCCCTTCCTAGTGCGCATTGATCAATCGTTCAATGGCCTAGGAAAATGTTCATAGGGAGTGAGTTGGGTATGAAAAACAGCATCGGCTTACCATGCGTGATGGCCGCATTTCTGGCACTGGGTGGATGCGCCCACCAGGAAGAATCCAGAACCATTCCGGTTCAACAAGTGGACTCGGCCAGCCAGGCCTACAGCGGCCCGCGCACACCGGTTTCAGTGGGAAAGTTTGACAACCGTTCGTCGTTTCTGCGTGGCGTTTTTTCGGACAATGTGGACCGTCTTGGAGGGCAGGCACAAACCATTTTGATGACCCACTTGCAACAAAGCCGCCGCTTCAATGTGCTGGACCGCACCAATATGAGCGAAATCAAGGAAGAGGCAGCGCTGCAGAAAAAGGCGCAAACCCTCAAGGGCGCAGAGTTTGTCGTCACCGGCGATGTGACCGAGTTCGGGCGCAAGGACGTGGGCGACAAGCAGCTTTTTGGCATTTTGGGCCGTGGCAAAACACAAATTGCCTATGCCAAGGTCCATTTGAACATCGTGAACACGCTGACCTCGGAGGTGGTGTTTTCCTCGCAAGGGGCAGGTGAATACAGCCTGTCGGAACGCGAAATCATCGGTTTTGGCGGCACAGCGGGCTACGACTCCACGCTCAATGGCAAGGTCTTGGACCTGGCGGTGCGTGATGCGGTCAACAACCTGGTGTCCGGCATGGACAGTGGCGCATGGCGTCCTGCGCCTTAAACGTCCACCGCCCGCACCAAGGAACACACCATGTCTACGATTCGATCCAAGCTAAGCACGGCGCTGCTGGTCTGTGCCGCGCTGGGGGGCTGTGCCTCCCAACCAACGCCCCTTTACCAATGGCAAGGTTACCAAAACAACATCGATGCGTACTTCCGTGCCGACCAACTGAGCCCGGACGCACAAACGCAACGCATGGAAGACGACTTGCAGAAAATTCGCGCCAGCGGCGGTGCGGTTCCACCGGGCTACTACGCCCATTTGGGCCTGCTGTACGGGCAGCAGGGCAAACTGGACCAGTTTGCCCAACAGATGCAGGCCGAGAAGAAACAGTACCCGGAATCTGAAACATTCATGGACTTTCTGTTGCGCAATTTCAAAAAATAAGAAGCTCCTATGAAACTCAAAAACTTCTTCAAGCTACTGGCCGCCGCTACGGGATTTCTGGTGCTGGCGGGGTGCGCGACCCAAACACCTTACGACTACACCGCCTACAAGGAAAGCCGCCCGCGCTCCATTGTGGTGTTGCCGCCCTTGAACAACACGCCAGAAGTGCCCGCGTCCTACAGCGTGCTGTCCTATGCCACCCGGCCGCTGGCCGAGGCGGGTTATTACGTGATGCCGGTCACCCTGGTGGCCGAAGCCTTCAAGGAAAACGGCATGACACAGGCTGCGGATATGCACGCCACGTCGCCCGACAAATTGCGGAAGATATTTGGCGCGGATGCCGCCCTGTACATCACGATTGGCAAGTACGGGACGGTGTACCAGGTGATCAACAGTTCCACGGTCGTCGCGGCAGACGCCAAGTTGGTGGATTTGAAAACCGGCAAGCTGCTGTGGCAAGGCTCGGCGTCCGCCTCCAGCGAAGAAGGGCAAAACCAGCAGCAAGGGGGCTTGGCTGCTGTTCTCATTGCAGCCATCGTCAAACAGGTCATGGCAACGACACTGGACCAAAGCCACCAGGTTGCAGGCGTCGCCACCACGCGGCTGTTGTCGGCAGGCGCGCCCAACGGCCTGCTGTACGGACCGCGCTCGCCGAACTACGGCAAGGACTGATGGGCAAGCTGCCGATGAGGCACCTGAGGGATGGGGGTCGGACTCTCTGGGTACTGTCTATTGCCGTGCTGGCCGGTTGCGCCGCCTTACCCGGAGTGCCGCCCAGCGCGCCACACCGGGTCGACGCAGCGCCTATGGTTGCGCAGCCCCCCTTGCCCGCCCAGTCGCCGCCCGGCCGTGCCGCACTTCCAGTGGAAGCGCCTGCTGCTTCTGCCGAGCCGACGCCACCAAAGGTGCCCAGCGAGCCAGCCCCTGCCCCGCCGGAGACCCTGCGGGAACTGCAGCGTGGCAGGGCGTCGTGGTACGGCCCGGGCTTTCAAGGCCGCCGCACCGCCAGCGGCGAGCGCTTTGATATGCATGCCATGACGGCGGCCCACAAAACCTTGCCCTTTGGCACGGTGGTGCGGGTGCGCAGCCTGCGCACCGGCCGAGAGGTCGATGTACGCATCAACGACCGCGGACCGTACCGGCCTGGCTATGTGATTGACGTAAGCCGCTCTGCGGTTCAGGCATTGGGCCTGCTGGAGTTGGGAGTGAAAGACGTGCTGCTGCAAGTGCCCAGTTCGACCCTTACCCCGGCAGACATGGCGGCACCCCAAGCCCGCAAGGCCCAAACTCGGCGCAAGCCCAGGGGGATTCGACGCAACTTGCATCGGGGTAAACCCGCCTGAAACAGGCGCAATAACAGCGCTCAGGCTGCGTAGAATGAAGCCACGGCGCATGCCCCCGAAACAACGTCTTTCGAACCCTCCATGAAGGCTGTTGTATGCAAAGAAAAACGACACACAAGCCCATAACGTCATGGATCGCCGTGGCTTGCATCCTGCTGGCCTCGCCTCCCTGCGCGCACAGTCAGGCCTCGCCCGCCGAAGTCATTGCCAAGCTGCAAAAAGAATTCAGTCCAAGCACCTTGAGCGACGAATCCCAAAAGAAGGAACTGGAATGGTTCCGGGAGGCCGCCAAGCCGTTCAGGGGTAAGAAAATTTTTGTCGTCTCCGAAACGCTGGACACCCACAAATACGAATCCGACGTCATCGCCAAGGCATTCAGGGAGTTGACCGGAATTCAGGTGGTGCATGAGGTCACCGGCGAGGACGACGTGGTCAAGAAAATTGAAACCCAGGTGCGCACCGGACTGCACCTGTACGACGCCTACGTGAACGACAGCGACCTCATTGGCTGGCATTACCGAACCCGGAAGATCGTCAATCTGTCGGACTACATGGCAGGAGAAGGTAAAGTGGTCACCCTGCCGACACTGGATGTGGACGACTTTATTGGCAAAAGCTTTACCACCGGCCCCGACGGCAAACTCTACCAACTGCCGGACCAGCAGTTCGCCAACCTGTACTGGTACCGCAAAGACTGGTTCGACCGGGCGGACTTGCAGAAACGGTTCAAGGAAATCTACGGCTACAAGCTCGACGTCCCGGTGAATTGGTCGGCGTATGAAGACATTGCAGAATTTTTCACCGTGCATGTCAAAGAGCTGGATGGCAAAAAAGTCTATGGCCATATGGACTATGGCCGGAAAGACCCCTCTTTGGGCTGGCGCTTCTCGGATGCCTGGCTGTCCATGGCCGGCACGGGTGACAAAGGCCTCCCCACCGGCAAACCTGTGGATGACTGGGGCATCCGGGTCGAAGGGTGCCATCCGGTCGGCGCCTCCGTGGCGCGTGGCGGGGACATGAATGGGGCGGCTGCGGTCTACTCCGTCAACAAGTTTATTGAGTGGCTGGACAAATACGCGCCCCCCGAAGCCAAACAAATGGATTTTGGTACGGCAGGGTCCGTCCCCGCGCAGGGCCAAATTGCCCAGCAAATCTTCTGGTATCTGGCCTTTACCGCGTCCATGAACCAACCCGGCCTGCCGGTGACCAATGCCGACGGCACACCCAAATGGCGTGTAGCACCTTCACCGCATGGCGCGTACTGGCAAAAGGGAATGAAGCTGGGCTACCAGGACGCGGGTTCGTGGACGCTGGTCAAAGGCACACCGCCGGACAACATGAAAGCAGCGTGGCTGTATGCCCAGTTTGCTGTGTCCAAGTCCGTTTCGCTGAAGAAAACCCTGGTCGGATTCAACCCCATACGCGCTTCGGACCTGGCCTCCAAGGCCATGACCGATGCGGCACCGGCGTTGGGCGGTCTGGTCGAGTTCTACCGGAGTTCGGCCCGCAAACTGTGGACCCCGACTTTTACCAACGTGCCCGACTACCCCAATATGGCGCCCCTGTGGTGGACGAACATTGGTGCGGCCATCCGGGGCGAAGTGCCGGTGCAAACCGCCATGGACAACATGGCGCAGCAAGCCGACGACATCATGGCAGCGCTGGAAAAAAAGGGCATGGCCAAATGCGCGCCCAAGCTCAACAAAAAGCAGCCCCCGAGCTACTGGTATTCCAAAGGGAGCGCCCCCTTTCCGAAGCTGAACAAAGAGAAACCCCAAGGGGAAACATGGAGCTATGAAGACAGTCTTAAGCATTCTTGGTAGCGCGCTCCTTTGCGTCGCAAACCACGCCGCCGCCCGACCCTACACCCTGGAGTTTCCCGAGAGTCAGCCTATTGCCTGGAGCGAAAACGGCAAATTTTCCGGCATGGCGATCGACGTGGTTTCCAGGTTGTTTGAGAAAGCCAAAATACCGTACACGCTTCAATCGGTGCCCTTGGCCAGAGGCATGGCCGATGCCCGTAACCGCGAATATTTTTGTGTTTTTCCGGTTCAGCGCGCCCAAAGCAATGAGGCCGAATACCAGTGGGTCAGTCCCATTTTTATCACCACCTCTGGACTGTTCGTGCCGCCCAATTCCACTGCACAGTTTCTGGTGCTCAGCGATGCCAAAAAACTGCGGATTGGCGCTTTGCGCGGAAGTGGTGATGCGCAGTACCTGAAGTCCTTTGGCTTTACCGTCGAAGAGGTGAACACCCAAGAGCAAAACGTTGAAAAACTGTTGCGGTCCCACATCGATGTGTGGGCCACCGATGTACTGTCGGCACACCATTTTGCGCAAAAAACGGGCACCAGGGACAGAATGCCCAAGGAGGCCCTGACCTTCAGACGTTCTCTGGGTTCCCTGGCCTGCCACGTCAAAACACCTGCCGCCGATGTTTCGAAGTTGCAAAGCACCCTTGACGCCATGATCAAGGATGGCAGCCTGGAAAAAATGACGGCCCAGGCGCGTTGACCCACGTTATTCCGCACCACAGGCCCGGCGACGATACTTCAGGTTCCCACGATTGAATTTTTATCGGATCAAAGACATGACGGACACCACCCATCTTGAAGCCAAGGTTCTGTTGCTGGACCACGATCCGGTGCAGCTCAAGACACAGTCGGACTTTTGCACTTCCGTCGGCTTGCAGGCGCTGCTGCGCACGGCCCATGATGCGCTGGCTTCGCTGGATCTGCACAAAGACCTGGCCGGTGTGCTGCTGGCCGAGGACATGCCCTGCGATGGCCCCGACGGCCTGCACCTGGCCCAGGCCATCCACAAGCTCCGCCCGGAACTACCCATTTTTCTGCGCCGCACCAGCGTCCGCCCCCTGAACACGGCAGAGCAGCAGACCATTCGGCACCAATGGCCCACGGGCGACATGGAGGAACTGCGGGCCAGCGTGGAGCGCACCATCTTCAGCCTGCGCTACCCAGCCACCTTGGTGCAAGGCATCGTGGACCTGACCTGCTCGGCGCTCAAGTCCATGTTCCCCAATGCCGAAGTGGTGGCCGAGTCCCCGTATGTAGTGCATGACCGCATCATCCATGGCGAGGTATCCACCCTGATCCCGATAGAAAGCACCTGGTGCCGTGGCTACATGATGCTGCAGACCGAGGAAAGCGCGTTGCGCCAAGGCTTACTTCACGGCATGAGCTTCGAGGGCGTGGGGGGAGAGTTGAACTTCCGCGACCTCAACAACATGCTGGGCGAAACCACCAACCTCATCTGGGGCGCGTTCAAGAACCGCTACATCCCGCCCCAGGCCTTTGCCAATCAGCAAACCCAGGTGCCCATCGTCATCAACCATGCGCACAAATACATCTCCTTCGGCTCACCCGACCCGCAGCTGTGCATACGCTACCAGTTGTCGGAACCCAGCCGCCGGGGAGCGCACCCCTTGGTGATTGTCCAACGCTTTATCTTCAACCTGCATTGGTCGCCCGAACAGTTCGCCGAATTTGCCGCTACGGCAACGGAATCGGGCCCTACCGGCGAGTTGGACTTGTTTTAAATCTGACCCTGCACGCAAGGAAACACACATATGGCACATGTTTTGGTGGTCGACGACTCAAGCACGATGCGTGAAATCGTCACCAGCTTTTTGAGCAAGAACGGTTTTGAAGTGGCCGTGGCGACCGATGGCCGGGATGGCCTGGAACAACTGCGCAGCGACCCCTCCATCAAACTGGTGGTCAGCGACGTCAACATGCCCAATATGGATGGGCTCACCATGGCTGAAAAGATTCGCACCGACCAGGGCAATAAAGGCGTGCACATTGTGATGCTGACGACCGAAGACAACCCTGTGATGCGCGAGCGCGGCCGCGCCATCGGCGTCACCGGCTGGATCGTCAAACCCTTTCGCGGTGAGGCGGTGCTGGGGCCATTCAGGAAATTGTGCGGTATGTGAATCCAAGGGCATGGCGCAGATTTTTCTTTGATATTTCTCAACCCCATTTGGACAATCGTTTGCAGACTTTGTCTTCCTTGGCCAACTCCAGTTTTTAAATGGGCATGGCAAGGAGATCTTCATTGTTTGAAACCGAATTACTCCAAAGGAAACCGCCATGAGCACCAATGCACCCCCCAAAGTACAGGACCCCAGCACCCCAAAAGAGCAGAGCAGCAGTAAAGAAATGAACATGCCAATGAACATGGGCAAAGAGCAGATCAGCAAGGCGCAGGACGCAGCGAGCGAGATCAAGCACGACATGGCCAATACTGCGCAGACCATGCGGGACTTGGTGAAAGATCTGACCGAAGTCACCACCCACGGTAGCGAAGAGATCCTCAAAATCCAGTCTGGAGCCTGCGTTGAAAGCGTCTCCGAAGGCCTGCACGGCCTGTCGCCGTCCGTCGCGTCAACCAGCCCCATGTCACTGTTATGGGATTTTCCCCATCATTACCAGACGCAATCCGAGCGGATCGTGAAGGCCATGCTCAATTGCTGGTCGGTGCTGGCCCGCATCCAGCAGCAACAGCTCGAACTGCTGGGCCCCACCTTGCATCGCAATATCGAAACCACGACCCACACCATTACCCAATTGAACGAGGTGTTGGCCAACCGCAGAGGAACCTCAACCGTCCTCAATTTTTCAGAACGTCGCAAAACCTCGTCCATGGCGCAGCCGCCATCCCGGGAACAGGCACATGAGGTTGCGGGGGCTGCAGCTGAGCAAGGGCATGGTGGGAGCCAGCGTGCCGGTCGCCAGGCTGCGGGCTAGGAGCGCGGACGCGGCTCTGGGTGCCAATGGGCAGGCCATAGGCTATTGCTTTGATCTTGGCGATCACATTTGGAGACGCCATTTCTGGAGTGCTGAGGCAGCAATTGACTTGGCGTCGCGTGATCGGCGGCAAGTCATCGTGCAAATTTATTCCACAAAACCGGGTTAATGGTTATATACTGCCGCTATGGAATTAACTTTAGCAGCGCAATCCCTGGCGGCGCTCGGTCACGCGAATCGCCTTGAAATCTTCCGAATCCTCGTTCAGGCGGGGACCGGGGGAATGCGTATTGGCGATCTACAAACCGCCCTCGGACGCCCTGCGTCCACTGTGGCATTTCACTTGCGCGCGCTGGCTTCCGCGAATCTGATCCTGCAGGAGCGCGAGGGCCGCGAGGTTTATTGCCGGGTGAATTTTTCAGCGCTTGACGAGGTGCTGCAATATGTCAAACAGGACTGCTGCCAGGGCGTATCGCTGCCGGTCTTTGTGAATGCCGAGGCGGCATAGGTCGTTTTCATTTTTTTGCCATAAATATCCATAAATCTAGTTATATGGCTTAACAACCTGTCGAAACCCGCATGGCTGGACACCCCGGTTTCGACGCATTGATTCATCAGGAGAAACCATGGAACAACAGCCCCCCAAAGTCCTTGCCGCTAGCAGTTGCTGCGGCCTCCCTTCCGGCAACACCACCGCGTGGTGGCAGCCCGCCATGGCCTACTGGCGCAGTGTGGACAAGCCGATGGCAATGGTCCTCGCAATCATCCTGTCCATCGCAATCGGGTTGCCGGGGCAACTGCAGCCCACGCTGCTTTTCACCAGAGACGCACTACTGCATATCGCGCCATGGATCGCGGTGTCCGTCACTCTGGCGGCCTATGCGCAAGCGAGCCGCGCGGATCAATGGGTGGCCTCTGCATTAGGCGACAAACCCCGGGGCATGGTCCTGGTGGCGGCGCTGGTTGGCGCGGCCTCACCGTTTTGTTCGTGCGGCGTTGTGCCCATCATCGCCGGAATGCTGCGGGCTGGTGTACCGATGGCACCCATCATGGCGTTTTGGATCAGCTCTCCATTGATGGACCCCACCATGTTTGTATTAACGGCGGCGAGCCTGGGTTTGGAGTTTGCCATCGTCAAGACCATCGCCGCCGTCGCCATGGGTTGGTTTGCCGGGGCCATCACGCATGGAATGGTGCAACGCGGACTGCTCACCGACCTGCTGCGCGATGCGCCGCCAAAGACATGCAGCAGCAGCCCCAGGACATTACATCTAACGGTGCAGTGGAAGGTCTGGCAATCCAATACCGCGCGCAGTGATTTCGCGAAAAGCGTCGCAAGCAATGCATGGTTTTTAGGGCGTTGGATGGTGATTGCCTTCTTGCTGGAAAGCCTGATGGTGGCCTACCTGCCGGGTGAAAAGGTCACTGCGTGGCTGGGGCAGGGGGTTGCGGCGATTCCGCTGGCCGTGGCCATCGGAATTCCGAGCTACCTCAATGGCTTTGCGGCCCTGCCATTGGTCAGCGGATTGATATCGCTGGGCATGCATCCCGCCGCGGCCCTGGCCTTTCTGGTGGCAGGCGGCGTCACCAGCGTACCCGCCATGGCTGCGGTGTGGGGGCTGGTCAAACCACGCGGCTTTGTTTTGTACCTGGGCCTGGCGCTGTCCGGCTCGCTCGGTGTTGCCTACGCCTATGCAGCATGGCTGGGGACGCGCGCGGTCATGTGAGCAGCGAAAATCCGGGGCCTGGCGGGGATCGAAACGCGGTATTCGGCGGGGATCAGATCGCCAAATACCGCACGAAGTGCAGGCCTACTGGGCGCACAGCGCATCGCCTGAACTGAGTTGCTGTCTACGCAATAACCACAGTGGATAGCAGTTGTTTTTCCTCTGCATTCGATGGCGGAATGTGCTTTCGGATGCTGCCGAAGGCTGGATGATCTTTGGTATAAACATGACGAGAGCAATTGACAGCCAGGAGGAACCCATGTCCGAAGCCAGCAGTGTTAGCGCCCCGATTTTCACCCTGACGGCCCCCGAAGTCGTGGCCCCCTTGACGGAAGCGGTCGCTAAAACTGCGGTCCCGCTGTCCAAGGCGGTGCAAAGCGCCGTAGACGACCAAGTGGACCGGTTTATGGATGGCTTGCTCAAGGAGGACGTGCAAAGCGAAGCGTTCAAAGCCAAGCTCGACAGTGCGTTCGCGCTGGGGCGCGAAGAGGTCTCTGCTGCCTCGGGCCTGATGCAAGGGCGGCTGATGCAACGCAATTTTGCAGGGGTAGAGGACAGTTCTGCCTACAAGGCCATCCAGGATATGCGCGGCCATCTGGACGAGCTCAATCCCGGCAATGAGGGGGATTTGTTTCAGCCGCAAAAATTGCTGGGCTTCATCCCTTTCGGCAACAAGCTGCAAGCCTACTTTCGCAAATACCAAAGCGCTGGAGCGCAGCTTCAAAAGAGCGTGCAGCAGATTTATGCGGCCAGGGATGACATGCAGCGCGATGTGGTGGATATCGAGGCCACCCGAACCCAGCTGTGGGACGCCATGCAGAAGCTGTCGGCAGCTATTTATTTTGCGGAAACCCTGGACGCCAAGCTCGCCTCGAAAGTAGAGGCCTTGCAGGCGACCGACCCCATCAAGGCCAAAGCATTGCAGCAAGAAGTGCTGTTTTACGCGCGGCAAAATTTGCAAGACATGCTGACCCAGCAAGCGGTCTGCACCAACGGGTATTTGGCGCTGGACGTGCTGAAGAAAACCGGCCGCGAGATGATGAACGGTTGCACACGGGTGGCGACGACAGGCATGAGCGCTCTGGCCGTGGCGCAGACGGTGGCGCGCGCCACCGGCAATCAGATCAAGGTCATGGAAATGCTGTCGGGGGTCAATAGCTCCATCGAAAACCTGATCACCGAGTCAGGCCGCCAGCTCGAAAACCATGTGGAAAAAACCACCCAGTTTTCTCAGAACCCCATGCTGGGCATGGAGAAGTTGAAAGAGATGTTCGACCAAACCTTCAAGGCCATGGATGCCATGGACAATTTCCGGACCAAGTCCATCGAAGTCATGGGACAGAACAATGCGATGATGAAAGCGCAACTGGCGCGGGCCGATCAGTACATAGACCGTACCCGGCAGCGGCAGGCCCGCGAAGCAAGCCAACTGGCCGCCAGTGGTCCGGTTGCGCTGTAAGCATTTTTTGCAACTCAAGCTCTCCTATCGTTTATTTCGCGGGCGCTTGTTCGACGCACGCAAGGCGTCGCTTTACAGCGTGTTCAAAGACATTCGGGCCTACCAATAACCCTTGGGTCGCACAACCCGACTCTGTTGCCAAATGAACAAGATCAGTAGTTTTCTGCAGTCACCCGCCAACTGGGGTGGCCTTGGCCTGTCGACCGTGGCCCTGGTGCTGAGCAGCCTGGGCTTGGCACAATGGGGCGGCGGTGCCCTGGCCTTGCTGGGGTATGCAGCCGGTTTCGGCGTAGCCGGAATGTGGTTTGGCTTTCCTCAACTGACGGGCAACCGCTGGGATGCGCTGGAGTTTGAAGACCAGGGCGACACCCGCACCAGCATGCTCACCGCCCTGAATGCCGTGCGCCAACTGGTGGACGACAACCCGCAGGGCCGATTGCCCGCCGAGCTGCAAAGCAAAGTGCTGAATTTGTGCCAACAATTGGCCCAGTTGCTCGACCAATGGGAGCGCAGCAAGGGGCAACTGTCACTGGAGGAGAGTTTTCATGCCCGCCACATTGCCCTGCGCTACCTGCCCGACGCACTGAAGACCTACCTGTCCATCCCACAGCAGTTCGCCATGGCCAAGCGGCTGGCCAATGGCCGCACGGCGCAAGACACCTTCGCCGCCACGCTGGACGACCTCAACGCCAAAGTCACGCAACTCAGCGAGGATCTGGCCACGCAGGACGCACAGGCCTTCTTGAACCATTCGCAGTTTTTGCAAGAGAAGTTCAAGCCGCCGCGTTTGGGCTAAGCGCACAGCCCCATCGGCTAACATCGCGGCAACGCCGGTGCTACGGTACACCGGCATGCATAAAAAAGGGAGAGGTTATGGATCGTTTTCTGGATGCGGCCGCCGCATTCCCCACTGCCATCTTCACCACGCTGCTGGGTGTGGTCTTGTTGTACTGGTTGCTGGCCTTGCTGGGCCTGGTCGATTTGGAGTCTGGCGGCCTGGAACTGGACCCGGGCCATGACCTGGGCGGCCACGACCTGGGCGCCCTGGCGGGTGCCATCGTCGCCTTTGGCCTGCAGGGGGTGCCGCTTTCCATTGCCCTGAGCCTGCTGGTACTGGTCGGGTGGACGCTCAGCTGCCTGGGCGCCATGTGGCTCATTCCGCTGTTGCCGGACTCGGCGCCCGCCTATGTGAGCGGCACACTGCTGGCATTGGCCAGCGTGTCGCTGGCCTTGCCCATTGCCGCTCGCCTTGCCAGACCCATGCGGGGTTTGTTCGTGACCCATGCCGCCATCCAGAACGCCTCCCTGGTGGGCCAGCCGTGCAAGGTGCTGACGCAAACCGTGAACGAACAGCATGGCAGGGCCGAAGTGGCGCAACGCGGCGCCAGCATCAACATCCGGGTGTGGGCGCACACGCCCAACCCACTGGTGCGCGGCGCCGTCGCCCGCATCGTCGCTTACGAAGAAAAATCCGCCCGCTACCGGATCGAAGCCGAAGGCTGAGACGGTGGCCTGGTTTTTTTTAGCCCTCTTCAACCGTTTATTTCACGCTAGGGAGTTTTCATGGAACCCATCCTCATCGCGGCCGCTGCCATCGCCGTTTTTGTCTTCGGCCTGTTCGCCTTGTTCGCACGGTTTTACCGAAAAATCGAGCAGGGCCACGCCCTGATCGTCAACACCATGCGCGCCGAGCCCACGGTCACTTTCACCGGCTGCATGGTCTACCCGGTCATCCACAAGGCCGAACTGATGGAAATTTCGGTCAAAACAATCGAGATCGACCGCTCCGGGCGGGAAGGCCTGATCTGCAAAGACAACATTCGCGCCGACATCAAGGTGAAGTTTTTTGTGCGCGTCAACAAGACCGCCGAAGACGTGCTGAAAGTGGCCCAGGGTGTGGGCTGCGAACGTGCCTCCAACCAGGGCGCCCTGGAAGACCTGTTCTCCGCCAAGTTCTCAGAAGCCCTCAAGACCGTTGGCAAGTCGATGGAGTTTGTGGACCTGTACCAGGCCCGCGACCGCTTTCGCGATGAAATCATCAGCCAGATTGGCGACGACCTGTCGGGTTATGTGCTGGAAGACGCGGCCATTGACTATCTGGAGCAGACGCCGCTGTCCAAGCTGGACGGCAGCAACATCCTGGACGCCCAGGGCATCAAGAAGATCACCGAGCTGACGGCGGTGGAAAGTGTGCGCACCAACGAGCTGCGCCGCAACGAAGAAATGCAGATCAAGAAGAAGAATGTGGAGACGCAGGAAACCATGCTGGAGCTGGACCGCCAGGCCGCCGACGCCCAGGCCCGCCAGAGCCGGGAAGTCGCCACCGTGCGGGCGCGCGAAGAAGCCGAGACGGCCAAAGTGCAAACCGAGGAAAGGACCAAGGCCGAGTTGGCGCGGCTGAACGGCGAACAACTGGTTGCGGTGCAAAACGAGAACGCCCAGCGCGAGAAGGAAGTGGCCGAGAACAACCGCAAGCGGGCCGTGGCCATTGAAGAAGAAAAGGTCACCCGCGCGCGCGACCTCGAAGTGGTGGACCGTGAAAAAGAGGTGGCGCTGCAGAAGATTGACCGGGAGCGCGCCATCGAAGTGCAGAAAAAGGCCATTGCCGACGTGATTCGCGAGCGCATTGTGGTGGATCGCACGGTGGCCGAACAGGAAGAAGCCATCAAGGAGTTGCGCGTGGTTGCCGACGCCGAACGCACCAAGCGGTCCACCATCATCCTTGCCGAGGGCCAGGCCGAAGAAAAACTGATTGCCGAAGTGAAGTCTGCCGAGGCACAGGAGCGCCGGGCCCAGCACAAGGCGGCCGAGGAAATGACCCTCGCCGATGCCCGCCTGAAGGTCGCGGAGAAGTCAGCGGAGTCCAAGAAGCGCGAGGCCGAAGGGGTGGAGGCCATGGGCGCCGCGCCAGGGCTGGCAGCCGCCAGGGTGATGATGGTCACCGCCGACGCCACGCAAAAACAAGGACTCTCTGACGCGCATGTGATTGAAGCCCGCGCCCAGGCAGAAGCGTCGGGGCTGAAGGCCAAGTTTGACGCCGAGGCGCAGGGCAAGGAGAAGATCGGTTTGGCAGAGGTTTTGGTGCGCACGGCAGGTGCCGATGCCACCATCAAGGCCGGGGAAGCCGAGGCCCAGACCGTGCAAGCCCGTTTCTCGGCCGATGCCAAGGGCCTGCGCGAGAAATTCGAAGCCATGAAGGCCATGGGCCCGGAGACCCGCGAACACGAAGAGTTCCGCATGCGCCTGGAAATGCTGCACATCGAAACCCTCAAGGGCATCGACGCACAAATGGCCATTGCCAAGGAGCAGGCCGAAGTACTGGGCAAGGCACTCGCCACGGCCAAGATCGAGATGGTGGGCGGTGACGGCAGCTACTTCGACAGCTTTGTCAACGCGCTGGCCGTTGGCAAGGGCATTGACGGCGCCATCGCCAAGAGCGACACGCTGAGGATTGCGTTGAAAGACCACTTGAATGGCGACCGCAATATGGTGGACGACGTGGGCCGCCTGGTCGGTGCGCTGGGCGATTCATCCAGCGAACTGAAGGACATCACGATTGCCTCCCTGTTGGCCAAGGTCAACAAGGACGGCAAAGGCAAGCACAACGCCGAATGACGCGGGAGTCCGGGGAATGGAAAAATCATTGAACCAGGCGGCGCCGTGAATAGCACCGATCCCACCCCGAGCGCGCAGACCGAAAACCTCGTAGCCGCCAGCGGCAGCTACGAGTTGCTGAAGAAGCGCCTGAGCGCACAGGGCGAGGCGCTACGCCAGAAGGCGCAGGCGCTCAACGCCACACGGGTGGCCGAGTTCGGCAAATCCGGGCAGGCGCTGGTGCTGCGCACCCGCGCCCGCACGCAGAACAACTGCGTGGCGCGCGACATTGTGCGCATTGGTGAGCAACTGCTGTTTGGCTACAACGTCTTCATTGGCCTGCGCAAGGAAACCAGTGTCAGCGACGTGTTCGGCCTGTACCGGATGGCCGTGCAAGACGGAGAGCCGGAGCTTGAGGGCATGCCGCTGGCGGGCAGCTTTCTGGAAGACGCCCGTTTTGCATCCGATTTCAAAGAGCTCTATGCCTACTATAAAAACGCCCAGTTGGTGCAACTGCGCGTGGCGCAGGGCAAGCTGCTGGCGGCCTTCCAGATTGGCCAGCAAGTGCATGACCTGCGCGTGTTTCGCTGGCAGGTGGCCCCCGATGGCGCCATTCACTACCTGGACAACCGTGGCGAACGCGACATCGCACTGCCGCCCAGCCACGACTTCGAATGGACCCCCACCACCCGCGAGGACCATGTGGGCGGCAAGCACCCCCACATCAACATTCTTGACACGGTATTCGTCGAAACCGTGGGTGGCGATCTGACCGTCAAGATTGAGAACAACACCGAGACCGGGCTGGGCATCTACAGCGAGGCGGTGGACGACAAAAACCAGTCGCTGACGGACGCCGAG
>MESI01000121.1:0-33058 GCA_001770935.1 Burkholderiales bacterium RIFCSPLOWO2_12_FULL_61_40 | reverse complement strand
ACGCCGAGGTGTCCTACGCCAAGCTGGGCCTGCTGATTTTGCTGCGCGTGCGCCCCTACCGCGAGCAGACCACGCGCTACCTGGTTTTCAACCAGCGCACCCAGCAGGTCGCGCGCATTGATGCCATGGGCCTGTCCTGCGTGCAGTTGCCCGAAGACCACGGGATTGTGTTCCCAGGCGGCTACTACCTGCAATCCGGCGAGTTCAAGCACTTTGAACTGCCGGGCGAAGTGGCCAGCAACCTGCGCTTCAAGCGCATGCTGCGCTCGCCCAACGGGGAGGACGTGCTGTATGTGTTCTACCAACCGGGCAGCGGCCACTACGCCCTGTTCACCTACAACCTGATCGACAAAACCCTGGCCGCGCCGATTGTGGCCAATGGCTACGCGCTCTACCCTGATGGCAAGGCGCTGGTGTTTCAGGCCGGGCCTGGCGAGCCCACCCGGGTGCACCCGATGCAATTGTGGCAAACGCCGTTTTCCAACGACGAGCATGCCAGCGCCACCCCGGCAGGCACCGGTTTCTTTGCGCGTATTGGCAATGCCGAACTGGTGCGCGGCATTGCCGACCTGATGGGGATTGCCCGCGCGGTGCAGGAGCAGGCGCCCACCCGCTCGGCCTACGAAGACCTGATCCGCCAATGCGCCCGCGTGGTGGATGCCTATTTTTGGTTCTCCGACCCGCAGGCCGGTGCGGCGCTGCAAGACCTGCACGCCATCAGCGAAGCGGCGCGCAGCACGCTGGCCGAATTCGAGAAGGTGGAGCACATCCGCCGCGAGACAGCGCGTGCGCTGGACGCGGCACAGAACCTGCAAAAAACGCTGGTGGTCGACATCGCCAGCACCCTGTGGCGCAAACCCGAGGACTTCATCCACGCCCTGGGCCGCTTGCGCGAGCGCATCGGCCACCTGGAAACCCTCAAGGAACTGCGTTATACCGACCTGGCCCGCATCGATGCCCTGCACGCCGAGCTGGCATCCGAGCAGCAGCGTGTGGGCGAGCGGGCCATGGTGTTCCTGGCGGACGACCAGGCCTTTGGCAGCCACCAGAAAAACCTGGCCACACTGGCCCAGGACTTGCCCAAGGCTGCGACCAGCCAGGGCCTGCAAGTCATCCTGGAAGGGCTCGATGGCACGGCGGCGGGGCTGGATTTGCTGACCGAACAACTCGGCGGCCTGCCCGGCGGAGATGCGGTGCAGCGCACCACCATTCTGGAGCGCATCTCCACGCTGTACACCGACATCAACCGCTTGCGCGCCGATGCACGCAAGCGCCGCAAGGCACTGGGATCGCAAGAGGCCACGGCCGAATTCCATGCGCAGTTCAAATTGTTCGGCCAGGCGGTCGAGAACGCACTGGACTTTGCCGACAGCCCCGAAAAATGCGACGAAGCCCTGACCCGGCTGTTGGCGCAACTGGAAGAGCTGGAAGGCCGTTTTGCCGAACAGGAAGACTTTCTGGCCGACATGGCCACCAAGCGGGAGGCCGTGTACGAAGCGCTGACCGCGCGCAAGCAAACCCTGACCCAGGCGCGCCAGCGGCGCGTGCAAGGCCTGGTGGACGCGGCCAGCCGCATCCTGGACGGCGCCCAGCGCCGCATGGCGCAGCTCGCAAGCCTGGAAGAGGTGCACAGCTACTTTGCGGCCGACATGCTGATTGCCAAACTGCGCAAGCTGGTGGCCGACCTGCGCACCCTGGGCGCACAGGTGGCAGCCGACGATGTGGACACCCGGCTCAAGACCTGCCGCGACCAGGCCTTGCGCGCCGTGCGCGACCAGCGCGAACTGGTGTCCGAAGGCGGCAACCACCTGCGCCTGGGCCAGCACGTCTTCACCATCAGCCGCCAGCCGCTGGAGCTGACGCTGGTGCCACAGGGCGACGGCCTGGCCTACCACCTGACCGGAACCGACTACCTTGCGCCCGTGGTCGATGCACGCCTGGAGGCCTTCAAGCCCTACTGGCAACAGGCCTTGCCCTCGGAAACAGCGGCGATCAGCCGCGCCGAGTACCTGGCGGGTTGCCTGCTGCAAGCGGCCACCGACCCCGCTGCGGCGCTGCCCCTGGCACAGGCGCTCCAACACATTGCCCAAGGACCGGAAGGCCACACCGCCTTGCTGCAGCATGTACGGCAGTTTGCCGCAGAACGCTACCAGGACGGCTACGAGAAGGGTGTGCACGACGAAGACGCCGTGCGGCTTTTCAGCACCCTGGCCGTGATGCAGGACCAAGCGGGCCTGCTGGCCTTTGGCCCCACCGAGCGCGCACTGGCCCTGCTGTACTGGCAGGACGGACGCTTCGGCGCCGCGCGCGAGTCCCTGCACCGCCGGGCAGGTTCGGCTGTGCAGGTGCAACAGCTGTTTGGCGCCCGCGACAGCCTGCAGTTGCTGGAGACCGAATCGGCGCAGGCGCTGGCCGCATTTGCCAAGGCCGTGGGCTTTGCCTTGCCACACGCGGCACCCGAGGCGGACCGCGCTGCGCGCCTGGCGGCCCTGTGCACGCAAGCGGCGGCCTATCTGGTGCGCGAGGTCGCCAACGAGAGTGGTGCCGAGGTGTGGGTGATCAGTGGCGCAGGGGAAGACCTGGCCCATGCCTTGCAGCGCGCGTTGGAGCGCAGCGGCCAACTGGCCGACTGGCAGCGTCGGCTGGAGGCATCTGCCCCGACCGAACGCTGGGAGCTGGCGCGCAGCTGGGTCCAGGCCTATGCCGATGCACAAGACCCCGCACAGCGGGCCTGGGTCGACGATGCGGCCAGCCTGCTGGCAGTGCCGGTGCAGCGCCGCCGTGTCAATGTTGCGCTGGACGCCACGGTGCACGGGCTGCGCGGTGAACACCCCCGGGTGGCGCAGGGCGGCATGGCGCTCAACCTCAATGACTTCTGGCAACGCTTTGGCGTGCACCGTGACCAGGTGGTCCCGGCCTTTCAGGCGCTGCAGCGCCTGCACCACACGCTGGTGGCGGCTGAAAAAGCCCGCCTGGGCCTGGCGCAGTTCCAGGCCAAGCCCTTGTCCACCTTTGTGCGCAACCGCCTGATTGACGAGGTCTACCTGCCCCTGGTGGGCGACAACCTGGCCAAGCAGTTGGGCACCACGGGCGCGGACAGCCGCACCGACCGCATGGGCCTGCTGCTGCTGATCTCGCCACCGGGGTACGGCAAGACCACCTTGATGGAATACGTGGCGGACCGCCTGGGCCTGGTGTTTGTGCGCATCAACTGCCCGGCCCTGGGCCATGATGTCACCGCACTGGACCCGGCCTGTGCCGCCAACAGCGCTGCGCGCCAGGAGCTGGAAAAGCTCAACCTGGGCCTGGCCATGGGCAGCAACGTGATGCTGTACCTGGACGACATCCAGCACACCAGCGCCGAATTTCTACAGAAGTTCATTGGCCTGGCCGACGGCACGCGCCGCATCGAAGGCATGTGGCAAGGCCAGGCCCGCAGCTACGACATGCGCGGCAAGCGCTTTGCCATTGCCATGGCGGGCAACCCCTACACCGAGTCGGGCGAGGTCTTCAAAATCCCGGACATGCTGGCCAACCGCGCCGACATCTACAACCTGGGCGATGTGCTGGCGGGTCGCGAAGCCTTGTTTGCACTGTCCTACGTCGAAAACAGCCTGACCGCCAACCCGGCGCTGGCGCCCCTGTCGTCCCGCGACCCGCGCGACGTGCAGTTGCTGGTGCGCCTGGCCCAGGGCGAAGAGGTCGCCAGCAGCGATTTTTCACACGCCTACAGCAGCGCGGAGCTTGACGAGCTCAAAGCCCTGCTGCAGCGCCTGTTCCGGGCGCGTGACCTGCTACTGCGGGTCAACCAGAGCTACATCGCTTCGGCCGCACAGCGCGACAGCTACCGCACCGAGCCGCCCTTCAAGCTGCAGGGCAGCTACCGCAACATGGGCAAGCTGGCGGGCAAGATCACGGCCCAGATGCACGACGACGAGCTGGACGCCCTGCTGCGCGACCACTACCGCGGTGAAGCCCAGACCCTGACCACCGGCGCCCAGGAAAACCTGCTCAAACTCGCCCAGTTGATGGGCAGCGCCACGGCCGAGGAATCGGCACGCTGGCAGGCCATCTGCGGCGACTTTGTGCGCCAGCGCAAGGCAGGGGGTGAAGACGCCAACGACGCCAGCCGCATCGCCAACGCCTTGTTTGATGTAAGCCGCGCGGTGGACGCACTCAAACCCGACGCCCAGACCGGCAACGAGAGCAAGCACATGGCCGAAGCCCTGCTGCAACTGGCGGTGACCTACCGCAAGGTCATCATGCCGCTGGTTTCGGCCACCGAAAAACGGCTGGACATGGACCATGGCCTGAGCAAGCGGCTCGAACAGTTGCTGGCCCAGCCGCCCGCGGCAGCACCTGGCGCGCGCCCGGCCAGCGGCCAAAAGACGCCGGGCTAGCGATGCTGGCGGGCGCGGACATCAGTCGGCGTATCTAGCCCTGCCGGAGGGCCCCCTGTCTTCAACTTTTCTGTGGGATCCGGGCCCCGCGCTCGAACTGCTGCAGCACACATTGGTCCGCACGGCGCATTTGCTGTGTTGTGCGCAGCGCTGGGCCGAGTCCAACGATTCACCTGCCCTCCAACGCTTCTTGGTCGATCACGGGGCCGACGCCGGTACTGAGCTGGGCGGGGTCGCCGGGAACCAGTTCCTTGGCGGCGCCCTGGATCATTTCAATCACATGGTCGGCAATGGTCTCGTGCACACACTTAGGCGCCGTACCCAATCACGCTTGCATAAACTAAGATAATCGACTTTCCTATCCGTATCGGTCCATGGCATCCATTCTCCCCATTAATCCCAGTGATCTGCTTCATTTCCGGGGTGTGGAGTCGCCGCGCGTCGAGTTCAAAGCCTCGTGGGAGGAAAAAACTACCGGCGCTCAGGTGATTCGTTCAATTTGCGCGTTCGCCAACGATTTTCAGAATCTGAACGGCGGCTATATCGCCATTGGTGTGGCTGAACAAGATGGTGCCGTCGTTTTGCCACCGAAGGGGCTGAGTCCCGCCGAATTGGAGCAAGCAATGCAGTGGATCCGCGGACACTGCAACATGATAGATCCGGTGTACCAACCCGTTCTCTCGCCTGAGGTTGTGGATGGCAGGCACATTTTGGTGGTGTGGGCTCCAGGCAGCCAGATTCGCCCCCATCAGGCACCAGAGTCCTCTGAAAAAGGTGGAGCGCGCAAATACTACATTCGACTTGGTTCAAGCACAGTGGATGCGGACAGTCAACCTGATTTGAAAACACAGCTCGTTCAACTGACCGCCAGGGTGCCCTTCGATGATCGCAGAGCCCTGCAGGCCAGCGTGCTGGATATCCGTGAGACCAAGGTGCGGGAGTTCTTGCATGACATAGGCAGTGGTTTGCTGGAAGAGCAGGACACGCGTACGCTTTACCGTCATTTGCGGGTTGCCGAACCCGTCAATGGGCATGATGCTCCGCGCAATGTTGGCTTGCTCTTTTTTAGCCAAAACCCAGAACAATGGTTTCCTGGCGCGCGTATTGAAGTGGTGCAGTTTGCCGCCGACACGGCGGGCAATGTCATTGAAGAGAAAGTTTTTGCGCAGCGCCCGATTCATGAGCAACTCAGGGAGTGTCTGGCGTATCTGGAAAATCTGTCTGTTCGACAGATTCAAAAAATAAGCAACCGCTCGCAGGCGGCCCATTGGGTTAGCTATCCATCTTTGGCGTTGCGCGAGGCTTTGGTCAACGCGGTTTATCACCGTTCATACGAAGGTATACCGGAGCCCATCAAGGTCTACCTCTACCCGGACAGGATGGAGATCATCAGTTATCCGGGGCCTGTCCCCGGTATCGAGCTACATCACTTTGATGACCCGACTTCCATTCCGCCCGTGCCTGCACGCAATCGCCGCATAGGGGAGTTCCTCAAGGAACTGAAACTTGCCGAGGCGCGCGGAACCGGTATCCCAAAGGTCTGGCGCGCCATGCTGCAGAACGGCTCGCCCTTACCGCGGTTTGATTTCGACAAGGCTCGCAGCTATTTTCGAGTCACTCTGCCCGCGCATCCCGAATACCAGGCGATTCTTACTTTGCAGGACGTGGCCAGTTTGAAGGCAGTTGGCGATGCCCAAGGTGCGTTACAACGATTGCAAGATGCTTATGCCCAAAGTCCGGCAGCATTGGGCCTTGGCCTGGAATTGGCGCGGGAGTTTGTAGCACAGGATGACATTCACGCAGCTGAAGCGGTCTATGAACGAATTGCAGTCGCCAACCCCGTCGCAAATAAGGCGGCATTGGTAACGCTGATTGCCGCAGCCTATCTGGATAAGAGCCAGCCCACTGATGCCATGAAATGGCTAGACAAGCTGCCACAGCTGGAGGCTGTAGGCGACGCATTCGATGCCGCGATACAGGAGAAGCGTGCAGGGCGGATGGAGCGTGCGCACCGCTACTTTCAGGTGGCGGGCGAAGCTGTCATGCTAGATGTGAAAGCACTTCACGAGTTCGCCCAGGTAAAAATGAAATTGGCAGACAAAGCCAGGCCAAAAGGTCATCAGGGCACCTGGGCTACGTACAACCGGCTGCTTGACGAGGCGCGAGAAATGCTTCAGCGAGTCGTTCAAATGGACGCGCCCCGAACCCGCCATGCGTGGGCATGGTTCGATCTAGGCAATGTGCTCAAGGGGCGTCGATTGCCCCAGCAGGATATTCGCCATGCTTTTGAACAGGCAATACAGTGTGAACCAAATGAAACGCGATTTAAAGATGCTCTAGAGCGGCTAAAGAGTGCGAACAGCTAGGGCACACTTCGCGCTCTCGCCATGCTGCCAACCTCCGACCATCGGGGTATGCTCACATGTACATCGCTACAGAAAAACCGCAGTTTTTCTGATCGACACGATGCACAAAGGTTTTCCAGACCACTGCGTGCTGTTTGGAGGCGCCTCCTAAAAACAGCAAATAGCCCGACCTTGTAAGGGCACGGGCTTCAGTTGGACGCGTGATGGGGCAAGAGGCTTGAATTACCCCGCCAACAACGCCGCATTCCCCCCCGCAGCCGTGGTATTCACCGTGATCGTCTGCTCCGCGCAGAAGCGGTACAGGTAGTGCGGTCCGCCAGCCTTGGGACCGGTGCCCGACAGGCCTTCGCCACCAAAAGGCTGCACGCCCACCACGGCGCCGATCTGGTTGCGGTTGATGTAGACATTGCCCACATGGGAGGCGCGGGCCAGGGCCTGGGCGCGGGAGTCGATGCGGGTCTGGATGCCGATGGTCAAGCCGTAGCCCAGGGCGTTGATCTGATTGATCACGTCTTGCGGGTCACCGTTCCAGCGCACGATGTGCAGCACGGGGCCGAAGATTTCTTGCTTCATCTCGGCGATGGCCTTCACTTCAAAGGCCTGCGGGGCAATCAGATTTGCTATCGATTTGCTAGCTGCTTGCGCACTGGATACGGGGGCTAGCAGTGGTTTTGCTTCTGCATTCAAGCGTTGGATGTGCTGACGGATACCGTCAAACGCCTCCTTGTCGATGACCGGGCCCACATCGGTGCTGAGCTGGGCCGGGTCACCGGCCACCAGTTCCTTGGCGGCGCCCTGGATCATTTCGACCACATGGTCGGCAATGGTCTCGTGCACGCACAGCAGGCGCAGTGCGGAGCAGCGCTGGCCGGCGCTGCGGAAGGCGCTTTGCATCACGGCGTCGCTCACCTGCTCGGGCAAGGCCGTGCTGTCCACCAGCATGGCGTTGATGCCGCCGGTCTCGGCAATCAGCGGCACGATGGCGCCGTCTTTGGCGGCCAGGGCGCGGTTGATGATTTTGGCGACCTGGGTGGAGCCGGTGAACACCACACCGGCCACGCCGGGGGCCGCCACCAGGGCCGCGCCCACGGTTTCACCGGGGCCGTGCAACAGTTGCAGCGCGCCTTCGGGCACACCCGCGGCATGCAGCAGGCGCACGGCTTCCAGCGCGACGCCGGGGGTTTGCTCGGCGGGTTTGGCCAGCACGGTGTTGCCGGTGCTCAGGGCCGCCGCCACCTGGCCCATGAAGATGGCCAAGGGGAAGTTCCAGGGGCTGATGCAGACCCAGGGGCCGCGGGCGATCAGGCGCAGCTCGTTGCTCTCACCGGTGGGGCCGGGCAGGTTTATTACGGCCATGATGCGTTCGGCCTCGTTGGCGTAGTAGCGCATGAAGTCCACCGCTTCGCGCACTTCGCTGACCGCGTCGCCCCAGGTCTTGAAAGCTTCTTTGACCAGCAGGGCACAGAATTGGGGCAACTGGGTTTCCAGCGCGTCAGCCGCGCTGCGCAGGATGGCGGCGCGCTCGGCCACCTCGGTTTTGCTCCACTTTTGATAGCTGGCTGCGCTTGTCTGCAGGGCGTCAGAGGCCAATTTGGCATCAAACACGGGAACAAATGGAACCGACACCTCGCGGTAAGCGGCCAGCAAAGGGGCGCGCATAGTCGGCACCGTCAGGTCCAGCCCGCTGCTGTTTTTGCGCGCCGTACCAAACAGGTCCAGCGGCAGGGCCAGGGAGGTTTCCGGCTCCAGGCGCAGGGGCGAAATCAGCAGCTCGCCCATGCCCACGGATTCGTCGGCCAACTGGTGCACAAAAGACGAGTTGGCGCCGTTTTCCAGCAGGCGGCGCACCAGGTAGGCCAGCAGGTCTTTGTGCGCACCCACGGGGGCGTAGACGCGGCAGGCGATCAGCGGGTTTTTCAGCACCTCGCGGTACACGCCCTCGCCCATGCCGTGCAGGCGTTGCAGTTCAAACGGCGCGGCGCTCTTGGCGCCCATTTGCAAAATGGCGGCGATGGTGGCCGCGTTGTGTGTGGCGAACTGGGGGTAGATGGCGTCAGGCGCACTCAGGAGGGCGTTGGCGCAGGCCAGGTAGGAAATGTCGGTGTGGTGCTTGTGGGTGAACACCGGGTAGGCGGGCAAGCCCTGCTCCTGGGCGCGCTTGATTTCGGCGTCCCAGTAGGCGCCCTTGACCAGGCGGCACATCAGGCGGATCTGGTACTTGCGGGCGATCTCGGTGATGTGCATGATCAACTCCAGCGCACGGGTCTGGTAGGACTGCATGGCCAGGCCAAAACCGGTCCACTGCGGGAACTGCTGGGCCACCTTGGCCGCCAGCGCTTCAAACACTTCGAGCGACAGCTCCAGGCGGTCCACCTCTTCGGCGTCGATGGTGAGGTTGATGTTGGCACGGGCCGCCTGTTCACACAGGCCCCAGACCCGTGGCACCAGTTCGTCCATGACACGCGCCATCTGCGCGTCTTCGTAGCGTGGGTGCAGCGCGCTGAGTTTGATGGAAATACCATCATTCACCTCGCAAGCCCCCGTAGGCTGTGCGCCGGAAGCTATGGATTTAATAGCATTCTGGTAGCTGGCCAAATATTTCAGGGCATCGGCATCGGTGCGGGCACCCTCGCCCAGCATGTCGTAGCTGTAGCGCAGGTTCTTGATCTTGCGCTTGGCTGAAGCTGCTTCATCCATGGCCTCGCCAATGGTCTGGCCCAGCACAAACTGGCGGCCCAGCAACTGCACGGCGCGCAGCGTGGCAGCCACCACCGAGCGGGCGCCCAGCTTGGCAAAGATGCCGGTGGGCGCTTCGCTGTCGGGCAGGAACTTCTTGCTCATGGCGATGGCGGTGCTGGAGAGGCGCGCCAGGGTTTTGTCGCCGGCGGCTTCAAAGTCGGCACGGCCCAGCTGGTCGGCGGTCAGGGCGATGGCGGTTTCGGCATCGGGCACCCGCAGAAGAGCTTCGGCCAGGCGCATCAGGGCCAGGCCCTCGGCACTGGAAATGGGGTATTCCTTGAGCAGGCTCTCCATGGCCCAAAACGGCGGCGGGTTCTGGCGCACGGCCTGCACCCAGGGGGTGGCGACCTTGGCGGCCGCCGCCCAGTCCAGCGCGCTGGCAAGCGAGGCGAGGCGCTGAGAAACGATCTCGGCTTCGGGGCGGTAGGGGTTGGGCAGGCGCTGGGGGCTGGACATGGGTGCACTCCTAGTAAGTTCTAAACAATGCGCTAGTGTGAATGGATTTTTATAAAATTTTTAACCAAATTTTTAACACAAAATAGTCATTTATTCACAACAAATAACCAATTGCACCAACACATCCACACGACGGTGCGCATAAATTTACACGACTTGCGTCAAAAAATCCCTCAACTCACCCGAATGGGGGATATCTATTCCCGAGCATTTCATTTACAACCTCGCGGCTACGCCACGTGGCGTAGAACGAAAACATCTAGGAAAACAATGAAAAGACTATTGACTATCGGAGCCACCCTGGCTCTTGTGGCCTGCGGAGGCGGAGGCGGAGGCGGAGGCGGAACATCAACATCGGCCACCACGAGCGTACCTGTCACCGTGGTAGACGGCGCCATTCACAAAGCCACGGTCTGCCTCGACAAGAATAAAAACGATGCATGCGATAGCGGCGAGCCATTTGCAATTACCAAAGCGGACGGCACGGCCAACCTGACTGTGGATAACGCTGACGCTGGCCAGTTCCCCATCCTTGCCATTATCGGAACCGACGCCATAGACGCTGACAATGGTCCAGTCACGGTGCCGTATGTCATGAAGGCGCCCGCAGACAAACCTGGATTCGTCAGTCCGTTGACGACCATGGTGCAAAACGTCGTGGAAAACACAGGCTCCACCAGCACCGCGGCAGAGACCCTGGTCAAAGCACAAACTGGCATCAACTTGTCCTTGTTTGAAGACTTCACCAAGAGCAACACGGATGACGCCAAGGCTGCGGGCACCCTGGCACGCATGGTGGTAGTGACAACCCAGCAACAGGCAACAGCCATTGCCAGCGCAGTCGGCACGCCAGACGTGAGCGGCGCCACCATCAGCAAGCAAGATTTGGACAAAGCCATCCAGAAACGGCTTCTGGAAATATTGCCCACCTTGATGGAAAAATTGGCCGACCCGTCGATAGCCTCTGCAGGGACTGACCTCACTGCGAAAAATGCGGCCATAGCCGCATTGGCCACCTCGCTGCTCAGCACGAATGGACTGACTTCCACCTCGGTGGCCACCACCGTTGCCATTGACAAGCAAGTCGCGGGTGGGGGTTCCACGAGCGCCTCTAGCGGAGTTGCTGCAGTAGCCAGTGGATCACTCTCCAGGCTGACATTCACCAGCGTTTCGGACTGGTTCATGCGGGCGACGACGAGCACGGTGGCCCAACTCACGCCCAACACCGATGGCACCACTAAATACCGGGCTGCGAGTACTGTGCAACCAGTCGGTGGCAGTGCGTATAGCTGGGGAAACGGTAGCCGCCCCGAGCGGGGATCGGATTTACACTGGACTGGCTCTGCTTGGGCCTATTGCCCCATCAACTTCGAGCACTCATCCAGCGTGCGCGATGCCAATGGTTTTTCAACCTCCAACTACTGCAATAACCTGGAAGTCGGCAGATCCGCACGCGCTGCAACTTTTGACATTGCCGGGCGCACCATGCTGGATGTCTATAACCAGATTGTTGGAGCCGGCTACACCAACATCAAAATTCAAAATGCTGCGGGTGTATTGGGAGCAAGCACATTCCCTACCGGCTCCAAACTGCATTACCAACCGACCACCGTGTTAACAACGGCGATCACCTATTCCCCAGGGGCGGGCGACTATGTGTACACGGTTGATGCCGCCTATGCGGCCGGAGACAGCGTCGCCTGCAACAACACCAACCTGCCGGACGATGTCGCAGACGGCATCACCTTGGAGGATTTGATTGCGACCCGGCGGGGCACGCCATGCAAGTTTGACCCCACCGAGCCTATCAGCGGTCTCAATGGTGTGAGCCTGAGCAGCGGAAGCCGCAACGAAGCGTGGGGCGGAACCACTCTGGACATGGGGACACTGGGCACCGCACCCACTTTTTCCACGGCCAGTCAGGCCAGCAGCTACTACACCACCAATACCCGGCTACGCGTGGCATTCGCAGCCAACAATGTTGCAAACTACTACAGTTGCCAGCAGCGGTATAACAACTTCACCCGTAACTGCAACCTCATTGGGACAGGCACCTACGCCATCCAAACACTGGGCGATGCCAGGGTGATGACGTTCAGCGGTTTGCCTGCCATTTTTTCTGCACAAAACTGGGTGGGCACTTTTGTGGAGCGTGGTGGCCACATCTACTATGGCTATAAAAATCGTCCTACCAGCGATAACAAAGCGCGTTTCAACTTGACAGCCTCCAATGCGCTGTTTGGGCAGCTTGGCATGCCCGCCGTCGATCCCGATGCACCCACTGTACTGACCCAGGGCTCCTTTGCCGGAACCTATACGGGAACTTATTCCGGAACCTACAGCGGCTCCTTTAATTTCACCGTGAGCCCGACGGGGACACATTCCTGCAGTGGCAACGACACTTTGGGGGTTTTCTTTGCTTGCGCGTTCAACAACATCGACTCGATCTCCGGAACGATGGCCAACCTCACCATTGGTGCCGCCTCGACCGGCGCCATCTTCACCGGAACCATCGACTACACCACAGGACTGGTCAATGGGACTTGGACCAAAACTGGCGGGGCCGACGGAACGTTTGCAGGCTCCCGCTATTGAATCTGAGTCTTGAACGCCTGCTGCCTTGAAGCAGGCGCTACTCCCAAGCCCCGCAGGCATTTCGCCGCGGGGCTTTTTTGTGCCCACCTTGACGGACTCCACCACAATAGCGCTAAATCCAGCCCACTCCAACTCGCCTTTACTTGCACGCCATGACGCCCCCACAAACCGCCCCCACCTTCATCCAGCGCTGCAGGCCGGTGCGGGCGTTGCTGGTGTGGGGCCTTGCATTTCTGGCCTCAACCACATGGGCCCAGCCGCGCGAGGTCCGGGTGGGCGTGTACTCCAATGAGCCCAAAATTTTCATGGGTGCCCAGCAGCAGCCCACCGGCATCCTGGGCGACTTGCTGCTGGAAATCGCCCGGCAGGAGGACTGGGCGCTGCAGGCCGTGCCCTGCACCTGGCAAGAGTGCCTGGATGCCTTGAAAACCGGCGACATCGACCTCATGCCCGATGTGGCCTACACCGAGCAGCGGGACAAGCTGTTTGACTTTCACAGCACCCCGGCCCTCCTAAGTTGGTCGCAGGTGTACAAGCACCGCAGCGTGCGCCTTGATTCCGCGCTGGACTTTCAGGGCAAGCGCATTGCAGTGCTGCAAGGCTCAGTGCAGCAGGAATACCTGAAGAACCTGATCGGGGGCTTTGGCCTGAAGACCGAGCTGGTGCCGGTGCAAACGCTCCAGCAAGCCTTCGAACAGGTGGCCGCCCACGGCGCCGATGCTGCCGTGGCCAACCGCTTCTATGGCGATTTGCAGGCCACCAAATACAAGCTCGACCCCACCCCCATCCTGTTCCAGCCCTCCCAATTGTTTTACGCCACGGCGAACGGCCGCAACGCCGATTTGCTGGCCACTATCGAAAACCATCTGGTGGCATGGCAGGCTCAGCCCGGTTCGCTTTATTTTGGAGTACTGCAGCGCTGGATGGAAACCCCGCCACCAACCCTCATCCCCGCTTACGTGTGGTGGGCGGGGATTGCCCTGGCACTGTTGCTGACCATTGCCTTGGGCACCGCCTACCTGCTCAAGCGGGAGGTCACCAGCAAAACCTGGCGCCTGAAAAGCGTGGAAGACCGCCTCTCGACCATTCTCAACAGCGTGGACGCCTATATCTATATCAAGGACCCCGAACTGCGCTACCAGTACGTCAACCGCAAGGTGAGTGAACTGTTCGGCACCCGTGCCGAAGACGTGCTTGGCAAGACCGACCGCGACTTCTTTGATCCCGACACGGTTGCCAAGCTGCGCAGCCACGACCTGCGCGTGATCGAGCACGGCGAACGGGTCGAGGAGGAGGAGGAGATCAACCGCAGCGTGGACGGCACCACCATCAGCACCTATTTGTCGGTCAAGCTCCCGCTGCTGCGCCCGGATGGTTCGGTGTATGCCCTGTGCGGCATCTCCACCGACATCAGCAAACACAAGCGGGCCGAAGAGGCCATTCACCAGCTCGCCTTTTACGATCCGCTGACCCAGTTGCCCAACCGCCGCCTGCTGATGGACCGCCTGCGCCAGGCCCTGGCCGCGCATATGCGCGACCAGGAATGTGGCGCGCTGCTGTTCATTGACGTGGACAACTTCAAAGACCTCAACGACACCCTGGGCCACCCGGTGGGCGACCAGCTGCTGTGCCAGATCGCCCAGCGCCTGGCAGCCTGCACCCGGGCGCAGGACACCCTGGCGCGCCAGGGCGGCGACGAGTTCGTGGTGATGCTGCAGGCCCTAAGCCCCGACCTCACCCAGGCGGTGCAGCACACCCGGCTGGTGGCAGGCAAGATACTGAGTGCGCTGGCCGAGCCCTACGTGCTGGACAGCCACCAATACCAAACCTCGGTGAGCATCGGCATCACCCTGTTTTCAAGCCAGGACGTGGGGCGGGACGAACTGCTCAAACAGGCTGATCTGGCGATGTACCAGGCCAAGGCCGATGGCCGCAATACGATCCGTTTTTTCAACCCGCAGATGCAGGCGCTGGTCAACGCCCGCACCGCGCTGGAGGCCGACCTGCACCACGCGCTCGCGGCGACGCAATTTGTGCTGCATTACCAGGCGCAGATGAACAGCGCAGGCCAGCAACTTGGCGTCGAGGCCCTGGTGCGCTGGCAACACCCCCAGCGCGGGCTGGTGTCGCCAGCGGAGTTCATTCCCATTGCGGAGACCTCGGGCCTGATCCTGCCGCTGGGGCGCTGGATTCTGGCACAGGCCTGTCGTCAGTGGGTGGCCTGGTCCACCGACCCCGCCAAAGCGCACTACAGCATGGCCGTCAATGTCAGCGCGCGTCAGTTCCGCCAGCCGGACTTTGTGCAGCAGGTCCAAAGCGCCTTGCAGGAAACCGGAGCCAATCCCCATCGACTTGAGCTGGAGCTCACCGAAAGCCAGTTGCTGGACAACATCGACAGCGTGATCGCCAAAATGGGCGCCCTCAAGGCCCTGGGTGTGCGCTTCTCGCTGGACGACTTTGGCACAGGCTACTCCTCCCTCAACGTTCTGAAGAAGCTGCCCCTGGACCAACTCAAAATCGACCAGTCCTTTGTGCGCGACATGCTGAGCGACCCGCAGGATGCCAGCATCATCCGCACCATCGTGACCCTGGGCGACAGCCTGGGCCTGCAGGTGATCGCGGAAGGGGTGGAAACCGCCGAGCTGCGCAACGCCCTGCTGCGCCTGGGCTGCACCCACTTCCAAGGCTACCTGTTCGGCCGACCCACGCCCGCCTGACACCGTACACCGCCCACCCGCGCATGGACACTGCCTACAAGACCTCTTTGTGCCTGCCACTGGACGCCCCCCTGGTGGCGGCGCTGGCCAGGATGACCGCCGCCATCGGCAGCGCGGACTGGTTCGACACTGTGCTGGACCTGCTGGGCACGGTGTGCGCCATCGACTCGGGCGGCGCCATGGTGTTCCACCGCAACCAGCGGCCCCGGCGCATCGTGCACCGTTTCAACCCGTTGGAGCGCAAACTGCCCGAGGACGCTTTTTTGTCCGGCCCCTATGCGCTGGACCCCAACTACCAACTGTTTTTGCAGGACTGCCCCACGGGCATTTACTGGCTGCGCGATATTGCGCCCGACGATTTTTACGAGACCGAGTACTACCGGGTGTTCTATTCGCAGATCGGCCTGTCCGACTCGATCGACCTGCTGTGGCGCATCAATGCCGACACCGCGCTCAATCTCTTCATCGAGCGCAGCATCCGCAACACCCGCTTTCAGCCCGCCGACCTGATCGCCATCCACGCCCTGGCGCCGCTGATCTTTGCGGCCACGGCCAAGCACCATGAACTGACGGCAGCCGCCTCCAGCCGCGATACCGACCAGCAGACCCACCGCAAGGTGCAAAGCACGATTGAGCACTTTGCCAGCTCGCTCTTGACGCAGCGTGAGCGCCAGGTGCTGTTCTACATGATCAGCGGCTACTCCTCGGCGCTGACGGCGCAGCGGCTGGGCACCACCGAGGGCACCATCAAAATCCACCGCAAAAACATCCACCGTAAGCTCGACATCGGCTCGCAGGCGGAGCTGTTTTCGCTGTTCATCAACTGCATTCCTTTTGCCCAGCCGGGCCAGTCGGTTGACCCGCTGCAGGCCTACCAAAGCACACCCGCCACCCACAAGGCGGCCTCGCTATTGGAAGCTGGCCCCAGGGGTGGCTGATTCCATGTTTCAGGCTACCTATTTGCCGTAAACGTCGAAATCGAAATACCTGCCGGCAATCTTCTGGTACGTGCCGTTGGCATGGACGGCCTTGATGGCGGCGTTGAGTTCGGCCTTGAGCTGGCTGTCTTGCTTGCGCAGGGCCACGCCGGTGCCATAGCCCAAGATGGCTTGGTCTTTCATCTCGTAGGCTGCGAACTCAAAGGGCTTGCCCTCGGGCTTGGCCAGAAAGCCCATTTTCATTTCCACCAGGTTGCCCACGATGGCGTCCAGGCGGCCCGAGGCAATGTCCAGGTACGAGTCCTGTGTGGATTCATAACGCTGCACAGTGGCACCGGCCTTGGCGTAGTATTTTTCGGCAAAATCGGCCTCCGTAGAGCCCTTGAGCACCCCCACCTTCTTGCCCTTCATGGAGCCCGGTGAACCGTCCATGCCGCTGCCACGCTTGACGATCACGCGGTAGGGAATGTCGGTGATCTTGTCGCTGAAGCTGACCTTCTTGCGGCGCTCGTCGGTCACGGTCATGCCCGACATGATCATGTCGAATTTCTTGGCCATCAGCGAGGGAACGATGGCGTCCCAGGGCGACTCCACGAATACACAGCGGCGCTTCATCTCGGCGCACAGGGCGTTGGCCAGGTCTATCTCAAAACCCACCAGCTTGCCATCGGGCGCCTTGTATTCAAAGGGCTCGTAGGTGGCATCGGTGCCGATGCGCAGTTCTTTGGGTTCGGCGGCCTGGGCGCATACCGCGCAACCCAGGCCCATGATCGCGAAGAGGTGTCTCAATTTCATTTGTTTTCCTTGGAAAGTTCAAGCCGGTGGTCGGAAGAGTGCTGTCCTTCGCAGGGCATGCGAAAGTGAGAATACGGGGATTCGCGCCGCCCTGGGGCACCTCTACCCCCAAAGGGATAGAGCGAAATGGGCGGCGTGTTGTTGCCCGGTTTTCGGCCTATCCCTTGGGGTGTAGGCCCCGCAAAACCGCCCCGTTTGGGGGCCGAAAAAACCGTGTTTGGTCTTACGCTTGCCCTCGCCAAGACCTTTGGCACACGACCGACTGTGCGAAGACAGTCTGCCCTTTTTTGCGAGGCCACCATGCACCAACTCCGTAAACCCTACCTGCTTTTCCTGGGCGATGTCACGCTCAAGTCCGACGCCAAAACCGCCTTTGGTTTGCGGGACTGGTGCGCCGAAGACGTGATGGGCGAATGGAGCTTGCCAGCCGCCACCGTCAGCCTGGACCTGCCCCGCGTGTCGCCCGCCGAAGCCGCCCAGCGTGGCGCAGGCTCCATCGTGGTGGGCGTGGCCGCAGTGGGTGGCGCCCTGCCCGCCCACTGGCTGCCCGAACTGGAAGCCGCGCTGGACGCAGGCCTGGACATTGTGAGCGGCCAGCACACCCGCCTGAGCACCTTCCCCAGCCTGGTGCAAGCGGCGGCGCGCAGCGGCGCCAAGCTGATCGACGTGCGCCACTCCGACCAGGCGTTTCCGGCGGGCACCGGGCGGCGGCGCAGCGGCAAGCGTGTGCTCACCGTCGGCACCGACTGCGCACTCGGCAAAAAATACACCGCCCTGGCGCTGACCAAGGCGCTGCAGGCCCGAGGTGCCCCCGCCACCTTCCGCGCCACCGGCCAAACCGGCGTGATGATTGCAGGCGCTGGCGTGGCCATTGACGCCGTGATCTCGGACTTTGTGGCCGGTGCGGCGGAGCAGTTGTCGCCCGACAATGCACCCCACCATTGGGACGTGATCGAAGGCCAGGGCGCGCTGTTCCACCCGGCTTATGCGGGCGTCACCCTGGGCCTGTTGCACGGCTCACAGCCCGACGCGCTGGTGCTGTGCCACGATCCCGCCCGCGGCACCATCGAAGGCTACCCCAACCACCCCATCCCCGACCTGCAGGTTGCCATCGACCGCTATGTGGAGGCGGGCCGCCTGACCAACACCGCCGTGCGCTGCGTGGGCGTCAGCATCAACTCCTCCAGCCTGAGCGATGCCCAATGGACCGACTATGCCCAGACCCTGCGCGCGCAACTCGGCCTGCCGGTGGTAGACCCGATGCGCGGCGGTGTGCAAGCGCTGGTCACGGCCCTGCTGCAATCATGATCCGCTGCACCACCACCACCGAGCGCTGGGCCATGCACGAGCCCTTTGAGATTGCGCGCGAAACCATCACCCACCAAGCGGTGGTGATGGTCCGCCTGGACGACGGCCAGGGCCACATCGGCTGCGCCGAAGCGGCCGGTGTGGACTACGACGGCGAAACGCCCCAGAGCATGGCCGTGCAGATCGACGCCGTGCGCCCCCATCTGCACGACGCGCTCACCGGCGCGGAGCTGCTGCACCTGCTGCCCGCTGGCGGCGCACGCAACGCGCTGGACTGCGCCCTGTGGGACCTGCGCGCCAAACAAAGCGGCGTACCGGTGTGGCAAGCGGCCACCGGCACCCGCTGGCACAGCGTCACCACCGCCTACACCCTGGGCCTGGGCGATGAGGCAAGCACCCGGCGCAAGGCCCGCGCGGCGCGCCACTTCCCCATCCTCAAACTGAAAGTGGACGCCCAGCGCCACCTGGACGTGGTGCGCGTGGTGCGCGAGGAACACCCCGACGCCCGCATCGTGGTCGATGCCAACCAGGCCTGGACGCTGGAGCTGCTGCACGAGCTGCTGCCGCATTTGCAAGCCGCCGGGGTGGAGCTGGTGGAGCAGCCGCTGGCGCGCGGCCAGGATGCTGGCCTGCTGGGTTGTGCGTCGCCCATCCCCCTGGCCGCTGACGAATCCTGCACCGACCGCGCCTCGCTGGCCCACCTGGTGGGGCGCTACCAGTTCGTCAACATCAAGCTCGACAAATGCGGCGGCCTCACCGAAGGCCTGGCCCTGGCCGCCGAGGCCCGCCGCCTGGGGCTGGGCCTGATGGTCGGCAATATGTGCGGCACCTCCCTGGCCATGGCCCCCGCCTTCCTGCTGGCCCAGCAATGCAGCTATGTGGACCTGGACGGCCCGCTGCTGCAAACCGAAGACCGGCCGCATGCGCTGGAATACCGGGGCGGGGAGATTCAGGTGCCTGGGGCGGAGTTGTGGGGGTAGTGGAGGGCTGGCAACGGTAGATATGCGTTTTTGAGATACCTATTCAGTCTTCAAACAATGCAGATATCAGGCTGTAGCCATTTATTTATGTGCGCAAGTAGCTACTTTATTCATAGCGGATGCAGGGCTTAAATTTGGCTTTGAAGTGCTATTTATGCATGCACCCTGCGTGTCATGGAATTGATGAACTTCCATTCGAGAAACTCACCCGTTTGGGGGATAGCCTTGCTGAAATTTGAAACCTAGAATCAAACAAGGGCCCTGTGCGGGGAGGTAGGTATGGCCAGTTGATGGAGCGGGTTGCCACTACATGAAGATACTTGTTGTCAGCCTTGCACTGCTCGCAGTGGTCGCGGTGTTGGCCGTTCTTTATCTAAAGCGCCGAATCAACCACACACCAGACAATAAGGATCTTGAGGCGGCCATTGATTCAGAGGTGAAGAAGCTCACCAAGAACGACCTTTCGTATGGCTTGGTCATTGGTGTTTACAAGGATGGCAAACCCTTCTTCAAGGGCTACGGAACTCGGAGCAGAGAAAGCACCACGGTCCTGGGTGCCTCAACGGTTTTTCAAATTGCATCGGTCAGCAAACTCTTCACCGCATCACTGCTCCAGATTCTTTGTGACGAAGGCGTCCTGACAATGGATGCCACACTGGCTGAACTATTTGGCGGCTCCATACCCCTATCGCCAGCCGCGCAGCGCGTCACATTGAAGCAGCTGGTCACCCACACATCCGGCTTTCCAAGCATCCCAAGGCAGCTTGAGCTGAACGCAAGCAAGCTGGCCGGAAAGAAAAACCTGATGCAAAACCCGTATAGCCACCTTGGACCCCAGTACCTATTTGATTACCTGGCAACCACGCAGGACAAGCGCGCGCCAGGCCGCTTCGAGTATTCCAATTTTGGGATGGGTTTGCTTGGCCACGTCCTGGAAATCGCAACAAAAAGAAACTTCGAGTCTCTGGTCATTGAGAAGCTTCTGGCACCCCTTGGTATGCGCAATACCGCAGTAACACTGACCCCAACGATGAAAGCGCACATGGCCCAGGGCTATACCGCCCATGGTGAATCCAGTCCGGTGTGGACATTTTCTGCGCTTGCTGGCGCTGGCGCCTTCAACTCCAGCGCGCAAGACTTGATGCAATTTATCCGAGCGAATATTGAGGATGACTCCGCAATGTCAAGAACTTTGAAGAAGATGCACGCATCACAATGGGGCGGTGACACTGGAATCGGCTGGATGCAGCCGACTTTTCTCGACAGATTTTTCGGCAACAAGACGGTGGTTTGGCACAACGGAATGGTGGGCGGTTACGCGTCCTACCTATCCATCGACCCGAAAGCCGGGACCGGTGTTGTCATACTCTCCAACAAGGCGATGGACGTTACGATGCTGGGAATATTGCTGACACACCAAGTCCGCACACAATCATGGGGATCTCAAACCGCCTTCTAATTGGGCACACTGGGCACCATGAACATCACCATCCTGCCAACCGCAGAGGCCCACTTCCACGGCCTTTACCAGGCCATTGACACAGTCGCCCGCGAACAACGGTACCTCGCCTTCACCCAGGCACCGCCCATTGAGCAATCCTTTGCGTTTTTTCGAAACATCGTCCAGAAACAGCTTTGCCAAGTCGTCGCCTTACGAGACGGCGCAGTGGTTGGCTGGTGCGATGTCTTGCCAACGTTTGGCGATGCGCGGGCACATGTGGGAACCCTGGGCATCGGCCTCATCCCCAACGCTCGCCATTGCGGTATTGGCGCCCAACTCATGCAGGCAGCCCTCTCGGCGGCGTGGGCCCAGGGACTTTCCCGCATCGAACTTACCGTGCGAGTGGACAACCCGAATGCCAGGGCACTCTATGCGCGTTTCGGCTTTGTCAACGAGGGGCTGCATCGCCGCGCCTTCTGCATCGAAGGTGACTTCTTCGATAGCTACGCTATGGCGCTGCTTCGCTGACACGGTAGGTGCACTGGCTGCAACACTTGCCAGTGGCGATCAGCGCAAGCCCGGTCATAATTCAATCAAACAAATGGGGTGGAGCTTTCAAACCCCTATCGCGACCGCCTCAGCAGGCGGTTCAGTCCCACATGGCTTGTCAGCCGAAGGAGGTGTTCATGGTTTCCAATAGCATTGCAGCGCGGCAGATGGACTCCAACCAAGCCGCCATGCATTCACCAGCCGTAATGTCACCCCAAGTTGGGGTCGGCGTTCTTATCATCGAGAATGGCCGGGTACTGCTCGGCAAGCGCAAGGGGGCACACGGCGCAGGCAGCTGGTCTGCGCCCGGAGGACATCTTGAGTACGGCGAGACGGTTGAAGCCTGCGCTATTCGAGAAGTGCTGGAAGAAACCAATCTTCAGATCTCGAATCTTCGATTCGGCCCCTTCACCAATAACGTCTTCGAAGCCGAACACAAGCACTATGTAACCGTCTTCGTCCTGGCAGACCGTGCGGCCGGAGTCCTTCAAACCATGGAGCCAGACAAATGCGAAGGTTGGGCCTGGTTCGAGTGGTCCCACCTTCCCCAGCCACTCTTTCCACCTTTGGCAACGCTTTGCAGCCAAGGTTTTACTGTGCAAAGTGCCGATTAACTGTTGTGGGAAGACCCAGCCCTAAGCCATCCTCACTTCGTTAAGCAAGTCAGGGTGACGCTCCAGTACCTTGAGCAACTTCACCAAAGCCAAGGGAGGTTTGGTTTTACCGTTCTCGTAGCGGGAGAAGGCATTGACCCCGCCGCCGAAGATTTCGGCGGCCTCCCGCGGTCAAGCGCGAGCTTCTTTCGCACACGGGTGATAAAACCCGGATCAACAATGGCCGCATTGACCTGCTTCGAGAATGCGCCCATCTCGCGCATGACACGGTCCGATTCCGCCGCATCCAGAATCGATTCGGCGCAGGCCGGGCAAAAGTCGCCGGTCACCGCCGAAATGACGGTCGTTTCACCCTTGTAGGTGTACGGCAGGTCCCGGGTGTCATGGATCAGTTCGGCCGCGCCGCAAACAGGACATTTCATGTTCATAGCTCCTTGAAGGAAACGATCAGCACATCGTCGAAACCGCCCCCACCGCCGCCCCCCTACTCCGGCCGATCCAGCTTGGTGGACAGCAAAATCGTTGAAAAGGTATCGACCACACCTTTGATCACCCGGATCTTGTCGATCACCGCGTCCAGCTCCTGGGTGGACTCGGTGGTCAGCATGGCGCACAGGTCGTAGCGGCCGCTCACGGTGTAGAGCTTGACGATTTCGTGCCGCTTGGACAGGGCACGCACCACCTCGGTTTCATTCTTGGACTCGATCGAGATCAGCACCATGGCCCGGATGCTCGATGTGGCCCGCGCCACGGTCACGCCCACGGTGTAGCCCGAAATCACCCCCGCATCTTCCAGCGCCTTGAGCCGCAGTTGTGCGGTGCTGCGCGCGCAGCCCAGGGCCTTGGCCAGCTTGACCATGGGCAGGCGGGCGTTGACTTTGAGCAGCTCGATGAGCTGGCGGTCCAGGGGGTCTAAAGGGGTGGCCATGGGTGTTTCAGGCAATGTGTATTTATGTCAGTCATTATGACTGATACATAGCCATACTTTCAGTCATTTTGCCTGTTTCAACCGGCAGCACTCCTCCCTAAACTTGGGTTCAGTTATCCCTTGTCCGTACAAGGTTACTCAGACCACCCACTCAGAATTAGGGGCACGCCATGCTGCAAAAAGTTGATTTCATCACACCCAAGAAACTGCTCAGCCGTGAAGAGCTGGACGCCTACGATCCCGCGTCCGAACCCTGGCAAAAGCAGTTTGCGCGGCGCTACACACACCACTCGGAAATGACCGGTGTGCTCAACAATGTGGAGAACGTGAACGAAACCGTTTACAAGAAATTTGCGATTGCGGTCACGCCCTACATGGCCCAACTGATGGACCCGAACGACCCCCACTGCCCTGTGCGTTTGCAGTACCTGCCCTCGCACCACGAAGAAAGCAAGCCCGGCTTTGCCACCATGCTGGACCAGCTGGGCGAAGAAGGCGACACCATTCCCGGCACCAGCATCGTGCACCGCTACCCGCGCCGGGTGCTGTTTCTGGTGTCCAACACCTGCGCCACGCTGTGCCGTTTCTGCACCCGCAAACGCATGGTGTCGCAGCCTGCGGGCTCGGTGCACAAGGACGAGATCGAGCACTCCATTGACTACATTGCGGCCAACACCCAGATCCAGGATGTGCTGCTGTCCGGCGGCGACCCGCTGACCTTTACCGACGAACGGCTGGACTACATCCTGGGCGAGATCCGCCGCCGCGCCCCGCATGTGCGTTTCCTGCGCATGGGTTCGCGCATGGTGGTGCAGCTGCCCACCCGCGTCACGCCCGAGCTGTGCGCCGTGCTGGAAAAACACCGCGTGCAGATGGTCAACATCCACATCAACCACCCCAAGGAAATCACGCCCCTGCTACGCAAACACGTCAAGCTGATCCAGAAGGCCGGCATCATGATGGGCCTGCAGACCGTGTGCCTCAAAGGCGTGAACGACGACGTGGAAGTGATGCGCGAGCTGTTCTTGCAAAGCATTGAGATGGGCGTGCGCCCCTACTATGTGTACTCCACCGACATGGTGGAAGGCGCGCACCACTTTGTGGTGCCACACAAACGCATGCTGGAGCTGTACGAAGGCCTGCGCGGCTGGATCAGCGGCCCCGCAGTGCCCACCTTCATCGTGGACGGCCTGGGCGGCCTGGGCAAGCTGCCCATCATCCCCAGCTATGTGCGTGAAGAGCCCCTGCCTGACGGCAGCGGCACCACCATCAAATGCCGCAACTATGCCGGCAAGACCGTGGAAATGCCGGGCCTGGGCCAGGACTACAGTCTGCCTACACAAAGCAACTAGCCTGAAACCTTGTGGGTCAGACCACTTCGCGAAGCAAATGTGCTCTGACCCCAACTGATTGAATAAACCTTGTGGGTCAGACCACTTCGCGAAGCGAATGTGCTCTGACCCCAACTGGAACTGCACTATGAAAACTGGCTCCCCTTATGGCACACACCGGGTACTGGAACCGCTGGGCGTTTTGCCCCAGCCCGCCTGGAAGATCGACAACACCATGGAGATCTATGACAACGAGATCCTGATCGATGTGTCGGCGCTGAACATCGACGCGGCCAGCTTCACCCAGATCAAGGCCGAAGCCCAAGGTGACGAAGCGCGCGTGGCCGAGATTGTGAAGGGCATCGTGGCCCAGCGTGGCAAGCACCACAACCCGGTGACGGGCTCGGGCGGCATGCTGATTGGCACGGTGGCGCAGATCGGCCCGGCCCTGGCCGACAAGATCGACCTGAAGGTGGGCGACAAAATTGCCACGCTGGTGTCGCTCTCGCTCACGCCGCTGCGCATTGACGAGATTGTCAAAATCCATTTGCACAAAGACCAAGTCGAGATCAAAGGCCAAGCCATTTTGTTCGAGACCGGCCTGTACGCCAAGCTGCCTGCCGACCTCGACGAAAAAATGGCCCTGGCCATTTTGGATGTGGCCGGTGCGCCCGCCCAAACCGCCCGCTTGGTGCAGCCCGGCAACACGGTGGTGGTGATTGGCGGCGGTGGCAAATCCGGCACGCTCTGTGTGTATGAAGCCAAGAAGCGCGCGGGGGCATCCGGCTGCGTCATCGGTGTCTCGCCGTTTGAGAAAGACTGCCAGCGCATGCAAGACCTGGGCTGGGTGGACCACGCCTTGCAGGTGGACGCCACCAACGCCCTGGCGCTGATGCAGGCGGTGGCCGAAGTCACCCAGGGCCAGATGGCCGATGTGGTGATCAACTGCGTCAACATTCCCAACACCGAGATGGGCAGCATCCTGGCCACCAAGCAGCACGGCAAGATTTACTTCTTCTCCATGGCCACCAGCTTCACCGCAGCGGCGCTGGGTGCCGAGGGTGTGGGCAAGGATGTGGAGATGATTGTGGGCAATGGTTATGCCACAGGCCACGCGGAGTTCTCGCTCTCGCTCTTGCGCGAAAGCGCCGCGCTGCGCGCGCTGTTCGAAAAGCTCTACGTCTGATGCACCCGGAGTTGATCCCCATGCCCAGGACACACAGCGCGCTTTGGCAACGCATCCAGGCTAACGGCTTGGATGTGTTGGCCGTGATGGGCATGACCAAAAACACGGGCAAAACCGTGGCGCTGAACCATGTGCTGGCCCAGGCCGCAGCGTCCCAGGTGGCGGTGGGCGTCACCTCCATCGGGCGCGACGGCGAAGACCGCGACATGGTGTTCTTCATCCCCAAGCCGCCCATTCTGGTCTGGCCCGGCACCCTGGTCGCCACCGCCCGCGCCACCTTGCAGCGCGCCAAAGTGCGCTGGAAACTGATTGACGCCACCGGCATCGCCAGCCCCATGGGCGAGGTGCTGGTGGTCAAGGTGCTGGAATACGGCGAGATGGAAATTGCGGGCGCCTCGCGCAGCTCGGACCAGCGCACGGTGATAGGCCGGCTCCAGCAGTGTGGTGCCTCTTTGGTCATTCTGGACGGCGCTTTGGGCCGCAGCCACCACGCCTCCCCGGCCATTGCCAATGGCGTCATTCTGGCCACCGGCGCGGCGATAGGCGGCGGCATCCAGGACGTGATCCGCAAGACCCGCGACCGGCTGGCGATTCTGGGCATTGCGCAAGCCGATGAGGCCACACGCTTGCTGTGCGAACCGGTGTTCGCACAAGGTGGCGTGGGCCTGTGGGACCGCCAGGGCGCACCGCTGTTCCGGGCCGAGATTGCCACACTCAATGCCGCCGACACCGTGCTGCGTTACGCCGATGCCGCCCCGGCCACCATCGCCCTCAGCGGTGCGGTGGGGCGTTCGCTGTGGCGCGCCCTGGGCACCCTGGCCGCCCGCCACCCCGGCCTGACCGTGGTGGTGAACGACGGCACCAAGCTGTTTGTGGAGGCCACCGATCTGGCGGTGTTGCGTAAGCAGGGCGCGCAGGTGCTGGCCTACCGCGGCATCCACATGACCGGCATCACGCTCAACCCCTTCTCCCCTCTGGGTGGAAGCTTTGACGCGCAAGAATTCTTAAACGCGGCACGGGAGGCGTTTGCGAACTATGGGGTGAGTGATGTGGTGCTGGAAGAACAAAATAACCTTGCGGGACAGACCGCAGCCGCGCAGCTGCAAACCCTGCCCCCAACCCATGAGACAGAGGAAACGACATGACCCAATTGCATTTAGACCAGGCGCAGATTGACCGCGCACGCGATTCGGCCCGGCGCATTGCGCGCCAGGTGTTTGACGAGATGGCCCAGTTCACCACCACCACGGTGGAGCGCGCCACCCTGCGCCTCTTGGGCGTGGACGGTGTCGATGAAAACTTCGTCCCCCTGCCCAACCGCGTGGTGGAGCATTTGCAGGCGCAGGGGTTGCTGCAATACGGCGCCGCCACCCTCCTGGCCGGTGCCATGCAGGAGCACGGCTACACCGCCCAGCAAGTGGCCGAGGCCGTGGCCCAAGGCACGCTGACGCTCACCCGCCCCAAGGACGAGGCCGCAGCCCGCCAGGCCGCCGAGGCCCAGGCCCGCGACCGCTGCGCACACATTGCCGGGCAGCGCGCCCACCGCGATGAAAAAATCAAAACACTGGGCGAAGGCCAGGCCCCCTGGCTCTACCTGATCGTCGCCACCGGCAATATCTACGAGGACGTGGCGCAGGCCCGCGCCGCCGCTGAACAGGGCGCCGACATCATTGCCGTGATCCGCTCCACCGGCCAGAGCCTGCTGGACTACGTGCCCTATGGCGCCACCACCGAAGGCTTTGGCGGCACCTACGCCACGCAGGAAAACTTCCGCCTGATGCGCGCCGCACTCGACGAAGTGGGCGCCAAGGTGGGCCGCTACATCCGCCTGACCAACTACTGCTCGGGCCTGTGTATGCCCGAGATCGCCGCCATGGGCGCGATGGAGCGGCTGGACATGATGCTCAACGACTCGATGTACGGCATTATCTTTCGCGACATCAATATGAAGCGCACCTTCATCGACCAGTTCTTCTCGCGCATGGTCAATGCCTATGCCGGCATCATCATCAACACCGGCGAAGACAACTACCTCACCACGGCCGACGCTTACGAAGCCGCGCACACCGTGCTGGCATCCCAACTCATCAACGAACAGTTTGCCGAACTCTCCGGGCTCACGCCGCAGCAAATGGGCCTGGGCCATGCGTTCGAGATCCACCCCGAGCTGGAGAACGGTTTTCTGTGGGAGCTGGCCCATGCGCAGCTGGTGCGCCAGGTGTTCCCGGATGCCTCGCTCAAGTACATGCCGCCCACCAAACACATGACCGGCAACATCTTCAAAGGCCATGTGCAAGACACCCTGTTCAACATCGTCAGCACCGTCACCCAGCAAAACATCCACCTGCTGGGCATGATGACCGAGGCCATCCACACGCCCTTTATCCAGGACCGCTTTCTGGCGATCCAGAACGCCAAATACGTGTTTGGCACCATGAAAGATTTGCACTCCGAAATCGAGTTCAAGCGCGGCGGCCTGATCGAGCAACGTGCGCAGGCCGTGCTGGCCGAGACCGAAGCCATGCTGGCCGAAATTGAAACCATCAGCTTGCCCACGGCCATCGGCAAAGGCATGTTTGCCGAGATTTCGCGCACCCCCACCGGCGGAAAAGGCCTGGACGGCGTGGTTGCCAAGGCCGACAACTACTACAACCCCTTCCCGCAATTGATGCTTCCTGAAACTTTGCGGGACAGACCGGAGCGCAGCGACGCTCTGTCCTCAACGGATCAGGGAGGTCTGCGGGACAGACCGCAGCGTAGCGAAGCGCTGTCCTCAACTGTTCTGGAGGCTTCCCATGCTTGAAACCCAATCCCCCGAGCAATGGGTCAAACCCTACGGCGACACGCTCAACGACGGCCGCGTGCAAGTGTCGTTCACCCTGCCGGTGGCACTGAACGAAACCAGCAAGGAAGGCGCCAAGCGCCTGGCCGCGCTGATGGGCCTGGATGAGCCCGCCGTGGTGCACTGCGAAGACATGGGCCAGGGCTTCAGCTTTTACGTGGTCTATGGCCAGTGCAAACACCAGGTGGACCTCTCCAGCTTCCAGGTGGTCAAGCCCGAGTACGAGGTGATGGACAAGGACGCCATCAACGCCCGCATCGCCGAGACCATGGGGCGGCGCATGGTGGTGGTGGGTGCCTGCATCGAGACCGACGCGCACACCGTGGGCATTGACGCCATCATGAACATGAAGGGCTACAACGGCCACAAGGGCCTGGAGAGTTACCACGAGATCCGCGCCATCAACATGGGTGCGCAGGTGGACTCCGAAGAGCTGGTGGCCAAGGCGATCGAGGAAAAGGCCGACGTGATTCTGGTCTCGCAGGTGGTGACGCAAAAGAACATCCACCTGGACAACCTCACCAAACTCTCCGACCTGCTGGAGGCCGAAGGCCTGCGCGACAAGGTCATTCTGGTGGTGGGCGGCCCGCGCATCAGCCACGAGCTGGCCAAAGAGCTGGGCTACGACGCCGGTTTTGGCGTGAAGAGTTACGCCGAAGACGTGGCATCCTTTGCCATTAACGAATGGAACAACCGAAAGGCCGCCTGAATGCAAGAAATTACCAGCCTGATCCGCCTGCGCATCGCCGCCCACGACGCCCACTACGCCGGCGGCCTGGTCGATGGCGCCAAGATGCTGCACCTGTTTGGCGACGTGGCCACCGAACTGCTGATCCGCAGCGACGGCGACGAAGGCCTGTTCGTGGCCTACGACAACGTGCAGTTCCTGGCGCCGGTGTACGCCGGGGACTACATTGAGGCCACGGGGCGCATCGTCGCCATGGGCAAGACCTCGCGCAAAATGGAATTCGAGGCGCGCAAGGTCATCGTGCCTGCGGGTATAGCCGGGCAGCCTTCTGCCGCCGACGTGCTGGCCGAGCCTATCGTCGTGTGCAAGGCCTCGGGCACCTGCGTGGTGCCCGCGCAGTGCCAGCGCATCCCACGCCCCCCCATCAGCTGCTGACCATGCAAAAGCTCATCATCACCGCCGCCCTGACCGGCGCCGAAGTCAGCCGCGCACAGCAGCCCGCCCTGCCCCTTACACCCGAGGAAATTGGCATCGCCGCCGCCGAATGCGCGCAGGCCGGCGCCTCCATCGTGCATGTGCATGGCCGCCACGCGGACGGCAGCCCGACGCAAGACAAAGAGGTGTACCGCCAAATCATCGCCGAGGTGAAGCAACGCTGCGACGTGATCGTGCAGGTCTCCACCGGCGGCGCGGTCGGCATGACGCCGCAGGAGCGCCTGGCCCCGGTGACGCTCCAACCCGAGATGGCCACCCTGTCCATGGGCTCGGTCAACTTTGGCGGCGACGTGTTCCTGAACCACCCCGCCGACATGGAAGTATTTGCGCAGGCCATGCGCGCGCACGGCGTGAAGCCTGAGCTGGAGATTTTTGACTCCGGCATGCTCACCACCGCCAGCCGCTGGCTCAAAAAAGGCCTGCTGAGCGGCCCGGCGCACTTCGACCTGGTGCTGGGCATTCCGGGCGGCATGGCGGGCACGCCCGAGGCGTTGATGTACCTGGTGGCGCAGTTGCCACCCGGCTCCACCTGGACCGTGGCCGGCATCGGCGCGGCGCAACTGCCCCTGGCCACCCTGGCCATGGTGCTGGGCGGCCATGTGCGCGTGGGTTTTGAAGACAATGTGTACTACCGCAAGGGCGAGCTGGCCAGCAGCAACGCCCAGTTGGTGGCGCGCATCGCCCGCATCAGCCGCGAGCTGGACCGCCCGGTGGCCACGCCGCAGGAAGCGCGGCGCATCTTAGGCATCTAAAGTGCCTCTAGCCCTTACAGATATTGCGTAAGCAGCTACCAATTAAATAGCAAAAGCAAGTTTTTATTCATGTCCCGAATCCGTGCCAACCTCTTGCTGATGCTGGTGGCCCTGATCTGGGGTTCCGCTTTTGTGGCGCAAAGCCAGGGCATGGCCCATGTCGGGCCGATGGCCTTCACCGGGGTGCGCTTTTTGATTGGTGCGCTGGTGGTGTCCCCCCTGATGTGGCTGGAGTGGCGCAGCCTGCAGCGCAAGGCCAGGCCGCTGCAGCGCACGGACGGCATCAAGATTGCGGGCCTGGGCACTCTCTTGCTGTTGGGCGCGGTCATGCAGCAAATCGGCATCGTCCACACCTCGGTCACCAACGCGGGTTTCCTGACCGCTCTTTACGTGCCGCTGGTGCCCGTGTTGGGCTGGCTGCTGTTGCGCCAGTTTCCACACTGGTCGGTCTGGCCAGGGGCACTGGCCTGTTTGGCGGGGGCGTATTTGCTGTCGGGCGCACAAGGCGTGTCCATCAGCTCCGGCGACCTCTGGATCATTGCCTCCACCCTGCCCTGGGCTTTTCATGTGCTGCTGATTGGCCGGGTGGCCGACCGCATGGCGGCCCCGTTTCTGGTGGCGGGCGGGCAGTTTGCCGTTTGTGGTGTGCTGGCGCTGGCCGGATCGCTGGTCTATGAGCCGCCTAGCTGGGCCGGTCTGCAATCTGCCAGCTGGGCGCTGGCCTACACCGGTGTCATGTCGGTGGGGGTGGCCTTCACCGCACAGGTGGTGGCACAGCGCTACGCCCACGCAACCGACGCCGCCATTGTGCTGTCCTCAGAAACCCTGTTCGCCGCCGTCTTTGGCTACCTGCTGATGGGCGACCGCCTGGACACCGCCGGACTGATAGGCTGTGGCCTGATCTTTGTGAGCATGATGGGGGTGCAACTGCTGCCCCTGCTCTCTGGCAAGGCCCGCGCCCTGGGGCCGATCCACGGCGCTGCCGCCCTGCCCGCAGGCGACCTCCAGGCTAACTCGGTACACTAGTCCGTCCGGGTCCGTGTGGCCCGCACCCCGGCGTCTAGTCCACCCGCATCGCACGCTTGCCAGTGTTGTGTTTGATGAGCGAAACATGGTTCCTCACACCACAACCCTTTTGCAGGAGCGGCACCATGCCAGGCTACCAGGTCAAACAGGAAACCCATTTGCTGGGCAACTCCCACTTCGAAATTCGCTCACTGCTGGACCGCCAGCAGTATTCCGACCCCCACGGCGCCGCGCTGGCGGCCGGCATTTCATCGGCATCCTGGCCGCTGTTTGGCATGGTCTGGCCCTCGGCCCGCATGCTGGCCAACGCCATGCAGACCCAGGACCTGGTGGGCAAACGCATTCTGGAAATCGGCTGTGGCCTGGCGCTGGCCAGCCTGGTGATCCACCGCCGCCTGGGCGACATCACGGCCAGCGACTGCCACCCGCTGACCGAGGCGTTTCTGGAAGAAAACGTGCGCCTCAACGCCTTGCCGCAGCTGAAATACCAGACCGGCCATTGGGGCCGTGACAACCTGGACCTGGGCAAGTTCGATTTGATCATTGCCAGTGATGTGTTGTACGAGCGGGACCAGCCCGAAACCCTGTCGCGCTTCGTTGACCAACACTCCAGCGACCTGGTCAACATCATTGTGCTGGACCCCGACCGGGGCAACCGCAACGGCTTTTGCCGCCGAATGGTGGGCTTGGGTTATGTGCTGGATATGCAGCGCGCGGGCACCCGGCAAAGTACCGGCGAAGCCTACAAAGGGCACTTTTTGAACTTCAGCCGGGGCCTGCCAGCCCCGCTGCCACCCGACCCCGCCATCCGTTTTTAGCTATCGTTTTAGTAGCTGCCTGCGCTTGCCCCATATGCCGAAAAGGCACTTTACGCCGCAAAAATTGGCACAGTTGCGCGCCCCGCGACTGCGCGCGCACCCCTTACTTCAAACTCCCCGACAAAAACTGCGCCAGCCGTTCACTCTTGGGGCGGGACAACACCTCGGCAGGATTGCCTTCTTCTTCCACCAGCCCCTTGTGCAAAAAGATCAGGTGGTTGGCCACCTCGCGGGCAAAGCCCATCTCGTGGGTCACCACCACCATGGTGCGCCCCTCCAGCGCCAGCGTCTTCATCACCTTGAGCACCTCGGACACCAGCTCCGGGTCCAGCGCGCTGGTGGGCTCGTCAAACAGCATCACCTCGGGCTCCATCGCCAGCGAGCGGGCAATCGCCACGCGCTGCTGCTGGCCGCCGCTCATGTGCGCCGGGTAGCGGTCTTCCAGCCCGTGCAGCCCCACCTTGTCCAGGTACTTGCGCGCCGTCTCGATGGCCTCATCGCGGTGGATGCCCATCACGTTGACCGGTGCTTCGATGATGTTTTGCAGCACCGTCATATGCGCCCACAGGTTGAAATGCTGAAACACCATGGCAAGCCGGGTGCGCATACGCTGCAGCTGCTTGGGGTCGCTGGCATGCAACTCGCCATTTTTGGCGGGCGCCAGCTTCAACTCTTCCCCCGCCACCAGAATGCGGCCCTGGTGGGGTTTTTCCAGCAGGTTGATGCAGCGCAAAAACGTGCTCTTGCCCGAGCCCGAGCTGCCGATGATGCTGATCACATCCCCGGCATGGGCCGTCAGCGAGACGCCTTTGAGCACCTCGTTGAAACCAAAACGCTTGTGGATGTCTTCGACCTGGAGTTTGAGGGTGTTGGAAGTCATGGAAAAATTGTCTCTCGTCTGTTTTTTTATGGGGCTGATTCTGTTCCGGTACGGCGGGTACTTCGGTGCGCGTGCGCCCTTGAACACCTTGCATGGTCGGTATCCCGCAAGGGGTTCAGTGTTTGCGCGGCGCCAGATAGGCCAGCAGGCGGCTTTCGCTGTATTTGAACAGGCCGATCAGGGCAAACGAGGCCACCAGGTAGATGGCGGCTGC
>MESI01000120.1 GCA_001770935.1 Burkholderiales bacterium RIFCSPLOWO2_12_FULL_61_40 | reverse complement strand
ATGGGCCAGGCAAACCGAAACAGCGGTTTGAGCAAAGAAGCGAGCCCATGGCCGCTGCCAAACCAAATCACCATTTCGCTGTCGCGGAACATGCGTGTCAATACACTGAGCACCGCTATGAACAAACTCATGGACAAAATGGTGGGAAGGTCTGAGAGCACGGTGTAACCCATGATCAGCAGCACATCGGATGGATCAAACGTTCCGCGCGATGCCTCACCCAGCGTGCGGATCAGGGTCATGGTCATCACCACAGTCACCAGCACCACCAGTGTGGCACCAAAACTGCGTGCGAGTTCCTTGCGGATGGAGGAATGGAATAACATTGGATCGATATTTTCAGGGCGGCCTGCCGCCTACGCCGAGGTGGGCAAACATTGCCTTGAACTAATTAGAGAAACCGAATTATGAACTTTGAACTCAAACCAATGGGCCTTGCGGGAGCCGCCAACGAAAAATGCGATGCATTGCTGGTGTTGGTTCCCCAAACATTCAAGGCTGGCAAAGACGATTTGTCCATTTTGGTAGCACAGGCCCTCAAATCTGGGGATTTTGAAGCCAAACCGGGCAAATTGCTGCAGTTGTACCGCCCGTTGCAAGCCAATGCCACGCGGTTGGTGCTGGTGGGCATAGGGGAGGGCTCCGCCAAGCAGGTGCGTACAGCAGTGCTGGCAGCGGTGGGGGGCGTCAAATCCAGCACCCTCAAGAAGTTGTTGCTGTGTTTTGCTTCCCCCGCGCATGAAGCTGCGGTCCGGGCGGCTGTGCTGGCTGTGGCGGATGCAAGCTATGTCTATACGTCGACCAAATCGAAGCCAGAGGGGCGATCCCTGCAAAAAGTGCTGATCGCCACCACCAATGCGTCTGAGGTGCAAACGTCTTTTGACCACGCTGCGGCGATTGTGTTGGGCGTGGAGCTGGCAAAAGAGTGGGCCAATCGGCCAGCCAACCACGCAACCCCCACCTTGTTGGCCCAGGCTGCTGAAAAACTGGCGGAATTCCCCAAGATGGGTTGTGAGGTTCTGGGTCCCAAGGAGGTCGCCAAGCTGGGGATGGGGGCCTTTATGGCGGTGGCGCAAGGTTCCGAGCAGCCTTTGCAGTTTGTGGTGCTGCGCTACACCGGTGCCCTGAAGTCCAAACCGCCAACCGTGTTGGTTGGCAAGGGCATTACCTTTGACAGTGGCGGCATTTCGATCAAACCCGCTGCTGAAATGGACGAGATGAAGTTCGATATGTCCGGTGCCGCCAGTGTTTTGGGCGTTTTTCGCGCTTTGGCAGAACTCAAACCCGCCATCAATGTGGTGGGCCTGATTCCCGCCTGCGAAAACCTGATCAATGGCAGGGCGGTCAAGCCTGGCGATGTTGTGACCAGCATGGCGGGGCAAACCATCGAAATCCTCAATACCGACGCCGAAGGCCGCTTGGTGCTGTGCGACGCCTTGACTTATGCGGAGCGCTTCAAGCCCGCGGCCGTGGTGGATGTCGCCACGCTGACCGGGGCCTGTGTGGTGGCTTTGGGGGGGGTGCGCAGTGGTCTGTTTGCATCGCAAGATGCCTTGGGCGACGCCTTGATGGCGGCAGGCAATACGTCGCAAGACCTGTGCTGGCGCATGCCTTTGGACGAAGAATACGCCGAAGGCCTCAAGACGGGTTTTGCCGATGTGGCCAACGTCGCGGGCCGCGCGGGTGGTTCCATTTCTGCCGCCAAATTCTTGCAGCGCTTTACTGAAAAATTTCCCTGGGCGCATCTGGATATCGCTGGAACCGCCTGGAAGAGCGGCGCTGCCAAGGGGGCCACGGGGCGTCCCGTGGGGTTGTTGGTGGAATACCTGTTGGCGCAGGCAAGTACCAAGTGACGGACGTTGCCTTTCACTTCGGTGCCCCCAATAAACTGAATTACGCCTGCCGGTTGCTGCGCAAGGCAGTGGGCAGCGGCGCCAAGGTCTTGGTGGTGGCTGACGCTGCGGTGCTGCACCGACTGGATGCCGATTTGTGGGCCATTTCCCCTACGGATTTTGTGGCGCATTGCTGGAATACTGCGGATGCATTCACGCAGCAGCGAAGCCCCGTGGTGCTGGCCAACCATGTGGTCCAAGTGTCTGCACAGCTCAATGTGCTGGTGAATTTGGCGGACGGGATGCCCGAAGGATTTGAAGATTTCGAGCGCGTGATTGAAGTGGTGGGTACCGACGATGCCGACCGTGATTTGGCGCGTGTTCGCTGGCGTCAGTACACAGAACGGGGATACAAGATTCTTCGGCACGATTTGACGTTGAGGGGAGCCAGCTAATGCCCGCGTCCAAGAGAACCAAGCGTTCCGTTCCTACCTTGACCGAAGTGGTTTACCCGAGCGCACCCCAGGCCGCGTTGGCAATAGACAGTGAACTGCTGATCGAAAATTTGCTGCAGCGGATAGCACCAGCGGTGGAGCAGCAGCTGCGCGAATTATTGCAACGACAGCTTCAGGAGCAAATGCGTTTACTGCTTCCACAGGTGCAGCTAGAAATGGAAGTGCTGGTGCGACAAGCTGTTGCGCAGGCCCTGGCAGAGAGGAACCCATTTGACTCCTGATCCAGGTTCTCCTGTGGGGGGAATAATCGAATACCTTGGTAGCTTCCCTATGTGGGTGTGCTCCAAACTGCGGTATCGTGATAGCTGTGGAGTAAATTAATTCACGCTCATTTTCTGTTTGTTTAAATTTTTGGAGTTTCTATGCAATTTACGGTGAAAAGTACTTTGACAGTATTGGCAGCAGCAACTTTGCTGGTGGCATGCGGCAAAAAGGAAGAAGCCGCTCCGGCAGCTGCACCAGCGGCCGCGCCTGCAGCAACGGCTGCAGTGGTGAAAATCGGCCATGTGGGTCCGACCAGTGGAGCGATCGCACACTTGGGCAAAGACAATGAAAATGGCGCGCGTTTGGCCATTGAAGAACTCAATGCCGCTGGCGTAATGATCGACGGCCAGAAAGTGACATTGGAGTTGATGGCCGAAGATGACGCTGCCGATCCAAAACAAGGCACAGCAGTGGCTCAAAAGCTGGTGGATGCCAAAGTCGCCGGTGTCATTGGTCACCTGAATTCGGGAACGACCATTCCTGCTTCCAAGTTGTACAGCGATGCGGGTATTCCCCAGATTTCGCCTTCCGCCACCAACCCCAAATACACCCGGCAAGGCTTTAAAACGGCGTTCCGTTTGGTTGCCGATGACACCCAACTGGGCGGCACCTTGGGCAAGTATGCCGTTGGCACCTTGAAGGGTAAATCCATTGCGGTGATCGACGACCGTACTGCCTACGGCCAGGGGGTCGCGGAAGAGTTCGCCAAGGCGGTGGAAGCCTCTGGCGGCAAAGTGGTGGCCAAAGAGTTCACCACCGACAAGGCCACCGACTTCAACTCCATCCTGACCACCATCAAGGGCAAGAAGCCTGATGTTGTTTTCTTTGGCGGCATGGACGCAGTGGCAGGTCCTATGCTCAAGCAAATGAAGTCTTTGGGCATCAAGGCCAAATTCATGGGTGGCGACGGCATCTGCTCCACCGAACTGGTCAAGCTGGGGGGTGACGCCATTGCGGACGACCAAGTTTTCTGCGCAGAAGCCGGTGGCGTGGAAGGTGAAGCCAAAGCAGGTATGGAAGAGTTCAAAACCAAATTCAAAGCCAAGTTCAATGCGGATGTGCAGGTGTATGCGCCGTATGTGTATGACGGCGTGAAGGTCATGGTTGCCGCCATGGTGAAGGCAAATTCGTCTGATCCAGCCAAGTACCTGCCTGTTCTGGCTGCCACCGCTGATTATCAGGGCGTGACCGGCCCCATTTCGTTTGACGAAAAGGGTGACATCAAAAATGGTGCGTTGACACTGAAAACCGTTCGTGCTGGCAAGCTCGAAACATTGGCAGTGATTCGCTAATTGACCGTATTCCCCGCCATGCAATGGATGGCGGCATCAAAAGCACCCGCGAGGGTGCTTTTTTTTGTCATTCGTGGTGACGAGATTTTGAAAATGCGGTAATGGCAGGGTAGAATCGTAGGCTCTGGAGCGGTGGATGAGCGGTTTAAGTCACACGCCTGGAAAGCGTGCGTGGGGTAAAACCCACCGCGGGTTCGAATCCCGCCTGCTCCGCCAGAAAGTAAAAACCCCGCAACGCCCAAGCGTTGCGGGGTTTTTTATTGCCCCAATTTATTTCGTGGTTTGTGCCATTTTCATGGCCGAGGCGATGAAGGCGGAAACCTCACCCATATTGCTCGGAATGATCAGTGTCGTGGTGGCGTCCGCAGCCAGTCGGCCATAGGCTTCTACCGCTTTCTCTGCCACTTTGAGTTGCACGGCCTGTTCACCGCCGGGCTGCCGAATCGCGGCCGCTACGAGTTCGATGGCGTGTGCATTGGCCTGCGCCACGGCGGTAATGGAGGCGGCCTCACCCTGGGCCTTATTGATCACGGCCTGCTTTTCGCCTTCCGAGCGGGCAATGAAGGCCTCGCGCTCGCCGGTGGCGATATTGATTTGCTCTTGGCGGCGGCCTTCTGATGCCGCAATCAAGGCGCGTTTTTCGCGTTCGGCCGTAATTTGAGCCTGCATGGCATGCAGAATTTCTTTGGGAGGTGTCAGATCCTTGATTTCGTAGCGCAAGACTTTCACGCCCCAGTTCAGGGCCGCTTCGTCAATGGCGGCAACGACCTGGGCGTTGATGATGTCCCGCTCTTCAAAGGTTTTGTCCAGTTCGAGTTTGCCAATGACGGATCGCAGAGAGGTTTGGGCCAACTGGGAGATGGCGACGATGTAATTGGACGAGCCATAACTCGCACGCATGGCGTCGGTCACCTGAAAATACAGGATTCCGTCCACCTGCAACTGCGTGTTGTCCCGCGTGATGCACACCTGGCTGGCAATGTCCAGGGGGATTTCCTTGAGTACATGTTTGTAGGCCACTTTGTCGATGAAAGGCACCAGGATGTTCAGGCCGGGTGTCAAGGTGCCATGGTATTTCCCCAATCGCTCAATCACCCAGGCGTGCTGCTGCGGCACGACCTTGATGGACCGGGTTATAAATATGACAGCAATAACCAAAAGAATGAGTGCAATTTCCATAAAATTTCCTTTTAAGATTTATCGACCAAAAGACGGCTTCCCACTACTTCCGCTACTCTGTGGAGCCCTGGGTTGGGAGACACCCCCGTGCGGTGAATTGCAGTCCAATGGGCACCTCGGTACTGCACGCTGGCGGTTCCATCCGGGTTCCAGGCGTTAATTTGCACGGTTTCGCCAATATCCATGTTGACATTGGGGTTGGCTTGGGCAGGTGGTTCTGTGCGACTGGTTTTGGGTTTTAAATGCCATGCTGCCACAGCACCGCCGCCGACGACGGCGGCCACAATCAATTGGACGACCAGACTGGCTCCCATATGCGCTGCCGCTGCCGCTGCCGCCATGCCAATGGCCAGCATCAGCAGGTAAAAAGTACCGGTTAAAAGCTCTACCGCAACGGTGCCACCCGCGAGTAGCCACCAGATGGTTGGTTCGGCCATAGATCCCTCAGTGTGTTGACAACGCCACATTGTGGGTCAAAACCTGTGTGGTGCCACATGCAGGACGCAATTAGTCCTTACACTTCGCGCCTGTTTTCACGTTTTTTGCCTCTTGCTGGAGTTGTTCGATGAAGTTTCGTTTTCCCATCATCATCATTGACGAAGATTTTCGTTCTGAAAACACCTCAGGGTTGGGGATTCGTGCGCTGGCGCAGGCCATCGAGTCTGAGGGGTTTGAGGTTCTGGGCGTGACCAGCTACGGCGATTTGAGTCAGTTTGCACAACAGCAGAGCCGGGCCAGCGCCTTCATTTTGTCGATTGACGACGAGGAGTTCACCCCTGGGCCCGATTTGGACCCTGCGGTGCTGAACCTGCGCCATTTCATAGAAGAGGTGCGGCGCAAGAATCTGGATGTTCCCATCTATGTGTATGGAGAAACCAAAACCTCACGCCACATCCCCAACGACATCCTGCGCGAGTTGCATGGATTTATCCATATGTTTGAGGACACGCCGGAGTTTGTGGCGCGCCACATCATCCGCGAGGCCAAAAGCTATCTGGAAGGTGTGCAGCCGCCGTTCTTCAAGGCCTTGCTGGACTATGCGGAAGATGGCTCCTACTCCTGGCATTGCCCGGGCCACTCAGGCGGCGTGGCGTTCTTGAAGAGCCCGGTGGGGCAAATGTTCCACCAGTTTTTTGGTGAAAACATGCTGCGTGCCGACGTGTGCAACGCGGTGGAGGAGTTGGGCCAGTTGCTGGACCACACCGGTCCGGTGGCCGCCAGCGAGCGCAATGCGGCGCGTATCTTCAATGCCGACCATTGCTTTTTTGTGACCAACGGCACCAGCACCAGCAACAAGATGGTGTGGCACCACACGGTGGCGCCCAACGACGTGGTCGTGGTGGACCGCAATTGCCATGTGTCCAATTTGCACGCCATCATCATGACCGGGGCGATCCCTGTGTTCCTGAAACCCACGCGCAACCACTTTGGCATCATTGGTCCCATTCCCAAGAGTGAGTTTGAGCAGGCCTCCATCAAGGCCAAAATTCTGGCCAACCCGCTGATTCAACAGCACCTGAAAGGGGTGGACGTCAACAACATCAAACCCCGCGTATTGACACTGACGCAGTCCACCTACGACGGCGTGTTGTACAACACCGAAACCGTCAAAGGCATGCTGGATGGTTATGTGGAGAACATCCACTTTGATGAAGCCTGGTTGCCGCATGCGGCGTTCCACCCGTTTTATGGCACCTACCATGCCATGGGCAAAAACCGGCCTCGTCCCAAGCACGCCATGGTATACGCCACCCAGTCCATCCACAAGCTGCTGGCGGGTATCAGCCAGGCCAGCCATGTGCTGGTGCAGGATTCACAAACCGTCAAGCTGGACAAACACCTGTTCAACGAAGCGTATTTGATGCACACCAGCACCTCTCCGCAGTACAGCATCATTGCCAGTTGCGACGTGGCAGCCGCCATGATGGAGCCTCCCGGCGGCACCGCTTTGGTTGAGGAGAGCATTGTCGAAGCGCTGGATTTCCGCCGGGCGATGCGCAAGGTCGATGAAGAATATGGCGCCGACTGGTGGTTCAAGGTCTGGGGACCCGACAAGCTGGTGGACGAGGGCATCGGCCGCGCCGATGACTGGATCATCAAGGGTGAATCGGCCAAAGCCAAGGCCGGTGTGAATTGGCATGGTTTTGGCAAGATGGCGACCGGCTTCAACATGCTGGACCCGATCAAGTCGACCATCGTGACGCCCGGCATGGACCTGAACGGCAAGTTCGCCAAAACCGGCATTCCGGCCAGCATCGTCACCAAGTTCCTGGCCGAACACGGCGTGGTGGTGGAGAAAACCGGCTTGTACAGTTTCTTTATCATGTTCACCATCGGCATCACCAAGGGCCGCTGGAACAGCATGCTGACGGCCTTGCAGCAGTTCAAGGACGACTACGCCAAGAACCAGCCCATGTGGCGCATCCTGCCCGAGTTCTGCCAAAAGCATCCCAAGTACGAAAAAATGGGGCTGGCCGATCTGTGCCAGCATGTGCACCAGCTCTATGCCAAGTACGACATTGCCCGGCTGACTACCGAGATGTACCTGAGCGACCTGGTGCCGGCCATGAAGCCCAGCGACGCATATGCCCATATTGCATTGCGCAAAACCGAGCGCGTGGAAATCGACCACCTGGAAGGTCGCGTCACGGTGGGTTTGGTCACTCCGTACCCGCCCGGCATTCCCTTGCTGATTCCGGGCGAGGTCTTCAACCGCAAAATTGTGGATTACCTCAAGTTTTCCCGCGAATTCAACACCCAGTGCCCGGGTTTTGAGACGGACATCCACGGCCTGGTGGAAGAAGTGGGGCCGAACGGCCAGATTCACTACTACGCAGATTGCGTCAAGACTTGAAACACGGCGTCAAGACCTGAGTAATTGCTATTGATTTAATAGCTGCTTGCGCCCGTTCTACGGGGGCAAGCAGCTATTTTTACTTACAACTTCAGGTGTTGGGCGCTTCGACGACAGCCACGGCTGTTTGGCTGACGCCACAGTCCACATAAGAAATCTGCCCGGTCATGCCCGAGGCCAGATCGCTCAACAGGAAGGCTGCGACATTGCCTACCTCATCAATGGTCACATTGCGGCGCAGCGGTGAGGCGTTGGCGGAAATGGCCAGCAAGCGGCCAAAATCCTTGATGCCACTGGCGGCCAGTGTCTTGATTGCGCCTGCGCTCAAGCCATTGACGCGCATGCCACGCGGGCCGATGGCGTCGGCCAGGTAGCGCACGGAGGACTCCAGCGATGCCTTGGCCAAGCCCATGGTGTTGTAGCTGGGCACCACACGCACGCCACCCAGGTAGGTCAACGTCAGCAAGGACGAATTCTCATTCAGGTAGGGCAGGGCAGCCTTGGCCATGGCCGGAAAGCTGTAGGCGCTGATGTCGTGCGCGATGCGGAAATTTTCGCGGGTCAGACCGTCCAGAAAATTACCGGCAATGGCTTCGCGTGGCGCGTAGCCGATGCTGTGCACAAAGCCGTCAAATTTGGGCCAGTGCACCGCCAAATCAACGAACAACTTCTCAATTTGGGCATCGTCGCCCACATCACAGTCAAAAATCAGCTTCGAATCAAAATCGGCAGCGAATTCGGTGATACGGTCCTTGAAGCGCTCTCCCACATAGCTAAATGCCAGCTCGGCGCCCTGCGCATGGCAGGATTTGGCAATGCCATAGGCAATGGAACGGTTCGACAACACACCCGTGATCAACAACTTCTTGCCAGTTAAAAAGCCCATATCGTCCTCTCAAAAAATGCTTCGACTAAGGCAGAATTGTCGCATGCGTTACCTCTTCGCCTGCATGTTGTCCTTGTTCGCCCCATCGGGCTGGGCTGCGCACGGCTATGCGCTGTGGGGTGACATGAAATATTCCCCGGGTTTTACGCAGTTCAGCTACGTGAATGCCAGCGCGCCCAAGGGGGGCGAGTTGCGCCTGGTCAGCAATTCCAGGGTGTCCACTTTTGATAAATACAACCCCTTCACCATCAAAGGTTCGGCCCCGGCGTATCTGAGCAATTTGATGTTCGACACCCTTTTGGCGGGGGCCCTGGACGAAACCGCTGCGGGTTACGGCTTGCTGGCCGAAGACGTGGCGGTGGCCAGTGATGGGATGAGTGCAACCTTTCGGTTGCGACCCCAGGCCCGTTTTCACAATGGCGATCCGGTGTTGGCCAAGGATGTAAAACACAGCTTTGACACCTTGACCGGGCCGTTTGCCTCGCCGGGCTACCGCAGCGCCTTTGAGGAAGTGGCCGTGGCGGATGTGCTTGATGCATTGACCGTGCGGTTCCGTTTCAAGCGTCCCAACCGTGAATTGCCCCTGACCGTGGGGGGCCTTCCGGTGTTCAGCCACCTTTGGGGTGTGGACAAAGGGGTTGCCAAGCCGTTTGACCAGATCGTGATGGACATTCCCATTGGCAGCGGACCCTACAAAATTGGTCCGGTCAACTTTGGCAAGGACATCACCTATGTGCGCGATCCCGCGTACTGGGCCCAAAACCTGAATGTGCGCCGCGGTACGGCCAATTTTGACCGCATCACCGTCAAAATCTACAAAGACAACACGGCCCGGCTCGAAGCGCTCAAGGCCGGTGAGTTTGATTTGATGCGTTTTTTCTCCGCCGGTGACTGGGCCAGACGGGTCAATGGGCGCAAATTTGATTCCGGGGAACTGGTCAAGGCTGAGTTTCAACACCGCCTGCCCACCGGTTTCCAAAGCTACGTGTTCAATACCCGGCGCCCCAAGCTCCAGGACGTGCGGGTGCGCCAGGCCCTGGGGCTGGCGCTGGACTTTGAATGGATGAGCCGGCAAATGTTCTACGGCGCCTACCAGCGGGTGCAGGGCCTGTTTGGCAACACCGCGTGTCAGGCCCATGGGCTGCCCAGTGCGCAGGAACTGGCCTTATTGAAGCCCTGGGCGAAGCAGGTTCCTGCGGCGGTGTTTGGCCCGGTGGCGGTGTCACCGCGCACCGATGGCAGCAGCAGTGTGCGGGAGAACCTGCGCCAGGCGCAGGCCTTGTTGAAGGAGGCGGGATGGATCTACCGCGATGGCGCCTTGCGCAATGCGGCCAACGCGGTTTTGGAGCTGGAATACCTGGACAGCAACGAAGCCGGTGCACGGGTCGTCACGCCCTGGGCGCGCAACCTGGAGAAAATCGGGGTCAAGCTGGTTTTCAGGCCCGTGGACTTTGCGTTGTACCAACAGCGCTTGCAAAAATTTGAGTTCGATATCACCTCCCTGGCCTACCAGGGCACCCACAACCCAGGGCAGGAGTTTGCAGACCTGTTTGGCAGCAAGGCCGCGGACCAGGAAGACTCTGGCAACCACAGCGGCATCAAAAATCCGGCCGTGGACGACTTGATTCTGCACATCACCGGCGCCAAAACACAGGCAGAGCTGCTGCCCGCCTGCCGTGCGCTGGACCGGGTGATCGGGCACAGCCACTTGCTGGTGCCACAGTGGTCTGCAGGGACGCACCGCATGGCTTTCAACGCCTGGCGGCTGAATCACCCCGATCCGATGCCGCCCTATGCCCAGGGGGAAACCTGGGCTATCGACACCTGGTGGGCAAAGCCATGAAGCCCCCACGCTCTTGCGCTATGCGGGCCACTGCCTCCCGAGGGGGCTGGTGGCCCTGCTTGGGGCGGCCCGGCGCATAAGGCCTTACCATGTTCCTCTACGTCCTGAAACGCCTCATCTTGATGCTGCCCACCCTGTTGGGTGTTTTGTTATTGACCTTTGTGGTGATCCAGTTTGTGCCGGGCGGGCCGGTGGAGCAGTACCTGGCGGAGGCCAAAGCGGGCGCGGGCGGCGGGGCCGAAGGCGGTGGCCTGAGCTACCGGGGTTCGCAGGGTGTGGATCCCAAGCGTATTGAACAGGCGAAAGCCCTGTATGGCTTTGACAAGCCCGCCCCCGAGCGTTTTTGGCACATGCTGGTCCAGTTTGCGCGTTTTGACCTGGGCAAAAGCTTTTTCCAGAACCGCGACGTGTCGCAGCTTATTTGGGAAAAGCTGCCGGTTTCCATGAGTTTGGGGCTGTGGACCTTTTTCATCAGTTACCTGATCGCCGTGCCTTTGGGCGTGGCCAAGGCCGTGCGGGCCGGATCGCGGTTTGACATGGTGACCACCTTGCTGATCCTGGTGGGGTATGCGATTCCCGGGTTTGTGCTGGGCGTGGCTTTGCTGGTGGTGTTTGGCGGGCAGCTGCAGTGGTTCCCACTGCGGGGCCTGACCTCCAGCGGCTGGGAGCAAATGGGTTGGGGCGCGCGTATTGCCGACTACCTCTGGCACATTGCCTTGCCGGTGACCGCCATGGTGCTGGGCAGTTTTGCGGTGACCGCCATGCTGACCAAAAATGCGTTTTTGGAGGAAATACGCAAACAGTACGTGGTGACCGCCCGGGCCAAGGGCCTCTCCGAGCGGCAGGTGCTGTGGAAACATGTGCTGCGCAATGCCTTGATCCCCATCATCACCGGTTTTCCCGCGGCGTTTATTGGTGCCTTCTTCACCGGCTCGTTGCTGATCGAAACCCTGTTTTCCCTGGATGGCCTGGGGCTGCTGAGTTATGAGAGCGTGATTCGGCGCGACTATCCGGTGGTCATGGGCACGCTCTACCTCTTTACCTTGATTGGACTGGTGACCAAATTGATTTCGGACCTGTGTTATGTCTGGGCGGACCCCCGTGTCAAATTTGACTGAACGTTTGCCAGCCCCCGCCGGGGCCTCACCCTCCCGCCGCGCGTGGCTGCGCTTTCGGCGCAATCGTCTGGGCTACGCTAGTTTGCTGGTGTTTGGCCTGTTGCTGGTGCTGAGCCTGCTGGCTGAACTGGTGTCCAACGACCGCCCGCTGCTGCTGGTTTACCAGGGGCAGGTGTATGTACCCCTGTTGCATGACTATCCAGAAACCACTTTTGGCGGTGATTTTGCGACGCCAACCGATTACCTTGATCCCTTTATCCAGCAGCGTCTGTCCGAGCCCGGCAACTGGGCTCTCTTTGCGCCCAACCCCTATGGGGCCAAAACCCTCAACTATTTTGCCGCCCAACCCAACCCCGCGCCACCCAGCCGCGCCAACTGGCTGGGCACCGATGACCGGGGGCGCGACCTGCTGGCGCAGCTGATTTATGGCTTTCGTGTCAGCGTGTTGTTCGCCTTGGCCTTGACCGTGACGGGCGTGCTGCTGGGCGTGGTGACCGGGGCCGTGCAGGGTTTTTTTGGCGGCAAGACGGATCTGGTGTTCCAGCGCTTTATCGAGGTGTGGGGCGCCATGCCTGAGCTGTACCTGCTGATTATTTTCAGTGCGGTGTTTGCCCCCAGCATCGCCTTGTTGTTGGTGTTGCTCAGCCTGTTTGGCTGGATGGGGCTGAGCGACTATGTGCGCGCCGAATTTTTACGCAATCGGCAGTTGGACTATGTGCGCGCGGCCAAGGCGCTCGGTGTGTCCGACTGGAAAATCATCGTGCGCCATGTGCTGCCCAACAGCCTGACGCCGGTGGTGACCTTTCTGCCGTTTCGCATGAGTGGAGCCATTTTGGCGCTCACTTCGCTGGACTTCCTGGGGCTGGGCGTGCCACCGGGCACGCCATCTCTGGGGGAGTTGCTGTCGCAAGGCAAAAACAACATCGACGCCTGGTGGATTTCGCTGTCCACGTTTGCCGTGCTGGTGCTCACGCTGCTGTTGCTGACGCTGATGGGCGATGCCTTGCGCGACGCGCTGGACCCCCGAAAGGCCGACCAATGAGCCTGCTGCAGGTGCAAGGTTTGGAGTTGTCCTTTGGTGGGCGCACGGTGGTTCATGGTGTTGACTTCGAGATCAAAGCGGGCGAAAAGCTGGCGCTGGTGGGGGAGTCGGGCTCTGGGAAAACGGTGACGGCCTTGAGTCTGCTGGGGCTGGCACAGGGCGCGCAGGCGCAGGGCCATGCATGGTTCGCATCGGGAGCGCGCAAATTCGATTTGCTGCGCCTGCCTGCGCGCCAGTTGCAGGCCATTCGGGGGCAGGATATCGCCATGATTTTTCAGGAGCCCATGACGGCCCTGAACCCGGTCTTCACCATCGGCGAGCAAATTGCCGAAGTTTTGCAGCTAAAAATAGGCCTAACCCCCGCAGAATGTGCGCAAGCAGCTATTGAATTGATAGCGGATACGGGGATTGATGATCCGGCGCGCCGGGCCAAAGCCTACCCCCACCAGCTTTCCGGCGGCCAGCGCCAGCGGGCCATGATCGCCATGGCCCTGGCGTGCCGTCCCCAGTTGTTGCTGGCCGACGAGCCGACCACTGCCCTGGATGTGACGGTGCGCAAGCAGATTCTGGACCTGCTCACCGATTTGCAAAAAAAATACGGCATGGCCGTGCTGCTGATCACCCACGACCTGAATCTGGTGCGCCAGTTTGCCGACCGTGTGGCCGTGATGGAAAGCGGGCGCATCGTGGAGCAGGGCGCGGTGGCGGACCTGTTTGCGGCGCCGCAACATGCGTACACCCGCCGGTTGATGGCCAGCAAGCCGGTGCGCAATGTGCTCGAACACCCGGCAAGAGCCGAAGTGGCTTTGGTGGCGCGCGGCATACGGGTGGCTTACCCGGTGCCCCGGCCGGGTCTGCGCGGCTGGTTTTCTCATGGTGAATTTGTGGCGGTGTCACAGCTTGAGTTGGAGTTGCCCTGCGGCCAGACCCTGGGGGTGGTGGGGGAATCAGGCTCGGGCAAGTCCACCTTGGCTCTGGCGGCCCTGGGGCTGCTGAAGTTCGAGGGTGCCATGTCTTTGTTTGGGCAAAGTTGGGGGGCGGGCGTCCATGCGGACCGCGCCTTGCGCAAAGACGTGCAAGTGGTGTTCCAAGATCCTTTTTCGTCGCTGTCACCCCGTATGACGGTGGAAGAAATAGTGGGTGAGGGGCTGCTGGTGCACGAACCCGGGCTCTCTGCTGCCCAGCGCTGCCAGCGGGTGAAAAAGACTTTGGACGAAGTGGGTTTGGACGAGGGGCAGTTTCCCGGCTTGCTGGCGCGTTATCCGCACCAGTTCTCGGGCGGCCAGCGCCAGCGCATTGCCATTGCCCGGGCACTCATCGTGCAACCACGCTTGCTGGTGCTGGATGAGCCCACCAGTGCGCTGGATGTCACGATGGCACAGCAGATTTTGCAACTGCTGCAAGGTTTGCAGCGTGAACGGGGGTTGGCCTATCTTCTGATCACCCACGATGTGGCGGTCGTTCGTGCCATGGCCCACCATGTTCTGGTGATGCAAGGCGGGAAAATGATGGAACGTGGTCCTGTGGCACAAGTCTTTGGTCAGCCACAGCACGAATACACCCGAATCCTGCTCGCGGCGGCGGAATAATTCCTTGAAAATCAAGGGTTTTTCGCACTTTTGCAGTACAATCCATAGTTCACGACCAAGCGGGCGGGTAATTACCGCCCGTTTTTTTTGGTCGATTGTTTTTGAATAGGCTGATTTTTACGTGGCACTGCGGGAAATTGTTGAGCAAACTGTTGCTGGTTTAGGGTATGACCTGGTGGAGATTGAACGTTCCGCTGGTGGATTGCTGCGCATTACCATCGATTTGCCGTGGGTGCCGCCTGCAGAGGGTGTGCCTGCTGTGGAGCAGTTCATCAATGTAGAGGATTGCGAAAAAGTCAATCGCCAGCTGCAGTTTGCCCTGGAAGTGGATGGGGTGGAGTACAAGCGCCTTGAGATTTCCTCCCCGGGGATTGATCGTCCTTTGCGCCATGTGCAGGACTACGAGCGCTTCGTGGGGCAGATGGTGGATATCACGCTCAAAGCACCCATGGGTGTGGCGGCTGCCGGACAGGTGAGCGCCAATCGCAAGAAATTTCGGGGTGTTTTGGAAAAAGTATTGGCTGCGGATGGCGGTACAGGGTGGCAGATCGTTTGGAGTGATGCGCCTGTAGTCAAGCCGGGTCAAAAAGTAAGTAAAAAACGGATTCCGCCGCCCTTGCAGGCTTTGGGTTTTACGCTGGATGAAGTGCGTGAAGCCCGGCTGGCGCCGATTGTGAGCTTCAAGGGGCGCAAGGGTGCGGGTGGGCTGGACGGCGAGGTCGAGTGATCGATTTTGGTTTGGTATTTTTGTATTGGTTGAAAAGAGTGTTCAGGAGAGTCATGGCATGAATCGCGAACTGTTGATGCTGGTTGAGGCTATCTCACGTGAAAAAAACGTGGAGCTGGATGTGGTTATGGGCGCTGTGGAAGCGGCCCTGGCGCAGGCAACCAAAAAGTTGTACTCCGGTGAGGTGGATATCCGTGTCGCCCTGGATCGCGACAGTGGTAACTATGAAACTTTCCGCCGCTGGCACGTCGTTCCCGATGAGGCGGGGCTGCAATTGCCTGACCAGGAAATTCTGCTGTTTGAAGCCAAAGAACAGATTCCCGACATTGAGGTGGATGAGTACATCGAGGAATCGGTAGAGTCCGTGCCTATTGGTCGTATCGGTGCCATGGCGGCCAAGCAGGTGATTTTGCAAAAAATCCGTGATGCCGAGCGCGAAATGTTGCTGAACGACTTCATGTCGCGCGGCGAAAAAATCTTTGTGGGTACGGTCAAGCGCATGGACAAAGGCGACATCATTGTCGAGAGCGGCCGTGTGGAAGGTCGTTTGCGCCGTAGCGAGATGATCCCCAAGGAAAATCTGCGTACTGGTGACCGTGTCCGCGCCATGATCATGGAAGTGGACCTGACCTTGCGTGGCGCGCCTATTGTGTTGTCGCGTTCCGCACCAGAGTTTATGGTGGAGTTGTTCCGCCAGGAAGTGCCTGAAATTGAACAAGGGCTTCTGGAGATCAAATCCTGCGCCCGTGACCCTGGTTCACGCGCCAAGATTGCGGTGTTGTCCCATGACAAACGCGTAGACCCCATTGGTACTTGTGTTGGTGTGCGTGGTACGCGGGTCAATGGCGTGACCAATGAGCTCGCCGGTGAGCGCGTGGACATTGTGCTGTGGAGTGAAGATCCAGCGCAATTTGTGATTGGTGCTTTGGCACCCGCCAATGTGTCCAGCATTGTGGTGGACGAAGAGCGCCACGCCATGGATGTGGTGGTGGATGAAGAAAATTTGGCCATTGCCATTGGCCGCGGTGGTCAGAATGTGCGTTTGGCGTCAGACCTCACGGGCTGGAAAATCAACATTCTGGATGCCGCTGAGTCGGAGCAGAAGCAGGCAGGCGAAGACGATGCCGGCCGCAAGCTGTTCATGGAAAAGCTGGATGTGGACGAGGAAATGGCAGATCTGCTGATTTCCGAAGGTTTTACCAGCCTGGAGCAAATTGCTTACGTGCCCCTGGAAGAAATGCTCGAAATCGAGAGTTTCGACGAAGACACCGTCAACGAATTGCGCAGCCGTGCGAAGAATGCGCTGTTGACCATGGAAATCGCCCATGAAGAAAGCGTTGACGAGGTTTCGCTGGATTTGCGTGACCTTGCAGGCATCACTGCTGAATTGATTGGGAAGCTCGCGGACAGTGGTGTTCACACCCGCGACGACCTGGCCGATTTGGCTGTTGACGAACTCACAGAAATCACTGGCCAGTCTGCGGACGAAGCCAAGGCCATGATCATGAAGGCGCGGGAACATTGGTTTACCAATGACGCAGCTTCTTAAGACCAGAGTCAAGGTCATGAAAACGAAGTTTCAGTGATGGCTAACAATTGCCCGCAAGGCTTGTTATGCCGAACCAAAGGTTACACAACAAATGTCCAGTACGACCGTCGCCGAGTTTGCAATCGAACTCAAAAAATCCAACGATACACTGCTTGAGCAGTTGAAGTCCGCCGGGGTAGCCAAGTCGGCGGCCTCCGACGTTCTGACCGATGCAGACAAGCACAGCTTGTTGAATTACTTGCAAAATAGCCATGGCACCGCCAGCCTGGAGCGCAAGAAGATTACTTTGGTCAAGCGGCAAACCACCGAGATCAAACAGGCGGATTCCACAGGAAAAGCACGTACGATTCAGGTCGAAGTGCGTAAAAAGCGCACCTTTGTTCGGCGTGAAGATGGGCTGGACCAGCCTGCCGACGTGGTCGAGCAAGAGGCTCCTGTCCAAGTGTCGGCCCAGTCTGTCATTGACAATGCTGAATTGGTCCGTCGCGAGGAAGAAGCGCAACGTCAAGCGGAACTGATTCGTCGTCAGGAAGAAGAGTTGGTACAACGTCGGCGCGAACGCGAAGAGCAAGAATCCAAAGCCCGCCAAGCCGCTGAAGCCGCCGCCGCCAAGGCAGCTGAAATAGAAGCAGCGCGAGTCGCAGCTGAAAAAGCGAAACCAGTGGTTCCGCCTGTTGCAAAAACACAAAACGTGGCCGAGGCTGCAGCGGCTAAAGTACGCGAAGCGGCTGAAAAAGCCCAGGTGGCTGCCAAGGCGCAGCAACAAGCCAATGAAAAAGCGGCTGCTGATTCCAAGGTCCGTGCAGCCGAAGAGATCGCACGGGCTGCTGATTTGGGTGAGCGCAGGCGCAAGGCAGAAGCCGAGGCTGCTGCCATTCGATTGATGATGTCGGCTCCCGCCAGGAAGCCGCCGCCTCCTGTCAAGAAGCCTGAAGAAATCAGGGCTGAGGCGGCCAAAGCGGGCATCAAGGGTACTTTGCACAAGCCGGCTGCAGGAGCTGTAGCGGCCAAACCCGCCAAGCCAGGCGCGCCCGGAGCGCCTGCTGCCACACCCGCCAATGGTGCGGGCGCTGGCAAGGAGGTGAAATCCGCCAAATTGTCCAGCAGTTGGGCAGGGGACCCCGCCAAGAAGAAGGCCATTCCAACCCGTGGCGACACCGGTGCGGGCGCCGGTCGCGGCACCAACTGGCGCGCTGGCCCACGTGGCCGACGCGGCAGCAATGACCGGGACCGTGACGACCAACGGGTGCAAGCGGTGCCAGTCGAGGCACGCGTCATCGAAGTGCATGTGCCTGAAACCATCACTGTGGCCGAGTTGGCGCACAAGATGGCGGTCAAAGCGTCTGAGGTTATCAAGCACCTGATGAAGCTGGGCCAGATGGTCACGATCAATCAGCCCCTGGACCAAGACACCGCCATGATTGTGGTGGAGGAGATGGGACACACCGCTGTGGTTGCTGCCTTGGATGATCCTGAAGCCTTTACTGCCGAAGAGGTGTCTGAACAGCATGCGGAATCCTTGCCGCGGGCTCCTGTGGTGACCGTGATGGGCCACGTGGACCATGGCAAGACTTCTTTGCTCGATTACATCCGCCGTGCCAAAGTGGCTTCGGGCGAAGCTGGTGGTATTACCCAGCACATTGGTGCCTACCACGTGGAAACACCACGCGGCATGGTGTCTTTTCTGGATACCCCAGGCCATGAGGCATTCACGGCCATGCGTGCCCGTGGCGCCAAGGCGACCGACATCGTGATTCTGGTGGTGGCTGCTGACGATGGCGTGATGCCACAGACTAAGGAAGCCATCAAACACGCCAAGGCGGCAGGTGTGCCTATCGTGGTGGCTATCAACAAGATTGACAAGCCGGATGCCAATCCTGAGCGCGTCAAGAACGAGTTGGTGGTGGAAGAGGTTGTGCCTGAAGAATTCGGCGGTGAGTCGCCGTTTGTCCCCGTATCTGCGAAGACCGGCCAGGGCATTGATGATTTGCTGGAACAGGTGCTGTTGCAGGCAGAAGTGCTGGAGCTGCGGGCACCTGTAGACGCCATGGCCAAGGGTTTGGTAATCGAGGCACGTTTGGACAAGGGCCGTGGCCCGGTTTCGACGATCCTGGTGCAATCCGGTACGCTGAAAACCGGCGATATCGTATTGGCAGGTTCCACCTATGGCCGTGTGCGTGCCATGTTGGACGAAAACGGCAAAACGATCAAAACGGCGGGCCCGTCTATCCCGGTGGAAATCCAGGGTTTGACCGAAGTCCCCCAAGCTGGCGACGAGTTCATGGTGTTGTCGGACGAACGCCGGGCTCGTGAGATTGCTACCTACCGTGCCGGAAAATTCCGCAATACCAAACTGGCCAAACAGCAGGCAGCCAAGCTGGAGAATATGTTCTCGGACATTTCTGCGGGCGAAGTCAAGATGGTGCCCATCATCGTCAAGGCCGATGTGCAGGGTTCGCAGGAAGCATTGGCGCAATCCTTGCTCAAATTGTCCACGGACGAGGTCAAGGTACAACTGGTGTACGCCGCTGTCGGTGCGATCAGCGAGTCGGATGTGAATCTGGCAATTGCCTCCAAGGCGGTCATCATTGGTTTCAACACCCGTGCCGACGCTGGTGCGCGCAAGCTGGCCGAAAACAACGGCGTAGACATTCGCTACTACGACATTATTTATGACGCAGTTGATGATTTGAAGCTGGCCATGTCGGGTATGTTGACTCCGGACAAGAAGGAAGAAGTCATCGGTACCGCCGAGATTCGCCAGGTGTTCAAGGTCAGCAAGATTGGCTCGATCGCCGGCTGTATGGTTACGGCAGGTATTGTTCGCCGCACCGCGCGCCTGCGCCTGCTGCGCAACAACATGGTCATCTACTCCGGTGAACTGGATTCGCTCAAGCGCTTCAAGGACGATGCCAAGGAAGTGCGCGAGAACTTTGAGTGCGGCTTGAATATCAAGAACTACAACGACATCCAAGAGGGTGACGTGCTGGAATTCTTCGAGATTCGCGAAGTCGCGCGTACCCTGTAATGGACGTGGTTTAAACCGTGCGTAAAAAGTCCAGTACCCCCAACCGCAGCTTCAAGGTGGCCGATCAGATCCAGCGGGATCTGACCGAGCTGATTGCGCGCGAGTTGAAAGACCCGCGTGTGGGGATGGTGACGATTCAGGCGGTGGAGGTCACCCCTGACTATGCCCATGCCAAGGTGTTCTTCAGCTTGCTGGTGGGTGATCCCGTGGCATGCACCGAAGGTTTGAACCAGGCGGCGGGCTTTTTGCGTTCCGGTTTGTTCAAACGGCTGCATATCCACACGGTGCCTACCTTGCATTTTGTGTTTGATCGCACCACAGAGAAGGCGGCAGACATGAACGCCCTGATTGCGCGTGCGGTTTCTTCTCGGGCCAAGGAAGACTGATCCCATGAACGCGCCACGTGCACGGGTTGCAAGGCGCCCCGTGCATGGGGTGCTGTTGCTGGACAAGCCTTTAGGTTGGTCCAGCAACGATGCATTGCAAAAAGTAAAATGGCTGTTGCGTGCTGAAAAAGCGGGGCATACCGGTACCCTGGACCCCCTGGCAACCGGCGTGTTGCCGCTGTGTTTTGGGGCGGCCACGAAGTTCAGCCAATTGCAGCTGGATGCCGACAAAACGTATGAAGCGGTGGCGTGTTTGGGTGTCAAGACCAGCACGGCGGATGCCGAAGGTGAGGTGCTCGAAGAGCGCCCCGTTCATGTCACTGATGTTGACTTGCAAGGTGTCTTGCCGCGTTTTACGGGAGTCATCCATCAGGTGCCCCCCATGCACAGCGCGCTGAAGAAGGATGGACGGGCACTGTACGAATATGCCCGTGCCGGGATTGAGGTGGAACGGGCGGCCCGCGAGGTCACGATTCATGCATTAAAAGCGACCCTGGCCCCCGTGGACAGTGCGCAAGCAGCTATCAAAATGGTAGTGAAATGCAGCAAGGGAACCTACATTCGAACCCTTGGGGAGGATGTGGGCGAGGCGCTGGGGTGTGGTGCGCATCTGACCGCATTGCGGCGGATTGAAACCGGAGGCTTTTCGGTTTCTCAATGCGTCACGCTGGAGGCGCTGGAAGCCATGACCGAGGAACAACGGGTGGCTTGCCTGATGCCGGTGGAGTCGCTTCTGCGAGACCACGCGGTAGTGACGCTGGGAAATGAAAGTGCAGGGCGTTTCCTGAGTGGTGTTCGCCGCCGGGGGGCATGGCCTGACGAGGCGCGAGTCGCCGTGTATGGTGAAAACCCACACGCCTTGCTGGGGTCGGCCCAGGTGAAAGCGGGTGAATTGATACCAGGGCGGCTATTAAGCCCGCTGGAGATAGAGCAAATACTTAAGAAATCTGAGCAGATTTAAGAGAAAGTGAACCATGAGCATTAAACAAATCCGCAACATCGCCATCATCGCCCACGTCGATCATGGCAAGACCACGATGGTCGACCAATTGCTGCGCCAGTCCGGTACCTTTGCCGAGCACGAAAAAGTGGTCGACACCGTGATGGACAACAATGCCATCGAAAAAGAACGTGGCATCACGATTCTGGCCAAGAACTGCGCGGTCAGCTGGGAAGGCACCCACATCAATATCGTGGACACCCCCGGACACGCGGACTTTGGCGGTGAAGTGGAGCGCGCACTCTCGATGGTGGACGGTGTGGTGCTGCTGATCGATGCCCAGGAAGGCCCCATGCCCCAGACGCGCTTTGTGACCAAGAAAGCTTTGGCTCTGGGGCTCAAGCCCATCGTGGTGGTGAACAAGGTGGACAAGCCGGGCGCCAATCCTGACAAAGTTGTCAACGCCGCGTTCGACCTGTTCGACAAGCTGGGTGCAACGGACGAGCAGCTGGACTTTCCCGTCGTCTACGCCTCGGGTATCAACGGCTGGTCTTCGCTGGAAGAAGGTGCGCCGGGTGAGCAGTGGGGCCCCGACATGTCGGCCCTGTTCAACACTGTGCTCAAGCATGTGCCATCCCAGAAAGGCGACCCTGCCGCACCCCTGCAATTGCAAATTTCCGCACTGGACTTCTCCACCTTTGTGGGCCGCATCGGCGTCGGCCGTATCAGCCAGGGCACCATCAAACCCAATATGGACGTGGTGGTGATGGAAGGTCCGGACGGCAAATCCGTCAAAGGCCGCATCAACCAGGTGTTGACCTTCCAGGGTCTGGACCGTGTGCAAGCGACCGAAGCCGGTCCCGGTGAAATCGTGTTGATCAACGGCATTGCGGATATCGGTATCGGCGTGACCGTCACCGACGTGGTCAATCCCACACCGCTGCCCATGCTCAAGGTCGATGAGCCGACCCTGACCATGAACTTTTGCGTCAACACCAGTCCGCTGGCGGGTCGCGAAGGCAAGTACGTCACCAGCCGTCAGATCTGGGACCGCCTGCAAAAAGAACTGCAACACAACGTGGCCCTGCGCGTCAATGAAACCGACGAAGAAGGTATCTTCGAAGTTCTGGGCCGTGGCGAATTGCACCTGACTATTTTGCTGGAAAACATGCGCCGCGAAGGTTACGAAATGGCTGTGTCCAAGCCACGCGTGATGTTCAAGGAAATCAACGGCGAGAAGTGCGAGCCGATCGAGTTGGTCACGGCCGACATCGAAGAACAGCACCAGGGCGGCGTGATGCAAGCCCTGGGCGAGCGCAAGGGCGAGCTGGTGAACATGGAGCCGGACGGCCGCGGCCGTGTGCGTCTTGAGTACCGTATTCCTGCGCGTGGTTTGATTGGTTTCTCCAACGAGTTTCTGAATTTGACCCGTGGTTCCGGCCTGATCGCCAATATTTTTGACTGCTATGAACCGCACAAAGGCGACATCGGTGGCCGCAAAAACGGCGTGCTGATTTCCATGGACGCGGGTGAAATTTTCACCTATGCGCTGGGCAAGCTCGATGACCGTGGCCGCATGTTCGTCAAGCCCAATGATCCGGTGTACGAAGGCATGATTGTGGGCATTCACAGCCGTGACAACGATCTGGTGGTCAATGCCACCCGTACCAAGCAGCTGACCAACTTCCGCGTCAGTGGCAAGGAAGACGCAATCAAGATCACGCCCCCGATCGAATGCACACTGGAATACGGTGTGGAGTTCATCGAGGACGACGAACTGGTCGAGATCACGCCCAAGTCGGTGCGTCTGCGCAAGCGCCATTTGACGGAAAGCGAGCGCAAGCGCGCTGGCCGTTAAACCTGAAACTTTGCGGGACAGACCGCAGTTACGCGCAGCGAACAAGCTCTGTCCCCAACTGACCAAGGGCTGTTCTTGTCTTTGACCCACAACCGGGCGGTGTTTCTGATGGTGGCGGTGGCCCTGATGTGGTCCACCGCCGGTGTGGTCACGCGCCATCTGGAATTTGCCCGAAGTTTTGAGGTCACGTTTTGGCGGGCCTTGTTCACCGCCATTGCCCTGTTGTTGATCTTGCCGCTGTTTCAGGGGCGCGCGGTGTTCGCCAAGATACGCCGTGCCAGCGGCCTGTTTTGGGTGTCGGGCCTGTGCTGGAGTGTGATGTTCACCGCCTTCATGGTGGCACTGACCCTCACCAGTGTGGGCAATGTGCTGGTCACCATGGCGATGGGGCCGCTGTTGACGGCACTGATTGCCTGGCTGTTTATTGGCCACCGGGTGCCTGCGCGGACCTGGGTGGCCATAGCCGCTGCGGGGATGGGCATTGTGTACATGTACGCGGACCAGGTATCGCAGGGCTCGGTGCTGGGAACGCTGGTGGCACTGTGTGTGCCTATTGCCGGTGCCACCAACTGGACCGTCACCCAGCACTCCCACGCCCAAGGCCACAACGTCGATTTGGTTCCCGCTGTGCTGGTGGGGGCGGTGATCTCTACGGTGCTGACCTTTCCATTGGCCTATCCTTTTCAGGCCAGTGTCCACGATGTGACATTGCTGGGCCTGCTGGGCGTAGGACAATTGGCCTTGCCCTGTGTGCTGTCCGTGTGGTGCGCCCGTGTTTTGAAGGCGCCAGAAATATCGCTGCTGCAACTGCTGGAGGTTATTTTTGGCATCTTGCTGGCGTGGGTCGGAGCTGGCGAAGAGCCGTCCAGGGCGGTTTTAAGCGGCGGTACCTTGGTCATAGGCGCCTTGGTGGTGAATGAAGTGATTGGGTGGAGACAACGGTTATGAGTGATTTGGTATTGGCAGAAGTGCGCGGGCAGCTGGGGTGCATTACGCTGAACCGCGCCAAGGCCCTGAATTCCCTGAATCTGGAGATGGTGCGCAGCCTCACGGCCGTGCTGCTGCAATGGCAGCAGGATGCTGCGGTCAAAGCGGTAGCGATACGGGGCATGGGCAAGGCGGGGCCGTTTGGCAGTTTCTGTGCCGGTGGTGACATCCGTTTCTTCCACCAGGCGGCCTTGGCTGGAAATCCCCAGTTGGAGGATTTTTTCACCGAGGAATACGCGCTCAACCACCTGATTCACCACTACACCAAGCCCTACATCGCTTTCATGGACGGTGTGGTCATGGGCGGGGGCATGGGTATCAGTCAGGGTGCATCCCACCGTTTGGTGACGGGGCGCACCAAGATGGCCATGCCCGAGACCCATATCGGCCTGTTTCCTGACGTGGGTGGGGGCTACTTTTTGAGCCGTTGTCCGGGTCACACCGGGGAATGGCAGGCGCTCACCGGCGAGGTAATGGACGCCGCCACTGCGATAGAGATGGGACTGGCCGACGCCTGCCTGGACGAAGCCCGTCTTGAAGAGGCTTGGGACGCATTGGCCCACACCAATCTGGATCTGCCAGAGGCACTCGGTCAATGGCTTGCTATCTATTCAATAGCTGCTCACGCACAATCTACGGGGGCTATAGCCCATATTGACCAATATTTTTCGCTGAAATCGGTGCCCGAGATCGTGCGGGCCCTGGAGGCGGACGACAGTGTGTGGGCACAACACACTGCCGCCACCTTGCGCAAACGTTCGCCCTTGATGCTGCATGTGGTGCTGGAGCAGGTGCGCCGTGCGCGTGGCATGACACTGGCCGAAGACTTGCGTATGGAGCGTGACATCGTTCGCCACTGTTTCAATACCCACCACCTGGGGCGCAGCGGGGCCAGCTCGGAAACCGTGGAAGGGATTCGTGCCCTTGCGGTGGACAAGGACCACAGCCCCCAGTGGAACCCGGCACGGATTGAAGACGTTACGCCCGAACAGGTGGCTCCTTTCTTCGAGTCCCCCTGGCCGACCTGGGCGCATCCCCTGCGGGATTTGGGCTGAAGCAGTGCTTCAGAGTTGCCGGTAGATGGCCTCTGCGATCGGCCATCCACTGGGGCGTGGATTTCGTCGTCGGTCTGGTATCAGCACCGGCAGCGTTTCGTTTATTCCCCGAACGGAAAAATATTTAGCGGCTGTAGCTTTTCATGGCCCGCGCCACTTCCCGTTTGCCTTCGCGGTCCTTGATGGTGTTGCGCTTGTCATGTTCGGCCTTGCCCTTGGCCAGAGCAATGTCGCATTTGATTTTTCCCGCCTTCCAGTGCAGGTTGAGCGGCACCAGGGTGTAGCCTTTTTGATCAATCTTGCCAATCAGACGTTTGATTTCTTCCTTGTGCAGCAAGAGTTTCTTGGTGCGCACCTTGTCGGGGCTGATGTGGGTGGACGCCGTTCCCAGGGGCGTGATTTGCAGGCCGATGATGAACAATTCACCGTTGCGCACCACCACATAGCCGTCGGTGAGTTGCACTTTGCCTTCGCGCAAGGATTTGACCTCCCAGCCCTCCAGCACCAGCCCGGCCTCAAAGCGTTCTTCGAAGAAATAGTTGTAGGCGGCCTT